>NZ_PQWB01000068.1 GCF_002924365.1 Chromobacterium alticapitis | reverse complement strand
CGCGCGCGCGCGGCGGCTTCTTGCTCGATGTTTTGCCGGCCGGACTGGAAGTCGCGCCAGCCCATCATCAGGAAATAGCTGGTCAAGGTCAGCGCCAGCGCAAATACGATGGCCAAGGTGCCGAACAGCTGCAAGCGCGACAGCCTGGCTTGATTCAACTCCATCACGAGTCCGGACACTTCGAAAAGGGATAGCCAGTATACGGGATTATCCTGTATGTCATGGAAAATTGTCGGGCGGCGCGGTTGGATTTGCGTTAAAATCGCGCCCGGAAGTCAGCCAGACAATCGCCGCGCCCGCAAGGGCGGGGAGGAAAGTCCGGGCTCCGTAGAGCAGGATGCCGGCTAACGGCCGGGCGCCGCGAGGCGACGGAAAGTGGAACAGAGAGCTGAACCGCCGATGGCTTTGGCAACAGGGCACAGGCAAGGGTGAAAAGGTGTACCGGGAGGCGAAAGCCGGCCCGGACGAGCGGGGCAACCCGCTCGCGGTAAGAGCGCACCGCGGACGTGGCGACACGGACGGCAGGCTAAACCCCATCCGGAGCAAGACCAAATAGGGGGACGCCAACGTGGCTCGCGTTGTCCCCGGGTAGGTTGCTTGAGCCTGTCGGCAACGGCAGGCCTAGAGGAATGATTGTCCAACGACAGAACCCGGCTTATCGGCTGACTTCCACCCCCCCTCATTACTCCCGACTATCGAAGCTGCCTAAAAAATAAGCAAAAATTTTTCCCGGCCGCCGAAATTCCCTATACAATACCGACCCTTCCCGCGATTACCCATTTTTGACTTGTCATGCAGATAGGACCGTACCAACTGAAAAACCGGCTGATCGTAGCGCCGATGGCCGGGGTGACGGACAGGCCCTTCCGCATGTTGTGCAAACGCCTGGGCGCCGGCATGGCCGTTTCCGAGATGATCACCGCCAACAAGGCGCTGTGGACCACGCCCAAGACGTTGCGCCGCGCCAACCACGAGGGCGAAGTGGAGCCCATCGTGGTGCAGATCGCCGGAGGCGAGCCGCAGATGCTGGCCGAGGCGGCCCGGCTCAACGTGGAGCATGGCGCGCAGATCATAGACATCAATATGGGTTGTCCGGCGAAGAAAGTGTGCAATGTGGCCGCCGGCTCGGCGCTGCTGCGCGACCTGGACAACGTCGGCCGCATCCTGGAAGCGGTAGTCAAGGCGGTGGACGTGCCGGTGACGCTGAAGACCCGCACCGGCTGGAGCCGCGATGTGAAGACCGCGCTCAGGGTGGCGCAGATGGCCGAGGAAGCCGGCATCGCCGCGCTGGCGCTGCATGGCCGCACCCGCGAGGACATGTACCGGGGCGACGCGGAGTACGACACGATACGCGAGGTGAAGCGCGCGATTTCCATTCCGGTGATCGCCAACGGCGACATCGACTCGCCGGCCAAGGCCAAGCATGTGCTCGATTACACCGGCGCCGACGCGATCATGATAGGCCGCGCGGCGCAGGGGCGGCCGTGGATTTTTCGCGAGATCCAGCACTATCTGGAAACCGGGATGGAGTTGCCGCCGCCGACGGTGGGCGAAATCCGCGAGCTGATGCTGGGCCATCTGGACGAGCTTTACGGTTTTTACGGCGAGTACTCGGGCTGCCGCATCGCCCGCAAGCACATCGCCTGGTACACCAAGGGACTGGCGGGCGGCAACGCCTTCCGCCAGCAGATGTACCAGCTGGAAAGCACCGAGGCGCAGCGGCTGGCGGTGGATGCGTATTTCTCCGGCCTTGGCGACGCCGGCGATCGTCTAAGCTATGTAGTCGAGGGCGAGGACAAGTTGGATCGCGACGTTGTCGCGGAGGGTGAGGCCTGCGGCGGCTGAGGCGGCGCGGACCTTACGGGGAACCCTAATCTGGACAGCAAATAACAAGATGCAAAACAACGATCACATCTCGCAGTCGGTGCGGCTGGCAATGGAACAGTATTTCAGAGATCTGGACGGCGAAGCGCCGTCCGCCATCTACGACATGGTGCTCGCCTGTGTCGAGAAGCCGCTGTTGGAGGTGGTGCTGATACACACCCAGGGCAACCAGACGCGAGCGGCGGAGTTGCTGGGCTTGAACCGCAACACCCTCCGCAAGAAGATGAAGTCGTATGATTTGATTTGAAGATAACCGGCCACACCGTCACAGGGTGGCCGGTTTTTTTTGCCCTTCCCGCGCGGCGAGGGGCGGGGATTCGATGGGCAGGCCGCTGTAGACGGGAGTCGAGCCGACGCGCGTGGTCGGCGGCCTGGGCCGGTTTTTATTGTGTTCATTCATAGCCAAAGCGGTAGAGAAACATGACCAAGATCGAACGAGCGCTGATCAGCGTGTCCGACAAGAGCGGTGTACTGGAATTCGCCAAGGAGCTGTCCTCCCTCGGCGTGCACATCCTGTCCACCGGCGGCACCGCCAAACTGCTGCAGGACGCCGGCGTGCCGGTGACCGAAGTGTCCGATTACACCGGCTTCCCGGAAATGCTGGACGGCCGCGTCAAGACGCTGCATCCCAAGGTGCATGGCGGCATCCTGGGCCGCCGCGATCTGCCGGAGCACGTGTCCACCATGGCCGAACACGGCATCGGCAATATCGACCTGGTGTGCGTGAACCTGTATCCGTTCGAGGCCACCATCGCCAATCCGGATTGCTCGCTGGAAGACGCGATCGAGAACATCGACATCGGCGGCCCGACCATGGTGCGCTCCGCCGCCAAGAACTGGGCCCATGTCGCCATCGTTACCGATAGCGCCGACTACCCGGAACTGGTGGCCGAACTGAAGGTCAACGATGGCAGGCTGGCCAAGACCACCCGCTTCGAGCTGGCCAAGAAGGCCTTCACCCACACCGCCGCCTACGACGGCGCCATCTCCAACTACCTGACCAGCCTGGCCGAAGGCGTGGTGGAAGGCAAGCCGGAGCGCGTGGCCTTCCCGAACCGCCTGAACGCCCAGTTCATCAAGGTGCAGGACATGCGCTACGGCGAAAACCCGCATCAGGCCGCTGCCTTCTACCGCGATCTGGACCCGGCTGCGGGCAGCATCGCCCATTACCAGCAGCTGCAGGGCAAGGAACTGTCCTACAACAATATCGCCGACGCCGACGCCGCCTGGGAGGCGGTGAAGACTTTCGAGCAGACCGCCTGCGTCATCGTCAAGCACGCCAACCCGTGCGGCGTGGCCGTCGGCCCGGACACGCTGTCCGCCTACAAGCTGGCCTTCGCCACCGACACCACCAGCGCCTTCGGCGGCATCATCGCCTTCAACCGCCCGGTGGACGCGGAGACGGTGGAAGCCGTGACCGGCCAGTTCCTGGAAGTGCTGATCGCCCCGGCCTTCAGCGACGAGGCCAAGGCCATCATCGCCGCCAAGAAGAACGTGCGCGTGCTGGAGATTCCGCTGGAAGCGGGTTCCAACCGCTTCGAGCTGAAGCGCGTGGGCGGCGGCGTGCTGGTGCAGACGCCGGACATCCGCAACGTGGGCCTGGACGAGCTGCGCGTGGTCAGCAAGCGCCAGCCGACGGCGCAGGAGATGTCGGACTTGCTGTTCGCCTGGCGCGTGGCCAAATTCGTCAAATCCAACGCCATCGTGTTCTGCAAGGACGGCCAGACCGCCGGCATCGGCGCCGGCCAGATGAGCCGCGTCGACTCCACCCGCATCGCCGCGCGCAAGGCGCAGGACGCCGGCTTGAGCCTGGCTGGCGCGGTGGCGGCGTCTGACGCCTTCTTCCCGTTCCGCGACGGCATCGACGTCATCGCCGAGCAGGGCATCAAGGCCATCATCCAGCCGGGCGGCTCCATGCGCGACGAGGAAGTGTTCGCCGCCGCCGACGAGCACGGCATCGCGCTGGTGTTGACCGGCGTGCGCCACTTCCGCCATTGATATGCTTTTGAAACGGCGCGCGCGCATCCTGGCTATGCTGGCGCGCCGCCCTCTCCCCTGGTGGGAGAGGGATCGGGGGAGAGGGAGCGCCGCTCCCATCTTCGACCCTAACCCTTGCAGACGGAACGCTCCCGCGGGGCGTTTCGCGTAACGGAAGAAAACCATGAAAGTTCTCGTGATCGGCTCAGGCGGCCGCGAACATGCGCTGGCCTGGCGCATCGCCAAGTCCAAGCGCGTGTCCAAGGTGTTTGTCGCGCCGGGCAACGCCGGCACCGCGCTGGACGCCAACCTGACCAATGTGCCGGCCAACGGCGTGGCCGAATGGCTGGCCCTGGCCAAGGAAGAGAAGATAGACCTGACCGTGGTCGGCCCGGAAGCGCCGCTGGCCGCCGGGGTGGTGGACGCCTTCCGCGGCGAGGGACTGAAAGTGTTCGGCCCCACTCAGTATTGCGCGCAGCTGGAAAGCTCCAAGGATTTCGCCAAGGCTTTCATGCTGCGCCATGGCATTCCCACCGCTGGCTATCAGACCTTCACCGACGCCGCCGCCGCACATGCCTATGTGGACGGCAGGGGCGCGCCCATCGTGATCAAGGCCGACGGCCTGGCCGCCGGCAAGGGCGTGGTGGTGGCGATGACGCTGGAAGAGGCGCATGCCGCCATAGACGACATGCTGCTCGGCAACAAGATGGGCGAAGCCGGCAGCCGCGTGGTGATCGAGGACTTCCTGGCGGGCGAGGAAGCCAGCTTCATCGTGATGGTGGACGGCGAGCACGTGCTGCCCATGGCCACCAGCCAGGACCACAAGCGCCTGCTGGACCATGACCAGGGGCCCAACACCGGCGGCATGGGCGCCTATAGCCCGGCGCCGGTGGTGACGCCGGAAGTGCACAACCGCGTGATGCGCGAAATCATCCAGCCGGTGGTGCAGGGCATGAAGAAGGACGGCCACAGCTATACCGGCTTCCTGTATGCCGGCCTGATGATAGATGAGACGGGCCATCCCAAGGTGATCGAGTTCAACTGCCGCTTCGGCGATCCGGAAACCCAGCCCATCATGGCGCGCCTGAAGACCGACTTCACCACTCTGCTGGAGGCCGGCGTCAACGGCAAGCTGGATAAGGTGGAAGCCGAGTGGGACCGCCGCGTGGCGCTGGGGGTGGTGCTGGCCGCCGCCGGCTACCCGGACGCGCCGCGCAAGGGCGACGCCATCCACGGCGTCCCGGCGGAGAGCGAGGATGGCATTGTCTTTCATGCCGGCTCCGCGTTGGATGAGCAAGGCCAGTTGCGCGCCAGCGGCGGCCGCGTGCTGTGCGCGGTGGGCCTGGGCGACAGCGTCAAGATGGCGCAGTCCAGAGCTTATCAGTTGGCCGACGCCATCGAGTTCGCCGGCAAGCAATTCCGCCGCGACATCGGCGCCCGCGCCATCGGCCGCAAGCACTGAGCGTCCTATCTGGTGAAACAGCAGCGTCCATCCGGCCGCTGCTGTTTTGCTTTGGACAGGGCTTTCCCTCCTTCACTACAATGGCGTGTTTTTGGTAAGAGTGGGAACACGCGATGATTCTGGTGACCGGGGGGGCGGGCTATATCGGCAGCCATGCTTGCGTCGAATTATTGACGGCCGGCCATGAACTGGTGGTATTGGACAATCTGCGCCATGGCAAGGCGGAAGCGTTGCGCAGGGTGCAAGCACTGACCGGCAAGGCGCTGAGCTTCATTCACGGCGATATCCGGGACGAGGCGGCGCTGGAGGCGGCGTTCCGCTATCCCATCGACGCGGTGATCCATTTTGCTGGCCTGAAGGTAGTGGGCGATTCGGTTGTCAAACCGCTCGAATATTACGAAAACAATGTCGGAGGCACCCTGGCGCTGCTGGGCGCGATGCGGCGGCACGGCGTGAAACGGCTGGTGTTCAGCTCATCCGCCAATATCTACGGCAATCCGGGCCGCATGCCTATCGCCGAGGATACGCCTTTGTCTCCGGGCAGCCCCTATGGACGCAGCAAGCTGATGGCCGAGGAGATGCTGCGGGACTTGGCTTGGGCGGATCCGGAATGGCGCATCGCCGTGCTGCGCTATTTCAATCCGGTCGGCGCGCATGAAAGCGGCGAGATCGGCGAAGATCCAGAGGGGGCGCCGAATAATCTGTTGCCTTTCATTACTCAGGTGGCGTGCGGCAAGCAAGCCTTTCTGAATGTGTTCGGTGGTGATTATGCGACCCATGACGGCACCGGCGTGCGCGATTACATCCATGTGGCGGATTTGGCCGAGGGCCATCTGAAGGCGTTGGAGGTGCTAGAGCAGCGGCTCGGTCTGACCACGGCGAACCTAGGCACGGGCAGAGGCTATTCCGTGCTGGAAATGGTGAAAGCTTTCGAGCGGGTCAATGGCGTGGCCGTGCCGTACCAGATGGCTGCGCGCCGGGTAGGAGACATCGCGGAAAGCTGGGCCGATGTCTCCGCCGCCCGCACGCAGCTGGGATGGACGGCTAGGAAAGGCCTGGATGACATGTGCCGTGACAGCTGGCGCTGGCAATGCCGGAATCCGGCAGGTTTCTCCTGAACACGCAGGAGAGGGTGAGCGTCTGGCGCGGGCGCCGGCCGCAAAAGCCCAAGGCCGGCGCATCTTTCCCAATGCATGCCAATCATCTCTGGTTGCAGGAGGGAACCGTTCTTTTTCCGCCCGAAGCCTGTGCTTTTGCGCCATTGCCGCTACAATGACCGCTTCCCGTTTTATTGTGTCCGATCAAATCATGAAGTCTGGTTCCGGCCCCTTGCCGCGCCTGCCTGGCCGGTTGCTGCAAAGGCGCGCCCGCGGACGATTGCGCCAGGGCGGCGTAATCGCCTATTCCACCGAATCCTGCTACGGCCTGGGCTGCCATCCATTCGATGTCCGGGCGATCCGCCGCGTGCTGGCGCTGAAAGCGCGGCCCAATCACAAGGGCCTGATCGTCATCGCCGCCGATATCGAGCAGATCCGCCACCTGATCCAGCCGCTTACCACTGCGCAGCGCGCGGAACTGGCGCGCTATTGGCCCGGTCCATATACCTTTTTGCTGCCCGCTTCGCGGCGCGTGCCGTCGGCGCTGCGCGGGCGCCACCACAAGATCGCGGTGCGGGTCACCGCCCATGGCGAGGCGGCGGCTTTGTGCCGGACGCTGGGCACCGCGCTGGTGTCCACGTCGGCCAACCGCGCCGGGCAGAAATCGCTGAAGACGGCGCAGGCCTGCCGCAAGGCTTTCAAACATAAGGCGCTGACCTTGCCCGGACGCATAGGCAAGCGGCGCAAGCCATCGACCATCATCGATCTGGAAAGCGGCCGCGTGTTACGCTAGCCGCAAGTGAACCGAGGACGAAAACGTGCAACAGATTTCATTCATCAGCCTGATCCTGAACGCCAGCCTGCTGGTGCAGTTGGTGATGGCCGGCCTGGCGCTGACCTCCCTGCTGTCCTGGGCGCTGATCTTCAACAAGATCGCGGTGTTGGGCGCGGCCAAGCGCCACAGCGAAGAGTTCGAGCGCAATTTCTGGAGCGGCGCGGACCTGAACCGCCTGTACGAGGACGTGTGCCGCCGCAGCGACGCGGTGGGCATGGAGCGCATCTTCCAGTCCGGCTTCGCCGAGTTTCTGAAACTGCGCGGCCGCGCCGGCACCGAGCTGTCCGACATCATGGACGGCTCGCGCCGCGCCATGCGCGCCGCGGCGCAACGTGAGCTGGACACGCTGGACAGCCATACTTCCTTCCTCGCCACAGTGGGTTCGGTCAGTCCCTATGTCGGCCTGTTCGGCACGGTGTGGGGCATCATGCACGCCTTCATCGGCCTCGGAAACGCCGGCCAGGCCACGCTGAGCACGGTGGCGCCGGGCATCGCCGAGGCGCTGGTGGCCACGGCCATCGGCCTGTTCGCGGCCATTCCGGCGGTGGTGGCCTACAACCGCTTCGCCACCGATGTGGACCGCATGGCCACGCGCTTCGACACCTATATGGAAGAGTTCTCCAACATCCTGCAGCGGCTGGCGATGCGATAGGCTTCTTGCCGTTTCGGCCGGCATGCGGCATGGTTTGGGTTCGAATCATTCGGACCTCGCCATGCCTTTTTCACGTCTTGCGCCGCTGACGCTGGCGGCATTTTTCGCGCTGTACATCATCTGGGGCTCCACTTACCTGGCCATTCGCGTCGGCGTGGCATCCTGGCCGCCGTTGATGATGGCCGGCATCCGCTTCACTTTGGCCGGCTGCGTCGTGCTGGCCTTTCTGCGCTGGCGCGGCGTGGCCTGGCCCGACTCGCGCCAGCTGCGCGGGGCGGCCATTCTGGGCGTACTGATGCCGGCGGTGGGCAATGGCCTGGTGACCATGGCCGAGCGCGAGGTGTCGTCCGGCGTGGCCGCGCTGGTGGTGGCCACGGTGCCGCTGTTCACGCTGCTGTTCGCCAGGCTGTTCGGCCATAAGTCGCGCGCGCTGGAGTGGGCGGGCATGGCGCTGGGCGTGTTCGGCATCGTATTGCTGAACTTGGGGAGCAGCCTCCAGGCCAGCCCGCAGGGGGCGGTTCTGCTCTTGCTGGCCTCGGCCGGCTGGGCGCTGGGTTCGGCCTGGAGCAAGCATCTGGCCCAGCCGCCGGGCGCGATGGGCAGCGCCTGGACCATGATTTTCGGCGGCCTGGCCTTGCTGCTGTCCAGCTTCGCCATCGGCGAGCGCCTGCAGGCCTGGCCCGGCGCGGCCGGCTGGGGAGCGTTGCTCTACCTGACGGTGTTCGGCTCGATGATCGCCTACAGCGCCTATCTTTATCTGCTGAAGACAGTGTCGGCGGCCGCGGCCACCAGCTACGCCTACGTCAATCCCGTGATCGCCGTGCTGCTGGGCGCGCTGTTTCTGGGCGAGCGTGTCGGGCTCCAGGAGATGCTGGCCATGGCGGTGATCGTGGCGGCGGTGCTGCTGATCAGCTGGCGGCGCTAGCGCCGCCAAGCCGTCTGCCGGCTATCGCGGCGCGGGGCCGTCCTTCTTCAGGTCTATGGTGTAGCTGTAGCCGGGGTAGCCGTCGTTGAGGTAGACGCGGTTGGCCGCGGCATCGCGCGACGGTTCGATCACCGCTTCCCCTCCCCGAACGCCGAGCGCGCCGATGCGGATGATGCGCGATGCCGCGTTCACCTGGCGCGCCAGCTCGTAAGGCCAGTTGGCCGCGCGGCCGCTGGCCGCGTTCAGCCGCATGCTCTGGCTCTCCGCGTCGCGGCCCATGGCGTCGAACACGCGCAGGGTGGCGCTGCCGCCGGCAGGCAGATCGCCGTGCGCCACCACGCGGCCAATCTCCTTCCAGGCATTGGCCAGCGGCGCGGCCTGCTTGGCGCCGGCCGCGAACACCACGTCGGAGCAGGAGTAGAACGCCTCCTCGCTGTCCGAGCGCTTCCACACGTTGTAGAGGATGTGGCGGCCGCTCTTGCCTGGCGGCAGCTTCATGGTCATGTGATAGCGCTTGTTGGCGTCCAGCGGCGGCGTGCCGTTGTACGTGCCGAATAATTCTAGATCCGCCCATCGCAGCGGATGGTCGTCGCGCCAGCCATCCTTGGTGACGTAAAAGCGGAAATATTTGCTGGCGTGCGGCGCGGTGGCCTTGTAGACGAATTCGAAGTTGCCGGCGGCGTCCGGGGCGATGGGCGTGGTTTTCCAATCGTCTCGCGGCAGGTTGAACGAGCGGAAAGTGGCCTGGCCGCCGCCGCACAGCTGTCCGTCTGGCACCACCGCCTGGTGGTTGTCTCCAGGCGGATTGCGGTTGATGCCGTTCCAGTTGTACATCCCCTCGGCGCCGTCCAGTTGGCGCACGGCCTGGCAGGCCGCGCTTTGCGGCGTCTCCGGTCCTTCCAGATAGCAGCTGTAGACGCGGTTGACCGGCACTTCCATGGTGCCGTGGGCCCAGAGCGGCGCGTTCAGGCCGCTCAGCAGCAGCGGCAGGATGGCTTGCCATTGGCGTTTCATGTGGACTCCTTGTCGATAGTGGTATGCATGGCGCGGCTGGCGGCGCGCGGCGGATGTCGCGCCGCCGCCGGCATGCCAAGGCGGCGAGCCGGCATGATCTGGCTGCCATGTCAGGGTGGCCGGCCAAGCGAAAATTCTGGCAAAAAACAACTCCTTGCAGACCTGGCACTAAGGCTTGGGCGAGTGGCGCGCGCGCGATGGCTGACGCAAGTCATGGCGCTGTCGTTTTGTTGCCAGCGCACAGCGCTTTCCTGCTTGCGGAGGCTAAATTGGTATTGACGTGGTATTAATGTGGTATTAACGTTCGCAGTGTAGCGCGCGGATTACGCTGCGCGGGGGAAGTCGGACGGGATGCCGCCGGCGGGCGACAGGGCTTACACTGCAATTTTCAGACCACTTGCAGACGACCATGGAAAACCGCTGGCAAGCATTGAAACCGGATGAAACCCTGAGCACCCCGCTGTATCTGCAGCTGTCGCGCAAGCTGGCCGACGCGATCAACGCCGGCTGGTGGCAAGCCGACGAGGCGCTGCCGTCGGAGCGGACGTTTTCGGAGGAGTTGGGCATTTCGCGGGTGACCGCGCGCAAGGCGATGGACGTGCTGCTGGAGCAGGGCATGATCCGCCGGCGCCAGGGCTCGGGCACCTTCATCACGCCGAGGCTGGAGCAGCCCTTGTCGAGGTTGACCGGCTTCACCGAGCAGCTGCGGCTGCGCGGCTTCGTGCCGTCATCGGTGTGGCTGGAGCGCGGCGTGTTCGCGCCCAGCAACGAGGAAGTGATCAAGCTGGGGCTGTCGCCGACCTCGATGGTGGCGCGGCTGAAGCGCCAGCGCCTCGCCGACGGCGTGGTGATGGCGATTGAAATGAGTACGCTGCCGGTCGCGTATTTATCCGACCCGCAGCAAGTGGGCACTTCGCTGTACGCCCATTTGGACGCGACAGGACATTCGGTAGTGCGAGCCTTGCAGCACATCCGGGCGGTCAACGCTTCGGGCGACATCGCCACGCTTGCCGGCATACGGCCGGGCGAGGCGATGCTGCTGATCACCCGTATAGGCTACAACGCCGACAACGTGGCGATCGAGCTGACCGACACCTACTGCCGCAACGATTATTACGACTTTGTAGCCGAACTGAAACGATGACCCAGAACCAGACCTTGCAGGGCCGCATCCTTACCGCCTCCGGCTGGATGGACGGCGCCGTGCGCCTGGCGGCCGACGGCCGCATCGCAGCGATAGACGCCAAGCTGGCGTCCGGCCGGCAGCCGGAACGCTACATCCTGCCCGGCTTCATCGATCTGCACGTGCACGGCGGCGGCGGCGTGGACATCATGGAGGGCGGCGACACCGTCCATCATGTGGCGCGGCTGCACGCCCGTTTCGGCACCACGTCCTTGCTGGCCACCACCATGACCGCGCCGCCGGAGGAAATCTCCCGCGTGCTGGCGGACATCGGCCGCTGCAGCAAGGAGCGGGCGCCGGCCGGCAGCCGCGTGCTGGGCGTGCACCTGGAAGGTCCCTACATCAATCCGGGCAAGCTGGGCGCGCAGCCGGACGACGCCTGTCAGGCGGCGATGGCGCAGATAGACGGCTATCGCGCGCTGGCGCCGATTTCGCTGATCACGCTGGCGCCGGAAGTTCCGGGCCACCTCGACATCATCCGCCGGCTCAGCGAACAGGGCGTCAAGGTGCAGATGGGCCATACCCTGGCCAGCTACGAGGACGCCGTGTCCGCGCTGGAACAGGGCGCGTCCGGCTTCACTCACCTCTTCAATGCCATGACCGGCCTGCATCATCGCGAGCCGGGCGTGGTGGGCGCGGCGCTGGCGCATGCCGAGTACGCCGAGCTGATTCCCGATTTGCTCCACGTCCATCCGGGCGCCATTCGCACCGCGCTGCGCGCCATTCCGCGCCTGTATTGCGTCACCGACTCCACTGCCGCCGCCGGCATGCCGGACGGCCAGTACAAGCTGGGCTCCCATTCCGTCACCAAGTGCATGGGCGGGGTGAGGCTGGCCGATGGCACCCTGGCCGGCAGCACGCTGACCATGGACCAGGCGCTGCGCAATCTGGTGAAGATAGGCCTGCCGCTGGCGGACGCCTCGCATCGTTTGTCGCTGTACCCGGCCGACTATCTGGGCCTGGCCGACCGCGGCCGGCTGGAAGCCGGCGCCTGGGCCGACATCGCGGTGCTGGATGCGGAACTGAATTTGCAGCAAGTCTACGTTGAGGGAGAGGAAATTGGCCTCGTTGATGCTTGAAGAAGCGCTGTACGCCGCCGAGGCGGTGGCCGCGCAACATATGTACGCCGATGAAGGCCTGGCCGCGCTGGGACGCGAGCTGGCCCGCATCAGCCCGCGCCTGGCGCTGACCGTGGCGCGCGGCAGCTCGGACCACGCCGCCAGCTACTTCGCCTACCTGGCCATGCAGCGGCTGGGCGTGCCGGTGGTGTCGCTGCCGATGTCCATCGTCACGCTGCACCAGTCGCCGCTGGCGGTGTCCGGCCAACTGGCCGTGGCGGTGTCGCAGTCCGGCCAGAGCCCGGACCTGGTGGACACCATGAAGGCCCTGTCCGCCGCCGGCGCCCATACCGTGGCCCTGGTCAACAAGCCTGGCTCGCCGCTGGCGGAAGCCTGCCATTGGGCGGCGCCGTTGTGCGCCGGCGAAGAAAAGAGCGTGGCGGCCACCAAGAGCTACATTACTTCGCTGTCCGCGGTGGCGCGCCTGGTGGCGCACTGGCAGAACGACGCCGGCCTGCTGGCCGCGCTGGAAAACCTGCCCAAGCGCTTGAGCGAGGCGGCCGCCCAGGACTGGTCTGTTGCCATCGATGTATTGAAGCCGGCCGAGCGCATCATGGTGGTGGGCCGCGGCCTCGGCTTCGCCGTGGCGCTGGAAGCGGCGCTGAAATTCAAGGAAACCTGCGCCATCCAGGCGGAGGCCTTCTCCGGCGCCGAGATCAAGCATGGCCCGATGGCGCTGATAGACGAGGGCTACCCGCTGCTGATCTTCGCGCCGCGCGGACCGGAGCAGCAGGGCTTGGTCGCCCTGGCCGCCGAGATGCGCGGCCGCGGCGCCAAGGTGCTGCTGGCGGCGCCGGCCGAGGTGGAAAGCCGCGACCTGACGCTGGCGGTGGCCGACGACGAGGCGCTGGACCCGCTGCTGGCCATCCAGAGCTTCTACCTGATGGCCGCCCGGCTGTCCGAGGCGCGCGGCCTGAACCCCGACGTGCCGCGCCACTTGTCCAAGGTGACCTGCACCCGCTGAGCGGGAGGCGAACAGGCGGCGCAGACCGCCATGGCGGCCGCGGATAGGCGGCCGCCGATCAGAACAGACAGTACAAGGACGCTCGATGACCACAAGCTTAGAACTGCTGGCGCCGTTTTCCGGCCCGGCCATTGCGCTCGACCGCGTGCCCGATCCGGTGTTCGCCGGCCTGATGATGGGCGACGGCCTGGCCGTGGAGCCATTGTCCTCCACGCTGCTGGCGCCTTGCGGCGGCACGGTGGCCCAGCTGGCCCGCACCGGCCATGCGCTGACCCTGCTGGCCGACAACGGCGCGGAGGTGCTGATCCACATCGGCATCGACACGGTCAAGCTGGATGGCCGCGGCTTTCTGCCGCTGGTGGGCGTCGGCGAGCGGGTGTCCGCCGGCCAGCCGCTGATCGAGGTGGACCTGGATGCGGTGGCGCGCGGTGCACTGTCCTTGCAGACCATGGTGGTCATCGCCAATTCCGAGCAGTTCGATTTTCCCCTCCGCGCCGAAGGCCTGCTAGAAGCGGGCCGGACGCGCTTCCTGACCGTGGCGGCTCGCGGGGCTGTCTCCCCCCGCGAGTCCGCCGGCGGGCCGGAATGCCGCGGCGAGTCGACGGTGCTGCACGAGGGCGGCCTGCACGCGCGGCCGTCTGCGCTGGTGCAGCAAGCCGCCAAGGCGTTTGCCGCGGAAACCTTCATTGAATTCAATGGCAAGCAGGCCAACGCGCGCAGCGTGGTGGCCATGCTGGGCCTGGGCGTGGCCGAAAACGACGCCGTGGCGGTGATCGCGCGCGGCGCGGACGCCGCCGCCGCATTGGCCGCGGTGCAAGCCGCCTTGTCCACCCGCAGCGCCGCCGGCCACGCGCCGGCAGCCGCCGCCGTGGCCAAAGTGGCGGGCCGCATCGCCGGCGTGGCCGCCGCGCCCGGCATCACCGTCGGCCAGGCGGTGCGGCTGGACGCCTTCGACATGCCGCTGCCCGAGCGCGGCGACGGCGAAGAGGCCGAGCGGGCCAAGCTGGGCGAGGCGCTGCAGTCGGCGCGCCGGCAGATACAACAAGGCATAGATGCCGCCTTGCGTCGAGGCGCGACCGCGGAGAGCGATATCTTCGCCGCCCACCTGTCGCTGCTGGACGATCCCGAGCTGCTGGCCGCGGCCGCGCTCGATATCGCCGGCGGCGCGAGCGCCGGTCTGGCCTTCCGCCGCGCGGTGCGCGCGCAGTGCGAGGTGTTGGCCGGCCTGGGCAACGCTATTTTGGCCGAGCGCGTGGCGGATCTGAAAGACATAGAACGCCAGTTGCTGGCGGCGCTGTACGGCGAGCCCGAAGAGGGGCCTGAGCTGTTCGAGGCCTCCATCCTGGTGGCCGAGGACCTGGCGCCGTCAGCGCTGACCCGGCTGCCGCGCGCCAAGATCGCCGGCATCGTCACCGCCGCCGGCGGCGCCAGCGGCCATGTGGCCATCCTGGCGCGCGCCTTGGGCATCCCGGCCCTGGTGGCCTGCGGCGCGGACGCGCTGACGCTGGCGCATGGCCAGACCCTGGTGCTGGATGCCGGCGCCGGGCTGGCCAATCCGCAGCCGAACGCGGCCGAACTGGCCGCCGCGCGCGCCGAGATCGAACGGCTGGCGGCGCGCTTGCGCGCGATGCAGGCATCGGCCAACGCGCCGGCCATTACGCTGGACGGCGCGGCGATCGAGGTGGCGGTCAACGTCGCCAACGCCGACGACGCGCGCGAGGGCGTGGCCCATGGCGCGGACGCCGTCGGCTTGCTGCGCACCGAATTCCTGTTCATAGACCGGCGAGAAGCGCCGACCGAGGCAGAGCAGACCGAGGCCTACCAGTCGGTGTTGGACGCGCTGGACGGCCGCCACGCCATTATCCGCACGCTGGATGTGGGCGGCGACAAGGACGTGCCCTATCTGCAGCTGCCGCCGGAGCCGAACCCGGCGCTGGGCCTGCGCGGCATCCGCACCGGCTTCGCCTATCCGGACATGCTGGACGCGCAGCTGCGCGCCTTGCTGATGGTGAAGCCGCTGTCGCGGCTGCGCATCCTGGTGCCGATGATCGCCGACGCGGGCGAGCTGATCCGCCTGCGCGGCCGCATCGACGAACTCGCCGCCGAGATGGGCGTGAGCGAGCGGCCGCAGTTGGGCGTGATGGTGGAAGTGCCGTCCGCCGCCTTGCTGGCGGACCAGCTGGCCCGCCATGCCGATTTCCTGTCCGTGGGCAGCAACGACCTGACCCAGTACACGCTGGCGATGGACCGCTGCAACGCCACGCTGGCCGCGCGCATCGATTCCCTGCATCCGGGCCTGCTGCGGCTGATCGCCATCGCGGCGGACGGCGCGGCCAAGCATGGCAAGTGGCTGGGCGTGTGCGGCGCGATGGCGTCGGACCCGCTCGCGGTGCCGGTGCTGCTGGGCCTGGGCGTGACCGAGCTGTCGGTCAGCCCGCGCCTGGTGCCCGAGGTGAAGAGCCTGGTGCGCAGCCTGTCGCTGCGGCAGTGCCGCGAGGAGGCAGCCCGCCTGTTGGCGCTGGACTCGGCGCAGGCGGTGCGCGGCAGGGTCAAGGAGTTGTGGCCCTTCGTCTGAAGCGGACGCGGGGCAATCGACGCTGTGATGTGAAGAGCTGGGGAGCCGCCGTTAGACAAGACGGCACCAGAATTAACCTGGGAGATATCTTGTGAGTACCTTGAACAAATTCGCAGGCATCCAGCAGCTGGGGCGCGCCCTGATGCTGCCGATCGCCGTGCTGCCGGTGGCCGGCCTGCTGCTGCGGCTGGGCCAGCCTGATCTGCTGGACATCAAGATCATGGCGCAGGCGGGCGACGCCATCTTCAGCAACCTGGCGCTGATCTTCGCCATCGGCGTGGCGGTGGGCTTCGCCAAGGACAACAACGGCACATCGGGCCTGGCCGGCGCCATCGGCTTCCTGGTGCTGACCGCCGTGCTGAAGGTGATAGACGACAAGATCAATATGGGCGTGCTGTCCGGCATTCTGTCCGGCCTGGTAGGCGGCTATCTGTACAACCGCTACAAGGACATCAAGCTGCCTAGCTATCTGGCCTTCTTCGGCGGCAAGCGCTTCGTGCCCATCGTCACCGGTTTCTCCATGCTGATCCTGGGCGCGGCGCTGGGCTATGTCTGGCCGCCGATCCAGCATGCCATCGATGCCATCGGCAAGTGGCTGATCGGCGCCGGCGAAGTGGGCGTGTTCTTCTACGGCGTGCTGAACCGCGTGCTGATCGTCACCGGTCTGCACCACATCCTCAACACCATGGTCTGGTTCCAGGTGGGTGACTTCACCAATGCCGCCGGCAAGCTGGTGCACGGCGACCTGACCCGTTTCTTCGCCGGCGACAAGACCGCGGGCATGTTCATGTCCGGCTTCTTCCCGGTGATGATGTTCGGCCTGCCGGCCGCCTGCCTGGCGATGTACCGCACCGCCAAGCCGGAAAACAAGGCGGCCGTCGGCGGCCTGCTGTTCTCGATGGCGCTGACCGCCATGCTGACCGGCGTGACCGAGCCCGTCGAATTCGCCTTCATGTTCCTGGCCCCGGCGCTGTACGCCATCCATGCCGTATTGACCGGCCTGGCCATGGCCATCATGCAGCTCTTGGGCGTCAAGCTCGGCTTCGGCTTCTCCGCCGGCCTGTTCGACTATCTGCTGAACTTCGGCCTGGCCACCAAGCCGTGGCTGCTGCTGCCCATAGGCGCGGCTTACTTCGTCGTCTACTACGGCCTGTTCGTGTTCTTCATCAAGAAGTTCGACCTGAAAACCCCGGGCCGCGAAGACGTGACGGTGGCCGCCGTTGAAGTCAAAGCCGGCACCGGCCGCGCGCGCGCCTTCATCGACGCGCTGGGCGGCGCGGCCAACCTGAAGCTGGTGGATGCTTGCACTACCCGTCTGCGCCTGCAAGTGGCCAGCAACGACAAGGTCAATGAAACCGCGCTGAAGGCGCTGGGTTCGCGCGGCCTGATCAAGCCGGCAGCCGGCAGCGTGCAAGTGGTGTTGGGACCGGAGGCCGATCTGATCGCCGACGAAATCCGCACCGCGCTGGCCGCGGGAGAGGGCGTTGCGCCGGCTCCGCAAGCCGCCGCCGAGAAGCTGGTGTCCGCCGCTGCCGCCAACGGCGCCAGCATAGACAAGGCGCGCTGGCTGGCCGCCTTGGGCGGCGCCGACAATGTGCGCAAAGTGGAAGTGGTGGCCGGCAGCCGGCTGCGGGTGGAGGTGGCCGATGCCGCGCGCGTGGACCAGGCCGTTTTGCAGCAACTGGGCGCCAGCGGCGTGACTTCGGTTTCGGCTAATGTATTGCACGTGGTTCTGCAAGGGGATGCCGGCCCGTATGCCGCGGTTTTGCAGGCTTGAAACGGCAAAGTAGGCAACATTTGATGTAGCGTGTTGATTACATTGTCAAATGGGTGGAAAGTGACAGCGCAAGGCGGGAAACGACCTTGCGCTGTTTTGTTTTCAGGGCTGTCGCGGCCGGCAACGCGCCGCGATCCGGATTCGCTTTATTTCGGTGGCGTCGTTTCAACCATCGAACCATTTATTGAGCTGTCACAAGCTGACAAGGAGACTTCATCATGGCTATCAAAGTCGGTATCAACGGTTTCGGTCGCATCGGTCGCATGGTGTTCCGCGCGATCGCCAAGGATTTCCCCGAGCTGGAAGTGGTCGGCATCAACGACCTGCTCGATCCGGAATACCTGGCCTACATGCTGAAGTACGACTCCGTGCACGGCCGCTTCCAGGGCGACGTCAAGGTGGAAGGCGGCAGCCTGGTCGTCAATGGCAAGACCATTCGCCTGACCGCGGAAAAGGATCCGGCCAATCTGAAGTGGAATGAAGTGGACGCCGAAATCGTCATCGACTGCACCGGCTTCTTCCTGACTAAGGAAAGCTGCCAGAAGCACATCGACGCCGGCGCCAAGAAAGTGGTGCAGTCCGCTCCGTCCAAGGACGACACCCCGATGTTCGTCTATGGCGTCAACCATGACAAGTACGCCGGCGAAACCATCGTTTCCGCCGCTTCCTGCACCACCAACTGCCTGGCCCCGGTGGCCAAGGTGCTGCATGACAACTGGGGCATCAAGCGCGGCCTGATGAGCACCGTGCACGCCGCCACCGCCACCCAGAAGACCGTGGACGGCCCGTCGTCCAAAGACTGGCGCGGCGGCCGCGGCATCTTGGAAAACATCATTCCGTCGTCCACCGGCGCCGCCAAGGCCGTGGGCAAGGTGATCCCGGAACTGAACAAGAAGCTGACCGGCATGGCTTTCCGCGTGCCGACTTCCGACGTGTCCGTGGTCGACCTGACCGTGGAGCTGGAGAAGGAAGCCGACTACGCCGACATCTGCAAGGCGATGAAGGCCGCTTCCGAAGGCGAGCTGAAGGGCGTGCTGGGCTACACCGATGAAAAAGTGGTGTCCACCGACTTCGTCGGCAACACCGCGCCGTCCACCTTCGACGCCGACGCCGGCATCGCGCTGGACAAGACCTTCATCAAGGTCGTCGCCTGGTACGACAACGAATACGGCTACACCTGCAATATGCTGCGCTTCGTGAAGCACGTGGCAGGCTGAGCCTGATCGAGTAAGGGAGAGTTGTTCTCTGTTTCGGCCGGCGCCCGCGAGGGCGTCGGCCGTTTTTTCATTCGTCTTCGTGCAGGGCCGGCATGCGCGGCGCCACCGGCATGTCGATGATGATGGAGGTCTTGGTGTCGCCGAACTGCATCAGCCGCGCGATCAACGCTTGCAGCGAGGCCATGGTGTCCACCGCCACCTTGATCATCAGGCCGCTGGTGCCGGTGATGGAAGCGCACTCTATCACTTCGGGCGTGTTGCGGATTTCGTCTATCACCACGAAATACTCCAGATGCTTGACTGTCAATTCGATCAGGCAGGAGATGGGCAGGCCGACGCGGCTCGGATCGATTTGCGCGCGGTAGCCGGTGATGACGCCGCTTTGCTCCAGCTTGGCCACGCGGTCCGCCACGGCGGGGGCCGACAGGTTCACCCGGCGCGCCAGTTCGGCGAAGCTGATTCTGGCATTTTCGTGCAGTGCGGCAAGGATTTTGCGGTCGAATCTGTCCATGTTTTCATTGTAAGGCTATTTGCTAGAAAAAACGTTTAAACAAAGGTAAAAATAAGAAAATTCCTTTGAATAATGTGCTAAAGATGCGGCATTGCTACGTAAAATTCAGCCCGTATCAGGAGCAGGAGGCATGTCCCGCCGCCTGTTCCGCTCCAAGATTGGTTGCGGATGAGCAGAGTCTACGACCCCCTCATTTGAGACTGTCCTGGTGATCTCTTTGTCCCTGGTCTCTTGTCAGATCAATGTTTTTGACGACGACCATTCCGGGTCTGCCCCATAGGCAGGCCCGTTTTTTTTGGGCGTCTGGATAGCTGGGCTGTCTTGGTGCAAAATGCCGGCAAACGTCACAAGACATGTCATATTACTGTCATCTGGCGTTTGTATCCTTGCCACAAAATCAAAACCCGAGGATAGCCGACATGGCCGCCAACATCTTGCTGGTCGAAGACGAACCGGCGATACAGGAACTGATCGCCTTCAATCTGGCCCAGGCCGGCCATCACGTGCTGCGCGCCGGCACCGCCGAGGCGGCGCTGACGCTGGTGAGGAACGCGCTGCCCGACCTGGTGCTGCTGGACTGGATGCTGCCCGGCGCCAGCGGCGTGGACGTGGCCAAGCGCCTGCGCGCCGACGAGCGCACCCGCCATATCCCCATCATCATGCTGACGGCCCGCTCCGACGAGCAGGACAAGATCATCGGCCTGGAAACCGGCGCCGACGACTATATCACCAAGCCGTTCTCGCCGCGCGAGCTGTTGGCCCGCATCAAGGCCGTGCTGCGCCGCCGCGCGCCGCAGATGACCGACGACGCGGTGGACGTACAGGGTCTGCGGCTGGATCCGGTGACCCACCGCGTGACCGGCCACGGCAACGTGATCGATCTGGGACCGACCGAATTCCGCCTGCTGCACTTCTTCATGACCCATCCAGAGCGCGTGCACTCGCGCGCCCAACTGCTGGACCAGGTGTGGGGCGACCACGTCTTCGTCGAGGAGCGGACCGTGGACGTGCATATCCGCCGCCTGCGCAGCGCGCTGGAAGGCACCCAGCATGACGGGCTGATTCAGACCGTGCGCGGCACCGGCTACCGTTTCTCCGTGCAGCAGTAGGCCGCGATGCGCGAATTCCTGCAAAGAACCGCGCTGTGGCTGGTGGCCATCACCGTCATCAGTTGCGGCTTCTGGGTCGCCTCATCGGGCACCGACGCGCTGCTGGCGCTGGCGATCTGCCTGAGCGCCTGGCTGGCCTTCAATCTGTACCACATCGCACTGCTGATGCGTTGGCTGCGCCATCCGGTGGCGGAGCGCGTGCCGGACGGCTTCGGCGTTTGGCACACCGTGTTCATGACGCTGTACCGCACCATGCGCACGCAGAGCCAGAGCAAGAAGAAGCTGACCCATGTGTTGGAGCGCTTCATCAACGCCGGCGAGGCGATGCCGGACGGCGTGGTGGTGCTGGACGAGCTGGACCGCATCGAGTGGGTCAATCCGATGGCGGTGGAGCATCTGGGCCTGGACCGCAAGCGCGACGTCGGCAACCAGATCCTCAACCTGATTCGCCAGCCTGCTTTTCATGCCTATATGAAGAACGCCAGCTTCAGCCAGCCGCTGATGCTGACCTTCAGCCAGCCGCGCGAGCTGGTGATCTCGCTGCAGCTGGTGCCGTTCGATTCCACGCGCAAACTGCTGCTGACGCGCGACATCACCCAGCTGGAGCGGGTGCAGACCGTGCACCGCGATTTCGTCGCCAACGTGTCGCATGAGCTGCGCACGCCGCTGACGGTGGTGGGCGGCTTCCTGGAAACGCTGTCGGACATGCCGGAAGTGGATGACCGCGTGTTCCGCCAGTTTCTGCCCATGATGATGGAGCAGTCGCGGCGCATGCAAAGCCTGGTGGAGGACTTGCTGACGCTGTCCAAGCTGGAGAACAGCCCCAAGGCGGTCAATTCCGAGCGGGTGGACATGCGCGATATGCTGGACACGCTGATGGTGGAAGCGGAAGGCTTGTCGCAGGGCCGCCATCAGGTCAAGTTGCTGCGCAACTGCGATTGCGGCCTGTGGGGCAGCAGCCAGGAGCTGCATTCGGCCTTCGGCAATCTGGTGTCCAACGCGGTGCGCTACACGCCGGAAGGCGGCTGCATCACCCTGGCCTGGCAAGACGAAGGCGAGTTCCTGCGCTTCTCCGTCGCCGACACCGGCATAGGCATTCCGCGCGAGCACATTCCGCGTTTGACCGAGCGCTTCTACCGGGTGGACCGCGGCCGCTCGCGCGGCAGCGGCGGAACGGGCCTGGGCCTCGCCATCGTCAAGCACGTGCTGGCGCGCCACCACGCCAGGCTGGAGATCAAGAGCGAGCCGGAGAAGGGCAGCACGTTCAGCGTGGTGTTTCCGCGCGAGCGGCGCCATGATGCCCAGGCCGCCTGATTGTGTTCGATCCAGCGCAAACCGCCGCGACAATTCCCTTGGCGCGGCGGTTGCGTCGCGTTAGGATATCTTTCTTTATCTCAAGCAATCTTCCGGACGCCTCACCATGAACCGTTTGCAAGCCATCCGTCCCTTCGGCCAGCGTATCTGGCTGGACAATCTGTCCCGTGAACTGATCGCCTCCGGCGAGCTGGCGCGTCTGCTGGCCGACGACGGCATTGCCGGCGTCACCTCGAATCCGGCCATTTTCTACAAGGCGATCAGCAGCGACGCCAGCTACCAGGGCGAATTGGCCGTGCTGAAGCAGGATGCGGCGCTGTCCGCCGAGGCGCGCTACGAGAAGCTGGTGGTGGCGGACATCCAGGCTGCCTGCGACCTGCTGCTGCCGCAATACGAGGCCAGCCAGGGCAATGACGGCTATGTCAGCCTGGAAGTCTCGCCGGAACTGTCGCGCGACGAGGCCGGCACCCTGGCCGCCGCCCGCCGCCTGTGGGCCGAAATCGGCCGCGCCAACGCGATGATCAAGATTCCCGCCACCGCCGAAGGCATCCGCGCATTCCAAACGCTGACCCGCGAAGGCGTCAACGTCAACATCACCCTGCTGTTCTCGCTGCCGCAAGTGGAAGCGGTGTGGGACGCCTACATCGCCGGCCTGTCCGCGCGGCTGGCCGACGGCCAGCCGGTGGGCGGCGTCAAGGCCGTGGCCAGCTTCTTCCTGTCGCGCGTCGACAGCCTGCTGGACGCGCAAGTGGCCGAGCAGCACAAGGGCAAGGTGGCGATCGCGCTGTCCAAGGCCGCTTACGCGCGCTACCAGGAGCGCTTCCACGGCGAGGAGTTCGCCAAGCTGCGCGCCGCCGGCGCCCGTCCGCAATTCCTGCTGTGGGCGTCCACCGGCACCAAGAACGCCGCCTATAGCGACGTGCTGTACGTGGAAAGCCTGATCGGCGACGAAACCGTCAACACCGTGCCGGATGCCACCATGGCCGCCTTCCGCGACCACGGCGACGCCGCGCTGACGCTGCCGGTGGGCATGGACCAAGCCAAGGCCTTGCTGGCCGAAGTGGAAGCCGCCGGCATCGACCTGGCCGCCGTCGGCGAGAAGCTGCAGCAGGATGGCCTGAAGCTGTTCGAAGACGCGTTCGTCCAACTGCTGAAACTGACTGCCTAAACCTGCCGCAGGCGGAAACACAACGGGTTGCCGGCGCGAGCGGGCAACCCGTTTTGCTTGGGCGAGCGGGGGATCAGGCGGCTTGAGCGCGGCGCTCGGCCATGCGGATGCCGGCTTGCCTCAGCTCATCGGCGCTCAAGGTGCTGGCGGCGGTGGGGAACAGCCAGGCCTCCTCGGCGGCGGCGTGCTCGCGGTACTGGCGCGCGAACTCCTGCAGCTCGCTCTTGCTGATCTGCTTGATGCGGCCGTCGCGCAGCGCGAGCAGGTCGTCGCGGATGGCGTTCCAGCATGAGTGCAGATAGCCGTGCTCGGCCGATAGCTGCTCCAGCCGCGAGGCGGCGGTCGGCACGCGCTCTTCTATCAGCGGGAACAGTTCTTCTTCTTCATCGGTATGATGGGCGGGGCCGGCGACATCGAAATAGCGCACCACGTCGTCTATCGTGTTGCGCGCGGCTTCGTCGACGCCGCGCTCCTCGATGTAGGGCGGCAGCTTGTCCAGCAAGTCGCAGAAGCGGCGGATCTTGTCGTGGCAGGCCAGCAGCATTTCCAGCGGCTGATCGAAGCTTGGCGCGGCCGCGGCGCCCAGAGTGTCGAGCGTGAGCATGTGGGAGGTCTCCAGCATTGGGTCAATCGAGATTGTGCCGTACCGCCGGGGCCGTGGACATGACATGCCTCAAGAGTAAACTGTCCGTCATAATGGCCGGATGGCGCGCGCGCCGGCAACGCATGTTCTTGATACCGCTTTGCGCGGTGGAACACAAGCGCGATTTTCCGCCGGCCGCATGACATTTGATGAAGACAAGGAAGCGACATGCAGCAGCCGTTCGAGGTCCGGGAACTGGATCTGGGCAATGTGGAAGAAGCGCGGCAAGCCTTGCGGGTGCAGCTGGCTTCGCACCAGCTGGAAGTGCAATGGCTGAACTATCCCGGTCTGCCCTTGTTGTGGCCGGACCTGGCCGCGGTGCGCAGCTGCCGCGAGCGCATTTGGGCCGCGTTCGAAGGCGGGGCGCTGCGCGGGCTGGTGGTGGTGTCGCGCCGTCCCGACGGCGGCATCCACATCGATCGCACCGTGGTCGATCCGGAGCATCTGGCTCAAGGCTGGGGCTACCGGCTGCTGAACCGGGCCGTGCAGGGCGAGACGAGTTGCAGCGTGGACACCGCGGAAGTGAATCGCGCCGCGCTGGCCCTATACCACAAGGCGGGTTTCGTGCAGACCCAGCGTTGGCTGACGCCGGACGGCCTGGCGCTGTGGCGGCTGGAGTATCGGCCGGCGGAGCCGCCGGCGCTGGAGCTGCGCGCCGATGGCTGGGTGAAGGGCGCGCTGCAATTGCCGTCGCCGAATTGCGACGAGCGCAGCCCCGGCTGCGTGCCGGAATTGCTGGTGATCCACAATATCAGCCTGCCGCCGTATCGCTACGGCGGCGCTGGCGTGGAGCAGCTGTTTACCAACCGGCTGGACCCCGCCGAGCATCCCTACTACCAGGGCATCCATCAGCTCAGGGTGTCAGCCCATTTTTTCATCCGCCGAGACGGTCAATTGCTGCAGTTCGTGCCGACGGGCAAGCGCGCCTGGCATGCCGGCGTGTCCAGCTGGCGGGGACGGGAGAAGTGCAACGACTTCTCCATAGGCGTGGAAATGGAAGGCTGCGACTTCGAACCATTCAGCGAGGCGCAATACCGCATGCTGGCGGCGCTGAGCGCGGCGCTGCGCAAGCGCTTGCCCTTGATCGCGGTGACGGGGCACGAGCATATCGCGCCCGGACGCAAGACCGATCCCGGTCCTTTCTTCGACTGGGCGCGCGCGCAGGCTGATTGTCAACTGGCGAATTAACGCAGGGGTTTTAATTCATCAGGGTATTATTCAAATTCAGACAAATAATATGGCCCGCCAATCGGCGGGTTTTTTTAATCCATCGAGCGGGAATGTCACTGGGTGAGTCAGGGCCATTCAACGCTGAACTCGTAGGCAAATGAACGGTCAGTATTTATTTGCGATATGCCACATGCTAACCCTCGCCATCCTTTCCTCCATCC
>NZ_PQWB01000006.1 GCF_002924365.1 Chromobacterium alticapitis | reverse complement strand
CTGACTCCAGGCGTGCTCACATTCATGCGGGCAAAGTCGGGTAGTAGACGCGATTCCTAGCGGCTTATGCAAGGCTTTGACTACTCAGCGAGTCATGCATGCCGTTCGAGTGCGGAGGCCCTGAGTTGCGTAAGCGTCCGGCCCGCCCACATTGAGCGAGCTCAAGACTCTTGAGAGCATCGTGTCCACTTATTTTCTTGGTGGACACATGGACACTATCCTCCACTTGCCCGAGACGGGGCGCCCCCGCCGTCGTTATTCGGCCACCTTCAAAGCCGAGGTCGTCGCGGCCTGCTTGCAACTCGGTGTATCGACCACCGCCATCGCATTAGCCAACCGGATCAACCCCAATCTGGTACGCCGCTGGATACGCCTTCATCACTGGGCCGCCGTAGCCCCCGTTGAGTCTGATTCTCCGAACATCGACAGCAAGCTGGCTTCCGCCTTGGTGCCGGTCTGTGTTTCCGATTCAGACCAATTGGCCGTTGTCCTTGCTGCGCCCGACGAACGGATCGCAGCCAAACGACGGACACTGCATGCCGCCCCAACTCCACCACCACCACACCCGACCCCACCGCCGATGGACCCGATTCGTCTCGAGCTGCGGCGCGGCGATCTCCAGCTCAACGTCGCCTGGCCAGCCTCACAGGCCGAAGCTTGCGCCCGCTGGTTGCGAGATCTGTCGCCATGATCCACCCCGAATAGGTGTTTCTCGCCGTCGAGCCGCTCGACATGCGCTGGGGGTCGAGCGGCTGTCCTGTCATGTGCAGCAGTTGCTCGGCCGCTCACCGTGCGACGGAACCGCCTACGCCTTTACCAATCGCGACCGCACCCGACTGAAGTTGCTGGTTTGGGATGGCAACGGTGTCTGGCTCTGTCAGCGCCGGCTGCACACGGGGCGCTTTCGCTGGCCAGTCCTCGGTGACACCGTACATCGGCTCAGCCAGCAAGAATGGCAATGGCTGATAACCGGTGTCGATTGGCTGCGTCTGGCGGCTAAACCACCGGCGCACTGGACCGTGTGATCTTCCGAAAGCCTTGCCAGGAAAGGCTTGCAGCCTGGCCCGTGATATCATTGCGCAATGGATTTATTTGCTGAACTTGCCCGCCTGAATGCTGACCGTCGCTCATCGCCGGGGTGCAGGACATGGTGCAGCAGTTGCAGCAGCAGGTGCAATCTCTCGAGCTCAAGAACCAGAAACTGGTGCTCGAACTGGCCCATCTCAAGCGCATGCGCTTCGGCACCAAGAGCGAAGCGCTGACCGCCGAGCAGCGGACGCTGTTCGAGGACGATGCCGACCAGGATCTGGCGGCGGTACAGGCGGAATTGGACGCGACCGCACCGGACGCCGACGCTACCGCACGTAAAGCACGTGCCCGCGCCGGCCGTCAGCCATTACCCGACCATCTCGAACGCATCGACGTGCGCCACGAACCGGAGTCGTGCCGCTGCGGCCAGTGCCAGCGCGAGCTCGTGAAGATTGGCGAGGACATCCGCGAACAATTGGATGTCGAACCGGCGCGTTTCTTCGTCCTCCGCCACATTCGCCCGCAGTATGCGTGCCGCTCATGCGAGACGGTGCACGCCGCGCCGGTCGCACCGGCGGTCATCGACGGCGGGCTGGCGGCGCCAGGCCTGCTGGCGTGGGTGGCGATCAGCAAGTATCTGGATCATTTGCCGTTGTACCGGATCGAGCAGATGGCCGAGCGGCAGCAAGTCCCGCTGGCGCGCAGCACGCTGAGCGAATGGATCGGCCGGCTCGGGGTGGCGCTGCAGCCGCTGTCGGACCGGCTTGCTGACAAGCTGCGCGAACGGAGTAGCCTGCATGCCGACGAGACCCCGGTGCAGCAGCTCGATCCGGGTAAAGGCAAGACCAAACGGGCCTATTTGTGGTCGTACCGCAGCAACGATCTGGAGGGTGACCCGCCGATGGTGGTGTTCGACTATCAAACCAGCCGGAGCGGTAAGCACGCACGCGACTTCCTGGCGGAGTGGCGTGGGCATTTGATCGTCGACGACTATAGCGGCTACAAGGAACTGTTCAAGCAAGGTGTGCTTGAGCAGGCCTGTTGGGCGCATGCCCGGCGTAACTTCTTCGAGTTGCAGTCCGCCGGCAATCACCCGGTGGCGGAAGAGGCGCTCAAGCGCATCGGCCGGCTGTATGCCATCGAGGCCGAAGGCAAAGGACTGGGCATCGAGCAACGGCAAGCCTTGCGAACCGAGCGCAGCGTGCCGGAGCTGCGGGCCATGCACGACTGGCTGCTCGGGCTGTGGCCGAATGTCGCCAACGGCGGCGGGCTGGCGAAAGCCATCGACTATGTGCTGCGCCGCTGGTCGTCATTTGCAGGCTATGCGGAGACCGGCCACCTGGCGATCGACAACAATCCGGTCGAGAACGCGATTCGACCAATCGCCGTTGGCACGAAGAACTGGCTGTTCGCGGGTAGCGAACGCGCCGGACGGCGGGCGGCGGCGATTCAAAGCCTGCTCGGCACAGCCAAACTCAACGGCCTTGATCCAGCAGCCTGGCTCAAAGACACCCTCGAAAAACTACCGGCCTGGCCGAATAGCCGCATCGACGAGCTTCTGCCGCTACGGGAGGTGGAAGCCACATGAAATATGAAGATATTCTGGCCGCGCTCCAGCAGTCATCGGGCTTTGATCTGTATCGTCTGCGTGCCATGCTGGACCGCGTACTGGACGATCCGAAGTGGATCGTTGCCGTCCGCCAGCGCCTCCATGTCGGGCAGCAGGTTGCGTACTTCGATCCGGCCACCAATCAACAGCATCCTGCAACCGTAGTCGAGTTCCGGCGCAAGGAAGTGGTGGTGTGCCAGCAGGCAAGCGGGCAATACTGGGCGATGCCGTATACGGCCATCAACCTGGATGGGGCGGATGTCAAGATCCGGGAGACGGGTCGCCCGGGGCTGAGTCGGCATGAACTCGCGGTTGGAGAGACGGTGGGCTTCCTGGATCAGGCACAGCGGCAGCGCCAGGGCCAAATCACCCGGCTGAACGATAAGACCGTGACCTTGATCAGCGATGGCCAGAAATGGCGCGTGTCCTATAGCTATCTATATCGAGTGTTCGACGCAGACGAGCTGTAACCGCCGTCAGATACCCTGCCGGTGGTAGCGCCGGACGCTTACTGAGTTGCTGGACATGGTTCCGTTATAACGAAAAGTGTGATTGCTCTGACCGGGGAGGTCCTTCAGTTAGTTAGTGTTTTCTCATTAAAACTGTGGCTTGAAAATGCTATGGGACCTACAATGCGGACTCCGTGTTGTTGAAGGGTGTTGTCTGCTCGGATGACGTTCATAAGAATAGAAGAGGCATCTAAAATGTTGCAAATTTTATTGCTGGCTACATTTTTATCTTTAATTGTTGGTATGTGTTTGATTCATTTCTCTCATCTGCATGAGAGTTTTTCGGCAGATCATGACTTGGGAGGTGTGCAGAAGTTTCATGCCAGACCTGTGCCGCGTATCGGCGGAGTGCCAATTGCCGTGGGCTTGACGGCTGGCTGCGGTTTGTTGGCCTGGACGCAGCAAGATTCGTCGATGTTGCTGCTGCTGCTAGTCGCGCTACCTGCTTTCGTGGCGGGAATACTTGAAGACGTCACCAAGAAGGTAGGGCCTTTGCCGCGGTTACTTGCGACTTTTGTTGCTGCAGTTTTCGGCTATTTCGTTCTCAGTGCCAGCTTGCAGCGCTTGGATATCCCTCTGTTGGATGGCTTGTTATCCCACTTCTGGCTGCTGTCCTTGATACTGACCGTCGTCGCCGTGGGCGGAGTGGCCCACGCGGTTAATATCATTGATGGTTACAACGGACTATCGGGCGTAGTATCGATCTTCATCTTTCTGTCGATGGCATACGTGGCTTTCAAGGTACAGGATGTCGCTTTGATGGGGGTGTGCTTTGCCATGGTAGGCGCGATTGGTGGCTTCTTGTTTTGGAACTTTCCGCGTGGTCTGATGTTCGCCGGTGATGGCGGTGCCTATCTGGTAGGATTTATGATTGCGGAAGTCTCCGTGCTCCTGGTATCGCGTCATCCACAGGTCTCGCCGTGGTTTCCGCTGCTGTGTGTGATTTACCCAGTGTTCGAGACCTTGTTTTCGATTTACAGGCGCAAGTTTTTGCAGGGGCGCAGGATTGGTTATCCGGATGCACTGCACTTGCATCAATTGGTTTACATGCGCTTGGTTCGTTGGATGGTGGGAAGCAAGGATGCAGAGCATCGGACCATGCGCAACAGCCTGACCTCGCCTTACTTGTGGGCGCTCTCCTCTGTTTCCGTGGTGCCCGCCATGCTGTTTTGGCAGCAGACCAGCGTGCTGATGGCGTTCTGCGGCCTGTTTGCGGTTTCCTATATTTATCTGTATCGGATGATCATACGTTTCCGTACGCCTCGGTGGCTGGTGCTGCGGCGGGCTTGCCGGGGCAGTTGAATCATGGGGCGGATGCTCTTTCGCTGGTGCGGATGAGGCTCCGCTGCCCCGTCAGCCCTACTACTCCGAAACAGACTGCTGGTTTGTCATCGCAGGAGAGTGGTTGCCATGCAACGGTGGGGATTCATTGAGACACGAATCCTCGCAGGCTCAAGCTGGCCGAACTCGGGCAGCCCGCTTCTCCTTGGGAGCGGCGTCGGCTGCGCTGAATAGCTGGCTATGCCTAGCGGATGTGGTGCCAAGCCGCGCCCTTCGCACATACACGCCGTACGCCGCGTTCTGGTTCCGCCGGGCCGGTCGACACCGGGCGGCCATATAGAATGCTCCGGCATCAAGTTTCGCGATGAATATCTAAACAAGCATGACCTCGGCTCGCTGGTAACTGAGGAAATTTGGCACGGTGGGCTCTTGAAAACCCTTCTACTCGTCCCTATCATTAGCACTCGCAACAGCCGAGTGCTAATGCCTTGGCTGTCAACCAACACATCCTGATGTTCAACTCTCAACAGCCAATGTTACAGGAGAGATCCATGGCAATTCGTCCTCTGCACGACCGTGTTGTTATCAAGCGCCTCGAGGCTGAAGAAAAGACCGCTTCCGGCATCGTTCTGCCGGGCGCCGCGGCTGAAAAACCGGACATGGGCGAAGTCCTGGCGGTTGGCAACGGCAAGACCCTGGAAAACGGCGAGCGCCGTCCGCTGGAGCTGAAGGTCGGCGACAAGGTGATCTTCGGCAAGTATTCCGGCCAGACCGTCAAGGTGGATGGCGACGAAGTCCTCGTGATGCGCGAGGAAGACGTAATGGGCATCGTTGAGTAATCCGACCCTTACTTTGACTTCATAAACAGATTCTGGAGATTTCGAGAATGGCAGCTAAAGACGTAAAGTTTGGTGAATCCGCTCGCAGCAAAATGGTAGCTGGCGTTAACATCCTGGCCGACGCAGTCAAGGTCACCCTGGGTCCGAAGGGCCGCAATGTGGTGCTGGATCGCTCCTTCGGCGCGCCGACCATCACCAAGGACGGCGTATCCGTAGCTAAGGAAATCGAACTGAAGGACAAGTTCGAGAACATGGGCGCCCAGATGGTCAAGGAAGTGGCTTCCAAGACTTCCGACGTGGCCGGCGACGGCACCACCACCGCTACCGTTCTGGCCCAGGCCATCGTGCAGGAAGGCATGAAGTACGTTGCTGCCGGCATGAACCCGATGGACCTGAAGCGCGGCATCGACAAGGCTGTGGTGTCCCTGGTTGGCGAAATCGCCAAGATCGCCAAGCCGTGCGCGACCACCAAGGAAATCGCCCAGGTTGGCTCCATCTCCGCCAACTCCGATAGCGACATCGGTGAAATCATCGCCAACGCCATGGAAAAAGTGGGCAAGGAAGGCGTGATCACCGTTGAAGACGGCAAGAGCCTGAACAACGAGCTGGACGTCGTGGAAGGCATGCAGTTCGACCGCGGCTACCTGTCGCCGTACTTCATCAACAATCAGGACAAGCAGATCGCCGCTCTGGACAATCCGTTCATCCTGCTGTTCGACAAGAAAATCTCCAACATCCGCGACCTGCTGCCGGTCTTGGAGCAAGTGGCCAAGTCCGGCCGCCCGCTGCTGATCGTCGCCGAAGACGTGGAAGGCGAAGCGCTGGCCACGCTGGTGGTGAACACCATCCGCGGCATCCTGAAGGTCGTGGCCGTCAAGGCTCCGGGCTTCGGCGACCGTCGCAAAGCCATGCTGGAAGACATTGCCAAGCTGACCGGCGGCACCGTGATCGCCGAAGAAGTGGGCCTGACCCTGGAAAAGGCTGGCCTAGAGATGCTGGGCCAAGCCAAGCGCGTGGAAGTGGGCAAGGAAAACACCACCATCATCGATGGCGCCGGCGAAGCTGCCGCGATCCAGGCGCGCGTGGGTGAAATCCGCAAGCAAATCGAAGAAGCCACTTCCGACTACGACCGCGAGAAGCTGCAAGAGCGCGTGGCCAAACTGGCTGGCGGCGTTGCCGTGATCAAGGTTGGCGCTGCCACCGAAGTGGAAATGAAAGAGAAGAAAGCACGCGTGGAAGACGCGCTGCACGCTACCCGCGCCGCGGTTGAAGAAGGCGTGGTGGCTGGCGGCGGCGTGGCCCTGCTGCGCGCCCGCTCCACTCTGGAAAGCCTGAAGACGGATAACGCCGATCAGGAAGCCGGCATCAAGATCGTGCTGCGCGCGATCGAGGCTCCGCTGCGCCAGATCGTCAAGAACGCCGGCGACGAGCCGTCGGTCGTGGTGAACAAGGTGTTGGAAGGCAAGGGCAACTTCGGTTACAACGCCGCCAGCGGCGAGTACGGCGATATGCTGGAAATGGGCGTGCTGGATCCGGCCAAGGTGACCCGCTCCGCTCTGCAGCACGCGGCTTCCGTAGCCGGCCTGATGCTGACCACCGATTGCATGATCGCCGAGCTGCCGGAAGACAAGCCGGCTGCAGGCATGCCGGATATGGGCGGCATGGGCGGCATGGGTGGCATGATGTAATTCATGCGGCCGAAGGCGGGCATGCTGGCATGCCCGCCGACCCCCGAAAAAAGCCCTGGCGTTTGCCAGGGCTTTTTGCTTGCTGCGCGGCTGGCTTAATCTATCTCAGGGAGGCGAAACTGGCGGCCTGGCTGTCCTTGGCGGAAAGCGTGGGGTTGTCTGTCGGCCAGACTATGGCCAGCTCCGGGTCATTCCAGGCGATGGAGCGTTCAAACTCGGGATGCCAGTAGTCTGTGGTCTTGTACAGGAACTCGGCGTGCTCGCTCAGTGTGAGGAAGCCGTGGGCGAAGCCGGCGGGAATCCACATCTGGCGTTTGTTGGCGGCGGATAGTTCCATGCCCACCCACTGGCCGAAGGTGGCGGAGTCCGGACGGATGTCTACCGCTACGTCGAAAACGGCGCCCTCCACCACGCGCACCAATTTGCCCTGGGCATGCGGCGCCAATTGATAATGCAGGCCGCGCAGCACGCCTTTGCTGGAGCGGCTGTGATTGTCCTGCACAAAGTCTACGCTGTAGCCCAGCGCTTCTTCGAAGCGCTGTCGATGGTAACTTTCAAAGAAAAAGCCGCGGTCGTCGCCGAACACCCGGGGTTCCAGGATTTTGACATCGGCGATATCGGTATCAATGAGCTTCATTGCATGCTCTCAAGCGAGTGTGGAATTGTCTATCATGGCCAGCAGGTAGCGGCCATAGCCGGTCTTGGCCAAGGGCCGCGCCAGGATGGCCACTTGCTCGGCGTTTATCCAGCCCTGACGGAAGGCGATTTCCTCAGGGCAGGCGACTTTCTGGCCTTGCCGGTTTTCTATCGTGGCGATGAATTGTCCCGCTTCCAGCAGGGACTCGTGCGTGCCGGTATCCAGCCAGGCATATCCGCGGCCCATGGTTTGCACGGTCAGCGTCTGTTGCGCAAGGTAGGCATTGTTGACGTCGGTGATTTCCAGCTCGCCGCGGGCGGAAGGGCGGATGCCCTTGGCGATGTCCACGACTTGCGAGTCGTAGAAATAGAGGCCGGTGACGGCGTAGTTGGATTTGGGCGAGCTGGGCTTTTCTTCTATCGACAGGGCGGTGCCCTGGTCGTCGAACTCCACTACGCCGTAGCGTTCCGGGTCGCTGACGCGATAGGCGAAGACCGTGGCGCCGTCGGCGCGCGCGTTGGCGGCCTGCAGCAGATTGGAGAACTCGTGGCCGTAGAAGATATTGTCCCCCAGCACCAGCGCTGAAGGGCTGCCGTCCAGGAAGCTTTCGCCTATTAGAAAGGCCTGAGCGAGCCCATCCGGGCTGGGTTGCACCGCGTATTGCAGTTGGATGCCCCATTGGCTGCCGTCCCCCAGTAGTTGCTGGAAGCGCGGGGTGTCCTGCGGGGTGGAGATAATCAGAATGTCCTGGATGCCCGCCAGCATCAGCGTGCAGAGCGGGTAATAGATCATCGGCTTGTCATAGATGGGCAGCAATTGCTTGCTGACGGCTATCGTCGCCGGATACAGCCGGGTGCCGGATCCCCCGGCCAGAATGATGCCTTTGCGCTTCATTGTCCTGTCTCCTTGCGGCTGGCGGATGGCGTGCCGCCGGCCTGGTTTGCCGCCGGCAATTGCGACAGCGCTTTGTCCACTTCAGCTTGCCAACTGGGAAGGGCAACGCCGAAGGCTTGCCGCAGCTTGTCGCAGCACAGCCTGGAATTGGCGGGGCGCTTGGCCGGCAGAGGGTAGGCGCTGCTCGGAATGCCGAGGATGGCGTCCGGGGCCAGGCTCAGAGCATAGCCCTGCGCCGCCGCGCGTCGCAGCAGGTAGACGGCGTAGCCATGCCAGCTGGTTTCGCCAAGCGGCGCCAGATGGTAGGTACCATAGGGGAAATCGGCGGCGCCGCCGTCCAGATAGCGTTGCAGCAATTGCGCGGTGACGTCGGCGATGAGCGAGGCGGAGGCGGGGGCGCCTATCTGATCGTTTACCACGCTGAGAGTGTTCCGCTCCTGGCCAAGACGTAGAATGGTTTTCAGGAAATTGGCGCCATGGATGCCGAAAACCCAGCTGGTGCGCAGAATCAGGTGGCGGCAGGCGCTCTCGCGTATGGCTTCTTCGCCTGCCAGTTTGCTGCGGCCGTACACCGATTGCGGTGCGGTCGGGTCTTGCTCCGTCCAGGCGCGCTCGCCTTCTCCATTGAATACGTAGTCGGTCGAGTAGTGCACCAGCAGCGCCGAGTGCGCGGCAGCCCAGTCCGCCAGGATGGCCGGGGCGTCGGCGTTGACCGCGAAGGCGGCGGCCTCGTCCTGCTCCGCGCGGTCCACCGCGGTGTAAGCCGCCGGATTGACGATGATGTCGGGACGGATGCGCTCCAGCGCCTGCGTGATGCCCTGGGGATCGCCGGATAGATCGAGTTCCGCGCGCGTGGTGGGGAATAACTCGCCCAGCCCAGCCAGGCTGCGCAGCAATTCATGGCCGACTTGGCCGCTGATTCCGGTAATGAGTATGCGGGACATGGTTCAGCCGTATTGTTTGTTGAGCCAGTCGCGATAGCTGCCGTCGCTGACGTGGGCTATCCATTTCGAGTTGGACAAATACCATTCGACGGTCTTGCGGATGCCGCTATCGAACGTCTCCGCGGGCCTCCAGCCCAGTTCGCGCTCCAACTTGCGCGCGTCTATGGCGTAGCGCCTGTCGTGGCCGGGACGGTCATCGACGAAACGGATCTGTTCCTGATAGGCCTTGCCATCATCGCGGGGGCGCAACTCGTCGAGAATGGCGCAGATGGTGCGCACCACGTCCAAATTGGCTTTTTCGTTCCACCCGCCGACATTATAGGTTTCGCCCGGCCGGCCAGCGTCCAGCACGCGGCGAATGGCGCTGCAATGGTCTTTCACATATAGCCAATCCCGAACCTGCTGGCCGTCGCCGTAAATGGGCAGAGGCCTGCCCGCCAGCGCGTTAAGGATAACCAGCGGGATCAGCTTTTCCGGGAAATGGTAGGGGCCGTAGTTGTTGCTGCAATTGGTGGTCAGCACCGGCAAGCCATAAGTATGGTGCCAGGCGCGGACCAGATGGTCGGACGCGGCCTTGGAGGCGGAGTAGGGGCTGTTCGGCTCGTAGCGGTTGGTTTCCGCGAACGGCGGATCTTCAGCGCTCAGGCTGCCATAGACTTCATCTGTGGAAACGTGCAGGAAACGGAATGCCTCGCGCTCGCCGCCTTCCAGGCCGTTCCAATATTCGCGGGCGCATTCCAGCAGATTGAAGGTGCCGACGATATTGGTATGGATGAAATCGCCGGGGCCGTGAATGGAGCGGTCTACATGGCTTTCCGCCGCGAAATTGACGATGGCTCTGGGACGATGCTCCCGCAGCAGAGCGGAAATCCGCTCGCTATCGCCTATATCGCCATGGACGAATACATGGCGGGCGTCCTGGCGCAGCGATTGCAAGGTTTCCAGATTGCCGGCGTAAGTCAGCGCGTCCAGATTGACGATGGTTTCATTCTGGCTGGCTAGCCAATCGAGAACGAAGTTGCCGCCGATGAAGCCGGCTCCGCCTGTTACGAGAATTGTCATTGCAGCATCCTGTTATGATCGGGTTGCATTTTGTTATGGGCTCGGCTGCCGGCGCGAGCGCCGTAAACCGTCATTTTATCAAGTTCTAAATGCCGGCGGATGCCGGCGCAATCCGAGGGGCGGCAAGCGCGCCGCAATCGGACTGCCCATGCATATTAAGGAGGCGATGGTGATGCGACTGGATCATTTGATCGAGACGCTGGACGGGCTGCTTGAGCCCTGGCGTTACAAGGATTATGCGCCGAACGGGCTGCAGGTGGAGGGGCGAGGCGAGGTGCGCAAGATCGTGACCGGCGTGACCGCCTCGCAGGCCTTGATAGACGCGGCGATTGAGCGCGGCGCGGACGCGGTGCTGGTGCACCACGGTTATTTCTGGAAGGGTGAAGACCCGAGCATACGCGGCATGAAACGCCGGCGAGTCGGGAGTTTGCTGCGGAACGATATCAGCCTTTTGGCATATCATTTGCCATTGGACGGACATTTGATCTTGGGCAATAACGCGAGCCTGGGACGAGTGTTAGGCTTGGAGCCCCGGGGGCAGACGGGGGACCAGGGCCTGCTGTGGCATGGCGAATGGGCGGCCGCGGGCGATGCAAGCCGGCTGAGTCAGCATGTTTCGTCTATGCTGGGCAGAAGCGCAGTGTTATTGGGCCGACAGGACAAGCCGGTGCGGCGGGTCGCCTGGTGCACAGGTGGCGCGCAGGGATTTTTCGAGGCGGCGATCACGCTGGGCGTGGATGCCTTCATCACCGGAGAGGCATCGGAACAGAATTTTCACATGGCGATGGAAAGCGATGTCGCATTCATTGCGGCTGGACATCATGCCACGGAGCGCTATGGCATCCAGGCGCTGGGCGGGCATTTAATGCAATCCATGGGCATAGAAGTGGAATTTATTGATATAAACAATCCGATTTAGGCTTTGGAGTGTCCAAAACAGCAGTTTATTTGCATAGATGCTTCAAGTCCCTACTAGTAATCGGGTAAAATTAGACGGTTTAGGGCTCGATTTCCACGATTGAGGATGATTGTATGAGTGAACAACAAGTCGATACTGGGCGTCGGCGCTTTCTGACGGTGGCATCCAGCGCTGTTGGAGGGGTTGCGGTAGTCGGCGCGGCCACGCCTTTCTTCATGAGCTTTTTCCCGTCAGAGCGGGCGAAAGCCGCGGGGGCGCCGGTCGAGGTCGACATCGGCAAGATAGAACTGGGACAGAAGATCAACGTTGAATGGCGCGGCAAGCCGGTGTGGATTCTCAACCGCACGCCGGAACAGCTCAAGAATCTGCCGAAGAACGACCCCAAGCTGGTAGACCCCACGTCCGACGCCGAGCAGCAGCCGTCTTATTGCAAGAACGAACATCGTTCGATTAAGCCCGAGTATCTGGTTGCGGTCGGCATCTGCACTCACTTGGGCTGTTCGCCGACTTTCCGCCCCGATCTGGCGCCGGCCGATCTGGGGCCGGAATGGCTGGGCGGTTTCTACTGCCCCTGCCACGGTTCCAAGTTCGACCTGGCCGCCCGCGTGTTCAAGGGCGTGCCGGCTCCGAAGAACCTGGAAATTCCCCCGCACAAGTATCTGTCCGACACCCGTCTGCTGATCGGCGACGACAAATAAGCTGAGGGCGAAAAATGAGCAAAGCGCAAAAGCTGCTGAACTGGGTGGATGATCGGTTTCCGCTGACCGCCCTGTGGGAAAGCCAATGGGGCAAGTACGTCGCTCCCAAGAACTTCAACTTCTGGTACTTCTTCGGCTCGCTGGCCATGCTGGTGCTGGTGCTGCAGATCGTCACCGGCATCTTCCTGACCATGAACTACAAGCCGGACGCCTCGCTGAACGCCGCCGGCGTGCCTGTGGCCTTCGCCTCGGTCGAATACATCATGCGCGACGTGGCGGGCGGCTGGATTATCCGCTACATGCACTCCACCGGCGCCTCGATGTTCTTCGTCGTAGTGTATCTGCACATGTTCCGCGGCCTGATCTACGGCTCGTACAAGCAGCCGCGCGAGTTGGTGTGGGTGTTCGGCACGCTGATCTTCCTGTGCTTGATGGCCGAGGCCTTCATGGGCTACTTGCTGCCATGGGGCCAGATGTCGTTTTGGGGCGCGCAGGTGATCGTCAACCTGTTCGGCTCCATTCCGGTGATCGGCCCGGATCTGTCGGTGTGGATACGCGGCGACTACGTAGTGTCCGACGCCACGCTGAACCGCTTCTTCGCGCTGCATGTGATCGCGGTGCCGCTGGTGCTGCTGGCGCTGGTGGTAGCCCACCTGATGGCGCTGCACGAGGTCGGCTCCAACAACCCGGACGGCGTGGAGATCAAGCAGCAGCCCAAGGACCCGGCAACGGGACTGTACCTGGACGGCATCAATTCCCACCCGTACTACACGGTCAAGGACATCCTGGGCGTCGTGGTGTTCATGGTGGTGTTCTCGGCCATCGTGTTCTTCCTGCCGGAAATGGGCGGCTACTTCCTGGAGCACCCCAACTTCGACCAGGCGGACCCGCTGAAGACGCCGCCGCACATCGCGCCGGTATGGTACTTCACCCCGTTCTACGCCATCCTGCGCGCCGTGCCGTCATTTGCCGGCACCCAGGTGTGGGGCGTGCTGGCGATGGGCGCGGCCGTGGTGCTGATCGCTTTCCTGCCGTGGCTGGATCGCTCGCCGATCAAGTCCATCCGTTACCGCGGACCGAAGTTCAAGATCGCGCTGACGCTGTTCATCGCCTCCTTCATCGGCCTGGGCATCCTGGGGGCGCTGCCGCCGACCGGGCTGCGCACCGCGCTGTCGCAGATTTTCTCGGTGGTCTACTTCGCCTTCTTCCTGGGCATGCCGTTCTTCACCAAGAACGACGTGGGCAGCGTCCCGGTGCCGGATCGCGTGACCGACACCAACGCCAAGCGCCAGATCCAGTTCCTGGTGATGGTGGCTCTGACCGTGTTCCTGGCCGCGCTGTTCGCCATGAACGTGTAAGCAAGGGGATAAGGAAAATGAAAAACAAGATGCGCAAGCTGATCGCCGCGATAGCCTTGTCGCTGCCGTTCTCCGTCGCGCTGGCCAATGAAGGCGGCCCCAAGCTGGAGAAGGCGCCGATAGACATCCAGGACACGGAAAGCCTGCAGCGCGGCGCGCAGATCTTCGTCAACTACTGCCTGTCCTGCCACTCGGCCAGCATGATGCGCTATAACCGTCTGGAAGACATCGGCCTGTCCGAGGAGCAGATCAAGGCGAATCTGCTGCCGGAGGGCGCCAAGATTGGCGATCAGATGAATGTGGCGATGGACAAGAAGGACGCCAAGGCCTGGTTCGGCGCCACGCCGCCGGACTTGTCGCTGATCGCCCGCTCGCGCGGCGCCGACTACCTGTACGGCTATCTGCGCGGCTTCTACCGCGACCCGTCGCGTCCCACCGGCTGGAACAATCTGGTGTTCGACAAAGTGGGCATGCCGCACATCTTCTGGGAATGGCAGGGCGAGCAGGCGCTGAAGACCGAGAAGGACGCGGAGGGCCACGAGGAGCACAAGCTGGAGCTGATCAAGGCCGGCAGCCTGACCAAGCTGGAAAACGGCAAGGCCAATACCGTCGAGTTTGACCGCCGGATGGCCGACCTGACCAACTTCCTGGTGTATATGGGCGAACCGGCGGCGGTGAAGCGCCAGCAAATCGGCTATGTGGTGCTGATGTTCCTCGGCTTGCTGCTGTTCCCGCTGGTGTATCTGCTGAAGAAGGAATACTGGCGCGACGTGCATTGACGCATGCCGGTTACAGACGAAAAGGCGGAAGCGATTCCGCCTTTTTTATTTTATAAATCATGATGTTGTGTTGAATTGCTGGAAATTGCTGCGCTGAAAGTGCTAAAATGCTCTGCTACGCCAATTTACTGTTAGTCAAGGATTTTCTCCACCATGATGACCCTCTACTCCGGAATCACCTGCCCCTTTAGCCAGCGCTGCCGCATCGTGCTCTTTGAGAAGGGAATGGATTTCGAAATCATTGATGTGGACATCCATAACAAGCCGGAAGATCTGGCCGTGATGAACCCGTACAACGAAGTGCCGGTTCTGGTGGAGCGCGACCTGATTCTGCATGAGTCCAACATCATCAACGAATACATCGATGAACGCTTCCCGCACCCGCAGCTGATGCCGGCCGATCCGGTGATGCGCGCGCGCGCCCGCCTGTTCCTGTACCGCTTCGAGAATGAACTGTTCATCCACGTCAAGACGCTGGAAGCCGGCGCCACAGGCAAGGAAGCCACCAAGGCGCGCGAAGCGATCCGCGACGGCCTGACCACCATCGCCCCGATTTTCGCCAAGCAGAAGTTCATGCTGGGCGATGATTTCTCGATGATAGACGTGGCCATCGCGCCGCTGATGTGGCGCCTCGAGCACTACAACATCGATCTGGGCAAGAACGCCGCCCCCATCCTGAAGTATGCCGAACGCATCTTCCAGCGCCAGTCCTTCATCGACTCGCTGACGCCGTCCGAAAAGGCGATGCGCAAGTAAGGAAACGCGATGAGCTCCAGCACCAAGCCCTATATGATCCGCGCCCTGCACCAGTGGTGCAGCGACAACGGCCATACGCCCTATCTCGTGGTGTGGGTCAATGAGCGCGCCGATGTGCCGCGCGAGTATGTGAAGAACAACGAGATCGTGCTCAACGTCGCCTATGGCGCGACCAAGAACTTGAAGATAGACAACGACTGGATCTCGTTCTCCGCCCGTTTCGGCGGCGTGTCGCGCGACATCTGGGTGCCGGTGGGCAATGTGATGTCCATCTTCGCGCGCGAGACTGGCGAGGGCATGGGCTTCGAGGTGGAGCCGCCGGTGGAAGCCGAGGCGCAGAAGCCGGAACCGGAAACGGACAAGCCGGATGGCGACGATCCGGGGCCGCACCGGCCTGCTGGTCGTCCCAGTCTGCGCATCGTCAAATAGCTTGGCGCATTATCGAAACCGGCCTTTGGGCCGGTTTTTTATTGTCAGTCGTTCGCAAAAAAAAAACGGGGCCGAAGCCCCGCCAAGTCCCTTACACAACAATCTTTCAGACCGGTTTATTCCACGCGTTCGCCGTGCAGCACCAGGTCCAGACCCTCGCGCTCCTCGTCTTCGGCCACGCGCAGGCCCAGCACGATATCCACCAGCTTCAGCAGCACGAAGGTCACTATTGCGCAATAGGCCGCGGTCACGCCCACGCCCAGCGCCTGGGTGGCCAGGCTGCCGTCGGCGCCGCCGATATCCTTCACTGCGAACACGCCGGTCAGCAGCGCGCCCAGAATCCCGCCCACGCCGTGCACGCCGAAGGCGTCCAGCGAGTCGTCGTAACCCATCATGTGTTTCAGGCCGGTGGCGCCCCAGAAGCACACCACGCCGGCAGCCAAGCCGATGATCAGCGCGCCCTTGACGTCGACGAAGCCTGCGGCCGGGGTGATGGCGACCAGGCCGGCTACGGCGCCGGAGGCGATGCCCAGCACGGAGGGTTTCTTTTTGGTGATCCACTCGGCGAACATCCAGGCCAGTGCGGCCATCGCGGTGGCGATTTGCGTGGTGACCATCGCCATGCCGGCGCGGCCGTCGGCGGCCCCTGCGGAGCCAGCGTTGAAGCCGAACCAGCCCACCCACAGCATGGAGGCGCCCACCAGAGTCAGCACCAGGTTGTGCGGCGGCATGGCATCCTTGCCGAAGCCAACCCGCTTGCCCAGCACCAAGGCGGTCACCAGGCCGGCCACGCCGGCGTTGATGTGCACGACGGTGCCGCCGGCGAAGTCCAGCACGCCCTTGTCGCCCATCCAGCCGCCGGGGGCCCAGACCCAGTGCGCCACCGGCACATAGACCAGCAGCGACCACAGCGCCATGAAAACCAGCATGGCGGAAAACTTCATCCGTTCGGCGAAGGCACCGGTGATCAGAGCCGGGGTGATGATGGCGAAGGTCATCTGAAAGGTCATGAACACCGATTCCGGAATCGTGCCGGCCAACGGATGCACCGCCAACTTGCCGGCGTCCTTCATGTACACCATGCCGTCCAGCATGAAGCGCGACAGGTCGCCGATGTAGGGATTGCCCACGGTGAAGGCCAGGCTGTAGCCGATCACGGCCCACAACACGGTCACCAGCGCCGTGATGGCGAAGCTCTGCATCAGCGTGGCCAGCACGTTCTTCTTGCGCACCATGCCGCCGTAGAACAGCGCCAGGCCGGGAATGGTCATGAACAGCACCAGGGCGGTGGAGGTCAGCATCCAGGCGGTGTCGCCGGAGTTGATCACCTTGACGGCGGCCACGGCCGGGCCGGCCGGCGCGTCGGCCAGGGCCGGCAGGGAGAAGGCGGCGAGCGCGGAGGCCGCTGCAGCGAGTTGTTTTTTCATTATCGTTTCCCCAGTGTCTCGTGGCGTCAGACGGCGTCGGCGCCGGTTTCGCCGGTGCGGATGCGGATCACCTGCTCCAAGTCGTAGACGAAGATCTTGCCGTCGCCGATCTTGCCAGTGCGCGCGGACTTTTCGATCGCTTCGACCACCTGGTCCAGCAGCGCGTCGTCGATGGCGATTTCCAGCTTGACCTTGGGCAGGAAGTCGACGACGTATTCGGCGCCGCGATACAGCTCGGTGTGGCCTTTCTGACGGCCGAAGCCTTTGACTTCGGACACGGTCACGCCCTGGACGCCTATGGCGGACAAAGCTTCGCGGACTTCGTCAAGCTTGAACGGCTTGATGACTGCAGTGACGAGTTTCATGACGGCTCCTTCTCGGGCAAATGACAGATTTGGTTCTGCTGCGAACGGTAATGCAGGAATCGTGCCAGCTCTTGCGAAGGCGCGCTGCCGGGAATGGTGCGGTGCAATAGCAGCGGCTGAGCGCATTATGGCACTGTATTTGTGCACTGCGACAGAAATGATTGCACCGTTCTGGTGCATGTGGATGGCGCGGCCGCCGGGACAGGAAAGCGGGAGCGCCGCGGCGCTTTTTGCTACACTGCGCCTGATATCAAGACACTGCGGGAGCCGCGAGCATGTTGAGCCAGAAACTGTTTGAAGAAATCAGCGCCAAGATCAGCGAGACCATCGCCGCCAGCCCGGCCAAGGACATCGAAAAGAACGTCCGCGCCATGATGGCGTCCACCTTTTCCAAGATGGATCTGGTGACGCGCGAGGAGTTCGACGTGCAGCAAGCGGTGCTGGCGCGCACCCGCGAACAACTGGCCGCGCTGGAAGCGCGCCTGGCCAAGCTGGAAACGCAAGTGTTTCCCGAAGAGGCGGCGGCCACAGTCGAGGCGCAGTCCGAGCTCGGCCACTCCTGACGGCTGGGCGCGCCGAGGTAGATCGGCGGCGCGCGCGGGCCATTCCTCGCTGTATTCGGTTCATTCTTGACGCCGGCCGGCGCCGGCGTCCGACAAGGGGCGGGCCATGACGCTGGCCGTGTTGCATTGCAGGGCCTTGCAGGGCATGCAGGCGCCGGAAGTGGCGGTGGAGGTGCATCTCGCCAACGGTTTGCCGGCGTTCAATATCGTAGGGCTGCCCGAGGCGGAGGTGAGGGAAAGCCGGGAGCGTGTCCGCGCCGCCATCCTGACATCCGGTTTCGAGTTCCCGGCGCGCCGCATCACCGTCAACCTGGCGCCGGCGGATATCCCCAAGGATTCCGGCCGCTTCGATCTGCCCATCGCCATCGGCATTCTGCAGGCCACCGGACAGATCAAGTGCGACGGCATCGATCAATACGAGTTCGCCGGCGAGCTGGCGCTGGGCGGCGCGCTCCGGCCGGTGCGCGGCGCGCTGGCCATGGCCTGCCGCTGCCAGGCGGCGGGGAGGGCCTTCATCCTGCCGGCGGACAGCGCCGCGGAGGCAGCCGTTGCCGAGGGCGCGAAGATCTACGGGGTGGCCAGCTTGCTGCAGGCCTGCGCCTTTCTGAACGGCTTGCAGCCGTTGGAGCCGCTGGCGCCGCCGGAGGGCGCCGTGGCGCCGAACTATCCCGACCTGGCCGATGTCAAAGGCCAGTCCGTCGCGCGCGGCGCGCTGGAAATCGCGGCCGCGGGCGGCCACAGCCTGCTGCTGATGGGACCGCCCGGCACCGGCAAGTCCATGCTGGCTTCGCGCTTGCCAGGCCTGCTGCCGCCGCTGTCTCCGCAAGAGGCGTTGGAGAGCGCGGCCGTGCAGTCTTTGGCTTCGCAAGGCTTCAGGGCGGAGTGTTGGCGCGCCAGGCCGTTTCGCGCGCCGCATCACACAGCCTCCGCCGTGGCCTTGGTCGGCGGCGGCAGCGATCCCCGGCCGGGGGAAATCAGCCTGGCGCATCATGGAGTGTTGTTTCTGGACGAGTTGCCGGAGTTCGATCGCAAAGTGCTGGAAGTGCTGCGCGAGCCATTGGAGAGCGGGGTGATCCATATTTCGCGGGCGGCGCGCCAGGCCAGTTTTCCGGCGCGTTTCCAACTGGTGGCGGCGATGAACCCCTGTCCCTGCGGCTATCATGGCCATCCCGGCGGCCGTTGTCGCTGCACTCCGGAGCAGGTGGCGCGATATCGCGGTAAAATTTCCGGACCTTTGCTGGACCGCATAGACCTGCAGGTGGAGGTGCCGGCCTTGACGGCGGAGGAGCTGCAAAGGGCGGCGGCGGGCGAGGGCAGCGCGGCGGTGAGGCAAAGAGTGGAGCGGGCGCGAGAGCGCCAATGGCTGCGCCAGGGATGTCTGAACGCCGTTTTGCAGGGCGAGGCGCTGGAGCGCCATTGCGGAAGCGACGCGGAGACCCTGGCCACGCTGGCCAAAGCGATGCAGCAGCTTGGCTTGTCGGCGCGCGCTTATCATCGGATACTGCGGGTTTCGCGCAGCATTGCCGATTTGCAGGGCGCGGAGCGGCTGGCGCGCAATCATGTTTTACAGGCGATTCAATTGCGGCGGCTGGCTTCGGCGGGCGGCTGACGGAATCCGATCAATCAATCCGAACGGCGTGTCGGCCGTTCGTTCGACAACAATAGCGGTAGTGGTGAATGGCTAATCGAGATCTGAAAAACTCCCCTCGTCCGTCGCGCGGACGCGGCAACTCGTCTTCCTCGTCGCGCAGCGGCGGCGGCGGCATGATGGCGGGCCTGATCATGGGTCTGATCATCGGCGTGGCGGTGGCGGTGGGATTGGCGATGTATCTCAACCGCTCCCCGGCCCCATTCCAAGCGAAGAACGAGCGCAAGGCGGAGACGTCCCAGCCGCCGACCGAATTGCTGGCGCCGGGCACGAAGATTGCCGCGGAACAGGCCGCGCCTCCTGCTTCGGCTCCGGCGCAGCCGCAGGCGCACGCCACGCTGGATTCCACTGAAAGCATTCCGCTGCCGCCGCCGGCCGCGCCGCAGGAGGTCAAGCCCAAGCCGGCGCCGCAGCCGCATGCCGCCGCGCCGGCCAAAAGCGGCAAGGATGATCAGCGCTTCGATTTCTACAAGATACTGCCGGGTCAAGTCGACGCGGTCACTTCGGATGCCAAGGCTGGCCGCTCGGGGGAACCTTCGGCCGCGGCGCCGGCCAAACGGGTTTATCTGCAGCTGGGTTCTTTCCAGAACCAGGATGAAGCCGATAATCTGAAAGCCAAGCTTGCCTTGCTGGGCGTGGAGGCCAAGATCCAGTCGGTCACTGTGCCCGACAAGGGGATGGTGCACCGGGTGCGCGTAGGTCCGCTGGAGCGTACGGAGGATGTGGACCGTTTGCGGGCGCAATTGAAGCAAAGCGGCATCGCAGCCAATGTGGTGAAAGCTGAGTAAACCAAGCAAACACGGGAAAACAAGATGAAGAAATGGTTGTTGTTGATGTTGCTGGCCGCCAGTGGCATGGCTAACGCGGCGATTGAGCTGGGCAAGGATTACACCATGCTGAGCACGCCTCAGCCGGTGGCGGATCCGAAAAAAGTGGAAGTGATCGAGTTCTTCTCCTATCACTGCATCCACTGCTACGACGATGATCCGGCCATGAACGCCTGGGCCAAGAAACTGCCGGCCGATGTTAGCTTCCGCAAGGAGCAGATCGTATGGCAGAAGTCGATGGAAGGTTTTGCTCGCATGTTCGCCACCTTCAAGGCGACCGGCACGTTCGACAAGCTGCATCGCCCGGCCTTTGACGCGCAGATCAAGCAGCGCGTGAATCTGTCCGATCCGCAGCAATTCACCACCTGGATCAAGCAGCAAAAGGGCGTGGACAGCGGCAAGCTGCTGCAGACCTACAACTCCTTCGGCATCAACGCCCAGGTGGCCCGCGCGGCGCAGATCACCCGCGACTACCAAATCCAGGGCACGCCGACCGTCATCGTCAACGGCAAGTACGTAGTGGTGACCAGCACGCCGGAACGCATGACCGAGGTGATGAACGAGCTGATCGCCAAGGCGCGCAGCGAGAAGAAGTAAACGGCGGCCACAGGCTTCCGGCAAGGGCGGCGCAAGCCGCCCTTTTGCATGGCGACGCGCTTCGTGAAATATTCATGTAAAAAAAGCTTGACGCGTACTGTGGTAGAAGATACTATGAGTTCTCTCTGACGCGGGGTGGAGCAGTCTGGTAGCTCGTCGGGCTCATAACCCGAAGGTCGTAGGTTCGAATCCTGCCCCCGCAACCAAATAAAGCAAGCACTTAGGCCAACTTTTCGAAGTTGGCCTTTTTGCTTTTCCGGACCGTGTAACCGCTGTGTAAGCGGATTCGATCCGTCTCGGTCGCTGTGAATCAACGCGGTCAGAAGGCGGTTCCTGCAGGATGCGATGCCAAGCATCCCCTTCCTCAAGCTACCTGTTGTTCTCTACTACCAGCCGAACAGTTTGCTGAACCAGTTCTCCACTCTGCTGGAGATCGTGGTCCAGGTTTCGCGCAAGATCGTCTTGGCGGCTTCTTTGATCGTATCCCACAGTCCACCTATGGATTCCCGCTGCATGGCAGGCGTCACGTACTCGGCGCGGGTCTCTCGTGTGACGCTCCACTTTTTTTCTTTGGGCAGCCTATGGATGATTTGCTCGATCAGGATCTGTAGGCCGTAGCCTTCCACGGCGGAAGTGATGAAGATCTGGGTCAATGGCACGTTGAACAGCTGGCTGACCTGGAACTGCTTGCGGCTGATGTTGGTTAGCTGCTGCGGGCCGGGCATGCTGCGGCTGAAATCCCATTCCCGGCAGGGCTCGATCTTGTCTACCTGATTCACCACGAACAGTAGCGGAATATCGTGCTCGATCAGATAGGGCAGGATCAGGCGCTGATAGCACTGCTCGTCCACGCTTAGGGCGCGATCATCCGCTTTGATCAGCCACAGCACCAGATCCAGCTCCGGCAGTATTTCTTGATATTGCTTGGCGTAAGTGGCTTCCTTGTCCTGGCGTTCACCGACGCCGGGTAGATCAATCAGCGAGATGCCTTTGCCGTTCTGGTAAGCCAAGGTGTATTCGGAAGCGCCGACGGTGCAAGGCGCGACGTCATCGACTTCGGCCACGTCCTGCCCGAACAGGGCATTGCACAGGCTGGACTTGCCGGCGCCGCTTTTGCCCATCAAGCCGACTGCGGCTTCGTAATTCACCAGCTCCTCGATGCGCTCGCGCAGTTTGTTCAGCTGTTCGTCGCTGAATGCATCTGCATGGGACTGGAAGGGCTGTTGCAGCCACTGCGCCAGTTCTTGCCGTGAGGCAGGGGGTGTCATGATGTTTTCTCCAAGAAATAGCACGCCCATCCTCGGTGCGCTGAGGATGGGTGTTATGCCGTCAATAAGGGGATCAGAAAGAATCGCAGTGCAGCTTGGGGCCATCTTCGGCTAGCGTTCAAACTGGCTGCGGGATAGGCTTTAGCCGGTCAGCTGCGTCTTATTGCAAGTCTTCTTCGCGAACGGCGAGATCACGCCGCGATCCCCCTTCTTGTAAAACCATTTCTGCGCCACGTTCCAGGGGATTTCCATATTGCGGCTGTCGTAAAACTTCATCTCGCGCATGAAGACCAAGTTGGCGGCAGCCTTCAGATTCGTGATCTGCTGCAGGCCTTCTTCGAATCCATCGGCATGGGTGCCATTAGCAATCCAGGTGGCGTGGTGGAAGGCGCAGCCGCCTTGCGACGCAGTCGTGCCGCCACTCTTCATCCGCTTAAAGTCGCGCTCGGCATCGGCATAGGCTTTTTCTTCCAGCTTGGATGGGTCTCGGGAATTGCCCGCGCAGAACGCGGCGCCACCTGCGCTGCCTTCTTTTAAACCGTTTAAGGCGCATTGGTAGGCTTCGCGATACTCGGCGGAGTTCTTGCCGCCGGCCGCGAAGGCGGAACCGCAGCTCAGCAAGCTGATCAGGGTGAATAGGGTCAATTTACGCATTGTGTTCTCCACGGGTAAGCGCACGATTCTCGGATCGTGCTGTTTGTAAAAGGGCTCAGGTATTGGCAGGGGATTTGCCTTGTTTGCATTGCTGTTCCCACTCCGCTAGCTGATCGTGGTTGATCAAGGCGAAGTCGCCATCAGGGGAGGATTTGCGGAATGCGGCGACCCAGGCTTCCTGGCAGGCGCTGAGCGTGTCGGATGACTGGGCAGTTTCTTTCGCGCGTTCGCGGTCATCGGCTGTGCTGTATTTCACTTCACTGCCGTTTTGATAGGTGGCATCGATGTCCAAGACGCCATTGTCTTTCCAGGTCTGATACGTGCCGTTCAGCGCACCGTTTGCCCATTCGGCGTGCAGGGTGGGTTTGCCGGTTTCTGCAGAGAATGACTCTTCAATGCCATCTTTGAGGCCATTTACCGACATGGCACGGTAAATGACACGCTTGCCATCGGGGGCGTAGCGGATAATTTCTCCCTGGTATTTCCCATTCTCAAATTGAGCGCGCCCTGTGAGATTGCCGGTGTTGGCGTCAAAGTTCTCTTCTGTGCCAACCAAAATGCCGTGCTCTCTGTTCACGCGGTAAATCAGCTTATGCGTTTGCGGACTGAAGACTTCCAGCTTCCCGTCGATTGCGCCTTTGGCAAAGGTGGCGTTGATCACCGGCTGATCACTGTTGTCAGGCGTGAAGGTCTTGACCTCTCCATCCAACAAGCCTTGGCTGAAATTCAACTGCATGACGAGATGGCTGGAGTTGGGCTGCTTGCAATCTGTTTTGCCATTCAACAGGCCATCTTCGATATGGGCATCGCAGAGGGGAGAGAGGTCTATGGCGGTGCCGAGGATATTATTTGCAGTGGCGAGCAAGTCACTCCGCCCTTGGAGCCTTGCCCAAATCTGGGCGAGGGGCACATTGCTCACCTTGCCGCTAAAGGGCTCGTTGGCGCCGCTTTTATAGATCTTGCCGTTGACGACTTCCGCATTGCGAAACTCCAGGACATGTCCGGAGCAGCCGGCTAGCGCGATAGCCAGCGCGCAACTGAGCAGGCGGATGCACGGGAGGGGTTTCATCACAGTTTTCCTTATTCGATGGAAGAGAGGGGCGAGCGATTCGGGATGACGAGGTATATCGCCCCTTTGCATTGAAATTCTACTCAAAAGGTTGAATTTCAACTCTTTGGGCACTTCATGTCAATGGGTTGGTTCACGACCATTAAGGTTGAAATGGAGCGTGCAATGTCAAACCTTGATGTGGAACAGTTGAACCAGCGGGTCGGGCAGGCCGTGGCCCGCCATCGCAAGGCGCTGGGGATGAACCAGGAAGACCTGGCGGAGAAGCTGGGCGTCGGCCTGGAGGCGATATCGCGCCTGGAGCGCGGTCGCATCAAGCCAACCTTGGTTCGGCTATTGGAGCTGGCTGAGGTATTGGGCTGCAGCGTGAATGATCTGCTGTCGGAAACCAGCGTCAATCCAGGTGATCAGGCGCGCTACCTAGAACAACTGCTGGCTCGTTTGAAGCAGGCGGATCGCCAGTTGGTGGTGGTCATGGTGGAACAACTGAGCGACCGCCTGGCGCAGCCTTGATGCTGGCGCTAGCGCAGGCAATGAAGCTGATCGCGATAGGCGGCAAACGCGGTTTGATCCGCGAAGCCGCTCATCGGGAAATACTCAGCATCATCGTCGGCATCGTCTAAATCCACGACCTTTACCTCGCAATCGGACCGCGAGGCATACACGCCTTCGACTTCCCCGCCTGAAATGACGACCAGAATCGCCGGCGGCGCAGACGGCACCGCACTGCTGTTGGGCTCCTGGCTATCCGTATCTCCCTCTTCCCAGTCGTAACTCGGCAAGGCGTCGATCTCATCGCCATCCGCGTCCAGCCGCACCCAGGTCGCGGCCGGATAATGCGCTTTAACCCAGCTGGCAATGCGCTGCAGATCGGGATGATCTGGAAACTGCTCGGCGGGATCGTTATCGGTTTCACCCAGGGCGATGAAGAAGCCGTGGCTGTACTCGGCGTACTCCAGCTCGACCCAGCCGCCGACATTGATCTGCAACCAGGCGTTGGTTTGCTGGCGAATGTGCGAGGTGGAGAGCACGGGGATAGACATGATCCAGTGTGCGTCAGTGGGTTGGTGGGGCATCGGCATCAATATTCCTCCGCCAGCATGAGGGTCAGTACCCGGCGCGTTTGCTGGGCATCCCAGGGGGCTTCGCTGCCAAATTCGCTGTCCAGCGCGTAGTAGTCGATCTTCCAGAACACGGTATCGCCGTCGATTTCCACTTGGCCAAAGTCGTGCTCCAGATACGGATCGTTACCGGCATGGAACACGCGGGAGGCCCGGATCGCGGCGAGGAAGCGGTCAGGCTCGGCCAGGGCGGCAAAGCCTGGCGTGCAGCACACTTGGCCTAAGCCGTGCGTGGCGAACGGCAATCCTACGCGCAACTGATCATTGAGTTCGGCGGTGCGCAGCTGATTCAACAGCCAGGCGCCGGTTTGCGGCAGCTTGTTGATGCTCAACAGCAACGTGGCCGGGTCTGTTTGATGGGGACCAGATAGCAGATCGGCTATCCATTGGCGGATGCCGGGGGCGTCTTGGGCGGGACAAACGCGGCCGTCCAGCGTTTCGATACGGTGGTGCATGGAGAGGTCTCCGAGTGACGGGCATAAAAAATCCCCTGCCTGGCCAAGCCAGAGCAGGGGAGCGAGGGAAAGGAATGGGTCAGTTCAGCAGCTGTAAGGCGTGTTTGAGGGCGTTCTCCTTCAGCTGCGCGCCTTGGCCAAACCAGGCGGAATCCAGCCGGTGATCTTGGCTGCGGGAGCGGCGGCGGTGATCCACGTATTCCGTCACCGCATTCAGCAGCCCCCAGGCGGTGCCATGGCTGCCGGGCAGCAGCGCGCCGCGTCCTTCCCCGGCATAGAGGGAAGTCACTTGCTGCATGGCGCGTGAAACCGGGTCATCCGGCGACGCCATCACCGGTTCGCGCAGCACATCGCTGAAATACTGTTTGGCCTCATCGGGCGAGATGGGACGGTTGGCCAATTGCTTGATATCGACAATGAAGCGATCCCAAGCCGACAAACCAATGCCCAGTGACTCCTTGACCAGCTTCGGATCAAAACGGGTGGAATGCGGCACTTTGACGCCGCCGCCCTCGCGGCCGACAACGAACTGCAGCGTGTTGTTGCAGACCACGCGCACCGAGGTGAACTGCGCGGTGGTGCACAGCGTGCCATCGCAGCTGGTGGCCAGCAGCAAGTAAGCGTTGACCTGATCCTGGCCTTTGACCTGCGTACCCTGTCCAGTACGCGCCAGCGCCCACAACTTGCGGCCGCCCTTGAGCACGCCAGCTGTTTCCAGTTCAAAGCCGCCGGCATGAACCAGATCGTTATAGAAATGCAGCACCTCCTGCGGCTGCACCACTTGATAGCGGCTGGAGACGACCGACAGCGGCGCCAGCGTATCCGAGCGATACAGCACCTTAGCATCGCTGTGAGCGCGGATATGGATGGCATCGGCAGCGGTGTTGAACAGCACCTCCGCTTCCTGAATCGACCAATCCAGTCCCGCCTCGCGCTGCCAGACCTCGACAGGCTGCCCAGCCGGCAGGCAGTTGCCCAAGCCATGCCAAGGGGTTTGGCCGACATAGGCCATGGTTTCCACTAAATGCGACATATCGAACTCCATGAGGGGAGGCTTCATCATTTCAAATGGATGAAGAGGGAGGATGAGAACGATTGGGACAAATCAAGCCCAGCTCAAGTCGATGATATGTAGTTGAAAAAATCTAGATTCGATTAGGAGCGCAGCATGAAAGCTATATTTGAGAAGACCATCAGCCGAGTAGCGCTGATTTTAAAAGGGAAAAGTGCTGAAGCGAAAAGGGCAGAGCGGAGAAAGTACCTGGCTTCGGTTTGTAGCGATGGCGTAACTATTTCATCGGAGGTGGAGGAACTGCTGGAGCAGCTTTTTGAGCAGATGAGCAGATAGGAAAAAAGCCCCATGTGCAGCAATGGGGCAGAAGTAGGGCCTAGATTTTTAGATCGGTAGTTTTAATGCTCAAGTGCGGTAAGGTTAATACCTGGTGGATTGCAGTGAGTTGGCGTAAATTTTGTTGGTAATGTAAGGTGATGCCAATACCTTAGTGTGTTTTTTTGCTTGAATTCGCAGATTTATCTCTTGGTCAGCTTTCCATCTTTTATATCATAAAGCCATTGGTTTTCATTTTTTGCTTTTTCCTCAATTTTATCTGCATGCATATTGCAGATGTTATCAAATTCACGCAGTAAAGATATCTGGCCTAGTTTCTCTAATCCAGAGCGAAACTTCCTATTTGCATTGGTATTTGTAAGAATGGAGCCAACTCTTCCAAAATCCACGCTGGGAACTGTCAGTTCTTGTTCATAATCCTCGGCAAACATGAAAGATTGACCTGTATTATACACGGCATCCAGAATTATCAGTTCTTCACTCGAAAGCAATGCACTTCTATCTCCACAATAATGAGCAATCATTCTTTCAAATGTTTCTTGATTAATCCCATCTAAAGGCTGCTCTAAGTCAATAAAAATTGAGAAATGGCGCTTTGATTTAATAATCTCAATGGCTCGTGAAAATTCTCGGCTACTCAATTCAAACTCATCGATAAATTTTTTCTTAATATCTTTAAAATCTACACCTTCCGCCCATTCTTGATAATTAGGAAGTTCATTTGCCAATCTGAAAATATCTTCACGCGAGAGATTATTTGTGAAAGAGCCTGTGCGATACTCAAGGTCTATGTAATCAATTGAGTAGCTGAACTCTCGCATCAATTCACAGAGTTCCAAATATCGCTTATAAAATCTTTCCAAATTTATGAGTGGGAAATCTTCAAGATGCTGATTCCCGTCTCGGTCAACGGCGTAACGGAATGTTTGACCTGTTGAATCCATAGCATTAATGTCGGAAAGATATTCGTCCATACGATAAAGCAGCTCGCGTAGCCTACCATCAGCGGCACTTCCGAGCTCTTTCAATTGATTCCAAAGTTTTGCAAGATCATGAGTGGCATCAACTCCACTGTAAAGAGAAGCCTTTCCTCTGATCTAGTCAGATACTTTTAATATTGTACCCACATCACGAATGCTATTCTTAATAAACAACTCAGCATGATGCCGCGCACAAAAACAAATAGGGTAAATCACTGCATCTACATGAGGGTATGAGCGGTAATCTTCCCAATCAGAGCCACGGCCTGCTTCAAGGGAAGACTGTGCCAGAATACGAACAGCGCGCTCAAACCCATCCATGTAAATTACATGGTTGTCCCCACCACTATTTTTGCCGACGCAAGCATTATATTTCCAATTGTTGCCATGCCCAAATGTTTTATTTTCCACTTCAAGCTCCGAGTGCGGTTTTATGATTCAAGTGTAACATGGTTAATGTTTAACGGCTTGTGTTTGCGCAAAACTATATTCAAATTTTCAGCAAAAACCTCAGTGAGCATATTTAACCTCAGCACTGCCCGATGCCAACTTTTTAGGCGGTTTGACACCTAGGATTATCAGGGTAACGTTCAAGCAGCCTGGCTTGGATTTATGGCCAGGGCAGGGCCGCTGCACTCGGAATGAATATTCATGACTGAAGCCAACCCATTGACTTCAATGGCTTATTCGCAAAATTCGATAAAAATCAAGGCCGTGCTGTCTGATAA
>NZ_PQWB01000067.1 GCF_002924365.1 Chromobacterium alticapitis | reverse complement strand
TGTCGTTGCGGACGCCTCTCATTGGATGCTTCCGTGGTTCGTTGGATGCTTGATTATACCAAATGGGTGGATGTTGGTTTTTCAACGGCCTGCTAGCTGGGGGAGAAAGCCAGCCATGAAAAAAATAGACAGACACGCGCTACCCAGTTGCAGATGCGTATACGCGTGGTGATTTGAATTTCAACATACATTCCTTGGTTCAGCACGCCAATTGATGGCAAGCCAAAGAGAGTAATTAGGAGACCGCCGAGAAATCCGATTAGTAAACCAATAACATTCAGATCAAGAACAACTACTGAATGTAGAAGTTTTGAAATAAAGTCGAACATTACTGAATGCCTAACGTTTGATTTAACCGGCGAACGACAGAGTAACGTAGCCAGCCAAAATAAAATGACGACCAGAGCAGGAATTCCGGAGTACGTCCAGTTGAAGAATGGGTTAGATGCGGAACCCGTCACGTACCCATCTCAGTGCGGGCATCAGGACTACCGAAACAAGCCAGACCATAGTCAGCGGCAAAAGTAATGTGGTGTAGAACTTTGTCCTCTCTAGCCAGAAAGAAAAACTCTGGCCGCTAATTTCAACATGATGAAAAATCAATCTGTCGTAGTGGCCATATAAAACCCACGGGCCGCTGGTGTCTCCGATAGTAATAAATCTTTCGTAGGCTGCGAAGCCAAAAACGCAAATAGCCCAAAAAATAGTAAAGACCAATGCGCCACGAAGCCGGCCGTTAAGTTTATTTAGCAATTGAGCACCTAGCTTATAATTAGCTACCCGAAATTTCGAGTGTAAACCATCAAAATTTGACGTATAAAAATCCCGCTGTCAACATTTTCATGTTGAAATCAATACGATACAAGCCATGCTGTATTTTACAGCACCTAAAATTAGATGCAAAATACCACTTGCATGGGCGGTGAATGCAGCGTGCCCCGGATCAGCCCCGTAGCGCGGGTTGGCGCAAGCCATACCCGCGACGCCAAAAAAACCGCCGCGCGCTACAACTGGCGCAGCACCGGCAGCTCGCCCGGCCGGCCCAGGAAGAAGCCCTGATACAGTTCCACGCCGAGCGCGCGCATCGCTTCCAGCTGCTCGACGGTTTCCACGCCTTCCACCAGCATGCGGCAGCCTATCTGCCAGCCCAGCTCCAGCAGCGCCGGCAGGCGCTGGGTTTCGCCCGCCATGTAATCGAGCAGCAGGCTGCGGTCTATCTTGAGGATGTCCGGGCACAGCTCGCTGGTCTTGCCGTGGCGCGAGCCCAGCGCGCCGAAGTCGTCCACCGCCAGGCCGAAGCCCATGTCCGAGGCGTGGCGCAGGCCATCCAGCAGGGGCGCGCCGTGGTGCTCCACCTCGAATTCGGGAATCTCGAAAATCACGCCGCCGCTGTCCAGCTCCACGGTCTGCAACAGGGTTTTCAGCATGGGCAGGTGGCTGCGGCCGCTATGGTCTTCCTGCACCGTGGCGGCCAGCAGGTTCAGGGTCAGGCAGCCGTCCTGGCTGCTTTGGGCGAAATTGCGCACATGGATCAGCCGCGCCAGCCGGTCAGCCAGTTGCGCCTGCTCCGGCGCGAGGCCGCCCAGATAGCGGTCCGGCGGCTGCCACTCGCCGCCCTCGTCCACCACCCTGAGCAGGGCTTCGTAGCCGAACAGGCTGCCGCCCTTGTAGAAAATGGGCTGGAAGGCGCTATAGAAGCGATGGCCGGCCAGGCTGGCGCAATAGCGGCCGGCGGCGTCGCGGAACAGCGCGCCGTCGGCCAGCGGGGGCGGGGAGAGTTGCATGAAGCATGCCGTCTAGAGGACGCGATGCTTCAGCATAGCAAAAATGCGTATCCAGACTATTCGGCCACGTGCAACTGGGTGCCGCATTCCTGCATGATGCGGGAGATGGCCGGCGGCACCGGTTTGTCGGTGAACAGCGCGGCGATCTGGCTGAGCCGGCCCAGCTCCACCAGGGCAGGCCGGTCGAACTTGCTGTGGTCCGCGGCCAGGAACACCTGGCGCGATTGCTGGATGATGGCCTCGGTGGTGCGCACTTCGCGGTAGTCGTAATCGCGCAGCGTGCCGTCGGATTCGATGCTGGACACGCCGATGATGCCGTAGTCGACGCGGAACTGGCGGATCATCTGCACCGTCGCCTCGCCGGTCAGGCCGCGGTCGCGCTTTCTCAGCGAGCCGCCCAGCACGATGACCTCGCAGTCCGGGTAATCGCACATCTGCTCGGCCACATGCAGATTATTGGTGATGACCCTGAGGCCGCGGTGGCGGTGCAGCGCCTTGGCCACTTCTTCCGTGGTGGTGCCCAGATTGATGAACAGGGACGCGTTGTCCGGGATGTGCCGCGCCAGGCAGTCGGCGATGCGGCGCTTTTCCTCTATGCACAATACCTGGCGCGCCTGATAAGCCACGTTCTCCACGCTGGACAGCACGCTGGCGCCGCCGTGGTAGCGCTGCAACTGCTGGTGCTCGGCCAAGAGGGCGATGTCGCGCCGTATGGTCTGCCGGGTGACGGCGAAATGATCGGCCAGTTTCTCCACGCTGACATAGCTGTCGCGCCTGACCATGTCCAGCAGCTCTTGTTGTCTTTGATTCAGGATCAGCATGCTTGTCGGTTTCTCCCCTTTGCCGGGGATTGTAAGCGATTTGCTCTAATCCAGCAGCGCGGCCACCGCCTCGGCGATGGCCAGGCAACTGGTCAGGCCCGGCGACTCGATGCCGAACAGATGGATTAGGCCTGGCACGCCGTGGACCGCCGAGCCCTGGATGACAAAGTCCGCGTCCGGCTGGCCGGGGCCGGCGATCTTGGCGCGGATGCCGGCATAACCGGGCGCCAGCGCGCCGTCCGGCAACTGCGGCCACCAGGCGCGCACCGCGCGGTAGAAAGCCTCCGCCCGCGCCGGATCGACGCGGTAGTCCACGCCGTCCACCCACTCCACATCCGGGCCGAAGCGCGCCTGGCCGGAGAGGTCCAGCGTCAGATGGCTGCCCAGGCCGCCGGCCTCCGGCAGCGGGTAGATCAGCCGCGAAAACGGCGCGCGGCCTTGCAGCGAAAAATACACGCCGCGCGCATAATGGGCCGCGGGTATGGTTTCCGCCGCCAGACCCGCCAGCGAGCGGGAGACGACGGGCGCGAACAAGCCGGCGGCGTTGACCACCCGGTCCGCGATCAGCTCCATGCCGGCGACGCGCAGCACGATGCCGTCCGGCGTGATCTCGCCGCCCTCCAGCGGCGAGGCCAGCGCCAGCTGCGCGCCGGCCGCCTCCGCATCGCCCAGCAAGGACAGCATCAACGCGTGGCTGTCGACGATGCCGGTGGACGGCGACAACAGCGCCGCTGCGCAATCGAGCGCCGGCTCCAGCCCGCCGGCCTCTGCCGCCGTCAATCGTCTCAAATCGTCCACGCCATTGGCGCGCGCTTGCGTCTCCAGCGCCTCCAATTTGGCCAGCTGGCCCTCATGGCTGGCGACGATCAGCTTGCCCAAGCGCTGGTGCGGAATCGCCCGCTCGGCGCAGTAGCGGTACAGCAGATCGCGGCCCTGCACGCACAAGCGCGCTTTCAAGCTGCCCGCGGGGTAATACAGGCCGGCGTGGATCACCTCGCTGTTGCGGCTGGAGGCGTGCAGGCCTATCGCCGGCTCCGCCTCGACGATCACCACTTCGCGCCCGGCCTCGGCCAGTTTCTTGGCGACGGCCAGGCCGACCACGCCGGCGCCGATGATGATGGTATCGATTCTGTCCATATTCATTCCTGCAAGGGCTGGTTCAGCGCAAAACGCATGGCGATGCGATGGCGCAGGCCGGCCTGGATTTCCTCCGCCAGCTTGGATGCGAGCGGCGAGCCGGCCGCCGGCGCATGCGGCTCGAAGCCGCGGCGGCGATAGAACGGCGCGTTCCACGGCAGGTGGGAAAAAGTGGTCAGCGTGACGCCGTCGAAGCCGGCTTGCGCGCCGTGGGCAAGCACATGCTCCAGCAGCGCGGAGCCAATGCCGCGCCGGGCGTGGGCCGGGTCCACGTCCATTTCGGCCAGATGCAGCTGGCCATCCAGGATTTCCGCCAGCGCGAAGCCGACCGGCTGGCCGGCGTCGTCCGCCACCCACAGCAAGCCGGCGTCGCGGGCGGCGCTCAGGGTCTCCGCCGGCAGCGTGCGCTCGCTGAGCGCGGAAGGCAGATCGTCCGGAGAAAACAACCGCGCGGCGCGGCGCTCGATTCGCGCCAGCCGCGCCAGCTCGTCCGCCAGGGGCAGTCGGATGCGCAAACCGTCGTCCATCATGTCGTCCTCAGTTGTTCGGCGGCCAGCTCGCCCAGCCTGGCGATGGCGCGCCGCTGCGCCTCGTCCCAGGGCTGGCCGAAATTCAACCGCAGGCAGTGGCGGAAACGCGGTTCGGCCGAGAACAGCATGCCCGGCGCGAAGCTGATTGATTCTTTCAACGCCGCCTCCAGCAGCCGGCCGCTGTCCAGCGCCTCCGGCCCTTCGACCCACAGCAGCAGGCCGCCCTGCGGCCGCCGCAGCCGGGTGCCGCGCGGGAAGGAGGCCAGCACCGCGTCGGCCACTCGCTCCATCTGCTCCGCCAGCCGCGCCCGCAGCTTGCGGCTGATGCGGGCGTAGTCGCCGCTGGCCAATAGCTCGCTCAGGACGCCCAGCAGCAAAGCCGGGCTGACCAGGCTGCTGCTGGCGCGCAGCTTTTCCAGCGCCGCGTGATGACGGCCGCCGGACAACCAGCCCAGCCGGAACGACGGCGCCAGGCTCTTGGTGAAAGACGCGCAGTAGATCACGTCGCCGTCGCGGTCCCAGGCTTTCAGCGGCGTCGGCCGCGGACCGCCGAAATACAGTTCGCCGAACACGTCGTCCTCGATGAGGGCCACGCCGTGGCGGCGCGCCAGCGCCAACAGCCGCTTTTTATTGTCGTCCGGCATCAAGGCGCCGGTGGGATTCTGGAAATTGGTCACCGTCACCAGGCAGCGCACCGGCGGGCCGTATTGCAACGCGAATTCCAACGCCTCCAGCGACAGGCCGGCATCCGGCGTGCACGGGATCTCCAGCGCCTTCAAGCCCAGCGCCGACAGCGTCTGCAGCAGGCCGAAATAGACCGGCGTCTCCACCGCCACCGTGTCGCCGGGCCGGGTCAGGTGGCGCAAGGCCAGGCTGATGCCCTCGGTGATGCCGTTGCAGAACAGGATTTCATCGGCGGGCAAGTCCAGCTGCCAGCTGGCGGCCAAACGCCGCAACTGATCGCATAGCCTGTCGTGCAGAGCCGCCGGCAGATAGGCGCCGATCAGCTCCGGCTGCCGCTGCAGCGTCTGCTGCAGCCGCCGCGCCAGCTCGGCCGCCGGGTACAGGCTGTGGTGGGCCTCGGCCATGTGCAGCTGCACCGCCACGCCGGATGCCGACAACGCCACCAGCTGCGACATGCGGCTGTCCACGTCCACCAGCGTGGCCGGAGAAGGCAGGGCGCGAGTCTGGACTTGCCCTTCGGTCTGAGCCGGCAAGGCAGCATAGAAACCGGCGCGCGGTCGCGCCACCACGCGCTGCTTCTGCTCCAGCCAGCGATAGGCGGCCAGCGCGGTCAGGCTGTTGACGCCGTGCCGCTCCGCCAACTGCCGCACCGAGGGCAGCTTGCCGCCGGGCGGAAATTCGCCGCTATCTATGCGGGCCAGCAGCTCGCGCGCGATGTCCTGATATTGCGGCATGGTCTCAATCGACGATGAACAGCTTGGCGCCCTGCGGCGCGCTGGAGCGGTGGGCCTCCGCCTTGTCCGCCACCTGGTAGCTCATGCCCGGCTTGAGGACGAAAACGCGGCCATCGTCCAGCTCGGTATGCAGCTCGCCCTCCAGGCACAGCAGGATGTGGCCCTTCTCGCACCAATGGTCGGCCAGATAGCCCGCCGTGTACTCCACCATGCGCGCCCGGATATCGCCGAACTGGCGGGTGCGCCAGTAAGCGCGGCCCTGTTCGCCAGGGTGCTCGGTGGCGGGAATGTCGGACCAATCGGTGACGCCGAAGGGGATGCCGGTCAGTTGCATGCGGGGCTCCTGAAGAGTGCTGTTATATAGAACAGATGCGAGCCAGCATAAACTGTTTGGCCCGCTTGTGGGAGGGCGCCACGGCCGGGGCGTGGCACGCTGGCGACATTCGCATTGATTGGAGCCTTCCCATGTGGCACACCCTACGGCGCGACGCCGCCCCCTCCGCCCTGCTGGCCGCCGCGCTGGCCTTGATGGTCGGCTTTTCCGGCCCGTTTCTGATCATCGTCCACGCCGCCCAATCGGCCGGCTTGTCATCGGGCCAGCTGGCGTCCTGGGTGTGGGCGGTGTCCATAGGCTCAGGCGTGGCTGGACTATGGCTGAGCCTGCGCTGGAAAACGCCGGTGATCACCGCCTGGAGCACGCCGGGCGCGGCGCTGCTGCTGGCCGCCCTGCCCGGCGTGCCCTACCCGGAGGCGGTGGGCGCCTTCCTGGCCGCGGCCGCCATCGTCACCCTAGTGGGCGTGAGCGGCTTGTTCGACAGGCTGATGGCGCTGTTCCCGCCGGCGCTGGCGGCGGCCTTGCTGGCCGGCATCCTGTTCCATTTCGTCGGCGAGGTGGTGAGCGAGGCGGCAGGCCATCTCGGCCTGGTGCTGATCATGACGGGGCTGTTTTTCATCGGCCGCCGCTGGTTTCCGCGCTGGGCCCTGCTGGCGGCCATCGCGGCGGGCGCGGCGCTGTCGGCGGGAGAGCTGCATGCGCCGGCCAGCGGATCGCTGCATGCCATCGCCGTGCCGCTGTTCACCTGGCCGGCCTGGTCGTGGTCCGCTTTCGTCAACCTGGCCTTGCCGCTGGCCCTGCTGGCGCTGACCAGCCAGTTTCTGCCCGGCATGGCGGTGCTGCGCACCTTTGGCTATAACGTCCCGGCCCGCTCGCCGGTTACCGCGCTGGGCATCGCCTCCCTGCTCACCGCGCCCTTGGGCGGCCACGGCGTGACCTTGGCCGCGATCATCGCCGCCATCTGCACCGGGCCGGAAGCGCACCCGGACCGCAGCCGCCGCTATGTGGCCGGCGTGTTCTGCGGGCTGATTTACATCGCGATGGGCACGATGGGCGGCGCGCTGGCGGCGCTGGCGCTGGCCTTGCCCAAACCCTTGCTGGTGACGGCGGCCGGCCTGGCGCTGTTCGGCACGCTGGCCTCGTCGCTGAGCGCGGCCGTCGCCGATGCCGAGCATAGGGAGGCGGCGCTGCTGACTTTCGTGGTGGCCGCCTCCGGCGTCAGCTTCGCCGGCCTGGGCGCGCCGTTGTGGGCCATGCTGGCCGGCGGCCTGCTGTGCCGGCTGTTGGCGCCGGCCAAGTCTTTGTCGGACAAGGCGGAAACGGCGGCCGCGCGCTAGTTTCTCGGCTGGCCGCCGCGGGCCGGGCGTGTTAAGTTAGATAATTGTATACAATCCGCGTGGCATCCCGCCCTGCTCCAAGGAGAAAACATGTTCGCCCCTTCCGTCTACGCCCAGCGCCGCGCCGCGCTGCGGCAAGCCGGCCTGTCCGGCCTGCTGCTGTTCGTCGGCAACGTCGATTCGCCGATGAATTACCACGACAACACTCTGCCCTTCGTGCAGGACTCCAGCTTCCGCTACTTCTTCGGCCTGAACGAGCCCGGCCTGGCCGGCGCGATCGACGCCGACAGCGGCGAGGCGGTGTTGTTCGGCAATGACCCGGACGTGGCGGACATCGTGTGGACCGGCCCGCTGCCCTCCCTGGCCGAGCGCGCCGCGCTGGCCGGGCTGCAGCGCAGCCAGCCGTACGCGGAACTGGCGCAGGCGGTGGCCGCGGCGCGCGCCGCCGGCCGCCCGGTGCGTTACCTGGCGCCGTACCGCGGCGAAACGCTGATCGAGATGGGCCGCCTGCTGGACACGCATCCGGCCGAGGTCAAGGCCGGCTTCTGTCCCGAGCTGACCCGCGCCGTGGTGGCGCTGCGCGAGATCAAGGGCGAAGAAGAGATCGCCGAGATGGAGGCCGCGCTGGGCGTCACCCACGCCATGCACATCGCCGCGATGCAGAACGCCAAGCCCGGCGTGGTGGAATACCAGGTGGTGGGCATCATGGAAGGCATCATGCGCCGCCATGACTGGCAGCTGGCCTATCCATCCATCTTCTCCAAGCATGGCGAAGTGCTGCACAACCACGGCCACGGCAATGTGCTGCAGCAGGGCGACCTGGTGCTGAACGACACCGGCTGCGCCAGCGGCAGCGGCTACGCCAGCGACATCACCCGCACCTTCCCGGTGGGCGGCAAGTTCTCCACCCGCCAGCGCGAGCTGTACGACATCGCGCTGGAGATGCAGGAAGCCTCCATCGCCGCCATCAAGCCCGGCGTCAAATACCAGGACATCCACAAGCTGTCCGCCGCCGTGATGGCGGAGCGCATGGCCGAACTGGGCTTCTTCAACGGCAAGGCCGAAGAAATCGTCGAATCCGGCGCCTACGCCATCGCCTTCCCGCACGGCCTGGGCCACCAGATCGGCATGGACGTGCATGACATGGAAGCGTTGGGCGAAGACTTGGTGGGCTACGGCGACGGCGCCGAGCGCAGCAAGCTGTTCGGCCTGGGCTATCTGCGCCTGGGCAAGCCGCTGAAGGCCGGCATGGTGGTGACGGTGGAGCCGGGCATCTACTTCATTCCGGCGCTGATCGAAGCCTGGGAAAAGGAAGGCCGCCACAGCCAGCACATCAATTACGCCAAGTTCCGCGAATACGCCGACTTCGGCGGCATCCGCATCGAGGACAACGTGCTGGTGACCGTGGACGGCAGCCGCGTGCTGGGCGAGCCTATCCCGAAGACGGTGGAAGAGATCGAGGCGGTGATGGCGGTGTAATGCTGAGCCGGTCCGACCACGCGCAGGCTTGATGAAGTCAAGCCAGGCTTCGCCCTTGTCGGACAACCCGTCTCGAACAACCGCCATTGAAAACCCCGCGCTCGGCCATCCGAGGCGGGGCTTTCTTTGTGCTACCTTGCCAGCACCAACAACTTAATGCAGCCAGGGTCCTCTTCAGCAGCACAAAGGAGGCCGACCTCTTAGAACTCGATGCGCAGCCCCCCGTCCACGCCAGCAGCCGTCTGGTGACGCCTCGCCTCTCCTGTCAAATTGACGTAGGCATAAGCCTGCCGTCCCAGGCGAGCAGTCGCGGCCAGGCCCAATTGTGCGAAAGCACGACCGATGTGCGGCGCCTCGATATCGGCATGAGCGCCCGCCAGACGAGCGTCAAGCGCCGGTCTGGACAGTTGGCCGCCATCGTGGCCGACAGCCAATCTCAACTGCCACGTTTGGGCTGCCGCCAACGGCGATTGCTGAACCGAACCCACCATCAAACCAAGCAGGCCCCGCGCGCCTTGCGCAGTATATCCGTTTAGGGATAAGGCGGCCGGCGACGTCCCTTCGCTGAAATCATCGCGCACCGTATGCTGCCAAACCACGCGGGCGAAAGGTTCCAGCTTGATATCGCTTGTTTCCCAAGCCGTGCGCAGGCCAAGGCCGAGCACGCCGTTCTGCCCGCTTGGATTGCTTTCCAGCTCACGGCTAAATCCGCTCGGATCCACGCGGCTGGCGTGGTAACTACTATTGCCGTAGCCCGCCAGCGCATCCACCAGATAGCGCCCTGCAGCGAACTGTCCATAAGCAAAGGCCATGGTGTCGGCCACCGAGCCGCTGCCGCCCTCGCCAGAGACCCTGGTTTCCGCATGCGTTAGTCCGAAACCGATATGATGCAACGGCTTGATAGCAAAATCGGCGCCAAAAGCCAGCTGATTGCCGCTGTCCCCGTAGCCGGATGCGAAGTCGTCGCCGCGGGTATGGTGCTTGCCCGTACCCATATCTATCCATAGTTGGGGCTTGCCACTCGGAGCGCCTAGTGCCGCCGACTGATCTGTGCGGCTCTCCACGCTCAACTGCCTGGACACGGAATCCTCCAACCATTGGCCGGCTCGCGGCGCAACCGCGGCCAACGCGCCATGAACTTCACCGGACAGCGCCTGTGTCGTTTTCGCAAGATTGGCTTCGCTCTGCGCAGTCAACGCGCTTAACAGCGCTTGCTGCGCCGGCGTGCTATCGCCTTGACGATCAGCCTCAATCAGTTGATCAAACACCTTGGCGGTAGAGCGGACATTGGCATGGTACATGCCCAGCCACTGACGATAGGAACTGGGTATAACCTTCAAATCAACGCTATTGCTACCCGCGAGATTGTAGAACACAGCCAGTCGGGTGCCCGGCGCCAGTTCATCTGGTTGAGCCAGCGTATCGAAACGTCCCGACAAACCGCCGTCGGCAGTGGCGATGCGGAAGGTATCACCCAGTGCCGGCACATAAGCCGGATGCTTGGCGCCATCCGGCTCCGTCACGGGATTGAAAATATTCTTCAGCATTGGCGCCAGCGTGACGCCTGGCTGGATAAGCAGCTTACCGCTTGGACCAAGCGCATGCAGATACGCGTAGAAACCGGGCTTCCCCGCCGCAAAGGAGGCATCATCCGACCTGACTCTTCCGGCGATATCTTCACGCAAAGTGGATCCGCTCTCCAACGTGACCGGTCCAGCCACCGTCATCACGCCGGGCGAGTTGCCCGGTTTCAACGTACCGGCCACAGTGACCTGCCCGCTGATATGACCACTGCCCTGCAACATGCTGCCTGCGGCGATGGACAGGCCCTTGCCGCCCATAGCCAGCTCGCCATTCACCGCCAACGTTCCCTGACTTACCGCCAGGCCTTGGCTCAGGATGCTGGCGCTGCCCGGAGCCAGCGTCATGGCGCCGCCATTACGTACCTCCAGAGCGTCGCCTTCGATGATGCCGGAGAACGTGGCGTCGTTGCCATTCAAATCCACAGTGCCGACACCGTTCAAGTGAATGTTGCGCGAGGACTGGACATTGTCCAGTATTTGCAGCATGGCGTTTTGCAATGTCAATTTCCCCTGCGCCGCGCCCAGCCCCTTGTCGGACAGAATGCGCAGGATGGAACCGTCTTCGGCCAGCGTGCCTCCCTGATAACTATTATCGCCTAATAACGACACTGCGCTATCGCGTGCGATGGTGAGATGGTCGCCACTGATCTTGCCAGACAGGATATGGCCGTAGTCGCCCTCCAACTCCTGATTCAAATCCAGTTTGCCGTCGCCGATAAGCTGGATATCCCGCAGGCTGGAGTATGGACCAAGCGCCTGCAAGGAGCCGTGATCCAGCGTCAGCGCTCCGGCCCGCCCCCCCAAGGCATGGTCGTTTATCAGTTGCAATGTAGCGCCATTGGCGACGGTGGTGCCTCCGCTATGCGTGTTGAAGCCCGTCAGCTTGGCAATGCCGCCATTCGCGATGGTGAGATGATCGCCGCTTATATTTCCGGAAAAAACGGCGTCCTTTCCATTCAGATTCAGCGTACCGCTGCCGTTCAATCGAATGTTTCGCGAGCTTTGAAGACCAGACACGCTCAAGATGCCATCGTTGAGCGTCAGATCGCCGTAACCCAGATTGCGGTCCGACTGTACCCTTAAGCTGGTGCCATTGCCGACTATCGTGCCGCCATAGTAGCTGTTGTCGCCGCTCAAAGTCGCCGTGCCGCCGTTAGTGATCGTGAGTCGATAGCCGGAAATCGAGCCGGAAAACGTAGAGTCCTGCCCATGCAGATCCAACCTGGCATTTTCCCCCAGCGTGATATTGCGGGCACTACTCAAGCCAGACAGCGTCTGCAAGGTGCCATCGCCTAGAAAAAGCCCCCCTGCCACCGCGCCCAGATTACAGTCATCCGACACCTTGATTGTCGCGCCAGAGTTGACGAACGTGCCGCCGTTATAGGTATTGGCGCCGGACAACGTCACGGAGCCGTGGTTGACTACGGACAGGGTCTGTCCCGCGATCACACCCGACAGGGAGGAGTCCTGGCCGTTCAAGTCCAGATTGTTATAGCCTTCCAGCATGATGCGGCGAGCGCTGCGTATGCCTTGCAGCGTCTGCAAGGTGCCGTTCGACAGCGTCAATACGCCGCTGGCCGCGCCCAGATTATTGTCCGAACTGATTTTCAGCGTGGCCCCGCCGCCGACAGTGGTGCCGCCGATATAGGTGTTGGCGCCGGACAGTGTCACGGAGCCCGCATTGCTAAGTCGTAAGCTATCGCCGGAAATGGCGCCTGAAACCGTGGAATTTTGCCCATTCAAATCCAACGCGCCGAATCCAAGCAACTGGATGTTGCGCGCCGTTTGAATGCCGTTTTCGGTTCTCAACGTGGAGTGATCCAGAGTCAGCCCCCCCGAAACTGCGCCCAGATTGTCATCGGAGAAGACGCCCAGCCGAACGCCATTGTTCACCGTGGTGCCGCCGCTATAAGTGTTGGCGCCGGACAAGGTAACCAAGCCGTCGTTGTACCAGCCCCCCGAGCCTGTTTGCTTAGTGACGATTAACTTGTCGCCGCTGATCACCCCGGAAAGATTGAGGAAATTATATTCCGCATTCAACGTGCCGCTACCGACAAGCTGGATGTTCCGCGCGCTGCTCAAGCCATAATTCGACTGCAGCGTGCCGTTATCCAATGTAATTGCGCCCGCGCTTGCGCCCAATGCTTGATCCGAACCGACTTCCAGCGTCGCGCCATTGCGGATGGTGGTGCCGCCGCTATAGGTGTTGTTGCCCCACAGCTGCAACATGCCGCCGTTGGTGACTGTGAGGTGATCCCCGCTGATATCGCCACCCCAGGCGTTTGGCCAAGAATATGACGAGGGCTGGATGTCTTTCAAGTCCAGGGTGCCATCACCCACCAGCAGCAAGGCTCGATTACTGTAAAACGCGCTTTGCAAATGCAATGTGCCATGATCCAGGATGACTCCGCCGGCGCTATCCCCAAGGTTGCCATTATTGGCAACACTCAGCGTGGCCCCGCGGCTGACCGTTGTGCCGCCAGTATAGGAATTGCCCCCCGATAAAGTCGCGGTGCCGCCATTCGTGAGAGTGAGATGGCCACCGCTTATATTGCCGGAAAACGTCGAGCTTTGGCCATTCAGATCCAATATACCTTCGCCATTGATTTGAATGCCACGCTGTGTCTGGATGCCATTCAGCGTCTGCAGCGTGCCATGATCCAGAGTGATAGCACCGTAACTGCTTCCCAGATTAGCATCATATGTCACCTTGACCGTGGCGCCGCCACTGATCTGAGTGCCGCCACCATATGTATTTATTCCTGCCAGTGTAATGGTGCCGCCATTCATAACGTCGAGCTTATAGCCGGAAATGATGCCGGAGAAAATGGAATCCTGTCCATTCAAATCAATTGAACCACCACCACCACCATTCCAATACGATCCGATATTAAAATTACGATTGGTTTGCAGGCCCTTCAAAGTCAGCAATTTTCCAGATGCAATATTTACGCTGCGGCCTGCGGCCCCCAACTGATTATCGGCGGAAACTTTCAGCGTAGCGCCGCCTGCTACCCAAGTGCCTCCGCTATAGGTATTAGCGGAACTTAACGTCACCGATCCATTATTCGCGATAGCAAATTGATCGCCACTGATCGTGCCGGACAAGGAGGAGTCTTGGCCATTTAGAATGAGTTGGCCTCCATGAAATTCCATATCTCGGCCAGACTGGATACCATCTATAGTTTTCACGTTGCCGTCATCCAGCGTCAACTTCCCAGAGCTATCCCCCAGATTTTTATCAGAATGAATACCCAGAGTCACGCCGCCTGTTATGCGTGTGCCTCCCGTGTAAGTATTAATCCCCTTCAGTTCAACAGTATCATAAGTGGGAATGTATTGATTCCCAACAATCAGACGATCACCACTTATATTCCCGGAAAACACAGAAGTAGAATATGAAAATTCCGAGGAGGTCAGCGTGCCGGCCCCATTGATTTTTATATCACGCGCGGACTGAAATTCCCGCCCAAAAGCTAGCGTTCCGCCATTGAGCGTGACCGCGCCGCTTGTTGCGCCCAAATTATTATCGGATCCGACTAAAAGCGTCGCTCCAGATTGGATTATCGTTCCGCCGCTATAGGTATTGTTCCCATAAAAGGCGATGCCACCAGAATTATAGCTTCCATTACTTGAAATGGACATTGCGCCGGGCTGGTCAGCCGCGTAGTCGGAAATGACTCCATATAATGTGGCATGGTATGGAATGACATGGTGATAGTTCTGATTTTGCAGAACGGTTCCGCCGGTCGATTTGACTGAAAAATTTTTAAATATATCCTGATAAGGATATCCATCCGCCACCAGCGTGCCGCCATCGAATACCACTTGCTGCTGCGAAGAAGAATTAAGGCTTGTTGACGATACCGTGGTGTTGATCGTACTAATCACGGGATACGAGGGGTTCCACCAGTCAGCAAGCGCCGGCGTGGCGATAAGCGATAGACCGATCGCGATGGCGGACAGCTGCACGGAAAGAGTTTTTTTGAAAGCGCTGCGATGGCTATGCCCTGCAGTTTCTCCGGAAGCTGACTTTCCAGCGCTGCTGAATATCTCAGCTACAGCTATCAGCATGTGCAGGCGCTTGCTCCAGATCAGGCGGAATGATTGATTCATTTATTCTTCTGTCATATTTTTAGAAAAAAAACCGCCAACACCCTTGCGGTCTTTTCTTACATCACGGAAATAGGGATAAAGGAGGATCTATACACCCGCTCGGAATTGGGACCAGATCCGGTATTGCGAATACAGGGCCATTCAACGCTGAACTCGTAGGCAAATGAACGGTCAGTATTTATTTGCGATATGCCACATGCTAACCCTCGCCATCCTTTCCTCCATCCC
>NZ_PQWB01000066.1 GCF_002924365.1 Chromobacterium alticapitis | reverse complement strand
TATCGGTGCGCAATACCTTGGCCGCGCCGCCGGTCAGCTTTTCGCTGATCTCGCTGACTTTCTTCAGCTTCTCCGTCGCGTCTATGGCCTTGTCCAGCCAGCCGTCGGATTCGCTTTCCTGCCGCTTCAGCTCGGCGACGGCTTCGCCGGGACGGCTCTTGCCGCCGGCCTTGGCGGACGATTTTTTCTTGGCTTTGGCGTTGTCGCGCTTGCCGGAGGATTTGCCTTCCGCCTTGGCGTCAGCCTTCTTGTCCCCGGCCGCCGC
>NZ_PQWB01000065.1 GCF_002924365.1 Chromobacterium alticapitis | reverse complement strand
TGGACAAGGCCATAGACGCGACGGAGAAGCTGAAGAAAGTCAGCGAGATCAGCGAAAAGCTGACCGGCGGCGCGGCCAAGGTATTGCGCACCGATACGGGACGCAAAGTCTATGAAGCGGCGCGGGCCAAGCTGAACCCGGTGTTGGGCAACCGCTTGCCGGACACCGAGCGCGTCTTGTCCCTGTTGGACAAGGCTGAGGACTACAGCGGCAAGTCGGCGAACTATCTGGGCCGCACCGGCGATGCGCTGAAAGCCTATCGCGACATCCAGGGCAGCACGGCCAAACGGCTATTGGCCGCCGGCGCAGCCTTCCTGAAGAACGACGAAGCGGATGCGGCGGCCGGGGACAAGAAGGCTGACGCCAAGGCGGAAGGCAAATCCTCCGGCAAGCGCGACAACGCCAAAGCCAAGAAAAAATCGTCCGCCAAG
>NZ_PQWB01000064.1 GCF_002924365.1 Chromobacterium alticapitis | reverse complement strand
TCCGAGGTGATGTGCAGCGGACCCAGCGGCACGTCGCGAGTGACGCCAGCCGCGTCGTTGACGAAGGTATAGGTTTCGGTGTCGGTGGTGGGCGCGGGGCGCTGGTTGTAGGCCATCGCGTCCTTGCGCAAGGGGTAGAGGTCGTCCGGCCAGTCGTCCGGCAGCACCAGCCGGCGCTCGTCGGGCAGGCCGACCGGCGTCAGGCCGTACATGTCGCGCACTTCGCGCTCGCCCCACACCGCCGCCGGCACCCGCGGCGTGACGGAAGGGAATTCCGGCCGCTCCGGGTCGATCCGCGCGCGCACCACCACCCAGCACTTGACCGGCCCTTCCATCGACAGCACGTAGTAGACGGCGAAGTGGCCGTTGAGCGGGCGCTCGTCGTTGCCGAACAGCACCGACAGCCAGCCCTCGTTCTGGTAATACAGCCACTCCACCGCCTCGGGCAGGCTGTCCAGCTTGACGGTGACCGTCAGTTGGTCAGCCGTTTGCCATGCCTCCTCCAGCACCGCGTGCGGGAAGCGTTGCTTCAGGCCATCCAGATAATTGCGGCCCAGTTTGTCGTCGTTCATGTTTTCTCCCAGGCCTCAGCGGATGACTACGGGGTGGTTGGCGGCGGCCAGCACCAGCTGGCTGGCCTCGCGCAGCAAGGTTTGCAGGCTGTCCGGCATGAACAGGCCTATCGCCAGCATGGCCAGCATCAGCAGAACCAGCGGCAGCAGCGTCAGCCAGCCGGCCTCGCCCGGCTCCACCTCGTCCGGCGCGGGGCCGAACAAGATCGCCGCCAGCATCCGCGCCAGCCCCGCCAACACAATGGTCAACAGCAGCAGCACGACGACGGTCAGCACGACATGGCCTTGCTTGAAGCCGGCCGCCACGATCAGGAACTCGCTGTAGAACACGTTGAACGGCGGGATGCCGCCCAGCGCCAGCGCGCCGGCGCCGAACAGCATGGCCGTCAGCGGCGCGGCGCGCAGCAGGCCCTTGACCGAGCCCATGTCCGGCGTGCCGTACTTGAGCAGCACATTGCCGGAACCGCAGAACAGCAGCGCCTTGGCCAGGCTGTGGTTGACGGTATGGAACAGCGCCGCCATCACGCCGAGCGGGCCGCCCAGGCCCAGGGCTATGGCGATCAGCCCCATGTTCTCCACGCTGGAGTAAGCCAAGAGACGCTTGATATGGCGCTGCGACAGGATGAACAGCGCCGCCACGGCCACCGACATCAGGCCGAAGGCCAGCAGCAGCGTTTCCGAGAAGCCCGGCCCCAGAGCGCGCGAAGCCAGCATGTGGAAGCGGATCACAATCAGCAGCGCGCAGTTGAGCAGCACGGCGGACAACAGCGCGCTGACGGGGCTGGGCGCCTCGCTGTGGGCGTCCGGCAGCCAGGCGTGCATGGGGAAGAAGCCGGCCTTGGTGCCGAAGCCGATCAGCACGAAGACGAAGGCGATGCGTGTCAGCGCCGGGTCCAGCTGATGGGCCATGGCCAGCAGCGTGGTCCATTGCGCCGCGCCGCCGTGGTCGCCCAGCAGGCTGGCGGCGTTGGAATAGACCAGCACCACGCCGTAGAGGCCGAAAGCCACGCCCACGGTGCAGATCACCATATACTTCCATGCTGCCTCCAGCGAGGAACGCTGACCGTAGAAGCCCACCAGGAAGGCCGAACCCAGCGTGGTGGCTTCCACCGCCACCCACATCATGATGACGTTGTTGGCGGTGACGGCCAGCAGCATGGTGAACAGGAACAGCTGGAAGAGGGCGTAGTAGCCGCACAGCCGCTCCGGCCCCACCTCGCCGTGTTGCAGCTCGTGGCGCATATAGCCTATCGAGTACAAGCCGGTGGCGAAACCGAGCACGCCTATCAGCGCCAGGAACAGCGCGCCCAGCGCATCGATGCGCAGCCAGCCGTCCAGCGCCTCCAGCGGGCCGCCGGCCAGCGCCTCGGCGCAGGCGGCCAGCGATAGAACCAGCAGCAGCGTGACGCTGGCCAGGTGAACCAGGCTGGCCAGCCGCGCGCAGGCCGAGCCGGCAAGGCGGCTGCCCGCGCACAGCGCGGAGGCCAGCAGCGGAATCAACAACAGAAAAGCAAGCCAATGCGTAGCAGTCATGGCCTCAACCCTTCAAAGCGGTCAGTTGCCGCACGTCCAGCGTTTGCAGCGTGCGATGAATGCGGCGCGCCAGCAGCGCCATGATCAGCACCGCGCACACCGCGTCCGTGGCGATGCCGATCTCCACCACCTCCGGCGCTTTGCCGGCCATCAAGGCCAGCGTCAGGTGGGCGCCGTTCTCCATCAGGCAGTAGCCGAAAATCTGCTTGAGGATGTTGCGCGAGGTGACGATGCAGGCCAGACCCAGCAGGAAGTGTCCCAGCGACACCGCCAGCGCCGGCTTCAGGTGCGCCACCACCGCCAGCCGCACGGCATCCACCGCGTACCAGCTGACCAGCACGATCAGCGCCGCCAGCGCGGCCATCCAAGCCGGGCCGAGCAGGCCGGTCAGCTCAGGATCGTCCGGCAGCGGGCCGAGCAGCTTGATCAGGATCAGCGGCGCCAGCACCACCTTGGTGACAAAGGCCGAGGCCGCCCATAGCGTCAGCTCGTGCGAGCCCTGCACACAGGCGAGCGCCAGGAAAACCGCCACCAGCACCAGCGATTGCAGCATGTAGAAACGGGCGGCCGTCGCCACGCGATTGGCGCAAATCACCAATAGCGAAGTGACGATTAACAGCCCGGCCAGGTTGTTGACGATCAGCATGCCGTCCATCTGCGCCTCCTCATGCCAGCCACGCCGCAGCGATGAAGCTGGAAGCCAGGCTCATCGCCAGCAGCGCGGCCAGCACGGTTTTCATTTGCCAGGGCAGCGGCTGGGCCGCGGCCACCACGGGGGACGTCTCGCCCGGCACCGTCTTGCCGAACCAGCGCAAGAACCAGGCGAAGCTGGCCACTGATTCCGCCATCGCCAGCAGCATCAGCGGCAGCAGCCAGGGCTCGGTTTGCGATAGTTGGAAACCGGCGGCGAAGATGGCGAACTTGCTGAAGAAACCGTTGAACGGCGGCACGCCGGTGATTGCCAGCGCCGCCACGCAAAAGCTCACACCTAATAGCGGCGCGCCGCGCAACAGGCCGCGCAAGGAAGGCAGCATCCGGGTGCCGCAGCTGTAGCTGAGCGCGCCGGCCACCAGGAAGAACAGGCTCTTGGCGAAGGCGTGGTTGAAGATGTGGGCGACGGCGCCGTTGAAAGCCAGGCGCGAGCCGAAGGCCGACAGCGACAGCGCCAGGAAGATGTAGGACAGCTGGGTGATGGTGGAGTAGGCCAGCAGCCGTTTCATGTCCTTTTGTGGCAGATACATCCAGAAGCCGTACAGCAGCGTGGCGGTGGCCATGATGGCGCCCACCCAGCCCACCAGGTGCGGCACGCTGCCGGCGGCGTTCAGCGCGCGGGCGAAGATGTAGACGCCCACCTTCACCATGGAGGCCGCGTGCAGATAGGCGGACACCGGCGTCGGCGCTTCCATCGCGTCCGGCAGCCACATGTGCAGCGGCAGCTGGGCCGATTTGCCCCAGGCCGCCCACAGCACGCCCAGCAGCACCATGATCTTGGCGGAGTCGGGCAGGACGGCGATGGCTGAGAGGCTGAAGCTGCCGCTTTGGGCGAACAGCCAGCCTGCGGCCAGGTACAGGCCCAGCGAACCGATGTGGGTGATCAGCAAAGCTTTCAAGGCAGACTGCAGCGCCTTGGGCTTCTGGTAATAGCCGATCAGCCCCCAGGAGCAGGCGCCGGTGATCTCGAAACACACCAACTGGCCCAAGAGCGTGGACGACAGCACCAAGCCGGCCATCGCGCCGATGAACACCAACAGGTAGGCGTAGTAGCGCGGCGCGGCGGCGTGAGGGTGCTCGCGGTTGGCCGGCGTCATGTAGGCGGTGGAGTAGAGCGCCACCAAGAAGCCCAGCCCCACCACGGCCATGCCGATCAGCGTGCTGAGCCGGTCTATGGTGAGGCCTAACAGCTCGATGCCGTTGAAGCTGAGCAAAGGGTAGTGCGCGGCCATGCCGCCGGCCGTTTTGAACGCCGCGGCCAGCCAGATCGCGCCGATGGTCGCCAGCAGCGCGAACAGCGGCGCCAGGAAGCGGCCGACTGGGCGCGGGCTGGCCAATACCAGGGCCGCGCCGAGGAAGGGCAGCAAGATGGTCGCCAGAGCGAGGTGTTCCATGAATGCTCCTTAAAGACCGGTGAGATAGAAAACAAAGGACAGCGCGGCCAGGCCGAAGCCCACCCAGGTGACGCGCGCAGTGAGTAGGAAACGGCCGCGCGCCATGCTGTTCTCGATGACGGAGGCGATGAAGAACACCGCCAGCAGCTTGAGCGGCAGCCAGGCCGCTGCGGCCAGCAGCGCCCCCGGCGCCAGGCTGTCCGCCGCGCCCAGCGGCAGGAACACGCCCAGCATGAACTGCGCGAGCACCACTTTCTTCAGCGCCAGGCCGAGTTTCAACAGCGCCAGCGAGGGGCCGGAGTATTCGGTCAGCGGGCCTTCCTGCAGCTCCTGCTCGGCCTCGGCCAGGTCGAAAGGCAGCTTGCCCATCTCGATGAATACGGCGAAGGCGAAGGCGGCCAGCGCCAGGCCGATGGCGGCCGGCGACTGCAGATAGCTGCCGGACATGCCGGTGGCGATGGCGCCGAGATTGGTGCTGCCCTCGATCAAGGCCACCACCAGGAGCGCCAGCATCATGGTCGGCTCCACCAGGATGCCCAGCGTCAGCTCGCGGCCTGCGCCTATGCCGGCGAAGGAACTGCCGGAATCCACGCCGGACAGGGCGAAGAAAAAGCGCACCAGGCCGAACAGGTAGACGAAGGTGATCAGATCGGCCAGCGGGCCGGCCGGCGAGTGGCGGGTGAGCGCCGGCAGGGCCATCGCCAGCATCAGCATGGCGGACAGCTGCACCGCCGGCGCCAGGCGAAAGGCGAGGCCGGCCCGGCCCGGCGCCACGTCCTGGCGGCGGAACAGCTTGAAAATGTCGCGGTAGTCCTGCAGCACGCCGGGGCCGCGCCGCGAATGCATGCGGGCGCGGATCATCCGCGACACGCCGGTGAACAGCGGCGCCAGCGCCAGCAGCAGCGCGGCTTGGGCGATGGCCAGAGGGAGGGATTGCAATGGATGCATGGTGGTTCTCCTAGCGCGCGGCGATCAAGAGCAGCGCCAATAGCGCGATCACCACGTACAGGCAGTACAGGCGGAAGTCGCCGTGCTGCAGCCAGCGAATACGGGCCGCCAGCCGGTCCACCCATTGGGCGACGGGCAGGGTCAGCATCCGGTCCCACAGCGGCTCGGCGCGCGCGGCGCCGGCTATGGTTTTCTCCAGCGCGGCGTCCAGCCTGGCGGCCGGCGACAACTGGCCGCGCAGGCGGTAGAGCGGCGCGAACATGTGCGCCACCGGCTGAGTCAGGCCCTGCGGGCCGACCGACATCGAGGCTTCCTGCGCGTAGCCGCAGGCCCAGGCATCGCCCTGCTGGCGGCGGGCCAGCCGCGCGCCGCGCAGGATGGACAGGGCCAGCAGCACGCACAAGGGCAGCGAGATCAGCAATACCGCCAACAGCGGCATGGACACCATGGTTTGGGCATGCAGGCCGGGGTGGATGGCCAGGCCTTCCGTCACCGAGGCCGGCGCGGCGCGGGTCAGCGAGGCCGCCACATTGGCCATCAGCGGCGACACCGCGCTCGCCCCCACGCCCAGCAGCAACAGCGCCAGCGCGGCCAGCAGCATGGCCGCGCGCATGGGCAACGGCGCCTCGGTCGCCTCCGCCGCATGGCGGCTGCGCGGCGCGCCGGAGAAGCACATGCCGTAAGCCTTGACGAAGGCCATGGCCGCCAGCGCGCCGGTCAAGGCCAGCATCACCATGGCCAGCGGGCCGGCCAGCCGCAGCGCGAAGCCAGCGTCCTGGCTGACGGCGAACAGCGCCTGGTAGGTGAACCACTCGGAAACAAAGCCGTTGAACGGCGGCAGCGCGCAGATGGCCAGGCTGCCGGCGAGAAAGCTCAGCGCCGTCCACGGCATGCGCGCGGCCAGGCCGCCCAGCTGCTCCATGTCCTTGCTGTGGGCGCGGTAAAGAATGGAACCCGCGCCCATGAACAGCAGGCCCTTGAACAGCGCGTGGTTGAGCAGGTGGTAGCCGGCGGCGATAAAGCCCAGCGCCGCCAGCAAGGGCTGGTGCGAGGCCATGCCCAGCATGCCGGCGCCCACGCCCAACAGGATGATGCCGACGTTCTCCACGGTGGAGTAGGCCAGCAGCCGTTTCAGGTCCTGTTCGGCCAAGGCGTACAGCACGCCCAGCACGGCGGACACCGCGCCGATGGCCAGCACCAGCAAGCCCCACCAGGCGGTGCGCGCGCCAAGAATGTCCACGCCCACTTTAATAATGCCGAACACGCCTATCTTGACCATCACGCCGGACATCAGGGCCGAGGCGTGCGAGGGCGCAGCCGGGTGGGCGCGCGGCAGCCAGCCATGCAGCGGCGCCATGCCAGCCTTGGCGCCGAAGCCGAACAGGGCCAGCAGGAACACCGCGGAGGCGAGCGGGCCGTCCAGCCGCAGCGCGCGGAAGCTGTCGAAATCCAGGCTGCCGCTTTGCGCGTACAAGAGGAAGAAGGCAATCAGGATCAGCACCGAGCCGGCGTGGGCGATCAGGAAATACAGGAAGCCCGCGCTCACCGCTTCCTCGTCCTGCTCGAAAATCACCAGGAAGTAAGACGCCAGCGACATCGCCTCGAACAGGATCAGGAAGTAAAAGGCGTTGTCCATCGCCACCAGCGCCGTCATGGCCGCGATGAAAACATTGGCGAAGAAACCCATCGCGCCGACGCCGCGGCCGAGGTATTCCCGCATATAAGACCAGCCGAACAGCGAGGTCAGCATGGTCAGCGCCGAGATGGCCAGCAGCAGCAGCGCCGAGAACGGGTCCAGCCGCGCGGCGAAATGGGCGAATGCAAACGGTCCTTCCATCACCAAGCGTTCGACAGCGCCGCTTTGCAAAATCGGCAGCGACGCGGCTAGCCCGCAGGCCGCGCCAGCCATGCCGAATAGCGACGACGCGGCGATGGCTAACTTCTCCAGCCTGGCGAGCAGCAGGCTCAACAGCGCGCCCGCGCCGTACAGACAGACGGCCAGCGACAGCCATTGCAGGGGAGCGAGGCTCATGGTCTTTCCTCCGGCAGTTCCAGCTCCGCGCCCAGGGCCTGCAGCGCCGCCTGGCGGCGGGCGTGGGCGGCGCGCGCGAGCGCATCGTTGTCTTCCAGCCGCAGCGCCTGCATCGGGCACACCCGCATGCATTCCGGGCCATCGGCCAGGCCCTGGCACAGGTCGCACTTGATGGCGATGGCCTTCACGCCAGGCTCCCAGGCCAAGAGCGGCGACAGCGTGGCCTTGCTGTCATGCGGCGCGGCGGCCGGCTCGGTTTCCGCCTGCGGCGGCTGCCAGGCCGGGCTGACGGCGGCCACGCCGCTGCAGGCCGTGCCGGAGAGCTGGATGGCGCCGAAAGGGCAGGCGATGGCGCACAGCTTGCAGCCTATGCACAAGGTTTCATTGAGATCGACGGAACAGCCGGACAGCGAGATCGCCGCCACCGGACAGACGCGCGCGCAAGGGGCGTCGTCGCAATGGCGGCACAGCACCGGCGCGGTGACGGCGGCCGTGCGCGTGACGGCCAGCCGCGGATGCGCCTGCAGGCCGGCCGCGCGGTGCAGCGCGGAACAGGCGGCCATGCAGGTATTGCATCCATTGCAAAGCTCGGGCTCTGCAATGACGAAGCGGTTCATGATTCCCCCAAGTAAAGCCAGGCGGGGCCCGGGATGGCTTCTTACTTGCAGGAGGCGTGCCAGCTTGGTTTTCTCGGGTGGATGTCTTTGTTTTCAGAGGCTTGTCTGCGTGTGGACGTCGGGCATGCAGTGTCGATGCGGTGTCGGCGGGGAGGCGTCGTCGTCAGAAGTGACGAGGGTTGAAGGTAAAGATGGGGGCGATGGCGCGGGCAAGGCTCTTGGTCTGCCCGCCTACTCGCTTGCAAGGAGGGACGTAAACAAAACATTCACGATATTATGCTATTGGAATTATATGTTGTTGATGTCCTTTTCGGGAATTTTTGGTTTCAGAGCACTTCCAACTTTTCCATCAGGTAATTTGTTTTTTGTCGATGAAATATCACCATGTTTAGGGATGATTTTATGCGCTTTTTATTATTTCTTTCCCTTTTTTTAAGTTTTCCTTCTCTTGCTCAGATACAGTGTGACCAAAAGTCATGGTTGTCGACCGCGACTTGTGAAAGCCTGGAAGTGAAAAAACTTATAGGTGAAGTTTCTGCGGCGATGTCCATGAGAAACTGTAAGGGTGATGACGCAATCGAAATGAAGGATTTGGCAAGGGCATGGGGTCGGGAGCAGTACCATTGTGGGCTTGAAGAGGGGGAAGTCGCTTGTGTCGAAGAGAGATTGAAAGAAGAACTCAGTCTGTACAGTAAAATAGAAGGGTGCGATTTATCGAATCATGCGGTATTTTTTAAGCAGGTTGAACCATTTTATGTGTTAAGTGCCCACAACAAATTGGTTTGATTCTTGCTTGCACTCACCCGGACTCTACTCACCGCCGAACTCCATGAAGTGCACCGTACAACTGACCG
>NZ_PQWB01000063.1:18642-54191 GCF_002924365.1 Chromobacterium alticapitis | reverse complement strand
CGCCTTCCCATCCCGAACAGGACCGTGAAACATCTTAGCGCCGATGATAGTGTGGCATTCGCCATGTGAAAGTAGGACACCGCCAGACGCCCCATAAGACAAAGCCCAGCTCAAACGAGCTGGGCTTTGTGCATTGGCGCGCGCGAAGCGCCAAGCCGCCCTCCAGCGAGCCCCGCCAGGATACCCTGCCGGGGCTTTGCTGCTTGGGACGGTCACCCTCTTGTTTCCCCACCCGTCGTCTGTTTTCCATCTTTCATCGACTTGTATTGTCCTTCGCCGCGGGGCCTTGGCTATGCTGAAATGAGCGCCGGCTTGGCGCAGCGGGAATGGGGGATGCATATGCAATGCTGGCGCGGGAGGGCGATGGCTGGCTTCACCATGCTGGAGGTGCTGATCGCGCTGCTGGTGCTGGCCATGGGCGTGCTGGCGGCGGTGGCGGTGATGTTGAACGCTACGCGGGCCAGTGGCTCCAGCTATCTGCGGCAGATGGCCACGCAATACGCTTATGACATGACTGACCGGATGCGCGCCAATTCCGCGCAAGTGGGCGCAGGCGCTTACGATGTCGCCTCCGGCGCCGCGCCTTCAACCTTCCAGAGCAATTGCGTGTCCACTGTGTGCAGCGCGGCGACGATGGCCGCGTTCGACAAATACCAGTGGCTGACCGATTTGCAGAATAATTTGCCGGGCGGCACCGGCAGCGTCTATCAGCCGGCGGGCGCCGCGACGACTGAAAGAGTGGTGCAGGTCTGGTGGACGGACGGCGGGGTGGGCCGCGGCGGGGTTCAGCAGTCCGTCGCGGTGAGGAGCATCATGTGAGCCGATTGCGACGCTCATCCGGTTTCTCCCTGGTGGAGCTGATGGTGGCGATCACCATAGGTTTGCTATTGCTGACTTCTCTGGTTGGCATCATGGTGGTGGGGCGCAAGGACTATTCGGTCGACTCTGCTCAGGGCGAGCTGCAGAGCGCGGGCTCCACCGCAGCGAATTTGATCGCGCAAAGCGCGCGCCAGGCGGGTTTTTTCGGCTGTTCGGGCAGCAGCACCTCGTATCAACTGGCGGCCGCTAACGGCGTGCTGGGCAATTTCACTTCGCCGGTCACCGGTTATGACGCGGTGCTTGCTTCATCCACGCTGACCCTGAACAGCCTCAACCCCGCCAACGACAATAGCCTGGCCGACTGGAGTCCGTCGTTGGATGCCAGCCTGCAGGGGCGGGTAGAAAAGGGCAGCGATGTGATGATTTTCAGCGGCCAGACCAATGGCTCGGCGCCGCTGTGGGTGAATGCCTATGCCTCGGCCGGCGCGACTTCGCTGCCGACCCAATCGACCAGCGGCGTGGCGACAAAGAATCTATTGTCGGTGTCCAATTGCGGACACTCTTCCATCATGCAAGTCAGCGGCGTGAATGGCGCCAGCGGCGCCATTACTCTGAGCCAGGCGCTGGACAGCGATTTCCCGCCGGGCTCGGTGGCGGCGCCTCTGGCGCAAACCGCCTATTTCGTGGCCCAGGCGACGGGCGCGCAGAGCGCGCTGTATCAGGCCACCTATGACGGCACTACGGCGGGCTGGCAGCTCGCGCCCATCGTGCCGGGAGTGGACGCGCTGCAGGTCTGGTATGGGATAGGCTCAACGCCCGGCGTCACGACGGAGTATGTTCCGGCGAGCCAGGTCGCCAATTGGAGCCAGGTGAACAGCCTGCGCATAGGCATGCTGCTGGAGGGAGCGCAAGGGTCGGCGCCGGCTTTGGCCGGCATAGGCAATGGCTGCGGAAACCCAACCAGTTGGACCGTGCTGGGGGCCACCGTGGTGGTGCCGTGCGACACCCGGCTGCGCCATGTCTACACCATGACGGTTTCCTTGCGGAATGCCGGGCTATGAGGCGCGCAAACCGGCGAGTGGCGGGGGGGAGACAGCGCGGCGTGGTGTTGATCGTCGCGTTGATCTTTATGCTGGTGATCATGATTCTGGGCCTGGCCGGCAGCACGCAGTCCATCAGCCAACTGCATATGGTCAGCAACAATACGCAGTACCAGAGCAATCTGGAGCTGGCCGAGGGCACTTTGCGCCAAGCCTACTCCTCCATGCTGCAGGGCGGTTTCGCCAGTCAGACCTTCACCGTGGCCGGCAATAACGGTTATTACCAGTTCAATTCGAGCGCGGCGCCGGCTTGGCAGCAAAACCTGAGCAACGCCGCTTTCTGGAGCGATGCGACCAAGGCGGTTCCCGGCTACACCGGCACGCCGGCGAATCCGGCCGTGGCCAGCAGCTATGTGGTGGAAAGCATGCCGGCTTCCTGCCGGGCTGGCGTCAGCTGCGGCAATCGCGGCATTTATGGCCAGATGGCCGGCAGCAACAATTACCGGGTCACGGCCCGGGTGGCGACCAGCGGCGGCGCGAGCCCCGTGGTCTTGCAAGCGATATTCATGCAATGAGGCCGACATGGAGAATCGGAAGCGGGCGGCGCGGGCGATGGGAGGCATCTTGCTGCTGGGCAGCTTGCTGCTCGCCGCCTACTGGGTGCGGGGGGGCGGCTCCACCGCCACGCTGGCCATTTCCCAGGTGCCGTTGATCATCACTTCGCCGGCGCGGCCGCAGGTGGTGATCGCGGTGACCAATTCGGAATCCATGGATGGCAGCACCATCACCTATTGCAATGGCACCGGCAATAGCGGCGCCAATTGCAACAACGGCTTTTCCTCCACCTATACCGGCCGCGGCGGCGCCTTGCTGAGCGGCAGCGGCGCGGTCAGCGCGTTGTCCGGTTCGGCTTCGCCGGCCAATTATCCGGTGCCGGCCAACTTCACGCCGCCGGTGAGCGGCGGCGCGGCGGGCAGCATGCAGCCGTACACTTCGTCGATTTCGGGCGGCAAGCTGGCCGATAACAGCCCCTCCCGGCTCAATGTGGCCAAGGCCGGCATCCTGTCCATTTTGAATACCTACCTCGCTACGACGGACTTCGGCCTGCTGTCTTATCAGATCAGCGGCACCTCGTTGTATACCACCTGGGTATATTACATGTCGCCGGCGGGCGGCTTTGGTTTCACCAATACGCCGACGGCGACCAGCAGCACCGACACGGTGCTGAATCCCTGCTATGGCTACAGTTCGTCCTCGTCGTCCACGGTGAAGAGCGATTGCGGCTCCATCGCCAGCGCGCTGGGCGCCAGCGCCAGCACGGTAGGCGGTTCGCAGTACATGACGGTGGGGGCTACCAGCGACGACGCCAATATCAATGACGTGTTGTACAGCTCTGGCCTCGATCCGGTTTTCATGACCTACGGCACGGTCAGCCCGAGCAATCCCTATAGCTATTATTCGCTGAATAGCTACAAGAATGGCTCGGTGGTCGTGTCGTATAGCCAATTGGCGCCAGGCGGACATACTTCCTGGGGCACCTCGCCCACCAACGCCGGCTTTGTGCCGTTTTCGCCGCAGGTGATGTATGCCCAGCGCGGTTGGGGCTATGGCGGCTCGCAGTCGTACAGCGCCGCCGCCACCAATGTGGCGATGACCAATCTGGGCAGTCCTTCGGCCAGCCAGCTCACCAGCGCCTACAACACCTTTGTGCCTTTCCTGCAGCCGGAAACCAATTCCGCCAGCAGCGGCGAAATCAAGTCCGCCGCCGGGCAATCGCCTATCTACGCGTTGTTGAAGACGGCGCAGGGCGCATTTACCAGCGGTAGTTCCTCCAGCAGCGGCTGCACCCCGCAAAAATACGTGGTGCTGATCACCGATGGCCTCCCTACCCAGGACAAGAACGGCAACTATTGGCCGCCTGCGGGCAGCGCGGCGGCGACCGGCTACGGCGTGACCGCCAGTTTCAACGCGGATGGTTCCCTGAACTCCGGCTCCACCAATGATCAGGCGCTGCTGGACGCGATCAGCCAGATCCAGACCCTGGCCGCCAGCGGCATCAAGACCTATGTGATCGGCCTGGGCGCAGGGGTGGCGCCGGCTACCAATCCCACTGCGGCGCAGACGCTGACAGCGATGGCGGTGGCCGGCAATACCGGGGCCTATTATCCGGCGGTGAATCCGGCCGCCTTCAGCACGGCCCTGGGCGCCATCCTGGTGCAAATACAGAAGGGCAGCTATGACCAGGCCTCGGTGGCGCTGAACAGCACTACGCTGAGCACCAGCGCCCAGGCTTTCCTGGCCAGCTTCAATCCCAGCGACACGCCGTACAGCGACTGGACCGGCAACCTGGCGGCCTACTCGCTGACGGCCAACAATGCGCTGAGCGTGTCGTCCAACGCCTCCTGGCAGGCGCAGACGCAACTGGACACGCTGGCGGGCGGCACGGGGTGGCAAAATGCGCGGCTGATCGCGGCCTGGGATGGTGTCAACAAGAAGGGCGTGCCGTTTGAATGGCCGGTTTCCGGCTCAGCGGGCATCAACAGCACGCAGCAATCCCAGTTGCAGCCATCGGACAGCAAGGGCAGCCTGCGGCTCAACTATCTGCGCGGAGACCGCTCGCAGGAGGCGCAGAACGGCGGCGGCTTCCGCAACCGCAGCCATCTGCTGGGCGATATCGTGGACAGCGGTCCGGTGTATGTCGGCAAGCCGGATGGGCCGTATACCGATGCCAGCTATCTGAGCTTCACCAACGCCAATGCCAGCCGCACGCCTTTGATCTACGTAGGCGCCAACGACGGCATGCTGCACGCCTTCAACGCCAATACCGGCAACGAGGCCTTCGCCTTCGTGCCCAACGGCGTGTTCGCCAATCTGTACCAATTGGCGGCGACCACCTACAACAACAATCACGTCTATTTCGTCGATGGTTCGCCGCAGGCCGGCGACGTGCAGTTCAGCGACAGCAGCTGGCACTCCATCGTCGCTGGCGGACTAGGCGGGGGCGGGCAGACGATTTACGCGCTCGACGTCACCTCGCCGTCCAGCCTGACGACGGAAGCCGCGTTGGCCAGCGCCGTGCTGTGGGAGTATGGCGACAGCGGCATGGGCTATACCTATGGCCGCCCAGCCATCGCCCGCATCAATGCCGCGCCCGGCTATGCGGTGTTTTTCGGCAATGGCTACGCCAGCAGCGGCAACCATGCCATTTTCTACGCGGTGAATCCGCAAACCGGCGCCACCCTGGCCAAGATGGACCTGTGCGCGGTGGTGAGCAGCGCCTGCAATAGCAGCGCGCCGCAGGGCCTGTCCGGCGTGGTGGCAGTCAACAGCAGCGGCAATGCCGGCTCCGCGGTGGACATGGTGTACGCGGGAGATTTGCAGGGCAATGTCTGGGCGATCAATGTCGGCAGCAGCAGCCCGGCCAGCTGGTCGGCGCGGCTGTTGTTCACCGCGACGGACAGCGGCGGCAATCACCAGCCCATCACCGGCGCGCCGGCGGCGACGCTGAATCCCAATTTCCCCAAACAGAAGGGGACGATGGTGTACTTCGGTACCGGCCAGCTATTGACCCAGACCGATCTGAGCAATGCCAATACCCAAGCTTTCTATGGCGTGTACGACAATCTGAGCGTCAGCGCGCTGACGCCGGCCAAGCTGGTACAGCAGGCGGAGACGGCAATCGCCACCACGGTTTCGGGTTTCCCGACCACCACCATTTCCTCCACTACTTATAACTGGCAGGCGCCCAACCCGCCGCTGAGTTGCGTAGTCGGGAGCACCTGTCCGACATTGTACGGCTGGTATTACAACCTGAGCTTCGGCGGCAGCGGCATGCGGGTGCTGACCGATCCGCAGGTTTTCGCCGGCAACGTGGTGTACACCACCTTCACGCCATCGTCCACGCCCTGCACCAGCGGCGGCCAGTCTTATCTGATGTCGTCCTATTACGCCACGGGCGGGCCGCCATTGCAGCCCTTCCTCGACGCCAACAGCGACGGTGTGGTCAACGGCCTGGATATTTACAGCCAGTTGCCGTTGTCCGGCGTGCTGCTGGGCAGCTTTTTCGCCTCCACGCCGGCTTTCGTCACATCGAACGCGGGGGGGTATTCGGCCAGCATCCTGGTGGGCGGCGGCAACAGCTCCAGCCGCAACAACTGCGCCAATGGCAAGCTGAGCTGCACCAGCAGCAGCCCTTCGCAGCAATATTATTCCTGGAGCGGCTGGTGGCAGATATTGTGAGCGGACGGACCAAGGAGGGCGGCATGCGCGGCGTGAGCCTGATCGAGCTGGTCATCACGATGGCGGTGATAGGCATCCTGACGGCCATCGCCTATCCCGCCTATACCAGCTACCTGCAGCAGTCGCGGCGCAGCGACGCCATGCAGGCGCTGACCCTGGCGCAATCGCAGATGGAACAGTGCTACGCGCAGTACTTCGCTTACAACAACGCCGCCTGCGCGGTCAGCGCGACGTCGCCCAGCGGCTATTACACGGTGCAGATCGCCTCCGGTGCCACGGCCAGCAGCTATTCGCTGACGGCGACCGTCGTCGCTGCCGGCCTGCAGGGACGGGACAGCAGCTGCAACAGCTTCACTATCAGCAATGCCGGCATCAAGAGTGCGACCAACGCGCAAGGCGGGGACAGCAGCAGCACTTGCTGGCCGAACTGAACGGGGGCGGCATGAAAGGGGACGCGATGGGCGGCTTCTCGCTGATTGAAACGATGATCGCCATCGGCGTGCTGGCCATCCTGCTGGCGATGGCGACGCCGTCCTGGCAGGCTTTCATTCAGGACGCGCGGCTGACCGGACTGCGCGACAACCTGATCACCGCGCTGGACCAGGCGCGCGCCACCGCGTTGGCAGACAACAACGTGGTGACGGTCTGCCCTTACAACCCCGCGGCCAACAACAGCTGCGGAGCCAACTGGAGCGCCGGCTGGGCGGTGCTGGAGCAGCAGGGCGCGGGGCAGGTGCTGTTGAAGGCGCAGCCGCTGACAGCGGGCGGCGCGCCCACCATAGGCAGCCAGGTGACGGGCGGCAGCGCCGCCATCGCCAGCGTCAGCTTCAACCCCAAGCCGCCTTACGTGGCCGTGGGGCAGACCGGAGACTTCCGCGTGTGCGACAGCCGCGGCGCGGGCTCGGCGTTGTCGTTCAATTTGCAGACCAGCGGTTATGTGCAGATCGCCACTGTAGCCGGCAGTACGCTGGGGGGAGCGGCTCTGAGCTGCCCCTAGCCCGGAGTTGGGCAGGCGGGGGCGTCGGTGGTATGCTTCGCCACTTATCCCGTTTACCGGCCCGGCGATGACAGGCGGCTTCCATGCCGCGCCGGGCCGCGCTTACGCAAGGAAGAGCATGAGCTACCCGTCGCCGTCGTTTGAAGACAAGATCTGCCCCCCGGAACAATTGGCCGAGCGGCTGGCCGCGTTGCCGCGGCCGCTGGTGTTCACCAATGGTTGCTTCGACATCCTGCATCGCGGCCATGTCACCTACTTGGCGCAGGCGCGCGCGCTGGGGGCCAGCCTGGTGCTGGGGCTGAATACCGACGCTTCGGTCAAGCGCCAGGGCAAAGGCGACGACAGACCGATCAACAACGAACTGAATCGCGCGGCGGTGCTGGCGGCGCTGGAGAGCGTCAGCCTGGTCACCTGGTTCGACGCCGACACCCCGGCCGAGCTGATCGAGCAAATCCAGCCCGACGTGCTGGTCAAAGGCGGCGACTGGAGCGTGGACAAGATCGTAGGCAGCGCCGAGACGCTGGCGCGCGGCGGCCAGGTGCACTCCATTCCCTTCCTGTTCGACACCTCCACCACCCAGACGCTGAACAAGATCCGCGCCAGCGAGGGCAAGGCGTGAGCGAGCACGCCTTCGCGGTGCTGCGCCACCTGTCGGACGGCCGCTTCCACTCCGGCGAGGACATCGCCCAGGCCCTGGGTTGCTCGCGCACGCTGGTGTGGCAGGCGGTGCACGCCATAGAGGGCGAACTGGGCTTGACGGTGTTCAGCGTGCGCGGCCAGGGCTACAAGCTGGCCCGGCCTTTCGCCTGGCTGGATGTGGCTGAAGTGCGCGCCGGGCTCGACGAGACGGCGGCGGAGGCTTTCACGCTGGCGGTGGCCGAGCGCACCGACTCCACCAACAGCCAGCTGATGGCGCGCGCCGGCAACGGCGGCCTGCATGGCCTGGTGTTGGCCTGCGAGCTGCAAACCGCCGGCCGCGGCCGGCTGGGCCGGCGCTGGCAGGCACGGCTGGGGGCCGGGCTGACCTTCTCTCTGCTGTGGCGCTTCGAGCGCGGCATGGCGGAGCTGGCCGGCCTGTCTTTGGCGGTGGGCGTGGCGCTGGCGCGCGCCCTGCGCGGGTTGGGCGCGCCGGTGGAATTGAAGTGGCCCAACGATGTGCTGTTGGATGGCCGCAAGCTAGCCGGCATTCTGATTGAGCTGTCCGGCGACGCGCTGGGCCCCGCCGCGGTGGTAATAGGCATAGGCGTCAATGTGGCCGATCCGGGCGAGGTGGACCAGCCGGTGGCCACGCTGGAGCAGGGAGGCGCGGCGCCGGGCCGCAACCGGGTGCTGGCGGCCCTGCTCAACGAGCTGGAAAAAGTGCTGGCGGATTTTGACCGCAACGGCTTCGCGCCGCTGCGCGACGAGTGGTGGCGGCTGTCCGCCCACCAGGGCGCGCCGGTGCGGCTGGCTTTCTCGCATGGCGAGCCGGTGGATGGCGTCGCCTGCGGCGTGGCGGACAACGGCGCCCTGCAGTTGGAGACGGCGCAGGGCATGAGGACTTTCCATATCGGCGAAGTCAGTCTCAGGGAGCGCCGATGAAATTATTGATCGACGCCGGCAATAGCCGGGTCAAATGGGCGGTGTACCAGGGCGCGGACTGCGTGGCGCAGGGCGCGGCCGAGCATCACGAACTGGCGGGCCTGGCCGATATCTGGCGCGGCTTGCCGCTTGAGGGCGCCTGGATGTCGTCGGTGGCGCGCGGCGAAGTGGCAGACGCGCTGGCCGCGGCCGCGCCGTGTCCGCTGCATCGCGTGCATTCGGCGCGCCGTTTCGGCGAGGTCTGTAACCATTATCGCAACACCGACGAGCAGGGCGCCGACCGCTGGCTGGCGGTGCTGGCCGCACGCGAGATATTGCGCGGCGATCTCGTCGTCGCCTGCGCCGGCACCGCGCTGACGGTGGAGACGCTGACCGCCGAGGGCGACTATCTGGGCGGTCTGATCCTGCCCGGCCACGGCCTGATGCTGCAAAGCCTGGCGCAGGGCACGGCCAATCTGAACCGGCAGCTTGGCGAAGTAGTGGACTTCCCGCAAGGCACGCAGGACGCGCTGGCCAGCGGGGCGATGGCCGCCCTGGCCGGCGCGATAGAGGGACAGCGCGGCAAGCTCGCCGCGCGCACCGGACGGCCGCCGGCCACGGTGATCCTGACTGGCGGCGACGCGGCCCGCATCGCGCCTTGGCTCGCGGCGCCGTTGCAGATCGTGGATAATCTGGTGTTGATCGGATTACTGAAGGTGGCGAACTCGTGATGAAGTGGCTTGTGGCGCTGGTAGTGGTGCTCAACCTGTTGGTGGCCATGTATGGCACGCTGAAGCAGCGCGCGCCGCTGGACATCCATGCCCAGGAAGTGAGTCCCGGCCTGGTGCGGCTGTTGCCGCCGAGCTGGAAGACCGACGCTTCGGCCGCCCAGGCCAGCGCGCCGGCCGCCGCGGCGTCGGCGCCTGTCGCCGGCAAGCCCGCGGCGAGCGCGCCAGTAGCGCAAACCAAGGCGGAAGCCTCCACGCCGGCCGTCAAGGCGCCGGAAAAACCGGCGCAGAAGCCGGCGGAGGCTGCGGGCAAGAAGCCGCAAGATAAGCCTGCCGAGAAAGCGGCTGAAAAACCAGCTGACAAACCGGCCGAAAAAACAGCGGCGCAAGAGAAAGCCACGGCCTGCTATCGCTGGGGCGCGCTCAACGACAGCCTGCTCGCGCGAGTCAAGGGCGGCATGCCGCAGCTGAAGCTGAAGGCGGGCCAGCTGCAGGAAGACAGCAAGGACGAGAACAAGGGCTCGGGCAAGTTCTGGGTGTATTACCCGCCGCTGGCCACCCAGTCCGAAACCAAGACGCTGTCAGCGGAGCTGAAAGACAAAGGCTTCGACAACTACATCGTCGGCAATGACGAATTCAAGGGCAATCTGTCGCTGGGCCTGTTCGGCCGGGAAGAGGCCGCCAAGACCCTGGTGGCGCGGCTGAAGGCGGCTGGCTACGACAAGGCCGTGGTCAAGTCCAAGAGCGAGCCGGCCAAGATGACCACGCTGTCCTTCAAGGCGCTGGACGCGACGCAGGCCGAGCATCTGAAGGCGCTGCAGAAGCGGCTGACGCCGGGCATTCCGCTGAAGGGCTGCTGAGCGGGGCGTTTTCCGGGCGAAGTTTGATCCAGCGGCTTGCCAAGGCGCATGCTGCGGCGCAATATCAAGACGGCGGCGCTAGGCCGCCGTTTTGCTTATTCAGAACCCAATGGCCCGACATTTCCATATCACCCGGCTGCTAGACCGCGGCCGCTTCAACGACAAAGTGCTGCGCCAGCTGGGCTGGTCCATGGCCTTCATCGCCGGCGCCCTCAATGCAGGCGGCTTCCTGGCCGTGCACCGCTACACCTCGCATGTGTCCGGCATCGTCTCCGGCATGGCCGACGCCTGGGCGACCGGCGAGATCCGCCTGGCCTTGTCATTGCTGGTGATGTTGTGCTGCTTTGTCGGCGGGGCCATGCACAGCACCTGGCTGATTCTGTGGGCGCGGCGGCAGCGGCTGCGCGGCGGCTACGGCGTGTCGATGATGGAGGAGGCGCTGCTGTTGCTGGTGTTCGGCCTGCTCGGCGCCGGGCTGTCGTTGCACAAGGGCCTGTTCACGCCGCCGACGGTGATGCTGCTGTGCTTCATCATGGGCATGCACAATACCATCGTCACCAAGCTGTCCGGCGGGCTGTTGCGCAGCACGCATATGACCGGCATCGCCACCGACCTGGGCATCGAACTGGCCAAGATGAGTTACTTCAACCGGCAGGCCAACCCGCGCGTGGCGGCCATCCGCTCCAATCGCAAGAAATTCCGCGTCTACGCGCTGATCCTGCTGGCTTTCTTTGTCGGCGGCGTGGTAGGGGCGCTGGGCTTCAAACACCTCGGTTTCGGCTTTACGCTGCCCTTGGCGCTGTTCTTGTTCCTGTTGGGCCTGCGGCCCGCCTGGTACGACGTCAAACTGCGCTGGCGCTGGTGGCGAGGCCGTTTGGCGGCGCGCCGTTCCGCCGCCGCCGCCGCATAGTCTTCACTTGAACGTATCGCCTCATCGCGGCACACTTCGGGTTTCCGTGCCGCGGGGCGCGGCAGCCTCAAGCCGTCGATTGGGCAAGATGGACGGCAATCGCTGCGAAGTCATGTGGAATCAATGTCTTGGCCGCAGGCAGCGTACTCTCGATTGGAGAGTGGCATGAGTGATGAAATGATTTACGGCGATGGCGCCATCCGCTGTCAGAGCCTGTACGGCTCCTTCATCGAAAACACCTACGCCGGCGTGCTGTCCTTCGCAACTACACTTGCAATCTGGAAGGCATGGACGTGGTGGAAGTGGCCACGAGCTACGACCAGAGCGAAATCACAGCCCTCGCCGCCGCGCACATCGCCCGTGACATGCTGTGCCTGATGCGCAACAAGAAGGCGGAAGGCAAGCTGCAAGCGGTTTAAGTCCCGAGAATGACGCCGTTCCTTTGAAAGAAGGAGCGGCGTTTTTATTGAGGCATTGAAAAGCAGTGGGGCGTCCGCTGCGCGGACCGGATGATCTCATGGCGGGGCTGCCCGCCGAGCAGGTCGGAGAGCTGTCTCGCCAGCGCCTATCGCTGAGCGAATCAAAGATTCGCACGCAGGCATCCATAGGCGACCCCGACAGCGCGGCGCCGGCTTGCGCTGATGGGGAGAGGGGTGGGGCGGTGCGGTTTCACGCTTTGGATGGCGTGTTTCAAATCCACCCTGGCACTCGACATAGCAACAAGCCCAGCATCGCGATCTCGCCAATCTCTACCCCCGCGCCCAGGCAGTCGCCGGTCATGCCGCCCAGGCGGCGCTTCAGGAACAGCCACCAGGCCAGGCCGGCCAGCGGGGCCGGCAGCAGCGCCGGGGCCAGCCAGGCAGACAAGACAAGCAAGGCGGTCAGGTTCAAGCCCATGCCGGCCCAGTCCTTGCGCCAGGAGAAGCGTTCGCCGCTGCCCGGCGCGATGGCCGGCAACGTGGCGGACCAGATGACCGCGAAGCCGCGCGCCCAAGCGGGAACCAGCAGCAAGCCCCAGGCCAGGCCGCCCTGGCGGGCGATCAGCATCAGCAGCACCAGCTTGGCGGCGATGGCGAGGATCAGGGAGAGAACGCCGAAGCTGCCCAGATGCGGGTCTTTCAACACCTCGAAGAAGCGCTCGCGCGAGCGGTGTGCCGCGCCCAGCGCGTCGGCGAGATCGGCCAGTCCGTCCAGATGCAGGCCGCCGGTGACGCCCACCCAGACCAGCAGCGCCAGCAGCGCCGCCAGCCAGGGATCGATCAGGCTGCCCAGATGCAGGGCCGCCAGCAGCAGCGCGCCGACGATGACGCCGACTGCGGGAAACCAGCGCGCGCTGGCGGCCAGCCACTCGGGCTTGAACTCCGCCAGCTGCGGCGTGGGCAGGCGGGTGAGGAACTGCACCGCCAGGATCAGTCCTCGCATGGAGACTCCAGCCGCAGCAGGTAGGCCGGGTGGCCTTCCAGCATGGACAGCTGGACGAAGCCGCCGCGCTGCACCGTCATCAGCCTGGCCACCGAGAATTCGGTGCCCAAGAGTTCCGCCATCAGCGCCGTGATCACGCCGCCGTGGGTCACCAGCAGCCGGTGGCTGCCGCGCGCCTCGGTCATCCAGTCGGCCAGGCCGGCAAGCACGCGGGTGCGGAACTGCTCGAAGCTTTCGCCGCCGGGCGGGCAGAACCGGCCTTCGGCCAGTGCGGCGCCCCAGCCCGGGCTGGCGCGCTCCAGCTCGGACGCCGGCTGGCCGTCCCAGTCGCCGAAGTCCATCTCGGCGAAGCGCGGGTCCACCCGCAAGGTCAGCGATCCGCATAGCGCCTGGCGGACCGCGAACTCGCGGCAGCGCTGCAGCGGCGAGGTGGCGATGGCGGTGACCGGGGCCAGGCCGCTGATGCGGCGCCAGCTGGAGGCCAACTGCCGCTGGCCCAGCTCGGTCAATGGCAGGTCGGTCAGGCCGATCAGCCGGCCGTCGTGATCGATGTCGCCATGGCGCAGCAGGGTCAGGGTGTAGGGGTTCATGCGGATTTGCCGCTGATGCCGGCCTCCTCGAAAGTGGCCATCTCGTTGTGCAGCCGCACCGCCAGTTGTAGCAGCGGCACGCAGACGGCGGCGCCGGAGCCTTCGCCCAAGCGCATGCCCAGGTCCACCAGCGCCGGCAGCTGCAAGGCAGCCAGAGCGTGGTCGTGGCCGGGCTCGGCCGAGCGGTGGCTGGCCAACAGCCAGTCATGCAGCGAGGGCTCCATGGATTTGGCGCACAGCGCGGCGGCGCTGGCGATGAAACCATCGATCAGCGACGGCACGCCCAAGCGCGCGCCTTCCAGGTAGAAGCCGGCCATGGCGGCGATTTCCAGGCCGCCGAGCTCCGCCAGCGTGTCCTGGCCGCTGAGATTCTCCCAGGCCACTCTGGCCAGCGCGGTCTTGACCACGCGCAGCTTGTTGGCGAGGCCGATGTCGTCTATGCCGGTGCCGCGGCCCACCACCAGCTCGGGGGAGGCGCCGGTCAGCCGGCAAATCAGCGCGGCCGACGCGGTGGTATTGCCTATGCCCATGTCGCCGGCGATCAGCAGATTGGCGCCGGCCTCCACCGCGCGGCGGGCGGCGGCGCGGCCGACTTCCAGCGCGGCCGAGGTTTCCTCGGCGCTCATCGCCGTTTCCTTGGCCAGGTTGCGGCTGCCGGCGCGCACCTTGGCATGGACGATGGGCAGGGCGGATACATCGCCGGCCACGCCCGCGTCGACCACCTCCAGCCGCGCGTCCAGCGCGCGCGCCAGCACGCAGATGGCCGCGCCGCCGTTGGCGAAGTTGCGCACCATTTCAGTGGTGACGGCGGACGGGAAGGCGGATACGCCTTCCACGGTGACGCCGTGGTCTCCGGCGAACACGGTGATGGCCGGGCGCGGCGCCTCCGGCTTGGCGCGCCCCTGCCAGGCGGCGAAGCGGCAGGCCAAGTCCTCCAGCTGGCCCAGGCTGCCGGGCGGCTTGGTAAGCGTGGCCTGGCGGGCGCGGGCGGCGTTGCGGGCGGAAAGATCCAGGGGTTTGCTGCTGTTCATGTTCTGGCCTGCTGCTATGGAATGATCAGAAAGAGGTCGACGGCGCGCGTGCCGGCGTCGGACTCTAAGCATATTACTGCTTGGCCGGTGCCGCCAAAAGCCCGGCGGGTTATAATCGCCGCCTTGCAGGTGTCCGCGCGGCCAGGCTGAAGTCCGGCGCGCGGATGAAACGGGAAGCCGGTGCGAAACCGGCGCTGCCCCCGCAACGGTAAGGCCTGGCGCGACTGCGCCCGGGCGACGCAGCGAGCCACTGTCCACAAGGATGGGAAGGCGCGTCGCCGGCATGGCCGAGCCCGGAGACCGGCCTGCATGCCCGGCCGGAAGCCGGGCCCATGCTGAAGAATCGCGGGGAGGCGATCCGACAGGCGTTCCGGTCTACCCGTGTCGTCCTTTGCTGTTGTTGTCCTCTTCGCACTCAACGTCGCCCTTATCGTGGAGTGTGCCCTCATGTTCAAGCTTCAACCCTGCGCCGCGCTGGCAGCGCTGGCCTGTTCCGGCCTGGCCCTGGCCGATGATGTTCCCCAGTTCGCCGGCGATCCGGTGATCGTGACGGCGAGCCGCGTCGCGCAGCCGCTGTCCAAAACCCTGGCCGACGCCACCGTGATCACGCGAGATGAGATCGAAGAAAGCGGCGCGCAGACCTTGCAACAGGTGTTGTCGCGCCAGGCGGCGATCAGCATCACGACTAATGGCGGTCCCGGTTCCAATAGCAGCATCTTCATGCGAGGAACGAATTCTAACCATACCGTAGTGCTGGTGGATGGCGTACGCATGTCATCGGCGACCTTGGGCACCACGGCTATCCAGAATATCCCGCTGGAGCAGATTGACCGCATCGAAGTCCTGCGCGGCCCGGCTTCCAGCCTATACGGCGCCGACGCCATTGGCGGCGTGATCCAGATTTTTACGCGCCAAGCTGAGGATGGGTTGCATGTTAATGCGGGCCTAGAGGTCGGCAGTCGCGGCACTGGGAAATTGACCGCAGGGGTGAACGGTAAGAACGGAAATACCGCCTACAGCCTACAACTGAATCATGCCCAGTCCGATGGTTTTTCGGCGACCAATCAGCGTAACGTCGGCTATTACAATCCCGATAATGATGGGTATCGTAATGACGGTTATGCCGCTAACGTGACGCAGACACTTTTGCCCGGCCATGATCTGACAGTTCGTTTGTTTCAGACGTTTTCCCAAGCGGATATCGATTACAGTAGCAACTGGACCGGTCAAGACCGTTCCAAGTCGCGTTTGACCGGACAAAGCATCGAGTCGAAAAACCAGTTTAACGGTGTCTGGACAAGTACATTACGTTTTGCGCGAAGCCAGGATAAGTCTGAGGATTTCCATGATGGTAATTTCAACCAGCGCGCTAGTTTCTTTGAGACGACGCAGAATGAATGGTTGTGGCAAAACGACCTAAGCACGAAAATTGGCGTGTTTGTTTTTGGCGCAACCCATCAGGATCAGAAAATTGCTAGTGATGGCGTTTACGTTAAAGATACTAGAATCGTGAATGCTGTTTTCGCGAATTACCAGTTGGATTTGGGCAGCCATCTGTTGCAGGCTAGCGTTCGAAACGACCATGACGACCAGTTCGGCGGCAAGATTACCGGCAAGGCAGACTATGGTTATCGTTTCGCCGATGGTTGGTTGGCGCGCGTAAGTTTTGGCACGGGCTATAAGGCTCCCTCGTTCAACGATCTCTATTACCCGGACAGCGGCAATCCTAATTTGAAGCCGGAAACTTCCAAAAACACTGAACTGGCCGTGCAGTACCGGAAGGCTGGCCGCTCGGCTAGCCTGACCCTGTTCCAGAACAAGGTAGAGCAATTGATTCAGTGGGCGCCAGTCGATCCTGTAAATCCATTCTCATCGTGGAGTCCAGCCAATGTGGCCAGCGCGACAATTCGCGGACTGACCGTTGAGGCGGGCGGGCAGTGGTTGGGTATCGATTGGCAGGGCAATTTGACATTGCTGGATGCACGCGACGACAAGACCGGCAATTGGCTGAGCAACCGCCCGCGCCAAAGCGCCAACTTTTCGGCCTCGAAACAATGGGATAAATGGACGCTGGGTGTGGAACAGCAAGTCGCGTCGCGCCGCGCAGGCGATACATTCAACACCGAGGCCAAAGCCCTGCACGGCTACGGCGTGACCAATGCCTACGCGAACTACCGCTTCGCCAAGAACTGGACCGCCACGGCGCGGATCGACAATCTATTCGATCGCGAATACGAAACGGCCTATGGTTACAACACGGGAGGACTGGGCGCTTTCATCGGCGTCCGTTACAGCCAGTAAGGAATCGTCATGCCCCACCTGATCACCGGCGGCGCCCGCAGCGGCAAGACCCGCCACGCAGAGGAACTGGCCCGCCAGCATGGCGGTCCGGTGTGTTATCTGGCCACCGCCGAGGTGCGGGACCCCGAGTTCGCGCGCCGCGTGGATCGGCATCGCGCCCAGCGGCCCAAGCACTGGGGCCTGGCCGAATCCGGCCGCGGCCTGGCCGCCGCGGTCGCCGCGCATGACCGCGCCGGCGGCATGCTGGTGGTCGATTGCCTGGGCATGTGGCTGATGCGCTTTTTCGGCGCGTCCGGCTTCGACGAAACCGAGTTCGTGGTGGAGCGCGACGCGCTGTTGGCGGCGCTGGGCCGGCTCAAGGGCGGGGCGCTGCTGGTGACCAACGAGGTAGGCTGGGGCGTGGTGGCGGCGGATGCCGAAACGCGCCGCTTCGTCGATGAACTAGGCCGGCTCAACCAGCTGGTGGCCGCGCGCTGCGACCGGGTGACGCTGGTGGCCTGCGGCCTGCCGCTGCCCCTGAAGGGCGGGCAGGCATGAGGCGCGCGCTGCTTCTGTCGGCTTGGCTGCTGGCCGGCGCGGCCCAGGCGGCGATCAGCGTCGAGGACGGCGCGGGGCAGACGGTGACGCTGGCCCGGCCGGCACAGCGGATCGTCAGCCTGGTGCCGCACGCCACCGAGTTGCTGTTCGCCGCCGGCGCCGGCGACAAGGTGGTGGCCGCCGTTGATTACAGCGACCATCCGGAAGCGGCCAAGAAGCTGCCGCGGGTGGGCGGCTATACCGGCTTCAGCCTGGAGGCGGTGATGCGCCAGCGGCCGGATCTGGTGGTGGCCTGGCGGGACGGCGGCGCGGCGCGCGAGGTGGAGCGGCTGAAGCGGCTGGGCGTGCCGGTATTCGTCAGCCACCCGCTGCAGCCGGGCGATGTGGCGCTGGAAATCGGCAAGCTGGGCCGGCTGGCCGGCACCGAGGCGGCCGCAGAGCGCGCCGCCCTGCAATACCGCCAGCGGCTGGCCGCGCTGCAGCAGCGTTACGGCGGCCGGGCGCCGGTGCGGGTGTTCTACCAACTCAGTCCCTCGCCCATTTTCACCGTCAGCGGCAAGAGCTATATCGACGCGCTGATCCGCGCCTGCGGCGGCGTCAACGTGTTCGCTGATCTGCCCGTGCCGGCGCCGCAGGTTTCCACCGCCTCGGTCGTGGCGGCGCAGCCACAGGCCATCATCGCCGCGGACGGCGCGGCGCTGGACATGTGGCGGCGTTGGAAAGCCTTGCCGGCCGTGGCCAGCGGCGCGCTGTTCACGTTGTCCGACGACGCCGTCAGCATTCCCGGCCCGCGGCTGGTGGATGGCGCGGCGGCCCTGTGCGGCCGCCTGGACGAGGCGAGGCAACGGCTGGGTTTGACGGCCAGGTAGCCGCCCGTTATCCTCGCCGCCATGGACAATGAACTGGAATACCTTGAGTCCCGCGTCGCGGCGCTGATCGTCCGCATCCGGGAGCTGGAAAGCCAGAACGGCCGTTTCGCCGAGGCGCTGTCCGAAGCGCTGAAGGAAAACGCCGAGCTGAATTTCCGCGTCAACGAAACCCGCAACCGGGTGGCGGCGCTGATGGCGCGCCTGCCGGCTGCGCCGGAGAAAGAGCAATGAGCGACGTGGTTCAGGTCGACATCGAACTGTTGGGCCGCCATTTCACCATAGGCACGCCTGCGGGCGAGCAGGACACGCTGCTGGAGGCGGTGCGTTTGCTGGAGGGCAAGATCGCCACTATCCAGCAACACGGCAAGGTGATGGACGCGGACAAGATCGCCATCATGGCGGCGCTGAACATCGCGCACGACCTTCTGAAGACGAAAGTCGGAGAGGGCTTGGAGATGGCGGCGTTTCAGCGTAAAATACGCGGCATGGGCGAGGCGGCCGACGAGGCGCTTCGCCAGAGCCAACAGCCGCTGTTCTGAAAGAACGGCGCGCGACAGGCAAGTTTCTCCCCTGCGGTGTTCGTGAAGGCACACAATTCCTTTGTACCAATGCGTTCGCTTCTGGCTGCCAGCGTGAGACATGGGTGTGACGCGTCCCTTGAGGACGCGCCCGAAATGTCTGGCAGGCGGCCCCTCCTGGAAACAGGGTACAAGCGAATTTTGCCCGAACGGCACTCGCGGGGGGCTCCCCACCCCCGATGACACTCCCCATCGCCCCCCTGGACAAGCCCGCATTGCGGCGCAGCATACGGCGCGCCCGCATGGCCCTATCGCCGGCCTACCGCGCCGCGGCCGCGCGCGCCATCGTCCGCCATGCAGCAAGGCTGCTCAGGCGCGGCAAGCGCGTAGGCGGCTACCTGGCCGCCGGCTCAGAGCTGGACCTTTCCGAATTGCTGAACGAGGCGCTGTGGCGCGGCGGCGAAGTGTATTTGCCGCAGATCCCGCGCCGCGGCCGCCGTTTGTGGTTCACCCGCCTGGGCGCGGCGGACCGCTGGTATCTGCACCCGCGCTATCGGATTCTGGAATACGGCGGCGCGCGGCGGCGCGCGGAAAAGCTGGACCTGCTCTTCGTGCCCCTGCTGGGGGTGGACCGGGAAGGTTATCGGATGGGGCAGGGCGGCGGCTTCTACGACACCACCCTGGCCTTCCGCCGCCGCCATCCGCAGGGCAGCGGTCCGCTATTGGTGGGCGTGGCCTTCGATTGCCAGCTGGTGGACGCGGTGCCGCGCGAGCCGTGGGACGTGCGGCTGGATTATCTATTGACCGAATCCGGCCTGCGGCGGCTGCCGCTGGCCGGACCGGCCACTTAGGATCACGCCGCCCGGTAGTGGCTGACCTCGCGGTAACGGCGGGCGTACAGGCCGAAGACCAGCGCGGCGAACAGCGCGATGCCGGCGAAGAAGAACATCAGGAAGGCCTCCAGGCTCAGGCCGCTGGCCGATACCGTGCTCTTCATCGCGGCGCTGGCCACGCCGGCGTTGATCAGCAGCACCCACAGATTGCCGACGGTGGTGGACAGGCCCCAGAAGCTCATCAAGGTGCCCTTCATCGACAGCGGCGCCTGGCTGTAGGCGAATTCCAGGCCGGTGGCCGAAACCAGCACCTCGCCCATGGTCAGCAGCGCGTAAGGCAGGATCTGCCAGGCGATGGACAAGGCGTCGCCGCTGTCCAGATGCAGCTGCATCATGCCCACTACGATCCAGGCCAACGCGCTGAACACGATGCCGGCGGTCATGCGCTTGAGCGCGGTGGGTTCGACGCCCATGCGGCGCAGCGCCGGGTACAGCACCAGGTTGTTGAACGGGATCAGCATCATCACCAGCGCCGGATTCAGCGCCTGCATCTGCGACGGCGCAAACCACTCCGGCTTGCTCATGAAGCCGGCCTGGATCACCCAGGTGGAAGCCTTCTGGTCGAACAGCGACCAAAACGGCGTCACCAGCGCGAAGATGATCAGAATGCGCAGCACGGCGCGCACGCCTTGCAGCGCCTCTTCCGGATGGCGGTCGCGCAGCGCGTCCAGTTGCCACCAGGCGGCCAGGCTGGCGCTGAACAGCACCAACACCAAGGCCAGGCAGAAGCCGGCCACCAGGCCTTGGCCCAGGTTCAGGCTGCCATAGATGGCCAGCGCCACGCCGGCGGCGAACAGCCAGCCGCCGCGGCGGCCGTTGGCCGGCGACAGAATGCCGGATTTGAGCACTTGCCAGAATGAATGCGGGTCTTTGGGCGCGGGGGGCAGAATGGTGTAATGCTTGCGGCCCAGCCAGAAAATCGCCAGCGCGATGAACATCAGCACGCCCGGAATGCCGAAGGCTACCGACGGGCCGTACGATTTCAGGAAGACCGGCATCAACAGCGAGGCGAACAGCGAGCCGAAGTTGATGATCCAGTAGAATGAGTCGAACACCACTTTGGCCAGATGCTTGTTCGATTCATTGAACTGGTCGCCGCAGAACGAGGATACGCAGGGCTTGATGCCGCCGGAACCTATGGCGATCAGCGCCAGGCCGGCGTAGAAGCCGGTCAGATTGTTCTCGAACAGCGCCAGGCAGGCGTGGCCGACGCAATATAGCAGGCTGAAGGCGACGATGGTGTTGTACTTGCCCCAGAGCCGGTCGGCCAGCCAGCCGCCCAAGAGCGGGAAGAAATACACCCCTATCATGAAGTTGTGGAAGATGTGCTTGGCCTCGCCGGCGCGCATGTCTTCCGGCAGATACAGCAGCAGCGAGGTGGTGAGGAAGGCGGTGAGGATGTTGCGCATGCCGTAGAAGCTGAAGCGCTCGCAGCCCTCGTTGCCGATGATATAGGCGATCTGGCGCGGCATGGCGCCGCTGGCGGCAGGCGCCTGCGTGGTGGCGGTCGTCATGGGACGGTTTCTCCCGAGTCGTTGAACGTGCAAGCCCCGGACTCGCCGGGGCATCGTTTTTGTGCGAACCATCATAAGGGCGGCTGGGGCGCGGACTGGCGAGAATATGGTAAACACGCCTTACAAAATTCGAACATTCTGAAATTGGACGAATTTCATGCATTTGGAGCGATGAGGATGGTTCAGGCGCTATCGATCTGGCTGGCGGCGGCCAGCCTGCTGACGTTTGCGGCGTACTGGCGGGACAAGCGGGCGGCGCGCGCCGGACAATGGCGTACGCCGGAGGCTACCTTGCTGTTGCTGGGGCTGGCGGGAGGCTGGCCCGGCGGCTGGCTGGCGCGGCGCTGCTTCCGGCACAAGACGCGCAAGCAGCCGTTCCGCCTGCTGTTCTGGCTGGGCGCTTTGGCCAATCTGGCGGCGCTGGCGCAGCTGTGGCGCTGGCTGGATTAGGTTTGGCCTATTGGGCGGACGCGCCGCTGAGTCGCCTGGCGTAGCGCCAGATGCGGGGCGCGGGAGGCGGTTTTAACGCCAGCGGTCATGCGGCCCATAGACAAAGACCGGCGCCATCGGCACCACCACGACCGGGCGCACCGCCACCGGCGCCGGCGCGACATAAGGCGGCGCCACCACGCAGCCGCCCAGGCTGCCTATCGCGATAACGGCCAATATCCACGTTTTCATCTGCATGCTCCCTGGCTTGCGGACAGGGCGAGCGCCTGCTCCGTTGAAACCAGCATACGAGCCAATCTTTCCAGTAAGATTGAGCAAGTTTTGCCCTTTTCCCCCAGCGATTAACGGATATTGCCCATGCGCTACTGGCTGATGAAGTCTGAGCCCGATGAAACCTCGATCGACCACCTGGCCGCAGAGCCGGCGCGGCTGTTCGAATGGACTGGCGTGCGCAACTACCAGGCGCGCAACTTCATGCGCGACGACATGCGGCCCGGCGATCTGCTGCTGTTTTGGCATTCGTCCTGCCCGGAGCCGGGCATCGCCGGCATCGCCGAAGTGGCGGCGACGGCGCATGCGGACTCCAGCCAGTTCGACCCGGCCAGCCCCTACCTCGACGCCAAGTCCGATCCGGCCAATCCGCGCTGGCTGTGCGTGGATGTCCGCTTTGTCAAAAAGACGCGGCTGGTGTCGCCGGCCGAGTTGCGCCGGCATCCGCTGCTGGAGGGCATGACCGTGCTCAAGCGCGGCAACCGGCTGTCCATCACGCCGGTGACGGCGGAGGAGTGGGCGTATCTGATGGACTTGCTCGGCGTGGGCCAGCCTCGTTGATGCTTGGCGCGCGGATATTCCTGTGTAATATTTTGGCGTTTCTATTCCGGGATGCGCCATGTCTTCCATCGAAACGCGCAATCCGCGCATAGATTGCCTGCGCGGCATCGCCATCGGCTGCGTGCTGCTGCTGCACTTCATGCTGGCGTATGGTCTCAAGGACAGCCTTTTGGGCAGTTTGCTGTCGGCGCCCTTGCTGGGCGCGCTGGCGCGCAACGGCAATTACGGCGTGACGATGTTCTTCGTCGTGTCCGGCTTCCTGATCGTGTCGCAGTCGCAGCGGCGCTGGGGCAGCCTGCCAGCCATCGATATCCGCGCTTTCTACGTACAGCGCTTCGCCCGCATCATGCCTTTACTGGTGCCGACGCTGGCGCTCATCGTGGCGCTGGGCCGCCTGGGCCTGCCCCATTTCAGCAATACCGACGGCGGCCACCATTTGCCAGCCTCGTACTTTTGGGTGGCGGCCGGCTCGGTGCTGACCTTTTGGCACAATCTGCTGATGCAGTCGGTGGGCTACTTCAACTATTGCCTGAACGTCTATTGGTCGCTGTCGGTGGAGGAGGTGTTCTACCTGGCGCTGCCTCTGCTGTGTCTCGCGCTGAGGCGGACCTGGCTGCTGGCGGCGGTCTGCCTGCTGCTGATCGTCGCCGGGCCGCTTTACCGGGCGGCGCATCCGGACAACGAGATCGATTACCTGTACGGCTATCTGGCCTGTTTCGACGCCATCGCCATCGGTTGTCTGGCCGCCTTGGCCGCCCATCGAGTCCGGCTGGCCGACGGCCAGGCCCGGCTGCTGCGCTGGGCGGGTTTGCTGGCGCTGGGCGGGGTGTATCTGCGGGGCATCGCCGGCAACCAGGTGTTCGGCTTCAGCTGGGTGGCGCTGGCCAGCGCGATGTTCTTGCTGGGCGCGGCGCGCGCGCCGGCGCTGGATGGCTGGCGCGAGCGGGCGACGCGTCCGCTGCGCTGGCTGGGTCGGCACAGTTATGAGTTGTACTTGCTGCATATCGTGGTGCTGGCCGGCTTGCGCAATCTGCTGCCTAAGGGAAGCATCGGTTATTGGGAGCGCCTGCCGCTGTTGTGCGCGTTTGTGGCGGCGTCGGCGTTGTTGGCGCATCTGGCCGCCCGCTATTGGTCGGAGCCATGCAACCGGGCGATCCGCCGGCGCTGGCTTCGCCGTCAAAATGGCGAGAGTGTTCCGCCAAGCGCGAAGCGGGGGGATTCTTTGGCATGATGGAAGCCGATATCGGTAAAAGGAGCGGGCATGTTGTCGATTGAGCTTTGGACCGCGTTGCTGGCTTGCGGAGCGGTGGCCGGTTTTCTGGCCGGCCTGCTGGGGGTGGGCGGCGGCCTGATCATCGTGCCGGTGGTGTTGGCGGTGCTGTCCGCCGCGCGTCTGGGCGGCGAGCACGCGCAGCACCTGGCGGTGGGCACTTCGCTGGCGGTGATGGTGTTCACCAGCCTGTCCAGCGTGCGCGCGCATCACAAGAAGGGCGCGGTGGACTGGGGGATCGTGCGCAGCATGGCGCCGGCGATGGTGGCGGGCACGCTCTTGGGCAGTCTGATCGCCGGCTGGATTTCCGGCCTGGCGCTGCGCTGGTTCTTCGTCGCCTACGCTTACGCGGTGGCGCTGCAGATGCTGGCCGGACGCCAGCCCAAGGGCGGGCTGGGCATGCCGGGCTGGGCCGGGCAGGGGGCCGCCGGCAGCATCATCGGCATGATTTCCAGCTGGGTGGGCATCGGCGGCGGCTCGATGAGCGTGCCTTTCATGAGCTGGTGCAATGTGCCGGTGCATACCGCCATCGCCACCAGCGCGGCGCTGGGCTGGCCGATCGCCGTGTCCGGCGCGGTCGGCTACTTGTACAGCGGCTGGGGCGCGGCGGGATTGCCGCCCGGCGCAGTCGGTTTTATTTATCTGCCGGCGATGCTGGCGCTGATGCTGATGACGGTGCTGCTGGCGCCGGTCGGCGCCAAGGCCGCGCACCGGCTGCCGGTGCCCAAATTGAAAAAAGCTTTCGCCGCGTTGATGGCGGCGATGGCCAGCGAGATGCTGTACAGCCTGTTGCGCGGCTGAGGTCTTCTGCAACCTTGTCGGCTTGCCTGTGGTCGAACCGGTTTGACCGACAGTGAAAGGACGACGCGTGTTGAGAAGCGCGATTGTGTGCGTGGCGGGCATGCTGGCGGCGGCGCCGACGGCCTTCGCCTACAGCGACGAGGCCAGGCTGCCCTTCGCCGGCCAGCCGGGCGAGCTGCCGCTGGAGGTGGCGCTGCGTTTCGCCAAGAACCGCCTGGGCGAGGATGGACGCTTCGAGTACGCCACGCTGAAGGTTGTCCAGACCAGCCGGCCGGAGGCGTTCGACCGGGCCGGCATCACGCTGATCCGCGAGGGGATGATGGACGACAGCGTCAAGGGCGTGCGCCAGCGCTTCGCGCTCAGCCGCGAAGAGAACGTCTGGACGCTGCGCGCGGTGAAGGAGGACTTCTCCTGCCGGCGCGGGCGCAAGGGCTGGGGACTCAAGCCCTGCCTCTGAGGCGTCGCGCCAAGCATTTGTTTTTCGGGTCTTATCGCCGACGCGAAGACGCCGTTATAATGGGGCAATCATTTTGCGGACGGGCTGACCGGATGCATGCGCGCGGATCGCGCTCCGGGCAGCCCGCCTTTTGTATTTCAGAGTCCAGACAAAGATCGCCATGCAAGAACAATACAGCCCGCGCGCGGTGGAAGCCGCCGCCCAGCAGAAATGGCAGAATACTGCCGCCTTCAAGGCCGTGGAAGACGCGTCGCGTCCCAAGTATTACGCGCTGTCGATGTTCCCGTACCCGTCCGGCAAGCTGCACATGGGTCATGTGCGCAACTACACCATCACCGACGTGCTGGCCCGCTTCAAGCGGCTGCAGGGCTTCAACGTGCTGCAACCGATGGGCTGGGACGCCTTCGGCCTGCCGGCCGAGAACGCGGCGATGAAGAACGGCGGCGCGCCGGCGGCGTGGACCTACGCCAACATCGAATACATGAAGACCCAGCTGGACAGCCTGGGCTTCGCCCTGGACTGGGAGCGCGAGCTGGCCACCTGCAAGCCGGACTACTACCGCTGGGAGCAGTGGCTGTTCACCCGCCTGTTCGAAAAGGGCGTGATCTACAAGAAGAACGGCGTGGTCAACTGGGACCCGGTGGACCACACCGTGCTGGCCAACGAGCAAGTGGTGGACGGCCGCGGCTGGCGCTCGGGCGCGCTGGTGGAAAAGCGCGAAATCCCGATGTACTACTTCCGCATCACCGACTACGCCGAGCAGCTGCTGGCAGACCTGGACAAGCTGGACGGCTGGCCGGAGCAGGTCAAGACCATGCAGCGCAACTGGATAGGCAAGAGCTACGGCTCCGACGTGGTGTTCCCGTATGACGAGGCCAGCATCGGCCACGGCGGCGAGTTGAAGGTCTACACCACCCGTCCGGACACGCTGATGGGCGCCACTTATGTCGCCGTGGCCGCCGAACACCCGCTGGCCACCCAGGCCGCGGCCGGCAATGCCGAGCTGCAGGCCTTCATCGCCGAATGCAAGTCCGGCTCCGTCGCCGAGGCCGACGTGGCCAAGATGGAAAAGAAGGGCATGGACACCGGCCTGTTCGTCATTCATCCGCTGACCGGCGACAAGCTGCCGGTATGGGTGGCCAACTACGTGCTGTGGGGCTATGGCGAAGGCGCGGTGATGGCCGTGCCGGCGCATGACGAGCGCGATTTCGAGTTCGCCAACAAATACGGCTTGGCCATCAAGCAGATTTACGCCAAGGTTGAGGGCGAGAACGATTTTGACGCCAAGGCTTGGCAAGACTGGTACGCCGCCAAGGATGATTCCATCCGCACCATCCACAGCGGCAAATACGATGGCAAGGGCTTCTCCGCCGCCTTTGACGCCATCGTATCCGATCTGGAAGCCAAGTCCGCCGGCGCCAAGAAAACCCAGTACCGCCTGCGCGATTGGGGCATCAGCCGCCAGCGCTACTGGGGCTGCCCTATCCCCATCATCCATTGCGCCAGCTGCGGCGACGTGCCGGTGCCGGAACAAGACCTGCCGGTGACGCTGCCGGAAAACGTGCACCCGGACGGCGCCGGCAGCCCGCTGGCCAAAATGCCGGAATTCTACGAAACCAGCTGCCCGAAGTGCGGCGGCGCGGCCAAGCGCGAAACCGACACCATGGACACCTTCGTCGAGTCCAGCTGGTACTACGCCCGCTACGCCTCGCCCAAGTGCGATACCGCGATGGTGGACAAGAAGGCGGCCGACTACTGGCTGCAGGTTGACCAATACGTAGGCGGCATCGAACACGCCATCCTGCACCTGCTGTACGCGCGCTTCTTCCACAAGCTGATGCGCGACGAAGGCCTGGTGTCGTCGGACGAGCCGTTCAAGAGCCTGCTGACCCAGGGCATGGTGATCTGCGAAACCTTCTACCGCGACCTGCCCAACGGCTCCAAGGACTGGATCGCGCCGCAGGATGTGATCCTGGAACGCGACGCCAAGGGCAAGATCGTGGCGGCCACGCATCGCGTCGACGGCCAGCCGGTGGTGGTGGGCGGCATCGAGAAAATGTCCAAGTCCAAGAACAACGGCGTGGACCCGCAGGAGTTCATCGAGAAATACGGCGCCGACACCGCGCGCCTGTTCATGATGTTCGCCGCGCCGCCGGAGCAGAGCCTGGAGTGGTCCGACGCCGGCGTGGAAGGCGCGTTCCGCTTCCTGAAGCGCCTGTGGAAGAGCGCGCGCGAGCACGTCGAAGCCGGCGTGGTCGCCCCGTATAGCGCGGGCGAGCTGAACGCCAGCCAGAAGGAGCTGCGCTTCAAGCTGCACGGCACCATCCAGAAAGTGGCCGACGATTACGGCCGCCGCCAGCAGTTCAACACCGCCATCGCCGCGGTGATGGAGCTGTTGAACGCCTACGACAAGGCCGACACCGCGGGCGAAACCGGCCGCGCCGTGGCGCAGGAAGTGCTGGAAGCCGCTACCCTGCTGCTGTCGCCCATCGTGCCGCACGTCTGCGACGGCATCTGGAACGAGCTGAAGCCGGGCACCGAGCTGCTGGCGCAATCCTGGCCCAAGGTGGACGAGAGCGCGCTGGTGAAGAGCGAAATCGAACTGATGGTGCAAGTGGCGGGCAAGCTGCGCGGCAGCGTGACTGTGGCCGCGGACGCGTCCAAGGACGCGATCGAAGCCGCCGCGCTGGCGCACGAAAACGTGATCAAGTTCATGGAAGGCAAGCCGGCTAAGAAGATCATCGTGGTGCCGGGCCGCTTGGTGAACATCGTCGTTTAATCCTATCCTGACGCGCGGCGCGGGGCAGCATGGCTGTCCCGCGCCGTTTTGACTGGCGGATCATCCGCCATGGGGGGTGCAATGAAACAATCTTTGCGTTACGCGCTGCTGGCCGGCTTCGTTTTGCTGCTCAGCGCCTGCGGCTTCCATTTACGCGGCCTGGGCGGCACGATCAAGCCCTTGCCTTTTGCCTCGCTGTATCTGGAGGCCGGCGGCAAGGCGATCGAGTCCGATCTGCGCACTGTGCTGGCGCGCCAGCCCAAGCTCGCGTTGCTGGACCAGCCCAAGGGCGCGCAAGCTGTGCTGAGCGTAGTGAACGAGAGCCAGTCCAAGGACATTCTCACCATCAATACCGGCGGCAAGATCAATGAGTACCAGCTGACCTATGTGGCCACCGTCAGGCTGGTGCTGAACGGCGTGCCGATGGAGCCGGACATGACGGCGACGGTGCGCCGCAGCATGAACTATTCGGATAACCAGGTGTTGGGCAAGCAGCAGGAGGAAGAGCTGTTGTGGACCGATGCCCGCCGCGACGCCGCCGAGCAGATCGTGCGCCGCCTGGCTTATCTGAAAGCGCCGCCGGCCGCGCCGGCCGGCGGGCAGAGCGTGAAGCCCGATGCCGTCCCTCAGCCCTGACGCGCTGAACGCCGCGCTGGCCAAGGGCCTTGGGCCCTTGTACCTGGTGCATGGCGAGGAGGCGCTGCTGGCGCTGGAGGCGGCTGACGCGGTGCGCCAGGCCGCCCAGGCGGCCGGCTATCTGGAGCGCGAGGTGCTGACGGTGGAGGCCGGCTTCGATTGGTCGCAGCTGGCCGACTCCATGTCCAGCGTGTCGCTGTTCGCCTCGCTGAAGCTCTTGGAAATCCGCATTCCCGGCGGCAAGCCGGGCGTGGAAGGCGCGGAGGCGCTGCAAAAGCTGGCCGCCGCGCCGCCGCAGGACACCATCACCCTGATCACCCTGCCCAAGTTGGACAAGGCGCAGCAGCAGAGCAAGTGGTTCACCGTGCTGGATAAGGCGGCGCAGGTGGTGGAAGCCAGACTGGTGGGGCGCGCCGAGCTGCCCGGCTGGATGAGCCGCCGCTTGAAGGCGCAGGGCCAGCAACTGGGCGCGGAGGCGCTGGCGTTTTTCGTCGACCGGGTGGAAGGCAATCTGCTGGCCGCGCGGCAGGAAGTGGACAAACTGGCGCTGCTCTATCCCAAGGGCGAGCTGAGCCTGGCCGACTTGCAGGCGGCGGTGGCCAATGTGGCGCGCTTCGACGTGTTCCAGCTTTCCGAAGCCTGGTTGTCCGGCGACATGCCGCGGCTGATGCGGATGCTGGACGGACTGATGGCCGAAGGCGAGGCGCCGGTGCTGGTGTTGTGGTCGTTGGCCGAGGATGTGCGCATGCTGCTCAAGCTGCGCCAGGGCCTGAAAGACGGCCGCCAGTTGCGGGACATGGCGCGCGAGCTCAGGCTGTGGGGCGAAAAGCAGAAGTTGGCGGAGCCGGCGCTGCGCCGCATCGGCCCGCGCAAGCTGATGGACGCGCTGTCCGAGTGCGCGCGCATAGACCGCCAGATCAAGGGCGTGGAGCCGGGCGAGCCCTGGCAGACCATGCGGGCGCTGGCGACGAAACTGGCCGCCTGATTGCCAGATCCTTCAGAAACGGACCGTTTTCGCGGTCCGTTTTTTTATGCTTGAGCCAGCGCGTGGTCTTTATCCCGTGGATGGCGCGCGATGAACAGCGCCAGCAGCAGAGTCAGTCCCGCCAAGCCTGCGGCCAACAAGCTGGTGTGCGCCAGCGCGCCGCCATGTTCCAGCAGCCGGCCCGCCAGCCAGGCGCCCAAGGCATTGCCCAGATTGAATGCCCCGACATTGAAGGCGGAGGCCCGCTCCGCAGCCTCGCCCGCCAGGCGGATGGCCAGTGCTTGCAGCAGCATGCACAGCGCGAAAGCCAGACCGCCCCACAGCGTCATCAGTGCCAGCGCGGCGGCCAACTGCGCCGCCAGCAGATGGAAAGCGGCCAGGCTGGCGCACAGCCAGGCCAAGGTCAGGATCAAGGCCCGCTCCAGTTTGCCATCCGCCAGACGGCCGCCTAGCCAGCCGCCCGCCACCAGGCCTGCGCCGCAGAGCAGCAAGGCAGCGCTGGCGTACTTCTCTGGCAAGCCGCCGACCTGGGTCAAGGTCGGCACCAGATAGGTGAAGAAAGCGAACATGCTGGCGGCGGCCAAGACGCTGGCCAGCAACGCTAGCCACGCGCGGGCCGGCAAACGCGCTTGCGGCTTGCCGCTGCGTGCTTCGCCGGCTTGCGTCGGCAATAGCCTTCGGATCAAAAACAGGGTGAGCAAACCCAGCGCGGCGACCGCGGCGAAAGTCGCGCGCCAGCCGGCCCATTGGCCCAGCCAGGCGCCAGCCGGCACGCCCAGCACATTGGCCAGCGTCATGCCGCTGAACATCAGCGCCATCGCTCGGCCGGCCATGCCGGGCGGGGCCAGCCGCGCCGCCATCACCGCCGCCGCGCCGATCAGGCTGGCGTGGCTGAGGGCGGTAAGCACCCGCGCCAGCAGCAGCAGCCACAAGCTGGGCGCCAGCAGGCAGGCCAGATTGCCGGCGATGAAGATCAGCATCAGTCCGCTCAGCGCGCGTTTCTCTTCCTGGCGGGCGATCAGCTTGGCCAGCAGCGGGCCGCCGGCGACCACGCCCAGCGCATAGCCGGAAACCAGATGGCCGGCGCGGGGCAGGTCGATGCGCAGGTCGGCGGCGATCAGGGGCAGCAATCCCATGATGACGAATTCGGCAGTGCCGATGGCGAAGGCGGCTGCCGCCAGCGTCAACAGGGCGGGGCTCAACAGGCGAGTAGCAGACATGGCTCTCTTTGCAGGGAAGAAAACCATCAGCCTAAACGGCGGCGGCGACGGGAAACAGCCGGGCGGCGCTCCGCACTTTGCGGAATCATTTGGCATGAATGGCGCTACACTTGCCGCTTGGGAAAGGAGGGCATGTGCTGGCTTCATTGGGCGAATTGGCGGTCTTCATCGCGGTGGCCGAGCAGGGCAGCTTTGTCGGCGCTGGGCGGCTATTGGGCGTGTCGGCGTCGGCAGTGGGCAAGCGGATCAGCCGGCTGGAGGCCGAGCTTGGCGTGCGGTTGCTGCAGCGCAGCACCCGCGCATTGGCGCTGACGGCGGAGGGGGAAACGGTATTGAGCCGAGGCAGGCGCATGTTGGAAGAGGCCGCTGCGATGCGCGCGGAGCTGGAGCAGTCCAGCAGCCGGCCTAGCGGCGTGTTGCGCTTGAGCTTGCCGCCGATAGGAGGAGTGATGATGGCGGAGCTGGCGGCTTTCCGGCGACGCTATCCCGAGGTGTCGCTGGAGCTGGATTACAGCGAGCGCAACGTGGACATCATCGAAGAAGGCTTCGACGCGGCCATCCGGGTGGGCGAGGGCGGCATAGGCAAGCTGCGCAGCCTGGCCTTGCCGGGATTCCGCCGCCTCATCGTCGCCGCGCCGGACTATCTGGCGCGGCATGGCATGCCGACCTCCGCGGCGCAATTGGCCGACCATCAGCTGATCCATTACCGCTCGCCCAATAGCGGCAAACTGGAGGCATGGCCCTTGGTCGATGCCGAGTGGCCGCGCGCGCTGGTGTGCAACAGCGTGCATGCGCGGCTGGATTTTGCATTGCGAGGACAGGGCATCGCCTGCCTGCCGGACATTTCCATCCTGCGCGAACTGGAAGATGGCAGCCTGCGGCCCTTATTGAATAGCGAACGCGGCGAGGTCATGTCGCTGCAACTGCTGTGGCCCGCGTCGCGCGGCTTGTCCGCCAGGCTGGAGGCCTTGCTGGGTTTCATGCGACAACAGCAAAATTGCAAGGCGCGCGTATGAGTGCGCTGCGGATTTTTGAAACCGATCATTGGCAAGCGACCCATAGGCGCGACGCCCGGTATCCGGGCTATTTAATCCTGTCCTCCAAGCAGCAGGCCGCCGAGCTGCATCAGCTAAGTGGCGCGGCATTGCAAGACCTGGGTGGCGCGCTCAAAAAAGCTGAAATATTGCTGCGGCAGGCATATCTGCCTTACAAGGTTGTCTTGTACAAACTCGGTTTCACTAGCGGCTTTAGCTGTCATTTCCATGTGGCGCCGATTACGGCCAGCCTGCTGGATGAAATCAAGGCCCATCCCGACTATGCCGAAGAGCCGGATGGCAATGATGCCATTTTATTTCTAAGCCGGATCTATTGCGAAAGAGCGTTGACCGAGCAGGAAGAGATGGCGCTGCAAGCTACGGCGCAAAGCCTGAGGCGCATGGCCTCGGCCAGCTAGGCTGCGGGCTTGTCCGCAAAATTGTGGATAAGTTCGGAATTGGCTTAAAGCTGTGGATAAATCCGTCGGGCGTGTCGTCGCGCCCGACTGCTTGCTAGTCTGAGAGCATCATTCCTTAACGGCTATATCGGCACTCACTTCATTGCCATGTACGGCGATTACGGCTTGATGCCGCTGCGCGGCGCCAGCCTGCTGGACAGCACTTTATCCGGTTGACTGTCCGACCGTTTCGCGCAGCAAACGCAGTGACTCGTTTATTACGGCTTGCGCGGGCTGGCACGGCTGTATCTGCCTAGAGAGGCATAGGTCGATGCCAGCATATAAAGCAGAAAGGCAAGCAGCAGTCTCCAAGCCAGACAGCGACCGCGACTCAGGCGCTGCTTATTCCCGGTGGTAGGGGTGATTGTTCAGTATCGAATAGGCGCGATAGATCTGTTCGGCCAGCATCACCCGCACCATGCCGTGCGGCAGCGTCATCGCGGATAATTGCAGCAATACGTCGGCGCGCTGTTTCAGTTCTTGAGACAGTCCGTCTGCGCCGCCGATGATGAAAACCACGTCGTCGCCGCCGGCCATCCATTCCTTTAGGCCTTCGGCCAGTTTGACCGAGGTCCAGTTCTTGCCGCGCTCATCCATCACCACCAGCCGCGCGCGCGGCGGAATGGCGGCGATCAGCCGTTCGTGTTCGGCGGCGATGCCTTTTTCAGCGGTGACGCCGCCGCCGCGCTTCTCCGGCTTGATCTCTTTCAGCTCCAGCGCGATGTCGCGGCCGAAGCGTTTGGCGTAGTCGGAATAGGCCTCGTCGACCCAGCGCGGCATCTTGGTGCCGACGGCGAGTATGGTGATTTTCATGGGGCGTGCGGGAGGAAAGGAAAAACAAAGGGCGGGCTTGGCGCCCGCCCATTCGGTCAGCCGTTTAGACGGACGACCACGGCTTGCCGGCGCCGGGCGCGAAGCTGGGCTTCTGGCCGCCCCACAGCGCCTCGATGTCGTAGTAGTCGCGCACGGCCGGCAGCATCACATGCACCACCACGTCGCCGGCATCCACCAGCACCCATTCGCCGCTTTCGTGGCCTTCGCTGCCGACGATGTCCACGCCGGCTTCCTTCAGCTTCACCTGCACGCTGTTGGCCAGCGCCTTGACCTGGCGGTTGGAGTCGCCGGTGGCGACGATCATGCGTTGGAACAGCGAGGTGAGTTTGCTGGTATCCAGCTCGATGATGTCCTTGCCCTTGATGTCTTCCAGGGCTTCCACTGCCAGTTTGCTGATTTCTTGGATTTCCATGATTCCTTTTCCTGTGCCGGTACTTAGCAGGCGCAGGAGCCGGCAAGAGGTACCAATAAAGAGCGGGTAGGGCAATGCCTTACCGGTATAGGCCGTGTTGGCGGATGTAGGCCAGCACGGCGGGGGCGATCAGGCCGTCCACCGCTTCGTCGGCGGCCAGGCGCGCGCGCAGCGCGGTGGCGGACAGGTCGAACGGCGGCAGGGCCAGGGGGCGGATTGTACCGGAAGCCGTTCGATTTGAAAAATCAGAGACTTGGCGAGCCTGCCATTCTTGGCGGATCACGGGGGGAAGGGCGGCGGGATCGAAGCCGGGGCGCATGGCGACGGCGAGATTGGCGAGCGGGAACAGCTCGCGCCAGTCCTTCCAGCGGTCCAGCGCGGCCAGCGAGTCGCCGCCTATCAGGAACCATAGCTCGGCTTTGTCGCCCAGTTCGGCGCGCAGTTCGCGCAGCGTGTCCACGGTGTAGGCCGGCCGGTCGCGCCGGACTTCGCGCGCGTCGGCGCTGAGCGCGGCGTCGCCGGCGATGGCCAGCCTGACCATGTCCAGCCGCTGGGCCGGGCTGGCGTGGGGGCCGCGGTCGCGGTGATACGGTTGTCCGGCCGGGATCAGCCGGACTTCATCGAGCTGCAGCTCGGCGGCGAAGGCGCGCGCCATGCGCAGGTGCGCATGGTGGATGGGGTCGAAAGTGCCGCCGAAGACGCCGATGCGTGGGCTCATTCGGGCGCGGCAGCCTTTTCGCCTTCGCCGTAGCCGTTGACGATGACTTCCAGGCGGCCGGTGGACGGGTGGATCACCATGCCGTGCACCGGGATGTCTTTCGGCATCAGCGGGTGGTTGCGTATGGTGTGCACCGAATGGCGAACGCTGTCGGCAACGTTGTCGAAGCCTTTCAGCCAGTTGTCCAGGTCGATGCCAGCGCCGCGCAGGGTGACGATGGTCTCTTCGCTGACGCCGCGCTCCTGGGCGTGGGCCAGCACCTTGTTCGGATCGATGGCGCGCATGCCGCAGTCGTGGTGGGCCACCACGCAGATTTCCTCGGCGCGCAGTTCGTAGACGGCGACGATCAGGCTGCGCATCACCGAACCCCATTGGTGGGTGATCAGCGCGCCGGCGTTCTTGATCAGCTTGACGTCGCCGTTCTTCAGGCCCATGGCCTTGGGCAGCAGCTCCACCAGGCGCGCGTCCATGCAGGCCAGAATGGCCAGGCCCTTGCCGGGAAACTTGTCGGTTTTGAATTGCTCGTACTCGCGGTTTTCCACGAAGGCGCGGTTGTGTTCGAGCAGGGTATGCAGTCGGTCCATATTGCGGTTTCCTGTGCGGATATCGGGACGGATTCACCTGTGCGTCCGGCGGGCGCAGAGGTGAATGCGCTCTGGAGGTTTTGCTCTAGTCCGGGCGGCATGCTACCACCAGCCGCGGCGGAGGGATAGAAATCGTCTCCGCGCTTGGCGTCCAGATGGGGGCGAATCGGCCACTATTCAATCTTATCCCAGTCGCGGCCATTTGATCGGGCGGCTTGTGCGTTGTGGCGCTTGTGCCTAGAATCGCGCCTTTTTGAAAATATCAACACATACTTATATGGAACGTTCTGTGAGTGAAAACCTGGCCAATCCGGCCCCGCTGGGCCTGATGGGCTTCGGCATGACCACCATCCTGCTCAATATCCACAATGCCGGCTTCTATCCGATCAGCGCCATGGTGTTGGCGATGGGCCTGTGTTACGGCGGCCTGGCGCAAATCATCGCCGGCATCATGGAGTTTCGCCGCGGCAACACTTTCGGCGTCACCGCCTTTCTGTCCTATGGCCTGTTCTGGCTGAGCCTGGTGTTGCTGCTGGTGCTGCCCAAGCTGGGCGTGGCCGAGGCCACGCCGGAAGGCTATATGGCCTGGTATCTGCTGTTGTGGGGCGTGTTTACCTTGTTCATGCTGGCCGGCACGGTCCGCTATCCGCGGGTCAAGCAGTTCGTGTTCGCCTCGCTGACCGTGCTGTTTTTCTTGCTGGCGGCGCGCGACTTCACCGGCAGCGCCTTCCTCGGCATGATCGCGGGCTTCGAAGGCATCATCTGCGGCGCCAGCGCCATCTATCTGGCGATGGCCACAGTGCTGAACGAGCAGTACGGCCGCACTGTCCTGCCTATCGGCGCGCGCTGATCCTGGCTTGTTTTGCCCAAACCGCCCCGCAGGCCCCGGCCGCGGGGCGGTTTGCGCTTCAATGGCGATGGCGCCCCAGCCACATCGCCGCGGCCTGAACCGCGACGGCGGCGGCCAGGGCCAGCGCGAAGGCCGCCGGCGAAGGCAGCGGTCCGAGCGCGAGCGCCGCGCAAAAGGCGATGAAGGCATAGAAGCCGCGCACCATGCCGCGCAGCAAGCGTATGGTGGCCGCCGGCCCGGCGCTGAGATGGCTGAATACTGCCAGCACGCTGCCCAGTACCGGAAAAACGGCCAGCAGGCCGCTCAGGCCTGGGCCCAGGCGGGAAGACAGGCCGGTGATGGCCAGCACCAAGGCGGCGCCCGCCAGCATGCGGGGGAGCATGCCGGCGCTGCGCGGCGCCA
>NZ_PQWB01000063.1:0-18624 GCF_002924365.1 Chromobacterium alticapitis | reverse complement strand
TAGGCCAGCAGGCCGGCGGCCAGGCATAGCGGCCAGCGCGAGCGGCGAGCCGCCCAGCTGTAGGCGATGCCGAAGACGAGGTTGGCGCTGGTGCCTAGCGCGGCGGCCAGCGACGCCTCGCGCACGAAGGCCGCTTCATGTTCCAGGCTCAGGATGAATAGGATGGAGCCGGTGATCACCGGAAAGCCGGCCAGCGCGCCAGCCACGCCCGGGCCCCATTTCTTCGCCGCCAGGCTGATCAGCCAGATCAACGCGGGCACCAGCAGTAATTTCAACAGCAACAGCATGTCTTGTCCTGCAATGCGGCGCGCTTTACCAGCGCGACAGATGGTCCTCGGTGACGCCGACCAGATCGCGCACGGCGTGGCGTTGGCCAGTGTCTGGATCGATTAGCGCGCCGTTGAAGCGGCCTATGGGCTGCACGTAGCGGCTGGCGGCGATCAGCAGGTTCTTGTCCTCGCGCCGCGCGCCTTCCGGGATGAAGGCCAGGTCCACCAGGCCGTCCGCCGTACTGACGCGCCAGGGAGCGAGCGGGTCGTCGGCCCGATAGTCGAAAGCGGCCGCGCCGACGCGCCACAGCCGGCCGTTCAGCCATACCGCGTTCTCCGCCTCGCCCATGAAGCCCTGCTGCAGATTGAAGCCCATGTCCAGGCCATGAGCGCTGGCCCAGCGCCAGCTGGTTTCCCGCGCCAGCAGGCCGTTGGAGTAGTCGAGCGAGGCCACCGCGTCGGCCAGGTCGAAGCGGCCGGCGGCGCAGCGCGCCTCGCCGCTCACCGGCAGGCCGCTGCTTTTGTGCGTGCTGTGGGCCAGGTAGTTGGCCGGCGCGACGGACGCGAGCACCGGCGGCGCGTCGACCAAGTTGACTTCGGCGTCCAGGGCCAGCGCGCGGCTGTCCAGCGTGAGCCGCAGCGCGTCGCTGTCGCGGCGGAAGCGGAAGTCATGGCCCGGCAGCTTGAAGCGCGCGTCGCCGAACACCCGGTCCTGCACCTGGGCGCCCAGGCCCGGCAAGCCGCTGGCGCTGGCGGCGGCGGCCACGCTTCCTTGTTTGCGGTCGAATAGATAGGCGAAGGCGGCGCCGGTCCAGCCGACGTCGACGATGGCGAAGCCTATGAAAAAGTCGCGATGGGCCAGCGCGGCGTATTGCCAGCGCTTGTGGTGCAATTTTCGCGTCAGCCGCTGCCGCGGCGTCAGGGCCAGTGCGGCCCAGCTCAGATCCTCCACCACGCCCTGGTAGACGCCGAAGGCGGCGCGGCCTTGGCTGTGGGTCAGGCGCGGGGGGGCGGCGGGCAGGGTGGGCATGGCGGCGGTTCCTGCTGTGGACGTGGAGGGTTTCGAGTCTAGCTGGAATCCGCACGTCATGGACAGCGCGCCCAACAAATGTTTAGCAATGCGCGCAACTTGCCGCATGCAACTTTCATCGCAACGGGACTATCATAAGCCCCATGATGAAACGTAGCCTGTTGTGCGCGCTGCTGGCCTCGACGCTGGCGCAGCCGCTGTCCGTTCGCGCCGACTTGCCCGATCTGGGCGAGGTTTCGGACGCCTCCCTTTCCTTGTCCGACGAGGCGCGCATAGGCCGCAACGCCTTGCGCGCGATGCGCGAGGGCGGCGATGTGCTGGACGACGCCGAGGTCAATGCCTATCTCAACGACATTGGCGGCCGCCTGGCCGCCGCCGCCGCGGTGCCCGGCGTGCATTTCACTTATTTCTGCGTGGCCGATCCCGGCATCAATGCCTTCGCCATGCCCGGCGGCTACGTCGGAGTCAATATCGGGCTATTGCTGGCCACCCAGAGCGAGGGCGAACTGGCCGGCGTGCTGGGCCACGAAACCGCCCACGTCGCCCAGCGCCACATCGCGCGCATGCAGGCGGCCAACAGCGCCACCAGCCCCTTGCTGCTGCTGGGCACCATTGTCGCTGCCGCCCTGGCGGCCAAGGCCGGCAGCGGCGAGGGCGCGATGGGCGCGGTGTCGGCCGGCATGGGCCTGTCCATTTCGCGGCAACTGGCGTTTTCGCGCGATTTCGAACGCGAGGCGGACCGCGTGGGCATGCAATACATGGCGGCGGCCGGTTTCGACGTGCGCAATATGGCTGCCTTCTTCCAGCGGCTGGACCAGGCCAGCCGTTACAGCGACAACGCCGCCTACGCCTTCCTGCGCACCCACCCGGTGACGGTGGAGCGCATCAGCGAAGCGGAAAACCGCGCCTTGAGCTACCCGGTCAAGATGCGCGCGGACAGCATCGATTACCTGCTGGTGCGCGAGAAGCTGCGCGTGCTGACCATGACGCCGGAAGAGGCGGCGGCGTATTACAACAGCACGCTGGCGCGCGGCCTGTACCTGAATGAAGGCGCCAGCTGGTACGGGTTGGCGCGGGCCCGGCTGCTGCAACACGACCGCGCCGCGGCGGCGGAAGCCTTGGCCAAGGCGCGGGCCAAGCTGCCGGACCACCCCATGCTGTACGGCCTGGAGGCGGAGATCGCGCGCGATGGCCGCGATTGGGCGGCCGCGAGTAAAGCGGCGAATGCCGGCCTGGCCGTTTTCCCGCGCAGCGAGTCTTTGCAACTGGCGCGGCTGGACGTGGCGTTGGACAGCAATGACGGCAAGACCGCGCAAACGCTGCTGCGCCAAATGCTGGACGGCAAGCGCGACGATCCGGCGCTGTACCGCCGCCAGGCCAAGCTGTATGCCGACCAGGATCCGCTGCGCTACCACGCCGCCTTGGGCAATGCGTTCTATTACGAACAACGTTATGGCGCGGCGCAGGAGCAGTTCCAGCTAGCCAGCAAGGCCAAGGGAGACGACTTCTACTTGCGCTCCATGGTGGAGGCGCGTTTGCGCGAAGTGGCGCCGCTGGCCAAGGACGAGCGCAAGGCTGAGCGCAATTGAAACAAATGTTTCAAATTTGATCGAATAATCGCAAAAAAACAACATGATGCGTCGCACCATCGAATCTTTTTCCTGTCTCAAGCTGTCATAAGCCGTGGCAGCTATTCCTTTGCGAATCCATCCAGACGTACACTGGCTTAGTCTCGCTGTATCAATTCACAAATGAACATTTTTATTTGCGAATCTGTTCGTTTATAATCTTAAATCAAATATTTGGCTCGCTTGCGAGCCAATAGCATAAATGCGGGACCGGCCAGCATGACGCGGTCCCCGATATCACCTGCTGTGAGGACCAGAAATGGCTGCAATTTTCCCTGACGATATCGATCCGTTGGAAACCCAGGAGTGGACTGAGGCGCTGGAATCGGTGCTGGACAACGAAGGCGCAGAACGCGCGCACTTCCTGCTGGAAAAGATGGTTGAGCGGACCCGCCGCCGCGGCGCCCACCTGCCTTTCGACGCTACCACCGCATACCAGAACACCATCCCGGTCGGCAAAGAAACCAAGTCGCCGGGCAACCACGAGATGGAGCACCGCATCCGCTCGATCAACCGCTGGAACGCCGCCGCCATGGTGCTGCGCGCCGGCAAGAAGGATCTGGAGCTGGGCGGCCACATCGCGTCCTTCCAATCCTCCGCCACGCTGTACGACGTCGGTTTCAACCATTTCTGGCGCGCCCAGAATGAAAACCAAGACGGTGACCTGATCTACTTCCAGGGCCACATCGCGCCGGGCGTGTACGCTCGCGCCTTCATGGAAGGCCGCCTGAACGCCGAGCAAATGGATAACTTCCGCCAGGAAGTGGACGGCCAAGGCCTGTCCTCCTACCCGCACCCGTGGTTGATGAAGGACTTCTGGCAGTTCCCGACCGTATCCATGGGCCTGGGCCCGCTGATGGCCATCTACCAAGCCCGCTTCCTGAAGTACCTGGAAAGCCGCGGCCTGGCCAAGACCATGGGCCGCAAGGTGTGGTGCTTCTGCGGCGACGGCGAAATGGACGAGCCGGAATCGCTGGGCGCCATCGCCATGGCCGCCCGCGAAGGCCTGGACAACCTGGTGTTCGTGATCAACTGCAACCTGCAGCGCCTGGACGGCCCGGTGCGCGGCAACGGCAAGATCATTCAGGAACTGGAAGGCGACTTCCGCGGTTCCGGCTGGAACGTGCTGAAAGTGATCTGGGGCTCCCGTTGGGACCCGCTGTTGGCCATGGACACCAAGGGCCTGCTGAAGAAGCGCATGGACGAGTGCGTGGACGGCGACTACCAGACCTTCAAGTCCAAGGACGGCGCTTACGTTCGCGAACACTTCTTCGGCAAGTACCCGGAGCTGCGCGAAATGGTGGCCAATATGTCCGACGAAGAGATCTGGAATCTCAACCGCGGCGGCCACGACCCGCACAAGGTGTACGCGGCTTACCACGAAGCCACCCACAACGCCAACGGCCGTCCGACCGTGATCCTGGCCAAGACCATCAAGGGTTACGGCATGGGCGCGTCCGGCGAGGCGATGAACATCGCTCACCAGGCCAAGAAGATGGACCTGGACAGCCTGCGCAAATTCCGCGACCGCTTCGGCATTCCGGTGTCCGATGAAGAGCTGCCGAACGTGCCGTACTACCTGCCGTCGGAAGACAGCCCGGAAATGAAGTACATGCGCGAACGCCGCGCCCAGCTTGGCGGCTACCTGCCGGCGCGCAAGCCGGTGAATACCGTGCTGGAAGTGCCGCCGCTGTCCGTGTTCGACGGCCAGCTGCAATCGTCCGGCGAGCGCGAGTACTCCACCACCATGGCCTTCGTGCGCATGCTGGGCACGCTGCTGAAGGACAAGAACATCGGCAAGCGCATTGTGCCCATCGTGCCGGACGAGTCCCGCACCTTCGGCATGGAAGGCATGTTCCGCCAGTACGGCATCTGGTCCACCCAGGGTCAGAACTACGTGCCGCAGGACGCCGACCAGCTGATGTTCTACAAGGAATCCAAGGACGGCCAGATCCTGCAGGAAGGCATCAACGAGCCGGGCGCCATGGCCGACTGGATCGCCGCGGCGACCAGCTACGCCAACAGCAGCCAGCCGATGATTCCGTTCTACATCTACTACTCGATGTTCGGCTTCCAGCGCATCGGCGACCTGGCCTGGGCGGCAGGCGACATGCGCGCCCGCGGCTTCCTGCTGGGCGGCACCGCCGGCCGCACCACGCTGAACGGCGAAGGCCTGCAGCATGAAGACGGCCACAGCCACATCCAGGCCGGCCTGATCCCGAACTGCATCAGCTACGACCCGACCTTCGCCTACGAGCTGGCGGTGATCGTGCAGGACGGCCTGCGCCGCATGTACGCGGAACAGGAAGACGTCTTCTACTACCTGACCCTGATGAACGAAAACTACGCCCACCCGGCCATGCCGGCAGGCGCGGAAGAGGGCATCCTGAAGGGCATGTACCTGCTGCAGGACGGCGGCGACGCCAAGGTCAAGGTTCAGCTGATGGGTTCCGGCACCATCCTGCGCGAAGTGATGGCTGCGGCCGAGCTGCTGAAGAACGACTTCGGCATCGGCGCCGACATCTGGAGCGTGACCTCCTTCAACCAGCTGCGCCGCGATGGCATGGAAGCCGAGCGCCACAACCTGCTGAACCCGACTGCCGAGGCCCGTTCCTCCTACGTCGAGCAGCAGCTGGCCGGCCGCTCCGGCCCGGTGGTTGCCGCAACCGACTACATCCGCAACTACGCCGACCAGATCCGCGCCTACGTGCCGGGCCGCTACGTCGTGCTGGGCACCGACGGTTTCGGCCGCTCGGACAGCCGCGCCAACCTGCGCTCCTTCTTCGAAGTCGATCGCTACCACGTGGCGCTGGCCGCCCTGTCGGCCCTGGCCCGCGACGGCAAGATCGAAGGCGCCAAGGTGGCCGAGGCCATCGCCAAGTACGGCATCAAGACCGACAAGCTGCCGAGCTGGAAAGTGTAAGGGTAGGGCGGAAGCCCCTGCATGAGCAGGGGCGTTCCGCCTTGTCTTCGGCAAGCGAATCTGTAGCGGATATCCGGCGGAATGCCCCGAGAGGGGCTTCCGCCCTACGAATGGAAAGCTCATGAGCAATCTGATCGAACTGAAAGTGCCCGACATCGGCGGGCACAGCAATGTAGACATCATCGAAGTATTCATCGCCCCGGGCCAGACCGTGTCCGTGGACGACTCCCTGATCACCCTGGAAACCGACAAGGCCACCATGGAAGTGCCGGCCGAAGCCGCCGGCGTGATCAAGGAAGTGAAAGTCGCCGTGGGCGGCAAGATTTCCGAAGGCGACGTGATCGCCATCCTGGAAGTGGGCGCCGCCGCGTCCGCTCCGGCCCCGGCTGCTGCTCCCGCCGCCGCGCCTGCTGCGGCACCGGCTCCTGTTGCCGCGGCTCCGGCCGCTGCCCCGGCCGCGGCAGCGGCTTCCGGCCGCAGCGAAATCCGCGTGCCGGACATCGGCGGCCATAGCGGTGTCGACGTGATCGAAGTGACTGTCAAGGTCGGTGACCAGATCGCCATCGACGACAGCCTGATCACGCTGGAAACCGACAAGGCCACCATGGAAGTGCCGGCCACCGCCGCTGGCAAGGTGGTGGAAGTGAAGATCAAGGTGGGCGACAAGGTCAGCGAAGGCGACCTGATCGTGGTGGTAGAGGGCGCTGTCGCCGCTTCCGCCCCGGTTGCTGCCGCTGCGCCGGCTCCGGCAGCCGCTCCGGCCGCTCCGGCTCCGGTTGCCGCCGCGCCGGCCGTGGCCTCGGTCGCCGCTGCCGTGTCCGCCGCCATCGACGAAATCGCCTTCTCCAAGGCCCATGCCGGCCCGTCCGTGCGCCGTCTGGCGCGCGAGCTGGGCGTGGACCTGGGCAAGGTCAAGGGCAATGGCCGCAAGGGCCGCATCACCGAAGACGACGTCAAAGCCTTCGTCAAGGGCGTGATGCAGAACCCGGCCGCGCTGGCCCCGGCCGCCGCGCCGGCAGGCTCCGGCGTGGGCCTGGACCTGCTGCCGTGGCCGAAGGTGGACTTCGCCAAGTTCGGCCCGATCGAAACCAAGCCGCTGTCCCGCATCCAGAAGATTTCCGGCGCCAACCTGTCGCGCAACTGGGTGATGATCCCGCACGTCACGTTCAACGACGAGTGCGACATCACCGAACTGGAAGACTTCCGCAAGACCGTGGGCAAGGAATGGGAAAAGTCCGGCCTGAAGATCAGCCCGCTGGCCTTCATCATCAAGGCCGCCGCCGAAGCGTTGAAGGCCTTCCCGACCTTCAACAGCTCGCTGGACGGCGACAACCTGGTGCTGAAGCAGTACTACCACATCGGCTTCGCCGCCGACACGCCTAACGGCCTGGTAGTGCCGGTGATCAAGGACGCGGACAAGAAGGGCCTGCGCCAGATCGCGCAGGAACTGACCGATCTGTCCAAGCTGGCCCGCGAAGGCAAGCTGAAGCCGACCGACATGCAAGGCGCGACCTTCACCATCTCGTCCCTCGGCGGCATCGGCGGCACCAGCTTCACGCCTATCGTCAACGCGCCGGAAGTGGCCATCCTCGGCGTCTGCAAGTCGCAGATCAAGCCGGTGTGGAACGGCAAGGAATTCGCGCCGCGCCTGATGTGCCCGCTGAGCCTGTCCTTCGATCACCGCGTGATCGACGGCGCGGCCGCCGCGCGCTTCACCGTGCACCTGGGCAAGCTGCTGTCGGACGTGCGCCGTCTGATCCTGTAATGGTAGGGCGGAAGCCCCTTCGGGGCGTTCCGCCTTCTGTCGCAGGATATAGGCGGAACGCCCGCTTGGCGGGCTTCCGCCCTACGGAATCAAGCCCAGACTCGAGGCGGCCGGCCCCGCGCCGGCCTCCCAATATTGCGGATGGAAAACCATGAGCAATCTGATCGAATTGAAAGTCCCGGACATCGGCGGCCACAGCAACGTGGACGTGATCGAAGTGTTCGTCAAGCCGGGCGATGTGATCGAAAAAGAAGCCAGCCTGATCACGCTGGAAACCGACAAAGCCACCATGGAAGTGCCGGCCGAAGCCGCCGGCACCGTCAAGGAAGTGCGCGTCGCCGTGGGCAGCAAAGTGTCCGAAGGCGACTTGATCGTGGTGCTGGAGGCCGCCGGCGCAGCCGCCGCGGCTCCGGCCGCCCCGAAGCCGGTGGAAACCACCGGCGTCGCCTCCGCCACCACCCAGGCCGGCTTCGCCCCGCAAGCGGCTCCGGTGGCCGCCAGCCATAGCGGCGGCGCGGACATCGAGTGCGACGTGATGGTGCTGGGCGGCGGCCCCGGCGGTTACTCCGCCGCCTTCCGCGCGGCCGACCTGGGCCTGAAGGTCGTCATCGTCGAGCGTTACGCCACCCTGGGCGGCGTGTGCCTGAACGTGGGCTGCATCCCGTCCAAGGCGCTGCTGCACAACGCCGCGGTGATCGACGAAGTGAGCCACCTGGCCGCCAACGGCATCAAGTTCGGCAAGCCGGAAGTGGACATCGACATGCTGCGCGGCTACAAGGAAAAGGTCATCGCCAAGCTGACCGGCGGCCTGGGCGGCATGGCCAAGGCGCGCAAGGTGGAGATCGTGCGCGGCAACGGCCACTTCATCGACCCGCACCACATCGAAGTCTCGGTGACCACCGGCAAGGGCCGCGAAGAATCGGGCGAGAAGAAGATCGTCAAGTTCAAGAACGCCATCATCGCCGCCGGCTCCCGCGTGGTGAAGCTGCCGTTCATCCCGAACGACCCGCGCGTGGTGGACTCCACCGGCGCGCTGGAGCTGAAGGGCGTGGCCGACCGCATGCTGATCATCGGCGGCGGCATCATCGGCCTGGAAATGGGCACCGTCTACTCCACGCTGGGCGCGCGCCTGGACGTGGTGGAAATGCTGGACGGCCTGATGCAGGGCGCCGACCGCGACCTGGTCAAGGTATGGCAGAAGTGGAACGCCCACCGTTTCGACAACATCATGCTGAACACCAAGACCGTGGCCGTGGAGCCTAAGGAAGACGGCGTGTGGGTGACTTTCGAAGGCGCGCAAGCCCCGAAGGAGCCGCAACGCTACGACCTGGTGTTGTACGCGACCGGCCGCGCGCCGAACGGCAAGCTGATCGGCGCGGAAAACGCCGGCATCGCGGTGACCGACCGCGGCTTCATCCAGGTGGACAAGCAGCAGCGCACCAATGTGCCGCACATCTTCGCCATCGGCGACATCGTCGGCCAGCCCATGCTGGCGCACAAGGGCGTGCATGAAGGCCACGTGGCGGCGGAAAACTGCGCCGGCCAGAAGTCCTACTTCGACGCCCGCGTGATTCCGGGCGTGGCCTACACCGATCCGGAAGTGGCCTGGGTGGGCGTGACCGAGGACGAAGCCAAGAAGCAAGGCCTGAAGATCGAGAAGGGCGTGTTCCCGTGGGCCGCCTCCGGCCGCGCCATCGCCAACGGCCGCGACGAAGGCTTCACCAAGCTGATCTTCGATGCCGAAAGCCACCAGATCATCGGCGGCGGCATCGTCGGCCCGCACGCCGGCGATATGATAGGCGAAGTGTGCTTGGCGATCGAGATGGGTTGCGACGCGACCGATATCGGCAAGACCATCCACCCGCACCCGACCATGGGCGAATCCATCGGCATGGCGGCGGAAGTGGCGCATGGCACCTGCACGGACTTGCCGCCGCAACGCAAGAAGTAAGCTTGGTTTGATTAGCGATCTTGCTTGATCGCTATCGTACGAAGAAAGGGCAAGCCTTGAGTGGCTTGCCCTTTTTGTTTTTTGGGGTGATATGGTGATTGAATTTCGTAGGGTGGAAGCCGCGCAACGCGGGGGTTCCGCCTAGTTCAAGCCCCTCTCCCCTCGCGGGGGAGGGGTTGGGGAGAGGGGGCAACGCTAGGTAAGATGGCCTGGGATTCGTTGGCGTGTAGGTTGGCGCAGAGCGTAGCGAAGCCGAACGTTTACCGCGGAAGTGCTGGAGGCAATTCATGCGTTATCGTCGTTCAATAGCAGAAGGCGGCACATGGTTCTTCACCGTCAACTTGGCGGATCGGCGACAAGATTATCTGACTCGCCATATCGACGCTTTGCGGCAGGTTGTTCACCAAATGCGGAACCGCCATCCCTTTGAGATCGTCGCCATGGTGGTGTTGCCGGATCATTTCCATGCGATATGGGCCTTGCCGGAGGACGACGCTGACTACGGCGATAAGAACGGCTCTGATCAAAGCGGCATTTTCGCGCAGCTTGCCCAAGGTTGAACGTATCCGGGACCGCCGCGTACGTAAGCGGGAACGTGGCATCTGGCAACGGCGCTATTGGGAGCACCAGATCCGCGATGCGGCCGATCTGCAGGCGCATGTCGATTACATCCATTACAACCCGGTCAAGCATGGCCATGTGGAGCGGGTGGTGGATTGGCCGTATTCCAGCTTCCATCGCTATGTTAGGCAAGGGTGCTTGCCTGCGGATTGGGCGGGGGAAGCGTTGTCATGCAGCAGCCGGAATAGGGCGCGGTGGACGTTGGGCTTCGCTGCGCTCAGCGCCAACCTACTCGAAGGCCGGCCATCGAGTTGATCGCCGCCGAGAAATAAAGAGAACAAGCCAGTGAACTTACCCGGAGGTTTTTTTGCTCAGGTGATATGATATTTGGATTTTTATCGGCGAAAATGTGGGGAGAAATGGCTGCCAGAAAGAGTGGACCGATGCTGGGCGTGGAGCATTTGATACGGATAGGCGGTATCAGTAAGGCGGCGCTGTTGGAGGAACTGGAGAGAAGCGGGATCAGCATTAACCCGCTTGCCCATACCTTGTTTGCCGACGACCGATTTGAAATCGAAAAAGAGGTCGAGGACATTCGTTGCGTGGCTTTGTCTGTTGCGGAGTTGGGGCTGGCGCAGGGCGGCACTTGGCCTCTCATCGTTCAGCATGCCACTGCGCTGGGTCTGAGCTTGTGTCCTATGGAAACTGGCCCGCATCTGCGTTTGCGATGGCGGGAGCAGGCTGAAGGCGCTATCGGGCAGTCGGCCACGCGCGGAAAGGCGCCGTTTGGGTCGCTTACCGTGGCTTCCGCTGCGTTGTGCGACGATCCCTCCGTGCCCAAAGGTTTTTACCTGCGCCGCATCGAGGGAGTGCTGTGGCTGCGGGGGTATCAGTCAGACGATGAGCATGTCTGGAGCGCCGATGCTTGCCTGCTGTTCCAGACGGCGGCTCAGCTTGCCGGCTTGGGTGGAGAATGTTTTGCGGCAGAGCATGCCAAGGGTGTTTGAAATAAGAATTGCTTGGTAGCTATGAATAAAATGTCTATGCGCTATTTTCTTGCTTCACTATCGCTGTCAGGATTCATGCTATCCCTTGCAGTACATGCATTTTCCCTGATGGGAGTAAGTGTCATGGATCATTATCCCCAGGTTTGGTACTTGCATTTCGGGGTATTTGTCGTTTTTTTCCCTATGGTTCAGTCTTTTAAGCAGGATTTTGGCTCCGCCCCTAGCATGTCCGCGCTGCGGATGGTGCTCCCTCCATGGGTTTTCTGGGTGTGCATGGCGATTTCTGCTTATGCCATTCTCAATTTCATTTTGTTTTTTGTCTCGATGCAGCAAGGTAGTCCGGCAATCTGGGATGGAAAGTATGTTCTGCAAAGCCATGGACATTTCGTGCGCGAGCTAAGTGGGGCCGAGTATGCGCAAGACCGCGCGAATGAATTGAGGGGTTTTTCGGGGCATTGGTTGGTGTTTTACTCGGTGTCGTTCGCTTACTTCATGTTTGCCAAAGCGGATACCAGCAGACGATTCCTACGCTGAGAGTTTGCGGGGCCGCCGGTACGCAATCGGAGCTGGTCCGGCGTCGCATCCGCATCCCAGGCGGCGCCATTTGAAATGGCGACACGGAGTCGGGCAAGGTGAATTTGGGTGGGGTGGGTGGCGCGGGTTTTCTGGAGAGGCTGCCGCTTAAGGCGGCAAGTTGGTCTTAGCGGTGCTTAGCGCCAAGCTATGCCAAGGCCCATTTTGTTGCGAGGGATGGCTTGATGGACAAGCCGCGCCGCCGTGCGGCGGCGCTAGCGAGGTCGAGCTGGCGCGATTACTGCTGCAGCGACACCGGGGAGGAGACCCACACCACGCCCACTTCGGGGTTGGTGTACACCGGCTTCAGCGCGACGCCGTTGAGGCTGACGGCGTAGGCTTGCGGGCCGCCCCAGTTGATGCCGGTGGCGACCAGCGTGTACGCGCCGGATGCCAGGTAGACGTTGTAGTTGCCGGACAGCGGGGCGGTGACGCCGTTCAGGTTGAGCGGGCCGGTGTATTGGCCGGATTGCAGGCTGATGGTGAAGTTGACCGGCTCGTTGTTGCCGCTTTTGATGTCGGCGATCTGGTAGCTGTTGGCGCCGGTATAGGCGATCAGTACGAGCTCGTTGTCGCAAGCGGTGATGGTGAGGGTATTGGCCATGACTTTTTCCTTCGAAGGCTATCTCGGGGTGGGATGGAGGCGGCGCTGAAAATCAGCCCTGGGACTATAGGATAAAAGAATTAATACATCGTCCATCTTTAGCCAATTTGAGTATTAGTGCTTAGTCGGATGCCAGCTTGCTCCGTGTGAGCGCGCCATCGTCTCAACCTAAGGGCCATCTTCTGTCATGACTCTGCCGCAAGCCGTTTTTTTCGACCTCGACAACACCCTGGTCCATCGCGACGCCAGCATAGACCTCTATGTGGAGCGGTTCTGGCGGGACTTTGGCCATGCCATCCGTTCCAGCGGCGCAATGCAGGTTGCCGCAGTGATCAAACGCCAGGACAACGGCGGTTATCTGCCGGCCGGCTCACCCTTCGTTTCGATCAAGCAGGCAGTCTCCCATGGCCTGAAAACCGAGATCGACTGGCGGCAAGAGATAGAACAGGAGGCGCTGCTGCGGCATTGGGAACGCTACAACGCCGTCTGCACGGCGGCGATGCCGGGCGCGGAGGCTGCGATGGCTTTTCTCGTGGAGAACCGCGTACGCGCGGGCGTGATTTCCAACGGCAGCCATCGCACCCGGCTGGAGAAGGTGGCGTGCTTGCCGTTTGCTTCCGCCATCGAGCTGATTGTCAGCTCGGAGTCTGCCGGGATAAAGAAGCCGGCGGCTGAAATTTTCCATCAGGCGGCGCAGACCCTGGGGGCGCAGGCGGCGGCGTGCTGGTATGTGGGCGACCACCCGCGCAATGACGTGTTGGGCGCGGCGCGCGCCGGGATGACGCCGTTGTGGCTGAGCGGGTTTCACGCCTGGCCGGAGGGCGAGGCGATGGTATATCGGCAGATTTCGTCGCTGGTGCGGTTGGCAGAGGCGATGGCAGAGCAGTAACAACGAAGCGGGCCGTCGAGAGGGGCTGCGGGGGGCTTGGATCGCGGGCAAGCTACTGCGGGGCTGCCCGCGCTATAGGGCGGAGCCCGGCGCGGGCGGCGGCAGGCTGGCCACCTGATCCCGTCCGCTGTTCTTGGCCTGGTACAGCGCTTTGTCCGCGCGGGCCAGGGTGTTGTGGATGCGTTCGTCTTCCAGCCACAGCGTCACGCCCACGGAAAAACTCTGGTTGTCCGGCAGATTGCGGCGCAGCGACTCGATGCGGGTGACGGCCTGCGGCAGGTCGCAGTCCATCAGGGCCAGCACGAACTCCTCTCCGCCGAAACGGGCGAACAGATCAGACTGCCGCATCCGGGATTTGATCAGGATGGAGACTTCGCGCAGCAGCCGGTCGCCCTCTGGGTGGCCGTAGGTGTCGTTGAATTGCTTGAAATGATCCAGATCGAACAGCGCGATGGCGAGGGGCTGGCCGTAGCGTTTGGCCGTGGCCAGCATCATTTCGATCTGGATGTCCCAGGTGCGGCGGTTGGGCAGCTGGGTCAGCTCGTCGGTGCCGGCCAGCGCTTCCAGCTTCTGCATCAGGCCGCGCATCTGGCTCAGCCACTTATGCAGCAGCCGCACCAGCAGAATGGCCATGGCGCTGGCGACTATCCACATCACCAGCATCATCCAGCGGGCGACGATGCCGTAGGAGTTGGATTGCGCCACTTTCTTCATCAGGTCCAGCGTGATGGAGACGGCCAGGGCGTTGGTGTTCTGCGAGATGTGGGTGAAGATTTGGATTTCCTCGCCCATGACCAGGCGCGAGGCCTTGTCCCGCGCGGCGGGCGCACCTGAGCGATACAGGGCGATGATGTCGCGGTCCAGCTCCATGAAAGCGTTGAAATCGCGCTGCACGCTGTCCAACTGGCTGCGCTGCTCGGCGTCCAGCGGCATGTCGCGCAGCGTCTGGATGTCGCGGCGGAAGTTGTCGGCAGAGCGCAGGAATTCGGAGCGGGCGATCGCGTCGTCGCGCGTGCTGCCTTCAATTTTCCGGATGATGTCGAAAGCGTAGCCGGTCTGCCAGCCATTCAAGTCCGCCGCGTCGAATTTCACTTCCATCGCCGCTTGGGCGATGGCGATGTACTCCACGATCTCGGCTCTGCCGTTTTCCTCCAGTTTTTCGATATAAAAGGACAACAGCGGCAACAAGCCCATGCATAGCAGGATGGGGGCGGCCACCATGATGGCCTTCAGCATGATGCCCTTGTCGCTTCTGTCGAACATGCTCGTGTCGCCGGAGGGGGGCTGCGGGAGGTCGCAGGCCTGCTTCAGCATAGATGGTTTTACTAAGAACAAATACGTAACGATGGCAGGCGGCAGGGCTTGCCGGCGGATTGCATTGCCATATGTTTGGCATAATTTGGCTTTGCCGAAAGTAAACGATGCCGGGATTCGAGCTGGTGATTTTTGACTGCGATGGCGTGCTGGTGGACAGCGAACGCATCACCAACGCCGTTTTTGCGCGCATGCTCAACGAGCTGGGGCTGCCGGTGACGCTGGACGACATGTTCAGGCATTTTGTCGGCCTGTCCATGGCGCAGTGTTTGCGGCAGATAGAGGATATGCTGGGCGCGGCGGCGCCTGCGGGTTTCGAGGCCGACTACCGCCGGCGCAGCCAGGAGGCGCTGCGGCAGTCGCTGGCTGCGGTGCCCGGAGTGCCGGACATGCTGGAGGCCTTGCCGCTGCCGTATTGCGTGGCCTCCAACGGCGGCCATGACAAGATGCGGACCACGCTGGGCCTGACCGGCTTGCTGCCGCTATGCGAGGGGCGGCTGTATAGCGCGCAGGATGTGGCTTTGCCCAAGCCTGCGCCGGACGTGTTTCTGCATGCGGCGCGCAGCCAGGGGGTAGAACCCGCGCGCTGTCTGGTGATAGAAGATACGCCTACCGGAGTTCGGGCCGGGGCGGCGGCCGGCATGACGGTATGGGGCTATGCCGCGCTCACGCCGAAGGCCAGCCTGACGGCGGCGGGCGCGACGGAAACGTTTGCGGACATGGCGGATTTGCCTGGCTTGCTGGGGCGGAGGTGAAACGCGCGGCGGCATGCCGGGGAGCTGCGCCCGCGGCATGGCGCGGATTCAGTGCAGCAGCAGGTCTTCGTGGTCTTCGGGGTGTTCGTCCGGCGCGGGGCGCCAGGCGTAGCAGCGCGGCGGCGCGCGATTTTCGGTTTGAAACTGCTTCAGCCAGTAGGCCAGGCGGCGCCAGCAGCGGCGCTCGTGGGTCAGGAAATGCATCAGCCGCTTGCGGCTTCCAGGCTCCGGTTCTGCCGGCAGGCTGGTTTCGTTGATCAAGGCGGACATGGCGTATCGCTCCGGTCGGGTTGTTGAAGTCCATCCACAATCCGCACTGTAGCGATCGACATATCAATTTCCCGCAGAGAAATCCGCCATTCGCATCAAAATAGCATTAAAAGGCTGATGATGGACTATCCAATTCGAGCCGGTACAGCCAGGCTTCGGCATCGCCGTGTTCCGCGCCGGCATTGAACTGGTGGACGCACCGCGCGCCGGCATTTTCGGCGGAGCGGATGGAGGCGAGGTTGTCGGTCGCCATGGCGATGTCCAGCCAGGCGAGGCCCTGCGCGCGGGCGATGGGGGTCAGCTCGCGCAGCGCGGCGGCGGCCAGGCCCGCGCCGCGATGCCAGGGCGGCACGGCGTAGCCGACATGACCCAAGCAGTACGGCGGCAGCTCGGATGTGCCGCGCTGCCAGCGCAGATTCAGCTCGCCGGCATAGCCGCCGGCATCGTCCAGTATCCAAAAGCGCCGCCAAGGCAGGCGCGGCACCGCGCTGCCGTCTGCCAGCACGATGGGTTCGCCCAAGCCCTGCGGGTTGGACAAGGCGGAGATGAAGCCGGCGCCGTCGCGCTTGATGGCGGCCAGCAGACGGTCCGCGCCGGCCGGATCGTGGTCGGATTCCGGTGTCCAGCGGCGCTCCAGCGCGGCGACATAGCCCGGCAGCAGGGCAAGTTCAGGTTCGACGAGGCGGCGGGAAGCATGCGGCATGGAGCGGATTCCTGGCTAAGCGCGCGGCGGGCGAATAGGCCCGGATGGCACAGAGATTGTCTGATCAGAAAATTTAAGCTATTTGTCATCATTTGGCCAGCCATGAACTATGAGGCCGCCGCCGTTGTCTGACAGGCTTTATTCCGCACGCGCGCAAGCTGTCGCCAGCCCCGGCGACTTCCGTTACCATGCAGCATTCCCAAATGATTCCTACCATGCCACGCGCCTTCTTTCCTACCTTTCGGCCAAACCGCCCGCGTCGCAACCCGCGTTGGGGATGGCCGCTGGCTTTGGCCGCCACGCTGCTGGCCGCGCCGGCGCTGGCCGGCCTGGACTATACGGTGGACATACAGGCGCCGGGCAATCTGGCTCAGTTGCTGCGCGACAATCTGGAGCTGGCTAGCGGCCAGCAGGATCCGGATATCGACCAGGCCTGGCTGGACGCTTTGGTCAAGGGCGCGCCGGACGAGGCGAAAAAGCTGCTGGAGACCGAGGGCTATTTCCATGCCCGCGTCGAGGCCAGCCAGGAGGCCGGCAAGCGGGTGCTGCTCAAGGTGGAGCCGGGTCCGGCTACGCTGATTTCCGACGTCACCATCCGCCTGGACGGTCCCATCCGCCAGCAGGACGACTACCAGCAACGCTTCGCCCAGGCGCTGGAAGCATGGGCGCTGCCGCTGGGCGCGCCTTACCGGCAGGAGGATTGGGAGGCCAGCAAGCGCGCAGTGCTGCGCAAGGCGCAGGCCGACCGCTTTCCGAAGGCGCGCATCGTCAAGAGCGAGGCCAGGCTAGACCCGGCGACCAATCGCGCTACGCTGGACGTCACGGTGGACAGCGGTCCGCTGATCCGCTTCGGGCGGATCAAGGTCAATGGTCTGCAGCGCTATCCATGGCCGCTGGTGACCGGGCAGGCAGATTTCAACAACGGCTCGCCCTACAGCCAGGACAAGCTGCTGTCCTATCAGTCCGCGCTGGAGCAGTCGCCGCAGTTTTCTTCGGTCATCGTCAGCGCCGATTTCGACCATATCGTCGACGACAAGGTGCCGGTGACGGTGGACGTGAAGGAGCTGCCGCGGCAGAAGGTGGAGCTGGGCCTGACTTATGACTCGGACATCGGACCGGGCGCGCGTCTCGGCTACGATCATTACAATATCTTCCGGCGTGGCTACACCGGCTCCATGCTGATGGACTGGAAGCGCGATCAGCAATCGCTCAGCTTCGGCCTGGGCTTCCCGCGCCAGCGCGACGGCTATTCGCATTCGATCACCAGTTCCTTCAAGTCCGAGAACGTGCAGGGACTGAAGACCAATACCCTGGACGCCGGCGCCTGGCGCCTGCGCAGCCGCGGCAATATCGAATCGCGGCTGGGCCTGGAGTTCTTGAAGGAAAGCGAGGACGCCGGCGGCGTGCAGTCGCGCGAGACCCACGTCACCCAGCTGGTGTACGGCTGGACTCAGCGCGCGGTGGACGATCCGATGCGGCCGCGCGATGGCTATCTGCTGGATGGGCGCTTGTCGGGCTCGCTGGGCCTGCTCGGTTCCTCCACCTCCATCGTGCGGGCCTATGGCCGGGCGGTGGCTTACTGGTCGCCCTTCCCCAAGTACGGCACCCTGGTGGGCCGGCTGGAGCTGGGCCAGGTGTGGGCCAAGGAGGGCGCGCAAGTGCCGACCGCCTTGCTGTTCCGCGCCGGCGGCGCCAATAGCGTGCGCGGCTACGATTACCAGAGCCTGGGCCTGGCCGGCCCCAATGGCTCGGTGCTGGGCGGCCGCGTGGTGGCCACCGGCAGCATTGAATACCAGATTCCCATCCGGCCAGCCTGGTACTTCGCGCTGTTCACCGACGCCGGCAACGTCGCCGACAGCTGGCAGGGTTTCCAACCCGTGCACGCCAATGGCGTGGGCGTGCGCTGGATGAGTCCGGTGGCGCCCTTGTCCTTCGATATCGCCAAGGCGGAGAGCGACGGCAAGCTGCGCTGGAACCTCAGCCTGGGCCTGGCCTTCTAGATCATCATGAGCGAGAACCAAACCCCTCAAACCGAAGCGGCGGAGCAAACGCCGCCGACTCCCCGCAAACCGCGCCGCTGGCGCTACGTCTGCGGCGCGCTGGCCCTGCTGTTCGCGCTCGCGCTGGCCGCGCTGGGCTGGATAGGCGCCAGCCCGGCCGGCTTCGCCTGGGCGCTGCAGCAGGCGGGCAAGCTCAGCGGCGGGCAGTTCAGCGTGGCGTCCAGCCAGGGCGCGCTGTGGCAGGGCTTCGAGCTGAAAGATGTCAGGCTGCGCACGGCAGGCGAGGACATGGACATCGAGTCTTTGCGGCTGGACTGGAGGCCGGCGGAATTATGGCGCGGCAAGCTGGCGATAGATCGGCTGGCGCTGGGCCATGTGCGCG
>NZ_PQWB01000062.1 GCF_002924365.1 Chromobacterium alticapitis | reverse complement strand
CCAGCTCAAACGAGCTGGGCTTTGTGCATTGGCGCGCGCGAAGCGCCAAGCCGCCCTCCAACGAGCCCCGCCAGGATACCCTGCCGGGGCTTTGGCGTATGGCGCTCTGGCGAGGTAGGGTCGCTCCCGTTGTGTGAGCAGGCTCAGCCCGGATTGGCCGGAAACTTGATGATGAAGGCGGCGCCGTGCCCCGGCTCGCTTTCCAGCCGGATCTGCCCTTTCAGTATGACTTGCACGATGTTGTGGACCAGCGCCAGGCCCAGGCCTACGCCGCCTTGGCCCATGCGAGTGGTGAAGAACGGGTCGAACACTTTGCCGTGCAATTCCGGAATGATGCCCTTGCCGTCGTCGGCGTAGCGCAGCGTGATGTCGTTTTGCTCGCGCTGGATCTCTATATCGATATTGCCGCTGTTATTGCCGTCGAAGCCGTGGGTCAGCGTATTGGCGACCAGGTGAGAGATCAGCTGCTCCAGCGCGCTGGGATAGTTTTCTATGACCAGGTCCAACGGCGCTTGTATATTGACCTTGATGCGCGGGTGGTGCTCCGGCGGCAGCAAGGTTTGCAGCAGTTTGGCGATGATCTGTCCTGGTTTGAAGCTGCGTTTGGGTTGGTCTAGCTGGTCGACGGCGATCTGCTTGAAGCGGCCGATCAGATCGCCAGCCTGCTCGCTGTTTCTTTGCAGCAGCTCGCTGCTCTCCGCGCTTTTTTCCAGGAAGTCCTGCAAAGTCTTGCGCGATAGCTGCTTGTCCGCGTCCGCTCTGGCGATGGCTGCTACGTCGGCCTGGATCTGCGAGGAACACAGCAGAATATTGCCTATGGGCGTGTTTAGCTCATGCGCCATGCCGGCCACCATGCGCGCCAGCGCGGCTTGTTTTTCGGCGTTGCTGATCTGCTGCATGGCCTGCTTCAGCTCAGCCGTGCGTATGGCTACCCGCTCCTCCAGATGGCTGTTCAATAGCTGCAGCTCCTCTTCCGCCTGCTTGCGGCGGGTGATGTCGGAGTAGGTGCCTATCATGCGCAAGGGCTGGCCCTGCGCGTCCTGGCTGACCACCATGCCACGGCCCAGCAGCCAGATCCAGTTCTGTTCCTTCAGGAAGCGGTGTTCGATGACGAAAGAACCCTGAGGCTGGCGCAGATAGCTGGCCAGGTCCGCCAGCACCGTGGGCAGATCGTCAGGGTGGATACCGGTCTGCCACAGCTTGAAATCGCCGATCTCCGCGGGGCGAGAGAGGCCCAGCAACTGCTGGCAGCGATTGGAGAAGTAGATGTCGCCGCTGGCGAGGTTCCAGTCCCATACGCCGTCGCCGGCGCCTTCCAGGGCGAAGTGCCAGCGCTCTTCGCTTTCGCGCAGGGCCTGCAGGGCCTTGCGCTCGCCGGCGCGCAACAGTTCGAACTCGCGGCGCACGCGCTCCGCTTCGTCGGCGCGCAAGGCGGCGTCTTCCTGCGCCCGCGCCTTGTCGTTGTAGATCTGGCGCAGGTCCCGCTCCACCATGCTGCGGAATTGGGCCAGCAGTTGGCGGTAGGTGGCGGTGTAGCCGTTTTCCGTGCTGTCCAGTATGCAGATGGTGCCGAATACGTCATCGTTGGGCCAGATCAGCGGCATGCCCATATAGGAAATCATGCCGAGTTTTATATCGGGGTTATGGTCCCAGACGGGGTCGGTCAGCGCGTTGGGCACGGTTAGCTCGCGGCGGGTGCTCATCACCGTCTCGCAGTAGAGGCCGGTGCCGAGGTCGGCCATTTCGTCCTCTTCATACGGGTTGCCCGCGCTGTGGCTGGATAGGAAGACTTTGATCTGCGGCGCCTGCACCCGCATGATCAGCGCGGATGGAATGCTGACCAAGCGCGCCAGAAGGTCCAGCACCTGCTGCCATTTTTCCGAATAGTCGTGGCTGACCGCCAGATGGCGGGTTTCCACCCGAACTGCCTGCATGCTTCTCTCCGGTTGACGGGCCTACCCCATCGTTCAGCATAGCGCAGCGCGAATGAAGATACGCCCCGCGGTGCGGGGCGTCATGGCGGTTACAGCATCAGGTTCAGCATGCGGTCTATGCGCACGCGGCTGAGGCGGGTCAGCAGCTTCTTGATTTGCTCGGGATAGTGGCGCACGTCTTCCAGCTGCCGGTAATGCTCAAGGCAGGCGGTGTGGCGCAGAATATTGCCTTGCTCCGCCTCGCCTTGCGCCATCAGCTCGCCGTGAGGGTCGCGCAGCAGCAGCGCGTTTTCCAGGTCCAGGCGGAAGGCGCGCGGGTTCAGATTATTGCCCGTGAGCAGGATGTAGCGCGCGTCGCTCCAGATGCCTTTCAGGTGGTAGGTGTTGTCGCCGTCCTTCCACAGGTGGATGCGCAGCTGCTGGCGGGCAATGTAGTGGCGCTGCCGCTTGGCGAAGCGCCGCAGATTCATCTCATACAGATAGGGCAGGGCGCCTATCACGCGGAAGGGCTGTTCCGGCGGAATGTAGAAATCATTGGCGGTCTTGTCGCCGACCACGATGTCGATTTCCACGCCGCGACGCAAAGCGCGGTTGATTTCCAGCACCACCGAGCGAGGGAAGTTGAAATAGGGGGTGCAGATGAACAGCTTGTGCCGGGAGCTGGCGATCACGTCCAGTATCGCGCGGTTGAGCCGGTTGCCCTTGCCTATGCCGACGATGGGAGTGATGGCGAGCTGGTCCGCGGCGACCGCGGCCTCCTCGCTCAGCCGGTACTGGCTGTGCACCAGCTTGTCGCGGAACTGGCGGATTTCCTTGCGTATGCTGCGGGTGGCCGGGGCGGGCTTGTCCAGGCGGAAGACGGCCGGATCATTGAAGAATTGCTCGGCCATGAAATCCGCCATCGCGTCCGCCAGCGGCGCGCAGCGTACTATGTGGTAGCGGTCGAAGCGGTACTTGTCCAGCTTGTGCAGATAGACGTTGTTGAGGCTGGCGCCGCTGTAGAACACGGCGTCGTCGATGACGAAGCCCTTCAGATGCAGCACGCCGAACAGTTCGCGCGTCTGGACCGGCACGCCGTAGATCGGGATGTCCAGATCGCGGCGGGCGGCTTCTTCGCGGTACCAGCGCGCGTTGCAGTTCGATTGGTCTTCGCCTATGCGGCCGCGCTGGGCGCGGTGCCAGTCCACCATGATCCTGATGTCGAGTTGCGGCTGGCGTTGCTTGGCCTGGTACAGCGCGTCCAGCACCTCCTGCCCGGCTTCCTCGTTTTCCAGATACAGCGCGCATAGGTAGATGCGGCTGCTGGCCGAGGCGATCGCCTCCAGCAGGCGCAGCCGGAAATCGGCTGTTTGCAGCAGCGTGGAGAAATCCTCGGGCCTCAGCGGCAGCCAGGGCTGGCGGGACAGAGCGGGACGGTTGAGCAGAATTGCCATGAATGCGCAGTGAAATGACGTTCAATCGGCGCATCGTAGCATCGTTTGGTGGGTTTGGGGGAGTGCGAGGCGCGGCGGGTGACATCGGTCAAGCGGCCGCGGGCCGGCTGGCGTCGCTGGGGCGCGTGGCAAGGCGGGCCGAAATGTGCAAAAATTCCGGTAACGAGACGAATTGCAGGGTTATTCCATGCTGGACCGGGACGGATACCGCCCAAACGTCGGAATCATCCTCACCAACGCCAAGAACGAAGTGTTCTGGGGCAAGCGCGTGCGCGAGCATTCCTGGCAGTTCCCGCAAGGCGGCATCAAGCCGGGCGAAAGCCCGGAGGCCGCCATGTACCGCGAGCTGCTGGAGGAAGTGGGCTTGTTGCCCCAGCACGTGAAGATATTGGGGCGCACCCGCGACTGGATGCGCTACGAGGTGCCGACCAACTGGGTTCGCCGCGAATGGCGCGGCAGTTACAAGGGGCAGAAGCAGATCTGGTTTCTGCTCAGGCTGGTGGGGCGCGACAGCGACGTCTGTCTGCGCGCGTCCACGCATCCGGAGTTCGATGGCTGGCGCTGGAACGATTACTGGGCGCCGGTGGACGCGGTGATAGAGTTCAAGCGCGACGTCTACGACCGCGCGCTGTCCGAGCTGGCGCGCTTCCTGCGCGGCGTGGAGAGTCACGACGCCTATTTGGCGCGCACGTCCACCCAGAGCGAGCAGTGAGCGGCGCAAGGCCATGGCAGTACAGCGACGGCGGGCGATGCCCGCTGTCTTCATTTATGCCGCCCGCGCAGGGCGGCGTCGACGTGATGCGCCGACAGGGCAAGACCACATATGACTCAACAATACGATGAATCCTCGGTACGGGTGCTGAAGGGGCTGGAGCCGGTCAAAGAGCGGCCCGGCATGTATACCCGCACCACAGACCCCACTCATATCTGCCAGGAAGTGATAGACAACGCCGCCGACGAAGCGCTGGGCGGCTACGCGCGCAAGATCGCCGTCACCGTGCATCAGGACGGCTCGCTGACGGTGGAGGACGATGGCCGCGGCATTCCGGTGGGCCTGCATCCGCAAGAAGGCGTGCCGGTGGTGGAACTGGTGTTCACCCGGCTGCACGCCGGCGGCAAGTTCAACAAGAAGGATGGCGGCGCCTATGCCTTCTCCGGCGGCCTGCATGGCGTCGGCGTGTCGGTGACCAATGCGCTGTCCACCCGCCTGGAGGTGGAGGTGAAGCGCGAGGGTGGCGTGCACCGCCTGGTGTTCTCGGGCGGCGACGTGATCGAGCCCCTGGCCCGCATCGGCGACTGCGGCCCGCGCACCAGCGGCACCCGCGTGAGGGTGTGGCCGGATGGCAAATATTTTGAAAGCCCGCGTTATTCCATGCTGGAGCTGGAGCGCCTGCTGCGCGCCAAGGCGGTATTGCTGCCCGGCGTGGCGGTGACGCTGACGCTGGAAAAGCCCAGCGGCGACGAGGTGAAGGTGTGGCAGTACCCGGAAGGCCTGAAGAGCTATCTGGCGGAGCTGTGCGGCGACGACGAGCCGGTGGCGCCGCTGTTCGCCGGCGAAGCGTATATCGGAGACGACCACGAGCAATTCGCCAAGGGCGAGGGCGCGCAGTGGGCGATGGCCTGGTTCGAGGACGGCGCCAGCGGCGAGAGCTACGTCAACCTGATCCCCACCCCGGTGGGCGGCACCCACGAGGCCGGCTTGCGCGCCGGCGTGTTCGACGCGGTGAAGAGCTTTGTCGATCACCACAACCTGTTGCCGCGCGGCGTCAAGCTGATGGCCGAGGACGTGTGGAGCCGCGTGCGCTTCGTGCTGTCCGCCCGTGTGCTGGACCCGCAGTTCCAGGGCCAGACCAAGGATAAGCTGACCAGCCGCGACGCGCTGAAGCTGATTTCCGGCCTGGCGCGCGATCCGGTGGAGCTGTGGCTGAACCAGCACGTGGAAGCCGGCAAGAAGATCGCCGAGCTGGCCATCCGCCAGGCGCAGAGCCGCCTGAAGTCCGTCAAGAAGGTGGAGAAGAAGAAGGGCTCCGGCGTGGCGGTGCTGCCTGGCAAGCTCACCGACTGCGAGAGCGAGGACATCGAGCGCAACGAGCTGTTCCTGGTGGAAGGCGATTCCGCCGGCGGTTCGGCCAAGCTGGCGCGCGATAAGGAATACCAGGCCATCCTGCCCTTGCGCGGCAAGGTGCTGAACAGCTGGGAGACCGATAAGGACCAGTTGTTTTCCAACGCTGAAATCCACGATATCTCCGTGGCGATCGGCGTGGACCCACACGGCCCCAACGACGCGCCGGACCTGTCGGGCCAGCGTTACGGCAAGATCGCCATCCTGTCCGACGCCGACGTGGACGGTTCCCACATCCAGGTGTTGCTGCTGACGCTGTTCTTCCGCCATTTCCCGCGCCTGGTGGAGAACGGCAACATCTACATCGCCCAGCCGCCGCTGTTCCGCGTCGATGTGCCGGGCCAGGGCAAGACCCGTCCGCCGCGCAAGCTCTATGCGCTGGACGAGGGCGAGATGACCGCCATCCTGGACCGCCTGCGCAGCGAGGGCGTGCGCGAGAATGCCTGGAACATTTCCCGCTTCAAAGGCCTGGGCGAGATGAACCCGGAGCAACTGAAGGACACCACGATGAATCCGGACACCCGTCGCCTGGTCAAGGTGCAGGTGCGCCCCGGCATGCTCAAGGAAACGCTGGACATGTTCGTCATGCTGATGGGCAAGGGCGAGGCGTCCAGCCGCCGCGGCTGGATGGAGGCCAAGGGCAACGAGGTCGAAGCCGACATCTAAGCCCTGCGAGCGCTGATGCAAACCCGCCCGCCTGAGAAGGCCGGCGGGTTTTTCATGGCTAATCGTATTGCGACAGCAACTCCGCCACCACGCGCTTGCCCTCGGGTGAAACGCAAGCGGCGCGCAGCCGGGCTAGCGCGGCCGCGTCATGCGCCAGCGGGTGGGCGCGCGATACGTAGACCGCCATGGGCTTGTCGTCGACAGGCAGCTCCGCCCAGCGGTCGCCCGCTTCCGACACCTCGGCCAGCGCATGCTGGCAGCCGGGGCGCACGCACACCGTCGCCGCCAGGCGGCCGGCCCGCAGCATGCGCATGCCTTGCGGCATGTCCGGCAGCGGCTCAGCCCGCGCGCCGCAGCGGGCCAAGAAGGCGTCCAGCGAGTGCGAGCCGCGCAAGGTGCCGACAACTTTGCCTTTCAAGCCATTGGCGGCAAGCGCGGGGCCGCTTTGGCGGTAAAGCAGGGAGAGGCGGATGGATACCGGCTGGCACAGCTCCAGCGCGAATGCGTCGCGCTGCGGCAGAGCGGTCAGCAGGGACAAGGCGTTGCGGCCGCTCTTCAGGTCCTCCGCCACGCGCGCCAGCGGGCGGACTTCCATGCGCAAGGCCAGGCCGGCCTGTTTGGCCAGCCAGCGCAGATAGCGCGGCGCCAAGCCATCGCCGGTGGCCGGGTCTGCCCATGGCTCCACCGCCTGGCTATAGGCAGGGATAGGCTCGGCGTGGAGAAGGGGCGGGCCGCACAGCAGCGCCAGTACGCCCCACAACATCGGTCTCATCGCGGTTTTCCCGTGCTTGGCGGCTGATGCAGTATAGGCCTGGCGCAGGCGGCGTTTTGACGCTCAGGATGCCGTTCCGTTCTTGCGGGGCGGCTTGTGCTTTAGGTAAGGAGTTTGCAATGTCTATTACTGGCGCGCCATCGCGCGCGGATTTTTCCGAAATGCTTCGCGTATGGGAGCGTTCGGTACGCGCCACCCATCATTTCCTCGGTGAGGACGATATCGATGCCATCCGCCCCGAGGTGATCGCGGTGTTTGAATCCGCGGAGTCGATAGGCCTCGCCTTGCGGGTCTGTCGCGACGCGGAAGGCCGACCCATCGGATTTTCCGGCGCAGTGGCCGGCCGGCTGGAAATGCTGTTCATCGATCCCGGCCACGCCGGCCGCGGCCTGGGGCGAGCCTTGCTCGAGCAGGCCATCGTCGAGTCGGGCGTGCGGGAAACGGACGTCAACGAAGAGAATCCGGAGGCGCTGGCTTTCTACCGCCGCATGGGTTTCGAGGCGATCGGCCGCTCGGCGCTCGACAGCGCCGGCAGACCGTTTCCCTTGCTGCATCTGGAATTGCGGCAGCGCGCCCTCTGAGCCGCGAGGGCTGCTGCGGGAACGCTGTGTCCGGGCTTACCAGACCTTGAACACTTGCCCGGTTTCCACGCCCTCCACGCTGCGCTGATAGGCGCGGGCGACTCGGGTCGCCGGCACGGCTTCGAAACCCGGGAAGTAGCTTTGCAGCGGCTCCCATGATTCCTGCAGCACGCTTGGGCAAACCGCGTTGATGCGCAGTCCCGCGGCCAGCTCCACCGCCGCGCCGCGGGTGAAGCCCTCTATCGCGGCGTTGACGGCGCAGGCGTTGCTGCCGTGGCGCAACGGGATTTCATTGCCCATGCCGCTGGTCAAGGTAATGGAGCCGCCCGCATTGAGAAAATGCTGCCCTATCAGGGCCAGGTTCACCTGGCCCATCAATTTGCTGTCCAGGCCGATGCGGAACTGCTCGGTCGTCATCTCTGCCAGTGGACCCAAGTGCAGCAGCCCGGCGGCGCTGACGATGGCGTCGACATTGCCTGTGCGCTCGAATAGCGCCCGTATGCTGTCGGGCTGGCTCATGTCGACGCGCAGCTCCCCGCTGTCGCGGCCGGCGGCCAGGATGTGATGGCGGGACAGCGCTTGTCGCACCGCGCGTCCTATGGTGCCGTTCGCGCCCACTAGCAGTATTTTCATATGCGGTTTCTCCTCGGTCATGGCGCGGCTTACCACACGGTCAGCGTCTGGCCGTTGGCTATGCCTTCCACGCTGCGCACATAGGCCAGCGCCGCGCGGGCGGCGGGAATGGCCTCGAAGCCGGGGAAATAGGGGGCGAAACCTTCCCAGGATTCTTGCAGCACATTGGGGCTGACTACATTGATGCGCTGGCCGCGCGTCAACTCCAGGGCCGCGGCGGCGGCGAAGCCTTCCAGCGCGCGGTTCACCGCCGTGGCGTTGGCGCCGTGGCGGATGGGATGGGCGCTGACGATGCCGCTGGTCAGCGTGATGGAGCCGCCGTCGTTCAGATAGTGCTGGCCGGTCAGCGCCAGATCGATCTGGCCCAACAGCTTGTTTTCCAATCCGACGCGGAAGTCGGCCGCGCTCATCTCGGACAGCGGGCCGAAATGCAGATTGCCGGTGGCGCTGACGATGGCGTCCAGCCGTCCCGCTTGCTCGAACATCTTGCTTACGCTGGCGCTATCGGTGATGTCGACGCGCAGATCGCCGCTATGGCGTCCGGCGGTAAGGATCTGGTGGCGGGACAGGGCCTGGCGGATGGCGCGGCCAACGGTGCCGCTGGCGCCTACGAGCAGGATTTTCATGAAGTTCTCCATCTGGGGTTGCGATGGAGCGAGAGTGCAGGGATTGTCGGGAGAGATTAATCCCGTATCATGAACAGGATTGATAACCTGGGGTTTCTAATCAATGGATAGACTGCTCAGCATGGAGCTGTTCGTCGCCGTGGTGGAGTTGGGCAGCCTGACGGCGGCGGCTGAGGCGCATCGGCTGTCCCAGCCCATGGTGGGCAAGCACCTCGCCGCGCTGGAGGCGCGGCTGGGCGGCAAGTTGCTGGTGCGCACCACGCGCCGCCAGCAGCTGACCGAACTGGGTCAGCACTATTACCAGCGCTGCCGCGCCATCCTGGCGGATCTGGCCGCGGCCGAGGACGCGGCGGCGCTGCTCAGGGAGCAGCCGCGCGGCGTGCTGCGCGTCAATGCCTCGGTGACCTTCGGCACGCTGCGGCTGGCGCCCTTGCTGGCGGAGTTCATGGCGCGTTACCCGGAGATAGGGGTGGAGCTGGAGCTGTGCGACCAATTGGTGAACCTGGTGGCCGAAGGCTACGACGCGGTGTTCCGCATCGGCCATCTGGCCGATTCCGGCCTGGTGGCGCGCCGGCTTAAGCCGTACCGGATGATGATAGCCGCGTCGCCGGCGTATCTGGCGCGGCGCGGCAAGCCGGAGACGCCGGAACAACTGGCGGAGCATGATTGCCTGGGTTTCAGCCGCTGGCGGCGCGACGACGGCTGGGATGCGCTGGCCCGGCTGCACGCCGCGCACATCCCTTCCAGCCGCTTCCAGTGCAATCAGGGCCAGGCGCTGCGCCAGCTGGCGCTGGCCGGCGCGGGCATCGTCTTGCAGGCGGAAACGCTGCTGGCCGACGACGTGGCGGCGGGGCGGCTGGTGTCGCTGCTGGACGGCTATCTGCCGGAGGCCAAGCCCATGCACCTGCTCTTTCCGGCCGACCGTCAGCCCTTGCCCAAACTCAGAGTGTTCGTCGATTTCATCGTCGAGCGCCTGGGCGGGCTGTGAGTTTTATTGACCGGCCCTGTCAGAAATTCTCGTTTGTGCCGCCTGCCCGCGGCGAGTAGTGTCAAGACATGGATAGCGATCTGATCAAACCCAGCCGGCGCGAGTTGTTCGCCGGCTTCTTTTCTGTCGGCGTCACCGGTTTCGGCGGCGTGCTGCCGCAGGCCCACAATATGCTGGTGCAGCGGCGGCGCTGGTTGTCCGAGCAGGACTTCGCCGAGCAGCTGGGCCTGTGCCAGGTCTTGCCCGGGCCCAATATCGTCAATATGGCGGTGGCGATAGGCGGCCGCTTCCATGGGCCGTCCGGCGCGCTGGCCGCGATATGCGGCCTGCTGCTGGCGCCCATGGTCATCGTGTTGCTGCTGGCCTCGTTGTATGGCCGCTATCGCCAGCTGCCCCTGGTCGAGCACGTCATGCACGGCCTGGCCTCGGCGGCGGCGGGACTGCTGCTGGCCATGGCGCTGCGCCTGCTGTCCAAGCTGGAGCGGCGCTTGTGGTGCGCGCTGGTGCTGGCGGCGACCTTCGCCGCGATAGCCGTGTTCCGGCTGCCCTTGCTATGGGTATTGCTGGGCGCCGTCCCCCTGGCCATAGGCTTGGCCTGGCTGGCGCGAGATGGGGCGAAATCATGATCTTGCTGACGCTGTTATGGGAGTTTTGCGTGTTGTCGCTGATGGCGGTGGGCGGCGCCAATGTGGTGCTGCCGGAGCTGCAGCGCATCGTGGAGGCGCATGGCTGGCTGAGCGCGGCGCAGTTGGCCGAACTGTTCGCCATCGCCCAGGCCGCGCCGGGGCCCAATGTGCTGGTGGTCTGCCTGGTGGGCTGGCACGTGGCCGGCGTGGGGGGCGCGCTGATCAGCATGCTGGGCATCTGTCTGCCGTCTTCCCTGCTGAGCTTTCACGTGTCGCGCTGGTGGGCGCGCCATCGCGGCGGCGCCTTGACCAGCTTGCTGAGCCGCGCCCTGCTGCCGCTGACCGTGGGGCTGATCGCCGCCAGCGCCTGCCTGTTGCTGCAGGCGGCCAATCGCGATGGGGCGGGCTGGGCGCTCAGCGCCGTCGTGGCGCTGCTGGCCTGGCGGCGCAACTGGAACCCGCTATGGCTGCTGTTGCTGGGCGGCGCGGTTGGAGGCTTGGGCTGGTTGTAATCCGTTGCCATAATGCCTGTATGACAAGGGGGCGGCCGGATCATGAAAAAAGCGTGGTGCTTGTTGCTGTTGTGCGCGCTGTGCGGCTGGGCAGAGGCGCAGGGCGATGCGGTCGACATCCGCTACGCGCAGGTGTCGGGCGGCGAAGATCCGCATTGGCCCTATATCCAGGCGCTGTTGTTGTTGGCCTGCAGCGAGATGGGCCAGCGTTGCGCGCTGATTCCCGACCGCGACATGAACCAGGGACGGGCGATGGAGCAGATGACGCGCGGCGACGCCGGCGTCGATGTCTTCTGGGGCATGACCAGTCGCGAGCGCGAGCAGAAGCTGCTGACGGTGCGCATTCCGCTGGACAAGGGCCTGATAGGCTGGCGCGTGCCGCTGATCAATGCCGACCGGCCCCGCCTGTTCCTGGGCGTGAACAGCCTGCGGCAATTGGCCGCCTTCCGGGCGGGGCAAGGGATGGATTGGCCGGACACCCAGATTTTGCGCAGCGCCGGCTTGCCGGTCAGCACCAATCCGGACTACCTCAATTTGTTTTCCATGCTGCGCCAGCACCGCTACGACTACTTTCCGCGCAGCGTGATCGAGGTCAGGCAGGAGCTGGAGTCGCCCAATAGCCAGGGACTGATGCTGGAGCCGCATCTGTTGCTGCATTACCCCACGGCATTTTATTTCTTCGTCGCGCCGCGGCGGCCGGAACTGGCGAACATGCTGCGGCTCGGGCTGGAGAAGGGCCTGGCCGATGGCAGCTTCGAGCGGACCTTCCACGCCTTCAACGACGAGCACCTGCGCGGGCTCAACTTGTCCGGCCGCACCATCATCGAGCTGCCCAATCCGCTGCTGCCCGAGGCGACGCCGCTGTCGCGGCGCGAGCTGTGGTTTCATCCCTGATGGCGGGCTGGGTATAATGCCGGCTGACTTTCCACGCGTGTGCCGCCATGACCCAGCTGAAAAACGATACCTTCCTGCGGGCTCTGTTGAAGGAGCCGGTTGAATACACCCCGATCTGGATGATGCGCCAGGCCGGCCGCTACCTGCCGGAATACCGCGCCACTCGCGCCCGCGCCGGCAGTTTCATGGGACTGTGCACCAGCCCGGATTACGCCACCGAAGTGACGCTGCAGCCGCTGGACCGTTTCCCGCTGGACGCGGCCATTCTGTTCTCCGACATCCTGACCGTGCCGGACGCGATGGGCCTGGGCCTGTACTTCGCCGAGGGCGAGGGGCCTAAGTTCGAGCGTCCGCTGCGCGAAGAAGCCGCCATCCGCGCGCTGGTTCCGGCCGAGTTGGACAAGCTGCAGTATGTGTTCGACGCCGTCTCCAGCATCCGCAAGGCGCTGGACGGCCGCGTGCCGCTGATCGGCTTCTCCGGAAGCCCGTTCACCTTGGCCTGCTATATGGTGGAGGGCGGCGGTTCCGACGACTTCCGCCATGTGAAAGCCATGCTGTACAGCCGCCCGGAGCTGCTGCACCACATCCTGGAAATGAATACCCAGTCGGTGATCGCCTACCTGAACGCGCAGATAGCCGCCGGCGCCCAAGCGGTGCAGATCTTCGACACCTGGGGCGGCGCGCTCAGCCACGCGGCTTATCGCGAGTTCTCTCTGTCTTATATGCAGCGCATCGTCGCCGGCCTCAAGCGCGAAGCGGACGGGCGGCGCGTGCCGGTCATCGTGTTCACCAAGGGCGGCGGGCAGTGGCTGGAAGACATCGCCGCCATCGGCGCCGATTGCGTCGGCCTGGATTGGACCACCGACATCGGCCAGGCGCGCGCGCGCGTCGGCGACAAGGTGGCGCTGCAGGGCAACTTCGATCCCAACGCCCTGTTCGCCTCGCCGGAAGCCATCGAGCGCGAAGCGGGCCGCATCCTGGCCAGCTACGGCCAGGGCAGCGGCCACGTGTTCAACCTGGGCCACGGCATTTCGCAATTCGCCGATCCGGCGCACGCCGGCGCGCTGATCGAGGTCGTCCATCGCCTGTCGCGGCCGTATCACGGCGCCTGAGCCGCCGCGGCGCCGCGCGCCATCTTGGTGCGCGGCCCGTTTCCCGCGCGCGGGCCGTTTGGCCGGCGCGGCCAAAATTAAGCGAAAATACGGTTGTTTTTTTTAAGGTTTTATTAAATTATCCCTGCGCGAACGGTCTGAGGCCCGATTGCGCGGGCGGGGTATTCATGCCCGCCACGAGGCGGTCTGGGTGGGGCGTCTTGGTGGTTTTCTCGCATTGCGGCATGCGGGTTGACAGCGGCGGCGGCTGGTGTTTCGGAAGTTATGCACACTGCCTAGTCCCTGGCAAAAGGCTTGTCAAGCGCAGGGGGCAAAAAAATGCCATCAATTGCAAGCTATTGAAAAATAAAGAGTTTTACATTTGATTAATTTTTGTGCAATCCAGCGGAAACACTGATTTGGCGGCGTTTTGCCGTCCCACGCCGCGGTTGTTCACAAAGTTATCCACAAGAACTGTGCACAGTGCGCGCAAAGCCTTGTCGCAGCAGGGTTTGCCGGGAAAGAGCGAAAATGGGCGAGCGCAAACCGGTGCAGGTGGCGATAGATGTGCCGCTTGCCGGAACGTTCAGTTACCTGACTGAATCACCTGTCATGGCCGGCGCGCGCGTCAGCGTGTCCTTCGGCCCGAGGCGGCTATGTGGCGTGGTGGTCACGCCGATACCGGGGGTGGGTGTGGCCGGGTACGACGCCGCCAAGCTCAAATGCATCGAAATGGTGCTTGATGGCTTGCCGCCGCTGCCGGAGGAATTCCTGGCCCTGGCGCGCTTCGCGTCCGACTATTACCACTACCCGCTGGGCCAGACGCTGTTCACCGCGCTGCCCACCGGGCTGCGCGAGCCGCGCGATGTCCGGCGGCCGGACCGCCGTCCCTTCGCCCTGACCGAGGCCGGCTTGGCCGATGCGCCGCCGGCGCGGCAGAAGGCCAGGCTGGCGCTGTGGCAGGCGCTGCAGGATGGCCCGCTGACCCAGGCGCAGGCCAAGGAGGTGACGCCGCAGGCCGGCAAGCTGCTGGCGGACTGGCTGGCCGAGGGCAAGGCGGAGCGGGTGACGCCGGAGGCGACGCCCTTGCGGCTGGGCGAAGCGCCGGAACTGAACGACGAGCAGCAGACGGCCTTGACGGCGCTGCGGGCGAGCCAGGGCTTCCAGCCTTGGCTGTTGCATGGCGTGACCGGCAGCGGCAAGACCGAGGTCTATTTGCGCTTGATCGCCGAACAACTGGCCGCGCGCCGGCAGACCCTGGTGCTGGTGCCGGAAATCAATCTGACGCCGCAATTGATAGACCGCTTCGCCAAGCGCTTTCCCGCCAGCCGCATCGTGGTGCAGCACAGCAATCTGGCCGACGGCGAGCGCATGCACGGCTGGCTGGACGCCTGGCATGGCGAGGCCGACGTGGTGATAGGCACCCGGCTGTCGGTGTTCACTCCGCTGCCGCGGCTGGGCCTGATCGTGGTGGACGAGGAGCATGACGGCTCGTTCAAGCAGCAGGATGGCCTGCGCTATCATGCGCGCGATCTGGCGGTGTGGCGCGCGCGCCGCGCCGGCATCGCCATCGTGCTCGGCTCGGCCACGCCCAGCCTGGAGACGGTGGCCAATGTCGAGGCCGGCCGCTACCAGAAATTGGCGCTGACCCGGCGCGCCCACGGGGCGGCGCGGCTGCCGGATGTGCGCTTAGTGGATACCCGGCGCAAGAAGCTGGCGGAGGGTTTGTCCGAACCGGTGCTGGAAGCGCTGAAGGCCAGGCTCGCGCGCAAGGAAATGAGCCTGGTGTTCATCAACCGTCGCGGCTTCGCGCCGGTGGTGGCCTGCACCGCCTGCGGCTGGACCAGCGGCTGCCCGCACTGCTCGGCCAAGCTGGTGGTGCATCTGATGGAGCGCAAGCTGCGTTGCCATCATTGCGGCTGGGAGGAGCCGGTGCCGCGGGCCTGCCCGGATTGCGGCGACCCGGACATCAAGCCCTTGGGCGAAGGCACGCAGCGGCTGGAGTCCGCCTTGCAGCGGATGCTGCCGGAAGCGCGGGTGCTGCGCATAGACCGCGACACCACCAGCCGCAAGGACGCCTGGGACGAGATCTACCGCAAAGTGCATGGCGGCGAGGTGGACATCCTGGTGGGCACCCAGATGCTGGCCAAGGGCCATGACTTCGGCACCCTGTCGCTGGTGGCGGCGCTGGGCGCGGACGGCGGCCTGTATTCGGCCGATTTCCGCGCCTCGGAACGGCTGTTTTCGCAATTGATGCAGGTGGCGGGCCGCGCCGGCCGCGCCGACGCGCCGGGCGAGGTGCTGATCCAGACTCAATGGCCGGACCACCCCTTGTACCACGCGCTGGTGGCGCATGACTTCGACGGCTACGCCGCGGCGCTGTTGAGCGAGCGCCGCCAGGCCGGCTTCCCGCCGTCCACCTTCCAGGCGCTGCTGCGCGCGGACAGCCCGGAGCTGGCCCAGGCCACCGCCTTTCTGCGCCAGGCGCGCGAGGCGCTGGACGCTTTGGACCCGATGGCGCAGGGCGTGCTGATTTCCGGACCGGCGCCGGCCCTGATGGCGCGGCTCGCCCAGCGCGAGCGGGCGCAACTGGTGCTGGAGTCGCCGCAGCGCGGCGCGCTGCATCGCCTGCTCGACCAGCTGCCGCCGCTGCTGGACGGGCTAGCCAAATCCCACGGCCGCGCGCTGCGCTGGTCTCTGGATGTGGACCCGCAGGATTGGTGAGAACGATGACGATGACACAAGCATGGCTGGGGCTGCTGCTGGGCGGCTTGTGCGCCCAGGCCGGGGCATGGGACCTGCACGGCCTGAAACCGGAGGAGGTCGCCGTATGGGCGGCGCCGGTGGAGGGCGACGGTCCAGTGATCGCCCATAGGGCGGACGCGGCCATGAATCCGGCCTCGACCATGAAGCTGCTGACCGGCTGGGCGGCGCTGAACCGGCTGGGGCCGGACTACCGTTGGAAGACAAGCTTGCTGTCGGATGCGCCGGTGGAGGGCGACGCGCTGAAGGGCGATCTGTATTGGTTGGGCGGCGGCGATCCGCGCTTCGACAACGGCGATCTGCTGAGCCTGTTGCATAGCCTGCGGCTGCGCGGCATCCGCCGGCTGGAGGGCCGGCTGCTGCTGGACAAGCGCGCCTTCGCCGACATCGGCGGCGCCGACGACTTCGACGAGGACGCCGGCCGCGCCTTCGTGGTGGGGCCGGATGCCCATCTGGTGAATCTGAAAGTGGCCTGGTTGACCTTTTACCGCGACGGCCAGGGCGCGCGCGCGGCGCTGGACCCGCCGCTGTCGGGCGTGGCCTTGCAGTCTGACTTGAAGCCGGGCGCGGACGCGCCGTGCCCGGACGTTCGCCGCTTCGTCGCCATCGAGAGCGACGGCAGCCGGGTGAGCGTGTCCGGCAGCCTGCCGGCGGCCTGCGACGGCCAGCGCGCCTACGTCAATGTGCTGGATCACGACGCGTTCGCCGGCCAGGATTTCGCCGCCATGTGGCAGGCGCTGGGCGGCGAGGGACCGCTGCGGGTGGAGCGCGGCCGCGCCCCGGACGGCGCGCGCGAGCTGGCGGCCTGGCAATCGCAGCCCTTGCCGGCGGCGCTGGCCGACATCAACAAATACAGCAACAACACCATGGCGCGCACGCTGTTTCTGACCCTGGGACGCGAGGCGGCGGGCGAGGGCTCGCCGCGGGCGGCCGCCGGCGCGCTGCGCGACATGCTGAGCCAGCGCGGCATAGCGGATTTGTCGGCCTTGCAGCTGGAAAACGGCTCCGGCCTGTCGCGGCGCGAGCGCGTGACGGCGCGGCTATTGGGCGAGGTGCTGCTGGACGCCGCGCGCGGGCCGTACGCCAGCGAATTCATCGCCAGCCTGCCCATCGCGGCGACGGACGGCACCTTGAAGAAACGCTTCGCCGATCTCGGGCCGCGGCTGAGGATGAAAACGGGCACGCTGAACGACGTCAAGGCGCTGGCCGGCTACTGGCAGGCGGAGGACGGCCGGCGGCTGGCCATCGTCGCCATCGTCAACGGACCGCAGGCCAAGACGTCGGCCAAGGCGCTGGACGCGCTGGTGTCGGACCTGGTGCGGGACTACCGCGGCGGCGCGATGCGATCCAGCGCAAAGCCCTGAGCGGCGAACTCACGTTATAATCGTCGCAATCGATATTTTTTCAGGCAATGCACATGAAACCGGTAACGATGTACACCACCGCGGTCTGCCCCTATTGCGTCCGCGCCAAGCAGCTGCTGGCCAGCAAGGGCGTCAACGGCGTCAAGGAGATCCGCATCGATCTGGACCCGGCCGAACGCGACAAGATGATGGCGCTCACCGGCCGCCGCACCGTGCCGCAGATCTTCATCGGCGAGACCCATGTCGGCGGCTGCGACGACCTGATGGCGCTGAACCAGGCCGGCAAGCTGGACCCGCTGCTGGCCGATTGATCCGGCCGGCGTCAAGGCGGTTGGCCGTCGCCGGCTTTCATGCGATGATGCCCGCCGTCGTATCCACACAATTCAACTGTCATCCAGACGGTTTTTAGCGAGAAAGAACATGAGCGAACAACAAGAGCTGCAACCGGCGTTTTCCATCGAAAAGATCTACGTGAAGGACATGTCGCTGGAGGTGCCGAACGCGCCGCAGGTGTTCCTGGAACAAGCTCAGCCGGAAATCGACATGCAGCTGGCCAGCGGCGGCCAACAGCTGGACGACGGCTACTTCGAAGTGACCCTGACCGTCACCGTGACCGCCAAGCTGCCGGAAAAGACCCTGTTCCTGTGCGAAGTGGCCCAAGCCGGCATCTTCCAGATCCGCAACGTTCCGGCCGAAGACCTGGATCCCATCCTGGGCGTGGCTTGCCCGAACATCCTGTTCCCGTATGCCCGCGAAGTGGTGTCCAGCGTGGTGAACCGCGCCGGCTTCCCGCCGGTGCTGCTGGCCCCGATCAATTTCGAGGCCCTGTACATGCAGCAGCGCGCGCAGCAAGCCGAAGCCGGCAACGCCTGAGGCTGAACGCATGAAGCGCCTCGCACTCACGCTGCTCCTGGTTCTGGGCGCCGTTCAGGCGGCCCAGGCGCTGGAGTTCCGTTCGGTCAAGGAAACCGGCGTCGCGTTGTACGAGGCGCCCTCCCTGTCCGCCAAGAAACTGTTCGTCGTCAGCCGCTACTATCCGGTGGAAGTGCTGCAAAGCCAGAAGGAATGGGCGCGCGTGCGCGACGCCACCGGCGGCATCGCCTGGATTCCGTCCGCCGCCCTGTCCAAGCAGCGCTGGCTGCTGGTGACGTCGGCCCAGGCCGGCGTGCGCGACAAGGCCGGCGAAGACGGCAAGCTGCTGTTTTCCGTGCCCAAGGACGGCGTGCTGGAAATGCTGGAGCCGCCGCAGAACGGCTGGCTCAAGGTGCGCCATCGCGACGGCAGCGCCGGCTATGCCCGCATCACCGATTTCTGGGGTTTGTAAGGGCGAATCATGAAACTGGCCATTCTTGGCGCCGGCGCCTGGGGAACCGCGCTGGCGATCGCTTTCGCCCGCCACCACCAGGTGACGCTGTGGGCGCGCGACGCCGCCCAGATCGAACAGATGGCCGACGAGCGCCTCAATCGGCGTTATTTGCCGGATTGCCCGTTCCCGGACCTGCTGAAACTGTCCGCCAATCTGGCCGAGGCGGTGGAGGGGGCGGAGCTGTTGTTGATCGTCACGCCCATGTCCGGACTGCGGCCAACCCTCAAGGCGCTGACCGCGCTGAAGACGCCGCTGCCGCCTGTGTTATGGGCATGCAAGGGCTTCGAGGCCGGCTCCAGCCTGCTGCCGCATCAGGTGGTGGCGGAAGAGCTGCCGGCTGACCATGCCTGTGGCGTGCTGTCCGGCCCCAGCTTCGCCCGCGAAGTGGCGCAAGGCATGCCGGCCGCGGTCACCATCGCTTCCGACGATGCCGAGTTCGCCGCCCGCGTGGCGCGCGAGCTGCACAGCCCGCGGCTGCGCCTGTACGCCAACGACGACTTGGTGGGCGTGGAGGTGGGCGGCGCGGTCAAGAACGTCATGGCCATCGCCACCGGCGTGGCGGATGGCCTGCACTTCGGGCTCAACGCGCGCGCGGCGCTGATCACGCGCGGCCTGGCCGAAATCACCCGCCTGGCCATGGCGCTGGGCGCCAGCCAGCACACCATGATGGGCCTGTCCGGCATGGGGGACTTGATCCTGACCTGCACCGGCGAATTGTCGCGCAACCGGCAGGTGGGCCTGAAGCTGGCCGAAGGCAAGCCGCTGCCGCAGGTTTTGCAGGAGCTGGGCCATGTGGCGGAAGGCGTGGCTACCGCGCGCGAGGTGCTGACCATGGCCGAGCGGCTGCAGGTGGATATGCCGATCACCGCCGCGGTGTGCGGCCTGCTGTACCAGGGCAATGACCCGGCGCAGGTGGTGGACGGCCTGTTGAACCGTTCGCCCAAATCCGAGTCCGGCGCCGCGCTGGACTGAGGCCGTCCTGATTTTAAAAAAGCCGCGTTGCTGAGCAGCGCGGCTTTTTTCATGGGCGGATCAGGGCCGCCACACCACGTCGCGGTCCACCGCGTACAGCGCGCAGGGTTGATCGTTGCCGCGGCGGCAGAAGTCCAGCGCGCGGTTCATCGCATCCGGGCCGTAGGCATAGCCCCAGCGGCCATTGAGGGACACGGAGAAGGCGCGCGGCAAGGGGCCGCGCAGGAAGGCGCCGTAGCCATTTTGCCGCGTTCCCTGGTTGATGTAGGGTACGCGAGCCTTGTCCTGCAGGTTGGCGTAGCCGCTGGGGGGCGGCCGGCGCACGGTGCCGGGCTGGGTGAAGCCTAACTTGGCCAAATAGGCGTCGACTTGCGGCATCCAGATGTCCGTGCCCTCGCCGTACAGCTTGTGGCCGTCGTCGCCGAAGGGCGGCAGCAGGCGGAAGTCCAGCTTGCCGCCGGCGTCGCGATAGGCCTTGGCCCAGGCCTGGGAATAAGCCGGGCCGAAGAAGTTGTCGTTGCGGGCGTACAGCCACAGCATGGGCATGCGGGCGTGCTGGCCGAACTCGGCGTAGGCCCGGCGCAATTGTTCTGGATCGCACGGCGCGCCGCCGCGGCTTTGCGGATTGCCGCCGTGGCCGCCGGAGAAGTTGATGGCCGTCACCACGCCGGGTGGATTGTGAGCGGCGGCGGCGACGACGCCCATGCCGCCCACAGATACGCCCATCAGCACGATGCGGCGCGGATCGACATCGGGCAATTTGCGGCCATAGTCCAGCGCGGACTGGATCTCGTTGATCTGCGGGGCCAGCGCGGCGCGATAGCTGGGGCGTTGGCAAGAGCCGATGTTTTCTGGATCGAGGCGGGCGGCGCTGTCGCCATAGCCTATGCGCGTCGGGACCAGCACCACGAAGCCTTTGCGCACGAAATAGCGCGCGGCGGTTTCCGCGCGCTGGCGCGGGGTCTTGGCTCGCTCCTCCTGGCTGGGCGCGCGGCCATGGCTGATCAGCGCCAGCGGGTGCGGGCCGGGCTGGTTGGGACGGTACAAGGTCAGCGTCATGGCCTGGCGGCTGCCGTCTGGCAGCGTCACCGGCAATTGGATGACTTTTTCGCCGAGGTCGGCGGCCAGCTTGTCCGCGGCGTGGACGGCCGCGGCGCTGCAGGCCAGAAGCGCCGCAAGGGCGGTGAGACGGGAAGGATTCATCAGGGCGGCACCGTTATGCGTGGGCGCGGCGCCGCCCGGCGGGGGGCTTAGCCGCGCGTGAAGGGCGTGGATATACCAAGCGCGTATCGTATCACGCCGCGCTTGAGCGGACCCGCCTTGTCGGCCAGCCTGAGGCCCAGCCCGCGCAGCGCCCTCAGCGGCGGCGCTTCGTTGGAAAAACCGTAGCAGAACGCATCCATGCCGCTTTGCATCGCCAGATTGGCCGGCTTGCGCGCGCGCGGGTAGCGCGCCAGGATGCGCTCGCTGGCCCAGTCCTCGCCCTTGGCTTGGGCGGCCAGCAGGACGTCAGCCAGCGCGGCGGCGTCCTGGAAGCCCAGGTTGACGCCTTGTCCGGCCAGCGGGTGTATGGTGTGGGCGGCGTCGCCGACCAGCGCCGCGCCCTCGCGGACGTAACGCTGGGCATGGCGGCGGGTCAGGCCGAAGCTGCCGCGGGCGACCAATTGTCGGATGCCGGGCAGCCGGCGCGGGAAAGTCTGGCTGACAGCCGCGATCAGCTCTTCGTCGGACAGCGCGAGCAGCCGCCTCACTTCTTCCGGCCGGTGATACCAGACCAGGGAGGCGGCGTCGCCAGTCAGCGGCAGGAAGGCCAGCGGGCCGTTGGGAGTGAATTGCTGCCAGGTGATGTCCTGCTGCGCGCCATCCACGCGGCAGGCCAGCACCAGCGCGTGCATGGGGTAGTCCCAACTGGTCACGCCTATGCCGGCCGCCTCGCGCACCTGGGAGCGCGCGCCGTCGGCGGCGATCAGCAGCCTGGCCTGCAGTTGGCTGCCGTCGGCCAGCGTCAGCTGAGAGGCTTGCGGCCGGTAGACGATGTCGGACACCGCCGCCGGGCAGCGGTAGTCGATATCGCCCTTGTCGAGCAGGGCCTGGGTGGCGGCCAGCTGGACCACGCGGTTCTCCACGATGTGGCCCAGCTCCGGCGCGCCGGCCTCCTCGGCGGTGAACAGGGTGCCGGCAGTTTCGTCGCGTTCCCACACCTGCATGCGGCGGTAGGGCGCCGCGCGCATCGCCAGTATCTTTTCCCAGGCGCCTATGCCGTCCAGAAAGCCGGCGGAGGCCGGGCTGATCGCCGACACCCTCAGATCGGGCGGCTGCTCAGCCGAAAACGGCATCGGCGCTTCGCGCTCCAGCACAGAGATCGACAGGCCGTGGCCGCTCAGCGCGGCGGCCAGCGCGCTGCCCACCATGCCGCCGCCGACGATGACGATGTCGCGATGTTCCATGAAATCTCCCGGATGCGCCGGGCGGGCGCCCGGCTCTGGCGCGTCATTCTGACGACAAGGGCGGCAGCGCGCCTTGGCCTGGATCAATCTCGCTTTTCAGCAACTCGCGCAGCCGCGGCACTACATGCTGGATGAAAGCCTGGTATTTGCGGGGCAGCGGGTGGCGGTAGGGATAGACCAGGAACACCGGCCAGTAGTCATGGCTCCAGCCCGGCAGCACCGGCACCAGCTGGCCGTTGGCCAGGTATTGCCGCACGCAATAATAAGGCAGCAGGGCGATGCCGCTGCCGGCGATGGCGGCGGACAGCAGGGGGCCGTACTGGTGGCTGCTGAGCACCGGACGCACCGGGATGCGCTTTTGCAGGCCCTGGCTTTCCAGCCGCCATTCGGGCGCGTCGCCCTGCTGCGGGTGGCTGGTGTCGAGCAGGATGCGGTGATGGCTCAAGTCCTCCGGCTCCTGGAGCGGCGGAAGCTTGGCCAGATAATCCGGCGAGGCGAAGGCCCATTCGCGGACATAGCCCAGCGGCTTGGCCACAAGGGCGTCATCGCTGACGTAGCGCGTGCGGACGCAGAAATCCAGCCCTTCCGCCACCGGGTCCTGCAGCCGGTTCTCCACCTGCAGCTTCAGTTGCAGCCCAGGGTGTTTCAAGGCCAGCTCCGCGAGCAGCGGCGCGATCAGATGCTGGGCGAAGGAGGTGCCGCAACTGATCACCAGCGGCCCGCTGACCTCGTTTTCCGCCTCGTTGATGTCGATGCGGACACGCTCCAGCAGGCTGCGCAGCTTGTCCGCGTGAGCGGCCAATTGCTGGCCGGTTTCGGTCAGCGCCACGCGTCTGGTATTGCGCAAGACCAGCACGGTGCCGAGGTCCTTTTCCAGCGCCTTGACCAGCTGGCTGACCCGGCTCTTGGTGCATTCCAGCTCTTCGGCGGCGGCGGTGAAACTGCCGCAGCGCACCAGGGCGTCGAAGGCGAGCAAGGCCTGGGCGTCGGGTAAGTGGTTTGTTCTCATTTCTTGAACAGTGTGTCAGCCGGCTACCGGTTTTTCAATGACTTTGTTCTGTTTAGGATGATGGCATTGCAAGGTCTGGCGAAGGAGAGCGAAATGATGAACAAAATTCAGAGGGCATTAGCGGCTTGGGGCTGCGCCTGGTGGCAGGGCATGCGCGCGCATGCTCGGCAGGCCTGTCGCGACGAGGCGGAGGCGCTGGCGCGGATACGCAGCCGAGCGGAGGGCGCGCGATGAGCAGCGAAGAGACCCGCACGGTGGTGTTGGGCTTTCTGAACGAAGTGCGTTCCGGCCGCAATCCGGACGCGGCAGCGGACTACATGGCGACCAGCGTGGCCGCGCATCAGCTGGAGTCGGAACGTCCGCGCACGCTGGCGCGCAGCCCGGCCAACTACGCCGATCACGTGCGCGAATTCCAGCGGCTGTTCGGCGATTTCGAACTGCGCATAGACGAGCTGCTAATAGACGGCGACCGTGCCTATGCGCGCTGGACGCAGTTTGGCCATCACCCGAGGTGGACGGCTACCCGCCCAGCGGCGTGCCCGTAGTGCTGATAGACAGCGCCTGTTACCGGGTGGAGGACGGCAAGATAGTCGAATACTGGATACAAGCAGACCGGCAGGGGCTGGAGCGGCAATTGGCTTGAGGCGGCGTTCGACAGCCGTCATCTGAATCTGAAACAATGTCTCCTTCATGAGGGCCGCGCAGACGGCCCTGCCATCGCATTGGAGACGCCTTGCCTTACCTCGCCCTGACGCTGGCCATGTTTCTGTGGTCCAGCGCCTTCATCGTGCTCAAATACGTATTCGAATACTATTCGCCGCTCGCCGTGCTGTTCGCGCGCATGGCGGTGGCCACGCTATGCCTGCTGCCCTTGGCCATGGGCGGCCGCATCCGCTGGCATTACCGCAAGGGCGACTGGCCCTGGCTGCTGGCCATGGGCCTGGCCGAGCCTTGCCTGTATTTCCTGTTCGAGGCCAATGCGCTGACCTTGACCAGCGCCTCGCAGGCCGGCGTGATCACCGCCACCCTGCCGATGCTGATGGCCGTGGGCGCCAGCCTGTTCCTGCATGAGCGCCAGCCGCGCCAAGTATGGCTGGGCATCGCGCTGTCCTTCGCCGGCGTGATCTGGATGAGCATGGACAGCCCCGGCCCCGGCGCGCCCAATCCGCCGCTGGGCAACGCGCTGGAGTTCTGCGCCATGATCTGCGCCTGCGGCTATGTGCTGATCGCCAAGCGGCTGTCGGCGCGCTACTCGCCCCTGGCCATCACCGGCATCCAGGCGGTGGCCGGCAGCGTCTGGTTCGGCCTGGCCATGCTCACGCCGTGGGGCGTCTGGCCAAGCAAGCTCTATCTGCTGCCCAGCCTGTGGGTGCTCTACTTGGGCGCCGTCATCACGCTGGGCGCTTACGGTCTCTACACCTGGGCCGTGTCGCGCATCCCGGTGGCCAAGGCCGGCGCCTTCAACAACCTGATACCCGTCTTCACCGTTTTCCTGGCCTGGCTGCTGCTGGGGGAACGCTTCGAGGCCTGGCAAGCCGCCGCCGGCGCCCTGGTGGCCGGCGGGGTGTGGCTGAGCCAGCGGCGGGCGGGGTGAGAGCGGGGAGTTTTGATGAGTAAGGTCAGACTAGGCGGCAGCGCGCCCTGACGAAGGGCGCGCTTTTTTTATTTACGCGGCTCATTTTTGTTGAATTTAAATATTTGTTTTTATTGGAGTTTTAAATTTAAAAGCAAAAAAGAATAAAATATTTTCGGATTTGGCTAAACTTTCTCCGAATTCCCCAGATAAGACTCCCCGAACACGACATACATTCGAGGAGCAGGGCATGGTTGCGGTAGTCACAAGCGCGGGTCTGGGGGTGCGGAA
>NZ_PQWB01000061.1 GCF_002924365.1 Chromobacterium alticapitis | reverse complement strand
GGTTCTCGATGCCCCAATGCGCCCGCGCCGCTTGCGCCAACGCTTCGGCGCTCAGCTTGCGCGAACTGATGTAGCAGCGGCGCTCCCACTGCCCCGGTTTGTCGCCGACTTGCCTCAAAGAGTCAATGACGCCCAGCGTTTGGCATCCCGGCCAGGCCTCGGCATCCACGCGTCCAGCCGCAGGCAGCACCCGCGCCCATTGCGCCACCTGCCGGCCATGGCCG
>NZ_PQWB01000060.1 GCF_002924365.1 Chromobacterium alticapitis | reverse complement strand
CCAAGCCAAGGTCACCGAATACGAATACGACGGCGCCGGCCGCCGCGTGCGCGAAACCGTCGACCCGGCCGGGCTGAAGCTGAGCACGCGCTACGCCTACGACGCGGCGAACAACGTCACGGCCAAGACCGACGCCACCGGGCAAACCACCCGCTACGTCTACGACAGCGGCGACCGCCTGCGCTACACCGTCGACCCGCTGGGCTACGTGACCGAACAGCGCTACGACGCGGCCGGCCATGTGACCGACACCATCCGCTACGCCAAGCCGATCAGCGGCAACCTGGTCAGCAGCCCCAACGCCGTCAATGGCGACTGGTCGATCGCGGCCAGCACCGTGACGTCGGCGCAGGCCGGTTTCAACGCCGATGGCAGCGCTATCTTGCAGTATGACCGGGACAGCTACGCCAGCGGCATGGTGGCGGTGCAGCCGGGCGAGACCTACAGTTTCGACCTGGACGCGATCCGTGGCGGCACCGACGACGGCAAGACCCCGGCGCCGTTCGGCATTGGTTTCCAATATTCAGCCGACGGCGTCCATTACCAGGACAACTGGGATATGGTGGTGCAGACCGACCCGGCGCAGGCCGGCGCGCAGCATCTGCACGCCACGCGAGTGATTCCGCCCGGGGTGAAGGGCGTGCGGGTGTGGCTGCAGATCGCGGCGGGCTGGGGGCAGACCAACCGCTGGTACACGCGCAATGTGGAAGTACGGCGGGTGGGTGATGCCAGCCCGGCCAGCTTGCCCGGCGCATTGGACGAAGCGGCGATCGCTCAGCGTTTGCTGCGCACGGCGCAAGACCAAGCGTCCCATATCCTCTATGACGCGGCCGGCCGCCCGGCATGCAGTGTGGATGCCGCGGGCTACGTGACCGAGCAGCGCTATGACGCGGCGGGCAATGTGACGGACACCATCCGCTATGCCAAAAAACTGGCGGACATGGGCCTGAGCGTCGATGCGCTGCAAGCGAGCCTGGGCGTGAATCAATTGCAAAACCAGCTGTTCGCCTCTCCGGCGGCTGGACAGGTGGCGGGTTGGGGCTATGGCGGCTGGCGCGCGGACGCGGAAGTGGGTGTCAATCATAACGCCGATTGGACGCTGGCGAGCGGGTTGGCAGGCGACAATACCGTCTATCTGCATCAGACCGGGCGCGACCCGCAAGATGCCTACCAGGAGCTGACGCAAAGCGTGCCGGTGCAGGCGGGCCATCGTTATGCATTCTCGGTGTACACCGGAGCGCACCGGGCGACGACGCAGCTGTACATCGTCTGGTTCGATGCGGCAGGCAAATGCGTGGGCGCGACGACGACGACGGCGGATTCGCAGAACCAGGCGGAGCAGACGGGCGGACCGAATCTATCAGGCTACAAGCGCTGCGTGGCGGACGGCGTCGCGCCGGCCGGCGCGGTACGCGGGGTGGCGACGCTGCGCAAATGCAATACCAATGCCAACAATGACGATTCCTGGCTGTTCGCCGCGCATGCGCAGTTCGAGGAGCTGAGCCTGGGCGCGAAGGGGCCGAGCGCCTGGCAGGGGCAGCTGATCGCCGATTCGCAAGACCAGCACAGCCGCACCATTTATGACGCAGCCGGCCGCGCGATTCTCAGCGTGGATGCCGCGGGCTATGTCACCGAGCGCAAATACGACGCCTCGGGCCATGTCACCGACACCGTGCGTTACGCCAAGTCGATTACACGCAATCTGGTGAGCAGCCCCAATACGGTGAATAGCGATTGGGCGGGCAGCGCGCAAAGCGTCGCCGCATCCGGCTTCCCGGGCGGAGGCGGCGCCATTCTGCAAAATGACCGGGACAGCTACGCCAGCGGCATGGTGGCGGTGCAGCCGGGCGAGACCTACAGTTTCGATTTGGACGCGATTCGCGGCGGCACCGACGACGGCAAGACGCCGGCGCCGTTCGGCATTGGTTTCCAATATTCAGCCGACGGCATCCATTACCAGGACAACTGGGACATGGTGGTGCAGACCGACCCGGCGCAGGCCGGCGCGCAGCATCTGCATGCCACGCGAGTGATTCCGCCCGGGGTGAAGGGCGTGCGGGTGTGGCTGCAGATCGCGGCGGGCTGGGGGCAGACCAATCGTTGGTACCTGCGCAATGTGGAAGTGCGGCGAGCGGGCGACGACAAACAGATGAGTTTGCCCGGCGCGCAGGATGAAGCGGCGATTCGCCAGCGGCTGCTGGTTTCGGCGCAAGACCAAACCAGCCACACCGCCTACGACGCGGCCGGCCGGCCGACCTTTAGCGTGGACGCGGCGGGCTTCGTTTCCGAGCGCAAGTACGATGCGGCGGGCCATGTCATGGCGACCGTGCGTTACGCCAAGGCGCAAGCGGGCTTGGCGCAGTTGGATGATGCGGGCGTCCGCCGGACGCTGCAAACCGACGTGGCGGACCAAACCACAGCTACGGTCTACGACGCGGCCGGGCGGCCGACCTTTAGCGTCGACGCGCAAGGCTACGTCACCCAGCGCCGCTACGACGCCGCCGGCAATGTGACCGACACCATCCGCTACGCCAAGCCGATCAGCGGCAACCTGGTGAGCAGCCCGAATGCCGTCAACGCCGACTGGTCGATCGCGGCCAGCACCGTGACGTCGGCGCAGGCCGGTTTCAACGCCGATGGCAGCGCTATCTTGCAGTATGACCGGGACAGCTACGCCAGCGGCATGGTGGCGGTGCAGCCGGGCGAGACCTACAGTTTCGACCTAGACGCGATCCGTGGCGGCACCGACGACGGCAAGACGCCGGCGCCGTTCGGCATTGGTTTCCAATATTCAGCCGACGGCGTCCATTACCAGGACAACTGGGACATGGTGGTGCAGACCGACCCGGCGCAGGCCGGCGCGCAGCATCTGCACGCCACGCGGGTGATTCCGCCCGGGGTGAAGGGCGTGCGGGTGTGGCTGCAGATCGCGGCGGGCTGGGGGCAGACCAACCGCTGGTACGCGCGCAATGTGGAAGTGCGCAAGCAGGGCGACGCCGGCGCGGCGAACCCGTCCGGCGTTTGGGACGAAGCGGCGATCCGCCAGCGGCTGCTGGTTTCGGCGCAAGATCAGGCCAGCCACAACAGCTACGACCTAGCCGGCCACTTGCTCGCCGTCAGCCAAGGCGATGGCAGCGGCATGCACCAAGTGGCCAGCTACACCCTGGACGCCTTCGGCAACCGGGTGCAAGAACAAGACGGCCGCGGCAATGTCACCGCGCGCGAGTTCGATGCCCTGGGCCGGGTGCGCAAGGAAACCCACGGCGAGGGCGATGCCACCGTCACCGACTACGACGCCTTCGGCAACGCCGTCAAGATCACCGACCCGCGCGGCAACGCCGGCTATTTCTACTTCGACGCGCTGGGCCGCCGCATCCTGCAGGTGGACCCGGAAGGCAGCGTCACCCGCACCGACTACGACGCCTTCGGCAACGCGCATCTCGTCACCCGCTACGCCAACGCCATCGATCCGGCGCAAGTGGCGGCCGGCGCGCCGCCGGCCATCGTCGCCGACACGGGCCGCGACGCCGTCACCCAGATCGAACACGACGCGCTGGGCCGGCAAACCCGGATCACCGACGCCGAAAACGGCGTCGAAGCCATGGAATACGACGCCTTCGGCAACAAGGTGAAGTACACCAACCAGCTGGGCGCGGTGTTCCGCTACGCCTACGACGGCGCCGGCCATGTGCTGAAAGAAACCGGCCGCGACGGCGACCACGATGACAGCGCCGTGCTCAGCACCAAGCGCTTCGAATACGACGGCTTTGGCAACCGCACCCTGCAAGTGGAAGCGGACGGCCAGCCGGAACAGCGCAGCACCCGCTATGGCTACGACAGCCAGAACCGCCTGCTCAGCCAGACTGGCGACACGGTGCACACCTATACCCTGACAGGCCCGGACCTGAAGCCGGTGGAAGCGGATGTCGCCCCCACTGAAACCCGCCGCTACGACGCGGCCGGCAACCTGGTGGAATTCATCGACGCCAATGGCAACGTCACCCGCACCGCCTACGACAGCCAAAACCGCAAGATTCGCGAGCGCAACGGCGACGGCTACGTCACCACCTGGGCCTACGACGGCAACGGCAATGTGAGCGAACAGCGCGTCTACGCCACGGCGGCAGGCCTGCCGGCCGACGGCAGCGCGCCGACGCCGACCGCCAGCGCGGACGACCGCGTCACCCGCTACGAGTACGACAAGAATAATCGTCTGACCAAGACCACGGTTCCTCAGCAATATGTCGCCTTGCGGTCTAGCAGCGGCGATTTTGCTTTGCCCAAGCTCGACTTGGTGACTGCCAAGTTCTACGACGCCAACGGCAATGCGATCCGCGAGACCGACGCCCGCGGCAACAGCGTCTACCGCTGGTTCGATCGTGCCGGCCGCAAAGTGTTGGAGGTGGATGCCGCCGGCTATGCCGCGGCCTGGACTTACAACAGCGCGGGCAAGCCGCTGCGGGAAACCCATTATGCGATAGCGTTGGCAGGGGTGAATGGGCAAACGACGCTGGATCAGGCGCGGCAGCAGCTCAAAGGCAGCGGCGATGACCGCGTCAGCGAGTTCGACTACGACAAGCAGGGCCGGGTGAGCGAGGAGCGCCGACTAAACGTCAAGGTATCAGCGGATGACGGCCTCAGCGATGGCCTGAGCACGGTACGTACCCAGTATCACTACAACCATCTGGGCGAGGTGGCGCAACAGGTCGACGCCAAGGGCGGCGTCACCGACATCGATTATGACGTTCTCGGCCGTGAAACTCGGCGGCGGGAGGCGGCTTATGGCGCCGACCAAGGCGGCCTGCGTCCGGAAACGCGTACCCATTACAACGCCTTGGGACAGAGCGACAAGATAGAGCGCGGCAATTTGAGCCGGCCTTCGTTTGTGAGCACGTATGGCGTGGGCGGCCGGCTGCTTAGCCAGATGGATGGCGAGGGCAATGTCACCCGCTACCAGTACGATGCGGTGGGGAACCTGACGCAGACCTTGCGGGATAGGCAAAATCCGGATCACTCAGTGGTGACGGACGAGTCGCGCTTCGCCTATGGCGCCGCCAAGCGGCAAACGGCCAAGCTGGATGTCGGCAGCGGGATCTGGCTGGAAACCAGCTATAACGCCTGGGGCCAGATCACCAGCAAGCATACCAGCCTGGATCACAGCGGTTTGCCGCAGGAGTTCAGCGAATACGACGGCGCCGGCCGCCTGGTGAAGGGCAATGCAGGCGACGTGACCAAGCTGTACGGCTACGACGCCAATGGCAATGCCACGTTGATGGTGGAGTCGGGCGACGACAACGGCGACAGCCTGCGCAACCAGTCCTTGGCGGACGTATTGAGCGTTATCGCCTTGCGGGCGAAGACGCCGACTCCCTTAGACAAATTGAGGTTGACGGTCAGCGACTACGACGCGCGCAACCAGCATGTCGCCACCTATCAACCCATTATGCTGAATGTCCGCGATCGCCAAACTGTGGTGCCGTGGTTCAGCGCGCGTTCGCAAACGGGATCGGGCGATATTGTGGGAGTGGGCGCCAACGGCAATTTGCGCGGCGCGGCGGATGCCATGCCGCTGGCGGTGGTGAGCGGCAGCTTTGGCGCGCAAGCTAATTTTGGCTCTGTGTCGATCAGATCGATTAATACGGTAGACGACACTGCAGCAGAGGTATTCGATCCCTCATATCGCTATTTGACTGGCGTGAATTTGGACCTGCATTTGCCGCAGGCCCCGGAGTATGGCTCAGGGCGTTATCGGGTGGTGGTGAATGGCCAAAGCGCCTGGGTGAATGCGAATGGAGGAGGCAGTCTGTCTATTGGCGGTTGGCCGCAGGAGTCAATCGGCACAGGATTTAATGGCAATTTCAATTATACCCCGTGGGGTTATAAAATCGAGGTCTATCGAGAGGTTCCCGGCAGCAAAGATGTATTGTGCTTTAGCGGCGGCGGGCAACTGAGCGGCGATCAGATAAAAACCGCCATGACGGCGCAAAGTGCGGTGGCTGCAGGTTCCAGTGTTGTGACCGCGCAAGACTACATGGGTAGTTGGTCTGGCGGCCATGTGCAGAATGGCTCTGTATCCGTACGGGCGAACAGTACATGGATTGAGGCAAATGAAAATACTCTGAAGTCTGGGCAGGCTCGAATTGAAAGAGCATATTTGGGTGATGTGCAACTGGACTTGAATCTACCTAGTGCGATTGAGCTGGGGTCGGGAGATTATCAAGTCGTGGTGAATGGCCATGCTGTTTCTGTGGGGGCAGGGGTTAGCAATCGCGTGTTGTTGAATGTGAATGAATATATTGGGACCGTTG
>NZ_PQWB01000059.1 GCF_002924365.1 Chromobacterium alticapitis | reverse complement strand
CAAGTTGACGTTCATCTGGATGGCAGCTGCCGCCTCCCTGACCGTGAAGAAGCCGCGGGAGCGGCGGTATTGCTCATGCCAGAGCGTGAATTGCTGTCGGGAAACCAGCAGCGCGCGGAGGCCATGGTCGGCCGGGGTGCGGCCTACCACTTCCAGCGCGCCATCCTGTAGGGCGCGGATCACCGCCAAGAAGGGCTCGCTGCCTTGCATCCACCGCTTGGTAATTTCCCACACTGACAGCAGTTCTGGATTGTCCGGTTCTGGGCTGATCTGGCCATGGTTCAACTGCTCCAGGAAGGCGTTGATGGTTTCCAGCTGAAAGCACCATCGAGTACGTTTCTTATCGTGGGGCAGGGGGTGCAGCAAACCGCTTTCGATCAGCAAGCGGATTCGTTTGGGGGTGATGCGCAGTATGCGTTCCACCTCCGAAATGGTCAGCGTGCCATGCTCACTGCGGGCGTAGGCATCCAGCGAGCTTCGCTCCACCATCCAAGTGGCTTTCCCTTTAGCCGATGAGGATTGGCAGCCTTTGATGGTGCCGTTTTCGATCAACTTGTGTACGGCGCCTGTTGAGAGATTGAGCTGTTCCGCTGCCTTGGCCAGGCTGATGATGGGATGGGCCTGACGCAGATCCTGCTGCAGGATCAGTTTGTCCGGCCAGCGTGCATGGACATAACGCTCGAATTCTTCCCGTACAAATAGCAGTTCTGGATGGACCAGCAGTCGGTAGAGGGCCTGATGCATTTCCCGCAAGTACACCCGCAGCGATGCCGTGTTGCTGGATATGGGTAACGTGTATTCCTCCAGTAGTTGATGGAAGCGTTGCGGCCAGTGCTGGGCGATCTGCATGGCCAACTGCAGATAGGGCTGAATGATTTCGATCCGGCCATGATCGGCTATTTTTTGCGGCCGGGTATTGGGCCGGTGCGAGGCATAGGCGCCAAAGAACCAGAGCAGGTCGCAGAGCTGTGCCGGGTGTAGATGATCTAACTCCGGCGGCGTCGGGATGTTGCTGACAGCGAGGTCGGGCAAACCGATCAGCGGCCGGATGGCCTGGGCAATCAGTTTGGCGAGAGCCAACTCGGCAGCGGTGCCTGGGCGTGTGGCGGCATGGCGCAAGTCGGCGCCGCAGCTGCAGATAAACATGGTGCCCTGATGCCAGCGGATGAGTTTATCGCAGCCAGGACATTTTTCTCGCAGCAGCAGGCGATGAATCGGGCAGGCTATTTGCAGGGTCAGCAGCCACTCCGTTTGCCAGATGCCGTGTTCGGCTAGGCAGACGGGGCACCAGCGGCGATGATGGTGATTCCAGTACGTCACCTTGAGACCGAGCCGATGGTAGCTGTGACGGCCCAGGCTGGCTGGCGCCGGGCCTGTCAGGCACGCTAGGCTAGTCTGATCATGGCCTGTCAGCCGGGTTAGATTCTGCCAGGCGGCATCGTGTTTTTTGACAAATAGTGGTAGCCAGGTCTGCCCGGGATAGCCGTTGGCGTGCCCGAGGCGCAGGCAATATCCCAGCAGACTTTCACCCGCCTGCGGCTTGGGGCGGATCTGCAGTAGTGGGGTGGTCATGGTGTGTTCCGTTGGAGGATCGCCGGGGCGGCGATCCTCATGGGTTTACAACGCAGGGATGGCAGCTTTTGGGGCGTTCCGGCGGGAGAACCGTGTCGGCTCGAATGGCTCGTCAGGCTGATTCAGGCGTCGGAATACAAAGTTGGTATCGAAGGGATTCAGCTCGGACGGGCTGTCTCGCCAAACATAGTTGGAGAAGGCCATGGCCAAGACGCTTTGGTCGAGATCTTGCCGCTCCTGTTCGATCAAGCATTCCAATGCCCCCAGAATCACCTTGGAGAGATAACCGAGCAGGCCATTGCTGGCGTAGTGTAGGCGCCTGACGCACTCCCACTCGGCGAGTCCCCAGATTGGGCGTCCCAGGTTGATCTGCGTGTCCCAGGCATGGACGACGTCGCGGAACAAGGACTTGTCCTCGTTGCAGGAGAAACCGATCGGCGTCAGCGCCACGCGGGCGGCGAAGCGACGGCGCAGCTGCTCGTTGGAGCGCAGGATCCACTCGCACTCTGGCAGGCCGGACAGTACCGTGGGAATGGCGATCTGATCGATCAGGGTCTTGAGCCACTCGGTGACCTCTTCGAAGGTTCTGCGGCCGGCATCGACGAAGTGATGGAATTCATCCAGCAGCAAGGCTTCGGTTTTGCCGTTGCGGATCAGTTGCACGATCTGGTTGGTCTTCTCCGCGGTGCTGCCCCGGAGCTGAACGCCGGCCCCTAGCGCAATCAGAATGGCCTCCGCCAGGCCTCGGATGGTCGGGTGGGCAGGCACTTGGACATACACCACCGGGCGTATCGTTGCTTCCTCCGTTTCGTAGCTGGGATGCTGTTTGGCAAAGCTGTGCAGCACCGAGGTCTTGCCGGTGCCGGATGCGCCAATCAGCAGCAGATGCCTGGCAGCGGCACCTTGGCGTGACAGGGCATGGCTGTGCGACAGCCTTTCCAGCGCCGTGCTGAATTGTGGATGCAGGATCTGGATCCGCTCCGCGCGTCGAAGATCCGCCAACGTATAGCGCTCACTCATGGCGATCTCCTTCCGGATCGTGCGCGAGCACGGGCAACGTGCTGGGCGGTGACCAGTTGTCTGTCGGGGGGAGTTCCATGTCCTCTGAAATCACAGGAGGCAGTTTGCCGGTGGTCATCACCTTGCTTGAGTGCGCGCCTTTGGCCCGCGCGGCGCGTTTGCGGTCGGCCAGTTTGCGGCTTTGCAGTAATTGTCCGACCACCTCCTGCATGCGCACCTTGGCCCGGGCCAGCGATAGCGGATCGGCGGATGCCAGGCCTTCTTTGCGTAGCGCCGCCTGAATCAGCTTGTGCTGGTGCAGTTGCAGTCCTTCGGCGTAGTCCGGGGTGAGGCAGGGTACGGGCATGGCCTCTTTGGTCTGCGGATGGAGCGCGAATATCGAACCCAGGTTGTCCGGGTCGAAGCGGATCTGCACTTTGATGCGGTCGCCGAGCTGTTTGCGCCAAGGGAGCAGATCTTTGCAGTTGTAACGCAAGCCATGCAGCTCAATGCCGGCATGCCCCAGCACACGTTCAGCCTGCTTGGAGAGCACCAGTCGTAAGCGATCAGGATCGATGGTGCGAGGCGTGACGATTTCCGCCGCGCGTCGCCAGGCGGTATACGGCGTCTGTTTCAGGCCTCGATGGTAAGTCTGGGAGTAGATGTCAATGATCCAGATGTGCAGGGCGTGGACCAGCTCTGACAGGGTGACGATCGACTCTTTCAGCGGGTCATAGCCATAGCGGTCGAACCAGTTGGCAAAGCTGGTGCCGGGCAGTTGATGGGCGAACTGCTCCGCCAGCGTCCGCAGCGATCGCTCGACCATGGGTTTGAACCATGGCGTGCGGGGCGGGCAGAACTGATAGTTGATGCCCAGTTCGAAAGTGGCGCGCAGCAGGTCCTGGGAG
>NZ_PQWB01000005.1 GCF_002924365.1 Chromobacterium alticapitis | reverse complement strand
TGTAACTTTCAAACGCGTAGCGCGGCTTGGCCATGGGCCATACCCACGGTCCGTTTGCCCCGAAGTCGCTCGCGGGCATGGCCTCCGGCCAACCCGCGCTACGGAACTGGCTTGGCCCAGGCCAGACGGGAGCAGGCGGCGTCGCCCCCCTCGCCCCAACCCCTCTCCCGCGAGGGGAGAGGGGCTTCCCTGCGGCGAAAGCATGGCGCAAACCGGCCTGGGGCGCGCGCGCCTGGTTTCAACCCGCGCTACGCCTGCTTGTTGAACGTAAAACCCCGGCGCCTGGCCGGGGTGGAAAATAGGCATACGCGGCCGCGAGCTCAGGTGCGGAAGCGCTGCAGACAAGCGTCCAGCTCGCGCGACAACGTCTGCAGCTCGCCGGCCAGCGCGCTGGCCTCGCCTGCCGCCTCGGTGGTCTGGCCGTTCATCTGAGCGATCTGCTCGACGCTGCTCGCCACTTCCTGGCTGGCCTGGCTCTGCTCCTTGATCGCGCCGGCGATGTCGGCGATGCGCTGCACCGAATGTTCGGCCAGCTCGCGGATCTGCCCCAGCGCATCGGCCACGCTGGAGGCGCTGACCACGCCGCTCTCGATGCGGCTGTTGGCCTGCTGCATGCTCTGGCAGGCGCGGCGGGTATCGGCCAGCACGCCGTCGATGTGGCCGGAGATTTCCGTGGTGGCCTGGCTGGTGCGCTCGGCCAGCTTGCGCACCTCGTCCGCCACCACGGCGAAACCGCGGCCCATTTCGCCGGCGCGCGCCGCTTCGATCGCCGCGTTCAGCGCCAGCAGATTGGTCTGGTCCGCGATGTCATGAATCACCCGCACGATGTCGCCGATATCGGCCGAGCGCTGGTTCAGGCCGTCCATCACGGTCGCGGTCTCGGTGATGGCGGTGGCGATCAGGCGGATTTCCCCGGCCGCCTGCTGCGCCAGCTCGCTGCCCGCCGCAGCCTGCTCCATGGTCTGCCGCGCCTGCCGCTCCACATCCTGGGTGCTGTCCGCCACCAGATTGATGCTGACCGACATCTGTTCGATGGCCGCCGCGCCGCTGGCCGCCGCCTCGGATTGGTGAGCCGACGCCGACGACACATGCTCGCTGACCTCGCTCAACTGGCTGGCTGCCTGGGCCAAGTGGGTGGAATGGCCCTGAGACTCCACTACCACGCCGCGCACGCTGTCCACCAGCTTGGCCAAGGAGGCGGCCGCGCTGCCCAGTTCGTTGCGGCCGAAGTCCGGCAGTCGCAGCCGCAGGTTGCGCTGTTCCGACAACTCCTGGTTGGCGTCGCGCATCTGCAGCAGCGGGCGGCGGATGGAGGCGATGATGATCCAGCCCACCAGCCCCCCTATCGCCAGCGCCGCGATGATCTCGGCCAGCATTTGGCCCCGCACGCTGGCCGCCGCGGCGTTGATCTGGTCGTCCAGCAAGCCCACCGCGTCGGCCGCGCTCTTGCCCAGCCCATCCACCACGCCTTCCATCTGGTGGATATTGTCCTTGTACTTCTCCAGCTCCTTGTTCGCGTCGCTCGTGGCCGCGATCTGCTTGGCCTCCACCTGGCCGGTCACCTTGCCGAAACCATCGGCATAGCCGTTCAGCAAGCCGGACAGCTTGCTCAACTGCTGCGCGGCGTCGTCATTGAGCGGGTGCGTGCCGGCCTGGCTGATGGCCTGCTTGGCGTCAGCCAGCGCGTCTTTCCATTTGCCCATATAGCCGGCGCGCTTGCCGTCGTCGGCCAGATTGATGAAGTAGTCTTTCTCGAAGCGGCGCAAATTGCCCATGTCGCGCTGCAGGCGGACGATGTCGGTATAAAAGGCCAGTTCGTGCGAGGTGACCTCCTCGGCCCGCGCCGAGATCTTGCCCAGGCCCAATTGGGCCAGCAGGCCGGTCAGAATGAGCGCCGCCAATAGCAGCGCGAAGCCAAGGGTGATCCTGGCCGCGATAGACAAATTCCGCATGATATTTCCCCATACCCGATCTATTGAATGCCGGCCGGGCTGAGCCCGGTCTCGTTATATGCTGGAATTCTAGATGACGGCCCGGATCGGCAGCCACAACCATGATGCGACTTGGGCTTATTCACGCAAAAGCGGTAGACAAAATGTCAAAAAAAAACCGGCAGCATCGGCCGCCGGTCTCGTTCTGGGAGATTCAGGATCTCATGCCCGTCGTTTGAAACTGCGGGCATAGCCCAGCACGCAGGCGAAAAACACCGCGCTGAGCAAAACCTCGCACCAGGCCAGCCGCTGCGCCAGGCCATGGTCTGCCCAGCCCCGCATCACGCCTTCGGTGAAAAAGGCCAGGATGAACATGCTGGACCACTGGTAGGTATAGAGCCGCCCGGCCAGGATGCCGCGCAAGGGGAACAGCAGCAGCAGGGCCTTGAAGACCAGAAACGATCCGCCGGCGCGCAGCGGCGCCAGCCACAGCTCCCAGGCCAGGGTCAGGGCGATCAGGGCGATCAGCGCGGCCGAGGCGCCGCAACGGCAGGCGTCGCGGCTCATTGGGCGGACTCGGCTTCCGCCGCTCGTCTGGCCTTGCGCTCCATCGCAGACGCCACCAACACTCCCACTTCGAACAATAACCACAGCGGCACCGCCAGCATGGTCTGCGACAGCACATCCGGCGGCGTGACGATGGCTGCGACCACAAAGGCGCCGACAATCACATATGGCCGCGCCTCGCGCAGTTTGGCCACCGTCACCACACCCATCCGCGTCAGCACCACCACGATCACCGGCACCTCGAAGGTGGTGCCGAAGGCCATGAACATGCCGAGCACGAAGGACAGGTATTTGTCGATGTCCGTCATCATGCTGACGCCGGCCGGCGTCACCGCCGACATGAAGTGGAACACCACCGGGAACACCAGGAAATAGGCGAAGGCCATGCCGGTCAAAAACAGCACCAGGCTGGACGCCACCAAGGGCAGCACCAGTTTTTTCTCATGCGCGTACAGGCCCGGCGCGACGAAAGCCCAGATCTGGTACAGCGTGTGCGGCAGCGAGATCAGGAAGGCCGCCAGCATCGTCAGCTTCATCGGCACGAAGAAAGTGGACGTCACCTCGGTGGCTATCATGCTGCCGCCGTGCGGCAAGGCGTCCAGCAGCGGCTTGGCCAGCAGGTGGTAGATGTCGGACGACCAGTGGAACAGGCCGAGGAAGACCACGGCGATGCCCAACAGGGCGCGCACCAGCCGGGTGCGCAGCTCGATCAGGTGCGCCAGCAGCGGTTGTTCATTCATTGATGGGCTTGCGGAGGAGTTGCGATTTGAGGCGCCGGACGATGCTCCGGCATATGGGCGAACAGGTCCAGCTGGTTCTCGTCGCGCGGCGGCGTCTCGGCAGGCGCTTCCGGCGAGACAGGATCCGTTGTCTCGCCCGGGACCTGCGCCTCGGCCTCAGGCGCCGAGCCGCCGTGTATCGTGCGTTCGGCCTCGTGGAACGGCTCCGCCGCCTGCTCGGCCAGCGCGCGCGCCTCGGCCGCGTTCTGGTCTATGGCGTCGCGCACCTGCTGCACTTCCGCCTCCAGTTGGCCGCGGAAGCTGTGCGCTGCGTCCTGCAGATCCTGCCTTATATCGTCCAGTCCCTGCAAATTGGCCTGGTGCTGGATGTCCGCCTTCACGGTGGCGACGAAGCGCTGCGCGCGCGCCAGCAGCGCGCCGACGGTGCGGGCCACGGCGGGCAAGCGCTCAGGCCCCAGCACCACCAGCGCCACCACGCCTATCAGGACGAATTCGCCGAAACTGATGTCAAGCACGACGCGGCACCCGTCTTATTTCTTGTCGGCTTCGCCGTCTATGATCCGGCCGGCTTCCTTGGCCGGCGGCTGGCCTTCCTTGGCGCCTTCGTTCATGCCTTCCTTGAAGCCCTTGACCGCGTTGCCAAGGTCCTTGCCTATATTGGGCAGCTTCTTGGTGCCGAATACCAGAACCACGATCAACAGCACGATCAGCCAATGCCAAATGCTCAGAGAACCCATTGTGACTCTTCCTTCAGTCTAGAAACGGAGGCCGCGCTCAGCCCTTGTGGCCGAACACGTGCACATGCAAATGGAACACTTCCTGGCCGCCGCCGCGGCCGGTATTGATGCCGGTCTTGAAGCCGGACTCCAGCCCCTGCTCCTTGGCCAGCTTGGGCGCCAGGGTCAGAATCTTGCCCAGCACCGCCTCGTGCTCCGGGCCGCACTGGGCCAGCGAGTCGACGTGCTGCTTGGGAATGATCATGAAATGCACCGGCGCGATGGGACGGATGTCGTGGAAAGCCAGCACATCGTCGTCCTCGTAAACCTTGTTGGCGGGGATCTGGCCCGCCACGATCTTGCAGAAAAGGCAATCGCTCATGCTTGTCTTCCGTTATCAGGCTGTGGGTTTGCGCGAGGCTTTCTCGTCCAGACCGGAAATGCCTTCGCGGCGATGCAGCTCCATCACCACGTCTTCCGGGCGCAGGCCATGATAAGTCAATAACACCATGGTATGGAACCACAGGTCGGCCACTTCGCGCACCAGATGCAGCTTGTCCTTGTCCTTGGAGGCCATCAGCGTTTCGGCCGCCTCCTCCGCCACCTTCTTCAGGATGGCGTCCTCGCCCTTGTGGAACAGGGAGGCGACGTAGGAGGACTGGGGCGCGGCCTCGCGCCGAGCCTCCAGCGTGTCGGCGATGTTCTTCAACACATCCGGGGTCATATCGATATCCTTTTCGCCAAAATCCGGCGATTATGCGGGCCAGCCATGGCGCGCTGATGACAGCCGCGCGGCAGGCCATTGTAGCCGGTCCGCCTCCCGCGGCGTTGACCGGCGGCAATTCAGCCGCGGTAAATGCTGTGCGGGTCTTTCAGCACGGCGTCGACAGTCGTCCAGCCGCCGTTCTCGAAGCGGCGGTAAAAACAGCTCTCCCGCCCTGTGTGACAGGCGATGCCGCCGATTTGTTCTATCTGCATCACGATCACGTCGCCGTCGCAGTCCAGCCGCAGCTCCTTCACTGTCTGCAAATGGCCGGACTCCTCGCCCTTTTTCCACAGCTTTTGCCGCGAGCGGCTCCAGTAATGGGCGATGCCGGTGTCGGCGGTCAACTGCAGGCTTTCGCGGCTCATCCAGGCCACCATCAGCACGCGGCCGCTGGCCGCGTCCTGGGCGATGGCGGTGACCAGGCCCTTGTCGTCCCACTTCACTTCGTCCAGCCAGCTCATAGCCTCACCTCGATGCCGGCGTCGCGCATGGCCTGTTTGGCCTGGCCCACCGTGTATTCGCCAAAATGGAAGATGCTGGCGGCCAGCACCGCGTCGGCATGGCCCTCTTTGACGCCATCCACCAGGTGCTGCAGATTGCCGACGCCGCCGGAAGCGATCACCGGGATGGTCACCGCGTCGGACACCGCGCGCGTGAGCGGCAGGTTGAAGCCGGCCTTGGTGCCGTCGCGGTCCATGCTGGTCAGCAGGATTTCGCCGGCGCCCAATTCTTGCATCTTGCGCGCCCATTCCACGGCGTCCAGCCCGGTGCGGTTGCGGCCGCCGTGGGTGAAGATTTCCCAGCGGTCGTTTTCCGGCGTCACCGCCTTGGCGTCCAGCGCGACGACGATGCATTGATTGCCGAAGTGCTCGGACGCTTCGCGCACGAATTCCGGGTTGGTGACAGCCGCAGTATTGATGCTGACCTTGTCGGCCCCGGCGTTGAGCAGGCGGCGGATATCGGCGATGCAGCGCACGCCGCCGCCCACCGTCAGCGGAATGAATACCTGGTCCGCCACCGCTTCGATCACGTGCAGGATGATGTCGCGCTGGTCGGAACTGGCGGTGATGTCGAGAAAAGTCAGTTCATCGGCGCCCTGCTCGTTGTAGCGGCGGGCGATTTCCACCGGATCGCCGGCGTCCCTGAGGCCCAGGAAGTTGACGCCCTTGACCACGCGGCCGGCGGTCACGTCCAGGCAGGGAATAATGCGTTTGGCAAGCATGTGCGTTTCCAGAATGCTACAGGCGCGACAAACGGCGGGACCGGCCCGCCATTCGCCGCAATCAGCCGGCTCAGCCGGCCAGTTCGTCCGCCAGCGTCTGCGCGGCGGCGAAGTCTATGCTGCCTTCGTAGATGGCGCGTCCGGTGACGGCGCCCTCCACGCCCTCGCTCTCCACCGCGCACAGGGCGCGGATGTCGTCGAGGTTGGTCAGGCCGCCGGAGGCGATCACCGGAATGGTCAGCGCCTGCGCCAGCTTGACCGTGGCTTCGATGTTGACGCCGGTCATCATGCCGTCGCGGCCGATGTCGGTGTAGATCACCGAGTTGACGCCGTAGTCTTCGAAGCGCTTGGCCAGATCGATCACGTTATGGTTGGTGATCTTGGCCCAGCCGTCGATCGCCACCATGCCGTCCTTGGCGTCCAGGCCGACGATGACCTGGCCGGGGAAGGCGTCGCAGGCGTCGTGCAGGAAGCCCGGCGTCTTGACGGCGGCGGTGCCGATGATCACATAGGACAGGCCCATGTCGAGGTAGGCCTCGATGGTGTCCAGATCGCGGATGCCGCCGCCGAGTTGCACCGGCATGTCCTGGCCGACTTCGCCCAGAATGTCTCGGATCACCGACAGGTTCTTCGGTTTGCCGGCGAAGGCGCCGTTGAGGTCCACCAGGTGCAGGCGTCGCGCGCCTTGGTCGCGCCAGTGGGCGGCAACCTTGACCGGATCGTCGGAGAAGATGGTGGCGTCGTCCATCGCGCCCTGTCTCAGGCGCACGCATTGACCGTCTTTCAGGTCTATCGCGGGTATCAGCAGCATGGTGCTTGGTAGAGTGGTGAGTTAAACATTGCCGTCCCAGGCCAGGAAGTTCTTCATCATCTGAAGTCCGGCGCGGTGGCTCTTTTCGGTGTGGAACTGCGTGGCGAATATATTGCCACGTCCGACGATACAGGCAAAACGCTCGGGGTAGTCAGTTTCCGCGAGCGTCAGCGCCGCGTCGGCCGGCGCGAAATGGTAGCTGTGCACGAAGTAGAAGCGTTCGCCATCGGCGATGCCGGCGAACAAGGGGTGGGACTGGGTCTGGTAGACCTGATTCCAGCCCATGTGCGGCACCTTGAGCCGCTCTTCTCCGGCGACGAGATTGTCGGCGAAGCGCACCACCTTGCCCGGAAACAGGCCCAGGCCGGCGGTGTCGCCTTCCTCGCTATGTTGGAACAATAGCTGCGCGCCGACGCAGATTCCAAAAAACGGCTTGTTCTGCGTGGTTTCCCTCACTGCGTCGGCCAGGCCGTGGCGGTTCAGCTCGCGCATGCAGTCCGGCATGGCGCCCTGGCCGGGGAAAACCACCTTGTCGGCCTTCACCACGGCTTCCGGGTCGCGGGTCAGGAAAATATCGGCGCCGGTTTCGTTGACGGCCTGCAGGGATTTCAGCACCGAGTGCAGATTGCCCATGCCGTAATCGATGACTGCGACTTTCATCTTGCTACTTGCTCATATTCTGGTTGGGACGGCTGGCCGGCGCGGTTCATGCGCTCAGCGTACCCTTGGTGGACGGCGTGATGCCGGCCATGCGCTCATCTTGCTCGCAAGCCATGCGCAGCGCGCGGCCAAAGGCCTTGAAGATGGTCTCGGCCTGGTGGTGGCTATTATGGCCGCGCAGGTTGTCGATATGCAGCGTCGTCATGCTGTGGTTGACGAAGCCGTGGAAGAATTCCGAGAACAGGTCCACGTCGAACTGGCCTATGTTGGCGCGGGTGTAGTCGACGTTGTAAACCAGGCCGGGGCGGCCGGACAGATCGATCACCACGCGGCTCAGCGCCTCGTCCAGCGGCACGTAGGCGTGGCCGTAGCGGCGGATGCCCTTCTTGTCGCCGATGGCGCGGGCGAAAGCCTGGCCCAGCGTGATGCCGATGTCTTCCACCGTATGATGGGCATCGATGTGCAAATCGCCCACCGCCTTGACGTCGAGGTCGATCAGGCCATGGCGGGCGATCTGGTCCATCATGTGGTCGAGGAAGGGCACGCCGGTTTCAAAGCGGCCGACGCCGGTGCCGTCCAGATTCAGGCTGACGGTGATCTGGGTTTCCAGCGTATTGCGGGTGACGGTTGCGGTTCTCATTGCGGCTTCAAGCGAAAAAACGTTGGATGGCGGACAGCAGCGCGGCGTTTTCGTCCGGGCTGCCCACGGTCAGGCGCAGGCAGTTTGCCAGCAGCGGGTGGCTGCCGTGCAACTGCTTGATCAGAATGCCGGACGCCTTCAGATGCTGATACAGCGCCGGCGCGTCCGGCGCGCGGACGGTGAGGAAATTGGCCTCGGATGGGAACACCGCAAGCTGAGGCAGGGCGGCCAGCGCCTCGAACAGGCGGGCGCGTTCGGCGCGCAGCTCGGCCGCCTGGCGGTTGAACACCTCCAGATGCTTCAAGGCGAAGCGCGCGGCGGCGAGGGTCAGCACATTGACGTTGTACGGCGGCCGCACCTTGTTCAGCTGCTCGATCCAGGCCGGGCTGGCCGCGGCGTAGCCGAGGCGGATGCCGGCCAGACCCAGCTTGGACAGCGTGCGCATCACCAACAGATTGTCCAGCTCGCCGGCCAGGCTCATGAAGCTGTCCGACGCGAAGCTTTGGTAAGCCTCGTCCACCACTACCAGCCCCGGCGCGGCGCGGCAAATCGCCGTCACCTCGTCGCGGGCGTAGCGCGGACCGGTAGGATTGTTCGGATAAGACACGAACACCACAGCAGGTTGCTCGCGCTCTATCGCGGCGAGCGTGGTCGGCAGATTCAGCGTGAAATCGCCGTTCAGCGGCACGCCGACATACTGCAGGCCGGAAAACAGCGCGTTCATCTTGTACATCACGAAGGACGGCTCCAGCGCCAGCAGCTTGGCGCCGGGACGCGCCAGCGCCTGGGTGATCAGCGTGATCAGCTCGTCAGAGCCGTTGCCGAGCACGATGTCGGCGCCCGCCGGAATGGCGAAGGCGGCGCGCAGATCCTCCTTCAGGCCGCCGCCGTTGGCGTCCGGGTAACGGTTCAGCGCCACCTGCGCCAGCTCTCCCGCCAGCTCATGCTGCAATTCGATAGGCAGCGGCCACGGGTTTTCCATCGCGTCCAGCTTGATGTAGCCAGCGGCATCGGCCACGTGATAGGCGCCGATAGCGGCGATTTCAGGGCGGATCAATTGTTCTGTCGTCAGTTTCATCGCAATTCATTTGGCCTTGCGGCGGCTAGCGGAACGCGCCATACGCGCCCCAATATCTACGGACGAGGTGCGTCCATCCTACATCGTTCCCCGGCAACGGGCTACTCAAGCCAGCTTGCCTTGCTTTCTATCCGCGCGGGCAGCCGCACGCGATAGCGCTGCAAGGCGCTGCGGCTGAACAAAAACTGGCCCTGCGACGGCACCAGCGGAAACATGGCGGCCAAGGACTTGCCTTTGAACAGCACCGCCTCGGCCATCTTGGCCGCTTCCTCGCCCTGCTCGCGTCCGGTCAGCACCAGTCCGCCGGCGGCCTTGCCCCGTCCCACCGCGAAGTCCCAGAAGGCGAACAAAGGCAGCTTGGCGTTCTGCGCAGTCCAGCGCACCACCTCCTCGCCGTTCATTACCTTGCCCTTGTCATCCTTCAAGGTGAAATACAGACCCACCCAAATCACCTGGTAACGGCCGGGTGCCGCCAATACCTGCTTCTTCCAATCGGCGAAACTGTCCAGCATCGCCATGTCCACGTCGATATCGCCGACGCGGATGCTGTCATGACCGAGAAAGGTTTCGTCGCGGATCACCGCCGAGGTCAGATCGGTGTCGAACAAGGCCAGCGCCCGATGCGCGCCCGGCACCGCATGCCCCAGCTCAAACAGATTGCGCAACAGCAAGGGCCGCTCCAGCACGCCGCTGACATTGCCAGGCATGCCGCCGGGAAAATAATTACGCGGATTGTTGTTGATGCCGAGAAAAATCACCGGCACGCCAGAGGGCGCCAACACGGTTCCCACGTTTTTCAACGCGGCGTCGTCGCCAACGATGACAAGATCAGGATGAAAAACGCGTACTCGCTCCAGCGCAATCCGCGCGCGCTTGGCCACTTGATCGGCCGGCTGCCGCTTGCTGTCCAGATTGTAGAAAGCCAGCTGACAGCGCGGCGACAGCCTGGCGGACAAGGCTTGCAGATAATCGCGCTCCCATTGGTATTCCGGATGGTAGCTGCTGACGATGAAAACCCGCTTCGCCTCGGCCTGCGCCCCGCCGCACAACAGCAGCAAGGCCAGCGCCAACAGCAACGCTCTGCGCCACAACGCCATATGGCTTCCTTGTCAGGAACGCGGTCGATGTTTCCAGCCTAGGCGATGCCGCGGCGGATTTCAGTCCTCCAGACGCAATTCGGCGGCGCGGGCATGGGCGGTCAGGCCCTCGCCATGCGCCAGCAGGCTGGCGATGCGGCCCAGCTTCTGCGCGCCGGCTTGCGACACGCGGATCAGGCTGCTTCGCTTCTGGAAATCGTACACACCCAGCGGGCTGGCGAAGCGCGCGGTGCGGCTGGTCGGCAGCACGTGGTTGGGGCCGGCGCAATAATCGCCCAGGCTTTCCGAGGTGAAGCGGCCCATGAAGATAGCGCCGGCGTGGCGCAGCTGCGGCAGCAGCGCGGCCGGATCGGCCACCGACAGCTCCAGATGCTCCGGCGCGATGTAGTTGCCTATTTCACAGGCTTCGGCCAGATCGCGCACCTCGATCAGCGCGCCGCGGTTGGCGAGGCTCTGCTCGATGATGGCGCGGCGCGGCATGGACGGCAGCAGCTTGGCGATGCAGGCTTCCACCTGCGCGATATAGTCCGCCGACGGGCACAACAGGATGGCCTGGGCGATCTCGTCGTGCTCGGCCTGGCTGAACAGGTCCATCGCCACCCAGTCGGGCGGCGTGTCGCCGTCGCAGATCACCAGGATCTCGGACGGGCCGGCCACCATGTCGATGCCCACCACGCCGAACACGCGACGCTTGGCGGCGGCGACATAGGCGTTGCCGGGGCCGGTGATCTTGTCCACCTGCGGCACGGTTTCCGTGCCGTAAGCCAGCGCGGCCACCGCCTGGGCGCCGCCGACAGTGAACACTTTGTCCACGCCGGCGATATAGGCCGCGGCCAGCACCAGGTCATTGCGCTCGCCGCCCGGCGTCGGCACCACCATGATGATTTCGCCGACGCCGGCCACCTTGGCCGGCATGGCGTTCATCAACACCGAGCTCGGATAGGCGGCCTTGCCGCCCGGCACGTAGATGCCGACGCGGTCCAGCGCCGTCACCTGCTGGCCCAGCAAGGTGCCATCTTCGTCTTCATAGCTCCAGCTGTGCGCCAGTTGCTTCTCGTGGTAGCGGCGCACACGCTCTGCGGCGACGGACAGCGCGTCGCGCACGTCGGCCGGCAGACGCTGCCAGGCGGCTTCCAATTGCTCGCGGGACAGCGTCAGATCAGCCATGCCGCCCGCCTGCATGCGGTCGAAACGGTTGGTGTACTCCACCAGCGCCGCATCGCCGCGATGATGGACATCGGCGCAGATGGACGCCACGGCGGCGTCTACTGCGGGGTCCTGCGCGGTTTCAAAGGCCAGCAGCGCTTTCAGGCGCTCGGCGAAGTCGGGCTGAGAGGAGGACAGTTTCAACATAATGATTCTCTGATGCTAGAAATATGGGCAACGCCGGCCGACGCATTCGGTTGACCGGCGTTGCGGATCAGACCGGCACCGCGCCGGCGAAGGCGTCCAGCACAGGCTGGATAGCGTCGTATTTGAGCTTCAGCGCGGCCTGGTTCACCACCAGCCGCGAACTGATATCTATGATGTGCTCGACTGCCACCAGCTTGTTGGCGCGCAGGGTGCCGCCGGTGGACACCAGATCGACGATGGCGTCGGCCAGGCCGACCAGCGGCGCCAGCTCCATCGAGCCGTACAGCTTGATGATGTCTACGTGCACGCCCTTCTTGGCGAAGTGCTCGCGCGCGATCTGCGGATACTTGGTGGCGATCTTCAGCCGCGCGCCGCGTCGCACCGCCGCGTCGTAATCGAATCCCTCTTGCACCGCCACCATCATCTTGCATTTGGCGATATTCAGGTCCAGCGGCTGATACAGGCCTGCGCCGCCATGCTCGATCAGCACGTCGCGGCCAGCGATGCCGAGGTCGGCCGCGCCGTATTGCACATAGGTGGGCACGTCGGACGCGCGCACGATCACCAGTTGCACCTCGGGGAGATTGGTGCCGATGATCAATTTGCGCGAGGATTCCGGATTTTCCGCCGGCACGATGCCGGCAGCCGCCAGCAAGGGCAGGGTTTCTTCAAAAATGCGGCCCTTGGACAGGGCAATGGTCAGCTTCATGTTGTTCTACTGCTAAAAGAATTAAAATGAATCGCGGTCTAGCCGACCAGCGCGCGGCGTTCCCGCTCGAGGAAGCCGACATAGCGCTGGATCATGGTTTCCATGGGCGGCGTCAGGTTCAGATAAGAGCAGCCGATCCGCATCGCCTCGTTGCCGTTGCGCATGCGCGCGGCCAGGCGGTGGCGCACCTCGATGCCGATGTTCAAGGTGCCAAACGGCTTCAGCTCTATGGTGCACTTGCGGTACTGCTGGCCGATATCGAAGCCCAGCATGTCTACGCCCGGCAGCCACAGGCTCATGCCGCCCAGGCTGATGTCGAATAGCGCCAGGTCTATCGCCCTCATGCCGAAATCCTCGACATGACAGAATACCGGCGCGCTCAATGGCGTCTGTATGCGAAAAAACTCGCGCCGCTGCAGCTTGATCACCTGCTCCGGCAAGCGACAGGCAAAAGCCGGCCGGCCGTCCAGCATGGTCTGGCTGACCTGCCCGGTAACGAATTGCGTCTTGACGCCTTCCGGCGAGCAGACAAAGACATTGCGCTCGCTGCTCAGCAATTGCTGATTGGTTTCTTCCTCAGCGCCCCAGTCGAAAGTGAACTGGCCAGTCTTGAAGTCAACCTCCAGCAAACGGGTCAGGATGAAATTTCTGCCCTTGTTGGCGAAAACCGTCACCATGTGCCCGTTCTTGGCGATATTGCTCAGATGCTGGGCGATCTCCGCCGGCGAGGCCAGCGTGAACTTGGCCAGATCCAGCGGCTGATGCGTGCTTGCCGAGTTGCCCGAAGTATTGTCCTTACTCACGATGTTCCGACTTTCCTGTCTGTCAGGTGCGCATCCGATACGCCAAGTTTAGCGCAACAACTGCTTGATATCATAAGCCAGGCTGGCCGCCGGCGCGCCATAAGCTTCAAACACCCTCAGTTTGCCGTTCTGGTCCAGCAGATAAGAGCCTGAGCTGTGATCCACGCTGTAACCGCCGCCCGGCGCCGGCACTTTCTGCGCCACCACCTTGTATTGTTTCTTCACCTGCTCGATCTGCTCCGGGCTGCCGGTCAGGCCGACGAAGCGCTTGTCGAAATACGGCACGTAGCCAGCCAGCACCTTGGGCGTGTCGCGCTCCGGATCGACGCTGACGAACACCACCTGCACCTTGTCGGCATCCTCGCCCAACTGCTTCATCACTGAAGCGTACTCCAGCATGGTGGTGGGACAAACATCAGGGCAATGCGTATAACCGAAAAACAGCGCGACGACCTTGCCCTTGTAGGCATCCAGGCTGCGCGGCTGGCCATGGAAATCGGTCAGGGCAAAGCTGCCGCCCATGGAGTCATCGTTTATCGCCGTTCCCTTGAAATCGATGCGGGGAGGCGCGCAAGCGGCCAGCGCCGCGATGACGCACAGGCCAAGTAGGAATTTCAATAATTTGGACATCAGGTCAATGGCATCAAGCAGTAATGATCAAATAACAAAGCCGCAAACAGCAAGGTCAGATACCAGATCGACCAAGCGAACATGCGGCGCGCGGCAGCGTCAGCATACTGGCGATGCAAGCTCAGGGCAAGGAACAGCAGCCTGCCATTCAAGACGCAGGCCGCGCCCAGATAAATCAGCCCCACCTCTCCCAGCGCCGCCGGCAACAGCGTGATCGCGGCCAGCAGCGCGCTGTACAGCAGGATGGACAAGGTGGTGAAACGCTGGCCATGCGTGACCGGCAGCATGGGCAGGCCGGCGCGGGCATAGTCATCGCGGCGGTACAGCGCCAGCGCCCAGAAATGCGGCGGCGTCCAGGCATAGATGATCAGGAACAGCGCCAGCGCGAATGGGCCGACCTCTCCCGTCACAGCCGCCCAGCCCAACACAGGCGGCATCGCGCCGCTGGCGCCGCCGATCACGATGTTCTGCGGCGTGTTCGGCTTCAGCAATAGGGTATAGACAATGGCGTAGCCAACAAAAGTTCCCAGCGTCAGCCATGCCGTCAGCGCGTTGCAATACGCGGCCAGCAGCGCCATGCCGATGCCGCCGGCCATCAGCGCGACCACCAGCGTCTGCGCCGCGCCCACCTCGCCGGTGGCGGTGGCACGCCAGGCGGTGCGCCGCATTCTGGCGTCGATGCCGCGCTCCACCAGGCAATTGACCATGGCCGCCGCGCCTGCCACCAGAGCAATGCCCAACGTGGCCGGAACGACCACGCTGGCCTCAGGCAGGCCCGGACTGGCCAAGAACATGCCTATCACCGCGCAGAATACGATCAGCGCCACCACTCTGGGCTTGGCCAGCCGCCATAGCGCCTGCCCCTGACGCCCCCACAAGCGCAGCCCCAGCGCGCTCATCGCCCTTCTCCCGGCCGCTCCATCCTGCCCATGGCCGGCAGCCAGGCCGGCGCTCGGCCGCCCTGCTCCGCCGCCGCGCGCAGCCTGGACAGCAACAACAGGCTCGTCATCAGCAGCAGCGCCGCGCCCGCGTTGTGCGCCACCGCCAACGGCAAGGGCAGCTGCCAATGCACATTGGCGATGCCCAGCCCAATTTGCAGCGCCCATGCCGCGCCCAGGCAGGCGATATGCGGCCTCAGCGCGCGCTCCCGCCACCCTTGAGCTGACAAAGCCAACAACAGCAGGGACACCAGCAACGCACCCAGCCTGTGCAGCCAATGTATGGTCACCAGGCTGGCGAAGTCGAGCAGGCTGCCATCCGGCGCGGCGCCCAATTCGCGAAACACGTGGAAGGCCTGGTCGAAACGCAGCGGTGGCCAGCTCTGTCCATTGCATGCCGGAAAACCCTGGCAGGCCAGGGCGGCGTAATTGCTGGACACCCAGCCGCCCAGCAGCAATTGCAGCATCAGGGCCGATGCCAGCATCGCGGCCAGCCGCCGCAACGCCGCAGGAGCCCGGACCGCCGCCAGGCGGGGAGAAAACGCCATCCACGCCAGCATTTGCAGGGTTGCCATGCCGCCCAGCAGATGAGCGGTGACGACGGCCGGCCGCAACAACAGAGTGACCGTCAGCATGCCCAGCATGGCTTGGCCGGCCACCACCGCCAGCAGCAGACTGGCCGGCAGCCGCTGGCACCGCTCCCTCCAAGCCCGCCAGGCGATCAGGACGATCAGGAGAGCCAGCGTGCCGGCCAGATAGCGGTGCAGCATTTCCCTCCATGCCTTGCCCAGGCTGACCGGCCCGTCCGGCATCAGCGCCTGGGCTTGCCGTATGCTGGTCTCGGCGTGGGCGGGGCTGATCCGGCCGTAGCAGCCAGGCCAGTCCGGACAGCCCAGTCCGGCGTGGGACAATCTGACATAGGCGCCCAAGGGCACCACGATCGCGGCCAGCAGCAAGGCCGCCCAAATCAGTCTGCGCATGGCAAGGGTCCCCCCTCTTCGCACTGCGAGTCCGCCGGTCCGCCCCGGCTCAGCCTAGCCCATTGTTCACTTTCAAGACTTTCGCCACTTCATCGATGATCCGGCGCGGATCTGCGCCATCCCGGTAAAACAGCACCTGATTGCCCAAGGGGTCCACCAGGTAGAAACCTTGCCTCCCTGCCAGCAGGACTCGCTCCGGCGCATGCGGCAGGGCATGGGGCACATCCAGGTCCTTCGGCCGCGCCGAAACCAACAGGGCCACCCGGGTCAGCCGTCCCGCCGCCTCTCCCTGCGCCTTCTCGATCTGCTTCATCGCCAGCCAGCGCTGGCGACAACGGTCCCGGCAATCCGAGCCCAACGTCGCCGCCAATACCCATTGGCCACGCGGCCACTGCGGATGTTCTGCACCAGCGAACGGCTGCGTCGGCAACAACTGCCCATAACTGGCTCCGCCCGCCGGCGGCAGCAGAACGAAGGCAAGCCATGCCGCCAGCACTGGCGCCAGGCACAGCAAACCCATGCCCAGCAGCATTGCCCGTCCTCTATTCATGGATTTCATGGCGACGCCTCCACAGCAGCCACCACAGCCCGCTCAAACACACGCCCAGCAGCAGCCATTGCGTCGCGTAGGCGTAATGCCGGTCGGGCATGAACTCCGGCACGACAGGCCAATGCATCAGAGGATCCGGCGAGTTCTCCAGCACCACCACGCCTTGAAACCAACGTCCCGGATAACGCAGATGCAAGGCGGCCTCGTCTATCTGGTCTACTGGTCCCGCCACGCCCTGTTGCGCGCCGGACAGCACATAGTGGCGCGGCATCGGCATCCGGTAGCCCTGGAGCTGGATTTTCCCTGGCGCAAAGGCGGGAGCCCTGACGCCATCCACCAGCCATCCAAGATCGATCAGAACCAGCGACTGATCGCGCCCCAGCCGCCACGGCTGCAGGATCCGGCGGCCGCTTTGCCCGGCTAGATAACTGTTGCGCAACTCGATCACCGGTCCGGCCGGCGCGGCCTCGCTCAGCTTCACCCGCGTAAATTCCGGCGGAGGCTCCGCATCGCGGTATACCAGCGCCACCGGGGGCGTGCTCATCGCATTGGTCAGCGAGCGCAGCAAAGCCTCCTTGTCCTGCCCCCGCCGCCACTGCCATACTGCCAAGGCATAGGGAATCAAGACGATCAGCAGCAGCGCTATCCATAGCGCTTGCTGCCACCCGGCGCCGGACTTGCGTTCCGGCTTGAAATCAGATGGGGACACGGCCATGAAACTCGTCATCCTGTTGTTGCTTGCCTGTATTGTTCTCGCACTGTTCTGGGGCCTGACCGGCCTGATGAAAGCCGAACACGGTTCCCAACGCCTGGTCCGCTCCCTGACATTGCGGGTCGGCCTGTCCATAGGCCTGTTTCTGCTATTGCTGCTGGGCGCCTTGTTCGGCTGGTGGCGCCCCCACCAGATCTAAGGCCAGCGCAAACGCTTTCCGCCCAAGAACTCCCTCCGCCTGACCTGAGGCGCGGCAGGCTAGCCGCCGCGCCATCGCTTGACGCAAAACTCCCTCGGCGGCTGCGCGAGTCCGCTCAAAGCCAGTAAACAAAGATGAACAGCAGCAGCCATACCACGTCCACGAAGTGCCAGTACCAGCTGGCGGCCTCGAAGGCGAAATGGTGGCTGGCGTCGAAATCGCCCTTCAGCGAGCGCAGCCATACCACAAACAAGATGATGGACCCCAGCAACACATGCATGCCATGGAAACCAGTCAGCATGAAAAAGGTCATGCCGTAAGCGCCTGAGGCCAACGTCAGATGCAGATTGGAGAAGGCCTGGCCGTACTCGTGCGCCTGCAGTCCGAGGAAGGTGCAGCCCAGCAGCACCGTGCACAGCAGCCCCAGCTTGAGCTGGGCGCGCTTGCCCTGCAGCAGCCCCCAGTGCGCCCAAGTGACCGTGGCGCCGGAGCTAAGCAGAATCAGCGTGTTCAGCGCCGGCAAACCCCAGGCCTCCATCGCCTGGTAGGCCTGGGTGATGCCGGGGCCGGTGGACAGCGGCCAGGATGCCTCGAAATCCGGGTACAGCATCTTGTAGTCTAGCGAGCCCAGCACAGGCACCGACACAGTACGCACCCAGAACAGCGCGCCGAAAAACGCGCCGAAGAACATCACTTCGGAAAAAATGAACCAGCCCATGCCCCAGCGGAACGACATGTCCTCGCGCCGCATATAGACGCCTAGCCGGCTCTCGCGTATCACGTCGCCGAACCAGCCCACCAGCATGAATACCAGTATCAGAAAGCCCAGGGCCAGGGAAAGCTTGCCCAGCAGCATGCCGTTGACCGCGAAGGCCGCGCCCAAACCCATGCAGAACAATGCCACCGCGCCCACCATGGGCCAGCGCGACGGCTCCGGCACGAAATAACGATCCTGCTCCTCAACGCTCATTTGCTCTCTCCTAGCGCGTTACCCAGGACACCAGCAGCAGCAGCGCGACGACCAGCGCGGCGGCCAATAACAGCGCGGTCGCGATCAACTGCCACGGCCGCAATCTCACATCCGACTGGGCCGACCGGCCCTTGCGCACGCCGATGAAGGCGCCCAGCACCGCCTTGACGCCTTGCAGCCAGCTCATGACGGCTTGCCGTCCTGTCCCGGCACGTCGAACACGGTGTAGGCCAGCGTGATGCCGGCGATGGCGGCCGGCAGCTTGCGATCCACCACGAACACCACGGGGAAGGTTCTGGTCTGCCCAGGTTCGAAACGCTGCTGGGTAAAACAGAAACACTCCAGTTTCTTCACATACTCTCCCGCCTCGGCCGGCAGATAGCGCGGGATGGCCTGCCCCACCACCACGCGCCGGCTGGCGTTGGTGATCCGGTACTGCACCTGGACGAAAGTGCCCGGCTTGACCTTCAAATACGTGGTCAAAGGCCGCACCTGCCATGGCAGGCCAGGCTGGACCGTGGAATCAAAAGTCATCTCCACCGTTGCGTCCGCCGCCTGCAAATCCCCCTGCTCCAGCGCATCGGCCTTGACCACGTTGTTGAGTCCGGTCTGCTCGCAAATCACCCGGTACAGCGGAATCAACAGCCAGGCGAAACCGAACATCAGCGCGGAAATCACGATCAGCTTGCGCATCAGCAGGCGATTGCGACGCTGCAGCCATGCGGCATCCATGCTCGCCCCCTTAATGGCGCGCTCCCGCCCCGCCCTCGCGGCAGGACAGGATCACGCCGTTTTCGCCAGCCTCCACTTGCGGCGCATGCTCAAAGCTGTGGTACGGCGCCGGTGTCGGCAGCTCCCACTCCAGCGTGTTGGCGCCCTCCCACGGCCGCTGCGGCGCCTGCTTGCCGTAGCGCAGCGAATGCAGGATGTTGAACAGGAAAATCAGTTGGCCCAGGCCGAACATGAAGGCGCCGACGCTGGCGATGCGGTTGAATTCGGTGAACTGCAGCGCGTAATCGGGAATCCGCCGCGGCATGCCGGCCAGGCCCAGGAAGTGCATGGGGAAGAAGGTGACGTTGAACCAGATCATCGACCACCAGAAATGCAGCTTGCCCAGCCCCTCGTGGTACATCCGGCCGCTCATCTTGGGAAACCAGTAGTAGATGGCGGAAAACAGGCTGAACAGCGCGCCGGCCACCAGCACGTAATGGAAATGCGCCACCACGTAGTAGCTGCCGTGCAGCTGCACGTCCACCGCCGCCACGCTCAAGGTGATGCCGGACAGGCCGCCTATGGTGAACAACAGGATGAAGCCGATGGCGAACAGCATGGGCGTCTCGAAACTCATCGCTCCCTGCCACATGGTTGCGATCCAGTTGAACACCTTCACGCCGGTGGGCACCGCGATCAGCATCGTCGCGTACATGAAGAACAGTTGGGCAGTGGCCGGCATGCCGGTGACGAACATATGGTGCGCCCATACCATGAAGGACAACACGCCGATGGAACTGGTGGCGTACACCATGGAGGTGTAGCCGAACAGCGGCTTGCGCGCGAAGGTAGGTATCACCTGGCTGACGATGCCGAAGGCCGGCAGCGCCATGATGTAAACCTCGGGATGGCCGAAGAACCAGAAGACGTGCTGATACAGGATGGGGTCGCCGCCGCCGGCGGCATTGAAGAAATGGGTGCCGAAATGGCGGTCTGTCAGCACCATGGTGACCGCGCCGGCCAGCACCGGCATCACCGCGATGATCAGATAGGCGGTGATCAGCGACGCCCAGGCGAACATCGGCATCTTCATCAGCGTTATGCCCGGCGCGCGCAGGTTTAATATGGTGACGATGATGTTGATCGAGCCCATGATGGAGCTGATGCCGAGGATGTGGATGGCGAAGATGGTCAGATCCATGCCCACGCCCAGCTGGGTGGACAAGGGCGCGTACAGCGTCCAGCCGGCCGCCGCCGCGCCGCCCGGCACCGCGAACGACAGCAGCAACAGCAGCGCGGCCGGCGGCAGCAGCCAGAAGCTCCAGTTGTTCATCCGCGCGAAGGCCATGTCCGGCGCGCCTATCATCATGGGCAGCATCCAGTTGGCCATGCCGGTGAAGGCCGGCATGATGGCGCCGAACACCATGATCAGGCCGTGCAGCGTGGTCAGCTGGTTGAACAGCTCGGGCTGGAAGAAGCGCAGCCCCGGGCTGAACAGCTCGGCGCGGATGCACAGCGCCAGCACGCCGCCGGTCAGGAACATGGTGAACGAGAACCACAGGTACATCGTGCCGATGTCCTTGTGGTTGGTGGCCATCAGCCAGCGCAGCAGGCCATGCGGCCTGCCATGGTGCGCGCCGCCGGGGTGGGTGGTTTCCGCGATTGCCATGACGCCTCCTTATGCGGCCTTGCCGCGGGCAGCCTTCACTTCCTTGGGCTGCACAACCTGGCCGGTGTGATTGCCCCAGCTGTTGCGCTCGTAGGTGATCACCGCCGCGATGTCGGTATCGGACAGTTGCTTGCCCCAAGCCGCCATCGCCGGGTTCTTCTTGCCGCCGAACAGCACGATCTCGATATGCGCGGCCTTGTCCCCGGTGACGATGGGCGAGCCGTCCAGCGCCGGGAAGGTGCCTGGAATGCCCTTGCCATTGGCTTGATGGCAGGGGATGCAGTTCTGGGCGTAGATCTTCTCGCCGCGGGCTTTCAGGTCCGCCAGTTGCCATGCCTTGTTGGGATCGTCGGTGCCGGCCGCCTGCTGCTTGATCTTGGCTTCGCGCCACTTGGCGTAGTCCTCGGGAGACTTTGCCTCCACCACGATGGGCATGAAGCCATGATCCTTGCCGCACAGCTCGGAACACTGCCCGCGGTAAATGCCAGGCTTGTCTATCAGCATCCAGCTATCGCGTAGATAGCCGGGAATGGCGTCCTGCTTGACGCCCAGTTGCGGCACCCACCAGGAATGGATGACGTCGTTGGCGGTCAGCAGCAGCCGGATCTTGCGCTGCGTCGGCACCACCAGCGGCTCGTCCACCTCCAGCAGATAGTTCGCCGGCTTGGCGATGCTGCCCTCTATCGCCTCGCGCGGCGTGGACAGGTGACTGACGAAACCGAAGTTGTCGTCCAGATAGTCGTAACGCCACTTCCACTGATAGCCGGTGATCTTGATCGTCATGTCCTCGCTGCGCGTGCTCTTCTGCGCCAGCACGGCGCGGGTGGCGGGCAGCGCCATCAGCACCAGGATCAGCAGCGGCACCACGGTCCAGACTATCTCCACCGCGGTATTTTCGTGAAACTGCTTGGCCTGGTGGCCGGCCGCCTTGCGATGGCGGACGATGGAATACAGCATCACCAGGAAAACCAGCAGGAAAATGACGCCGGTGATGATCAACAACAGCGTGTGCAGGTGGTATTCCGTGCGCGCCAGCGGCGTGGCGGGCTCCTGCAGATTGATCTCCGCGGCCGCGGCGGCAGGCGCGATCCACGACAGCCAGCATGAAAAAGGAATGCGCAGACAAGACATGTCGCCCCCCGGGTCAAATGACCAAACAATGCATGCACAGCGTGTCGGCTTAAGTCGACATGCTTTCATCGTAGAAAGCCGGACGGGAAAAACAAGAAAGCGTCATGATGCGGCTGCTCGCAGCGAGACATACGGATAAGTGCGTACCGGAGCCTTGCATGCGCGATCAAATCGCCTTAACTGAAGAACGCCCGTCCTTCTTTATGAATGCCCGCCACCGATGCGCGACCATGACTTCACTACGGTCAATCCCCACTGGCTAGGCCGCCTGCTGGCCCTGCCCGAGGACTGCAAGCCCGTCCTGACGGAGGATGCGCTGGACCGGGAAGGCCTGTTGCTGCTGCCGGCAGGCAGCTCGCCGGACGCCAGCTGGCCGGAACGCTTGAGGGAGCGGCGCTTGCGGCAGCCGCTGGAAAAATTGCTGAAGATAGACGAGTTCGAGCCGCGCTTGCTGCTGCCGCAACGCAGCCGCCAGTTGCTGCAAGACTCGCGCTTTCTGCAGGCGCTGCTGGGGCATGCCGACGAATGCGCCACCAGCGTCGCCATCCTGAAAATGCTGCCCTTGCGCGGCGCCATCGCCATCTGGCTGGCCATCATGCATCAGCAAGGCGAGCTGGACCACGCCCTGCGCGTTTGCCTGCTGGCGATAGGCCTGGCCAGGCATCTGAACCTGTCTGCGCTGGAGCAGCAGCAGCTCGCCATAGCCGCGCTGATGCACGACATCGGAGAGCTGTACATCGATCCGTCCTACCTGGCCGCCCAACACACCTTGCAGCCGGAAGAGTGGCGCCATGTAGTCAACCATCCGGTGCTAGGCTGCCAGCTGCTACTGGCGCTGGGCGATCTGCAAACGCCCAGGCCGGTGGCGATGGCCATCCTGCAGCACCATGAGCGGCTGGACGGCAGCGGCTACCCGCTCAGCGCGCAAGGCGACAAACTGAACCAGGGCGGCCAGATCCTGATGCTGGCCGACACTATCTGCCAATTGCTGGGACGGCAGCCATTCTTCCCGCAGCGGATAGACATCGCGTTGAAAATTCTGCCCGGAGAGTTCGACTACGACATCGTTTCCACGCTGTGCCGGATCAACCGGCTCAGCAGCAAAAGCCTGCAGGCGCCCGCCGTCGACGTGCCCGATCTGTCCAAGCAAATGCAGGCGCTGCTGCAACAGATAGGCCGGCTGACCCAGCGCTTCTGGGCGATGACCGAGCTTGGCATCGGCATGTCCCCGCCCGCGCGCAAGCTGCTGGACGGCAGCATGCAGCGCTTCAACACCATACAGCGGGCCATTTCCAGCACCGGCGCCGGAGAGCTGCCGCATGACCAGAAGGATGACGAGCTGATGCGCGAACTATGGTGCGTGATAGGCGAAACGCGCTGGCGGCTGCGCAATCTGGCGCGTCAGCTCGCCCTCCGCGTCGACAAGCTGTACGCGCATGAACAGGCGCCGTTCATGGCCTTGGCCAACGCGCTGATGGAAGTTTGAAGGTTCAGCGCGGCAAACCCGCCGCCAGGCCCGGCCATTCCCGCAGCCAGGCTTCGCGCGCGCGCACGCCGGCCGTGCCCTCCGTCTTGCCCTCATCCTGGATCAGTCTGGCGAACACCATCCTGCGCCCGCCCTGCTCCGCCCAACCGACGAACCAGCCGTAAGGGCGTTCCAGATCCTGGCTGCCGTCTGCCAGCCGCGGGTAAGCCATGCCAGTCTTGCCATGAATGGTCCAACCGTCCGGCAAGGTCACCCGTTCCACGATGCGCCGCGTCATCTCCTGCGCCGGGCGGGAAGCCGGCAGCTGGTCTTTCAGCAGCTTGTAGAGAAAGGCGACTTGCTCCAGCGGCGAGATTTTCAGCGAAGAGCCTATCCAGGCGCGTTCCAGGCCATTGCGCTTGCCCGGGTCGCCGGAAAAATCGCCGTTGCCGTAGCCGAAGGCGCGGGCATAGCGCGCCAGCTTGTCCTCGCCCAACTGCCGCGTCAGCAGTTGCGAATACCAGACTACGGAGTATTTGAGCCAGCGCGTCGGATCGGTGGGTTGGCGCCAATTATCGCCGCCCCAGTCCGCATAACCCTGCCGATAGGGTTGCAGCGGCGCGTGCTCATCCCGCAGCAGGCCGGCGTCATAGCCCATCACCGCCAGCGCGATCTTGAAAGTGGAAGCGGGCGTGACGCGCGTCGCGCAATCGCCCTCTTGCCGCAAGACGCGTCCACTGTCGCCTGCGGCGATGACGGTGCAAACAGTGCGGCCCTGCGCGGCGGCGGCCAGCAGGCTGCCTGCCAACAACAGGCTGGCGGACATAACGGTTTTCTTCATACGGGCATCCGGTAAAAAAACGACATCTCGCTCGGGCAAGCGCATCCGCGCAATGTTCCCCACTCGCCCTCAGGAAGGACGGTAAGGGATGTCCAGCAGCAGCGGCGCCGGGATGTGGCGTTTGAGCGTGGCCAGGTTCTCCGCGTAAGCCGCCTGCGGCGGCTGCGCGCAATTGGCCACCCAGCCGGCCAACCGCAGGCCGCTGTCCGCCACCGCGCGCGCCGTCAGCAAGGCGTGGTTGATGCAACCCAGCCGCATGCCCACCACCAGGATGACCGGCAGGGCCAGTTCGCGCGCCAGGTCCTCCATGAACAGCGTGTCCGATAAAGGGGCCAGCCAACCGCCCGCGCCTTCCACCAGCACGATGTCGGCCTGAGCGGCCAGCCGCGCGTAATGCTCGCGGATGCGGGCCAGATCGATTTCCACGCCGGCCTCGCGCGCGGCGATGTGCGGCGAAACCGGAGGCAGAAAACGGTAGGGGTTCATCAGATCGAGGTCCGTCTGGCCGGTGGCTGCGGTCAGCCGCGCCACATCGTCGTTGAGCCAGCTGCCGTCCGGCAGGATGTCGCAGCCGGACGCCACCGGCTTCATCGCCAGCACGCGCCGGCCTTGCCCTTGGTGCAGGCGGATCAATTCGACGGCGGAATGGGTCTTGCCGATCTCGGTGTCGGTGCCGGTGATGAAAAAGCCCTGGCTCATGCTCGCTCCCTGTCTTGCGCTATCGTCGGATGGCCGGCCGCTGCGGCCGGGACCGCTGTTCTACACCAGCGCGCGCCAATCTTCCAGCAATTCCACCCGCAATGCCGCGGCATCCACGCGCGCCCGCACGCCCAGCGGCAACGTCAGCATGGGATGGGTATGGCAGCAGTCGAAGTCCGCCAAGATAGGCAAGGGCTGGCCATCCAGAATTTCCAGCAGGATATCGGCAGGCGAACGGCCGGTGCCGCAGTCGTCGAAGCCCTCGTGCTTGCCCAGCAGCACCGCGCCAGCCAGGTCGAACGCGCCGGCCAGCTTGAGCATGGCGAAGTTCTTTTCCACCGTGGCCGCGTCCTTCAAGCCATCTTCCAACAGCAAAATATCGCCTTGGCGCAAAGCCGGGAAATACGGACTGGCCAGAAAGCCGTACAGGGTGTTGAGATTGCCGCCTATCAAGCGCCCCTCTGCCTGTCCCGGCTGCATGCAACGCCACTGGTTAGGCCGCAGAACCTTGGCGCGATCCTGGCTTTCCCACGGCAAGCGCTCATCCGTCCAATGCGTCGGCGTCGGCAAAACCAGAGGGTAGTCTGGACTGTCCATGGCGATGGCGGCGAAATAGCGCCAGGTTTCCTCCACCACAGGCGGGAACTCGCCCAACGACGCCACCAGCGCGGGGCCATAGAACGTGGGCACCCCGGTCTTGGCGTACAAGGCCAGCAGAATCGCGGTGGCGTCGGAATAGCCCACCACGATCTTGGGATCGCGCCGGAATGCCTCGTAGTCCAGATAGGGCAGCATGGCATTGCTATTGCTGCCGCCTATGGTGGACAGGATGCAACGCACTTCGCGGTTGCGCAGCAAGGCGTTCAACTCTTCGGCGCGCTCGCGCGGTGAGGCCGAGCGGTAATGATCGTCGCGGCCGGTCAGTTGGCCAGGCAGGAAACGCATGCCCTGTGCAGCGAGAAATTCGACCGCGCGCCGATAGCGTGCGGGCTGCCGCGCGGTAATCGGGAAAGAAGGACTGAAGCTGGCGATAAGGTCGCCGGTTTGCAAGGAATGCATCGCTCGGTTGGGGGCTTCGGCAAAAATGCCAGCATGCCACACCGCAACGCCATCGTCATGAAAGAATCGCCGCTCCTTCACCTCACTCGGGAGTCTGTCATGAGCGATATAGACGCCTTCGCCGCGCTTGCCGGCATGGGCATCATGATGCTGGTGGTCATGGGCGCGCTGGCGCTGGCGATCAGCATTTTCTACTTCCTGACGCTGCAGCAGGCTATGGGCGTCGTCGACGAGACAATCCGGCCCTTCCCCGGCGGACTGATCTGGCTGGCGCTGATCCCCGGCCTGGGCTGGATCTGGTATATGGTTTACATCCTTCAGCTATCCGCGGCGCTGAAGCGGGAATTGGCGCAACGCCAACTGCCCGGGGATGGCGGCTTCGGCATCAGCCTGGCGCTGGTGATCCTGCAGGTGCTGTGCCTGGTGCCTTACATCAACGCCCTGGCCGCCATCCCGGCATTGGTGCTGTGGATCGTGCACTGGAGCAAGATGGCGGGCTATCGCCGGCAGCTGCAGCCGGCGCGGGCCGCGCTGGCCGCCTGAAAGAGAGGCGCGCCGTCGACGGACCGAAGCCGACCTCGTGGGTCGGCTTCGTGCCGTCGGCCTTGTGGGCGCGGGCGCGAGTGGGTTGGCCGGATAGGCCTGCGCAGGATTTCACGCGCGGATGGAAGTGAAAGCCTGTCGGCTTGGCTGGACGGTCCGTTGGGCGCAACGACAAGGCCGGGATGGAAAACCTTGCCGCCTCCCCTCGGCGCCGTCTGGCCGCGCCGGGAAAAAGTTTTAAACGATGGCCTGGGCGCTGACTTTTTCCTCCATGGACAGCTTGTTCAAGGCCGACAGATAGGCCTTGGCGCTGGCCACGATGATGTCGGTGTCGGCGCCCTGGCCGTTGACGATGCGGCCGTCGCGCGCCAGGCGCACGGTCACTTCACCCTGGGATTCCGTGCCCTTGGTAATGGCATTGACTGAATACAGCTCCAGCTCGGCGCCGCTGCCGGCCACGCTCTCTATCGCCTTGAAGGCCGCGTCCACCGGGCCGGAGCCGCTGGACTCGGCGTGGCGCTCCTCGCCATGCTCGACGAACACGATGCTGGCCTGCGGCGCTTCGCCGGTTTCGGTCATGATCTTCATCGACACGAACTTGAAATTCTCCTGCACGATGGACACCATCTCGTCCGACACCAGCGCGTGCAAGTCTTCATCGAAAATCTCGCGTTTCTTGTCCGCCAGCTCCTTGAAGCGGGCGAAGGCGGCGTTGAGCGCCTCCTCGCTGTCCAACACGATGCCCAGCTCGGCCAATTTGGTCTTGAAGGCGTTGCGGCCGGACAGCTTGCCCAAGGTCAGACGGTTGGCGCTCCAGCCCACCGACTCCGCCGACATGATCTCGTAGGTTTCGCGATGCTTCAGCACGCCGTCCTGGTGGATGCCGGACTCGTGGGCGAAGGCGTTGGCGCCGACGATGGCCTTGTTCGGCTGCACCGGGTAGCCGGTGATGGTGGACACCAGTTTGGACGCCGGCACGATCTGGGTGGCGTCGACGCGGCTATCTATGCCGAACACGTCGCGGCGCGTCTTCACCGCCATCACGATCTCTTCCAGGCTGGCGTTGCCGGCGCGCTCGCCCAGGCCGTTGATGGTGCACTCCACCTGGCGCGCGCCGCCCAGCACCGCCGCCAGGCTGTTGGCCACCGCCATGCCCAAGTCGTTATGGCAGTGGGCGGACCAGATCACCTTGTCGCCGCCCGGGGTGCGGGCGATCAGTTCGCGGAAAAAGGCCTCGGTCAGCCGCGGCACGGCGTAGCCGACGGTGTCCGGCACGTTCAGCGTGGTGGCGCCGGCCTCGATCACCGCGCCAAAGATGCGGGCCAGGAAGTCGATGTCGGAACGCAGCGCGTCTTCGGCGGAGAATTCGACGTCGTCGGTGTATTCGCGGGCGATCTGCACCGCCTTCACCGCCGCCGCCACCACCTCGTCCGGGCTCATGCGCAGCTTCTTTTCCATATGGATGGGGCTGGTGGCGATGAAGGTGTGGATGCGGCCGCGGGCGGCCGGCTTGATCGCTTCGCCGGCGGCGCGCACGTCGCGTTCGTTGGCGCGCGCCAGGCTACAAACGGTGGAGTCCTTGATCGTTTCGGCGATCGCATGGATGGCGTCGAAATCGCCCGGGCTGGCCGCGGCGAAACCGGCCTCGATGATGTCCACGCCCAGCCGCTCCAGCTGGCGCGCGATGCGGATCTTCTCTTCCTTGCTCATCGAGGCGCCCGGCGATTGCTCGCCATCGCGCAAGGTGGTGTCGAATATGTAGAGGCGGTCGCCCATGTCGATAGTTCTCCCTACTCCCTGTGCCGGCTCGCCGACCAGATAGTCGTTGAAATCAAAGCGCCTGCCCTGGCCGGCGGCCAGCTGCGCCAGCCGGCTCAGCTGGGCCAGCGGCAGGCTGCCGCGTTCCCTCCATTTGTATATCGCTGCCCGGCTCACCTGATCCTCGGGGAACAAACGGTTCAACTCGTCGGCCAGCTTGCCCGGTCCGCCAAAGTCCGCAACCAGTCGTTCAATATCCACTTGCATCGATGTGCTCCTGCAGCATGTTTTCAAGCAGACTACTCAAACATGAGACACAAGGTCAAATTTGAAAGAAATTACCTGTCTCAAATTCGTCACACCCTATGTCAAATTTAAAAAATTAGACATTTTGTATAAATTTACGCAAAAAAATAGCACCCAAAGGTGCTTGGACAAAGCGCCGTGCCGGCCTAATCCACAGGCGACAACGGCAGACTGACATGAAACGCCACACCCCGGCCTTCCAGCCCCTCCTCCATCCGGATGCGGCCGCCCTGCGCCCGCACCGCCTGCCAAACAATGGCGAGCCCCAGGCCGGAACCCGGCGCAGATGCCATCTTGCCCCGGTAAAAACGCTCGAACAGATGCGGCTTGTCCTCAGCCGCGATGCCGGGACCATCATCCGCCACCGCCAGTTCAACCTGTCCGGAAGCCGCGGCGAGCCGCACGCGCACACGGCCGCCCGGCCGGCCATACGCCACGGCATTGGCCAGCAAATTATCCAAAATGGAGAGAAAGGCGACCAAGGCCAGACTAGCCGGCAAGCCATCCGGGGAATCCAGCTCCAGCGCCATGCCTTTCGCCTCCGCCTGCGGCGACAGGCCGATCAAGGCATTGCGCGCCACCTCGACCAGATCGACCGACTGCCGCCTTTCTTCCTCTCCTCCCTCTAGCGCCGCCAGCCTCAATAGCTGTTGCACCAAATGAGAGTGGCGGGCCACCGCCTGCTCCAAGGCGGCCAAACTTTGCCGCCGCGCCGCGGCGTCATCCTCGCCGGCCAATACATGCGCCTGGGTGGAAATCACAGCCAGCGGCGTCCTCATTTCATGCGCGGCATCCTGCACGATGGCCCGTTCGCGCGCGATGCTGTCGCGGCTTCTCTTCAGCAACTGGTCCAGCGCCAGGACGATGGGCCTCAGTTCCCGATAAGGCAAACGCATGGTCAAAGGAGTGAAGTCATCCGCCGAGCGGCGGTTCAGATAATCGGCCAAACGCCGCAGCGGCCGCAAACCGCGCGCCACGGCGAACCACAGCGGCAACAGGATCAAGGGAAAGGCGATGGCCAATGGCGCGACATATTGGCGGGTCAAATAAGGGAGCACCGCCGCGTCGCCAACTTCCGGCTCGAATACCGCCAGCCTGCCCTGCGGATACACGCGCTCGGCCACCCAGAATGCCCTGCCGCCGATGCGCACCCGCACCTGCGCCAAGTCAGCCTTTAGCAGGTCCGCGGCATGCGCGCGCATGCCAGCCGAGGCATAGAGCCACTTCCCGCTGCGCGGCTCGCGCAGCAAGATCAGCAAATCGCCGGGATACTCAAGCTGCGACGACACATTGCGTCGGCGGGAGGCGTTGATCAAGCGCTCCGATGTCGCCAGCGCCGGCATCATCGCGCCGGGCGCCTCTTGCGCCAATACCAAGGCCAGCATGTCAGTCGCTTCCAGCAGCGATTCCCGCCGCGTGTCCAAGGCCATGCCCTGGACATAGTCCCGGCCGACCAGCACCAGCCATAACAGGGCGAAAGCCAACAATAAGGCGAGCAAGACTCGCCTCGTCAACGATGGTGCGAACACCTCGCGCGCCCGTTCAAACCACATATTGATAACCCACCCCGCGCACGGTGCGAATGCGTTCGGCGCCTATCTTGCGGCGCAGATTGGACAAATGCACCTCTATCGTCGCGCCGTCAACGATATCGCCAAGCGGTTCCAGCCGCTGGCCCAGCAAGGTTTTCGACACAATCCGGCTCGGGTCGCGCGCGAGCTCCACCAACAGACGGAACTCGCGCGGCGATAAATCCAGCGCCGAACCATCCAGCCAGGCCAGATGCGCGTTAGGCTTGAGCCTGAGCGCGCCCAGGCTCCAGACCTCGCTGGCCTGGCGGGCGCTGCGGCGGCACACCGCCCGCACTCTCGACAGCATTTCCGACACCGCGAACGGCTTGCACAGATAATCGTCGGCGCCGTCATCCAAGCCGGCCAATTTGTCGCTCAAATCGGCGCTGGCCGTGATCATGATCACCGGCACAGCGATCTGCCTAGCCCGCCAGGCGCGCAACAAGGCCAAGCCGCTGCCGTCCGGCAGGCCCAAGTCCAGCAGCACGCAATCGAAACGGTCCGGCTCGAACAAGGCCTCGGCATCCGCCAGCTTGCGCGACCATTCGGTCGTCACCGCCTCGGCCTTCAGCGCGGCCTGCAAAGCCCGGCCCAAGTCCAGGTCATCCTCAATGATCAATAAATGCATTTTCGTTCTCGCCGCAACGGTCTTTGGCTTTGCCAAAGGTTGACATGCCCATACTACGCCATGCAAACGGGATGGTTGCGATTTGTCTATTCCTCGGAAGCTACGCACCGGAAATTACAAACGCATTTCCGGGAGGCGCCACTCGCCGCCCCCGCCTTCTTGACGCCATGCAAAGGAAAATTCAATGAAACATTATGTCGTATTCATGCTGGCAAGCATTCCCTTGCTGGCTGCCGCGGCGGAAAACGAACAATCGGCAAGCGGCTTTTCCGGATCTTTCCAACTGGGCCTCAGCCGCTACCAACTGGCAAGCAATTTTCTGAAAGCGCCCAACGACGGCAAGCCCATCGCCCGCGGCCTGGCGCAATCGCCCGACTCTCAATCCGGCGTCGCCCCACTCATCGACGGCGAATGGCGCTATGGCTTCGCCGGCACCGGCACCCAGCTCTTCCTATCGCCATCCAATACCAGCACCTTCGCCGCCGGCGGCGGTCTGCAACTGGGCGTCCGCCAGCAGTTGCCGCAAGCCGGAGCGGTGGCCGCCGCGCTGACTTATGGCCAGAGCGAGGTATGGCTTGATCCCTACGTCTTGAACGCCGCTCGCCAGGACGGCAAGCTGAAAAGCATGGGCCTGACGCTGGGATGGTCCGACATTCTGGACACGCCGTTCAGCGCCAGCGTCAATTATTCCCGTCAAAAACTGGACAATGAGCAAAGCGGGCAAGCGCAAGGCTTGTCTCTCGCCAATCAAGCCCTGTTGAAGCGAAACGGCAACAACTACGGCGCACAACTGGGCTATGCCTGGAAACTGGACAGCCAGGGCGAGCACCTCCTGACACCCGGCCTGCTTTACGCGCGCAGCGATCTGGAAGGCAAGGCGATGAGCGCCAAACGCTACGGCATGCAACTAGCCTATGCCTACAAAGGGGCCGACTGGGAGGCCAACGCCTCACTCGCCGCAGCCCGCACCCGTTACCAGGCTGGTAATCCCGTGTTCGCCGGCCAAAAAGCAGACAGCCGAGAAACCTTGCTCAGCCTGGGCTTAAACCGGAAGAACCTGTTCGGCGCCAAGGCCTGGTCCGCCTTTCTCAGCGGCAATTACGGCCGCTCCCATTCAGACCTCGCCTATTTCGACGCGCATATCCGCGAGGTGTCCGTGGGACTGGGCTACCATTTCTGATCCAGCAGAGGCGCGCGTCCATAAACGGATAGGCGCGCGCTGGCGCTTCGCCATGCAGCGCGGCGTCAGGCGGCTGCGCCGGCTTCTGCCGCGCGCCCCGCCATAAAGCCGGACCTGGGCGAATCCACCCAGGAATCCGCAGTAGCCGGAGGGCGGGCCAGGTCTGCCGAGCTGCGATATAATGCGGGGTTCAATTCATTTATCAGGAAACGCCCGTGTCCGAGCGCCTGTTCGTGCTGTCCCAACATGTGATGCCCAAACTGGCGCTGACCCGGCTGGCTGGCCGCTTCGCCTCCTGGCAAGGCGGCAGCGTCACCACGGCAGCCATTCGCCGCTTCATCGCCCGCTACAACGTGGACATGAGCGAGGCCGCCGACAGCGATCCGGCCGTCTACGCCACCTTCAACGAATTCTTCACCCGCGCGCTGAAGCCGGGCGCGCGGCCGCTGACCGACGCACGCCTGGCCTGCCCGGTGGACGGCGCGGTCAGCCAGATCGGCCCGGTGGACAGCGGCCGCATCTTCCAGGCCAAAGGCCGCGACTACAGCGCCACGGCGCTGCTGGCCGGCGACGCCGAACTCGCCACCCGCTTCGCCGACGGCCATTTCGCCACCATCTACCTCAGCCCGCGCGACTACCATCGCATCCACATGCCCTGCGCCGGCAGGCTGCTGGAAATGACTTACGTGCCGGGCGATCTGTATTCGGTGAACCCCGCCACCGCGCGCGGCGTGGACCGGCTGTTTGCCCGCAACGAGCGCGTGGTCTGTCTGTTCGAGGATGAACAGGGGCAGCCCTTCGTGATGGTGCTGGTGGGCGCCACCATCGTCGGCAGCATGGCCACCGTCTGGCACGGCGTGGTCAACCCGCCGCGCCGCCCGGCGGTGGAGAAATGGGATTACCGCGGCCAGAATATCCGCCTGGCCAAGGGCGAGGAGATGGGCCGCTTCCTGCTCGGCTCCACCGTGGTGCTGCTGTTCCCGGCCGGCCCGCTTACATTCAACCCACAGTGGCAGGCGGCCAGCCCGGTGCGCATGGGCGAAAAGATGGCGGACTAAGCCAGCACGACACAACGGCGCGACGGCGCCGTTTTTTCTATCCCGACGAGACACGCCCATGCAAATCTGGCTGGATACCCTAGACCTCCCCACCATACGCCACGCCTGCCGGCTGGGCCTGCTCGCCGGCGTGACCACCAACCCGTCCATCCTGGCGGCCGCCTCCCAAGCGCCGGAAGCCGTGCTGGACAGTTTGCTGGACATTCAGCCCGGCCTGCTGGCGGTACAAGTGACCGCCAGCGAATCCGAAGCGCAGCTGCGCCAAGCGCGCCGCCTAGCCGCCAGAAGCGAGCGCATCGTGGTCAAGGTTCCCGCCGTCGGCGAAGGCTTCCAGAGCATGGCGGCGCTGGAGCGCGAAGGCATTCCCACCTTGGCCACCGCCATCTTCGAATCGCGGCAGATCGCGCTGGCCGGCCTGCTGGGCGTGCGCTACGCCGCGCCCTATCTCAATCGCATCGAACAAGCCGGCATGGATGCCGCCGCCTTGCTGCAAGAGTCTCAGCAAATCCTGCAGCGCTACGGACAGCGCACCGTCATCATGGGCGCGGCGGTCAAATCGGCCGAACAATTCCTGCAATGCGCCCGCGCCGGCATCGGCGCGGCCACCTTGCCGGCGGATACCTATCGCCAGTTGTTCGCCTCCACGCCGGACGTAGACGCCGCGCTGCAGCGCTTCCACAGCGCCTGGCTAGGCAATCCGCTCACCGCCGCCTCCCCCTTGTTCATGCGGGAGTAAACGCAAAAAAAAGCCGGGCATTCCGCCCGGCTTTGTCTTTTCCAAACACCAAACAGAAGATCAGTTCTTGGACTGGTCCACCAGCTTGTTCTTGGCGATCCACGGCATCATCGCGCGCAGCTCGGCGCCGACTTTCTCGATCGGGTGGGCGGCGGTCAGACGGCGGCGGGCCGTCATGGACGGGTAGTTGGTCTTGCCTTCCAGGATGAACATCTTGGCGTATTCGCCGCTCTGGATGCGGTACAGCGCCTTTTTCATCGCTTCCTTGGTGGCGGAAGTCACCACTTCCGGGCCGGTCACGTACTCGCCGTACTCCGCATTGTTGGAGATGGAGTAGTTCATATTGGCGATGCCGCCTTCGTACATCAGGTCGACGATCAGCTTCAGCTCGTGCAGGCACTCGAAGTAGGCCATTTCCGGCGCGTAGCCGGCTTCCACCAGGGTCTCGAAACCGGCCTTCACCAGCTCGACGGCGCCGCCGCACAGCACGGCCTGTTCGCCGAACAGGTCGGTCTCGGTTTCCTCGCGGAAATTGGTCTCGATCACGCCGCCCTTGGTGCCGCCATTCGCCGCCGCATAGGACAGCGCGACGTCGCGCGCCTTGCCGGACTTGTCCTGGTAAACGGCGATCAGAGTCGGCACGCCGCCGCCCTTCAGGTATTCGGAGCGCACGGTGTGGCCCGGGCCTTTCGGCGCCACCATGATCACGTCGACGTCAGCCGGCGGCACGATCTGGTTGTAATGGATGTTGAAGCCGTGGGCGAAGGCCAGCGCGGCGCCCTTCTTCAGGTTGGGCGCGATGTCCTTGTGGTATACGTCCGGCTGGGACTCATCCGGCAGCAGGATCATCACCACGTCGGCCTTCTTCACCGCCTCGGCCACTTCCTTGACCTTGTGGCCGGCCGCTTCGGCCTTCTTCCACGACGCGCCGTCCTTGCGCAGGCCGACGATGACGTCGACGCCCGACTCCTTCAGGTTCTGCGCATGCGCATGGCCTTGCGAACCGTAGCCGATGATGGCCACTTTCTTGTCCTTGATGATGGAGAGGTCGGCGTCTTTGTCGTAATAAACTTTCATTTCTTTATCCTTGGTATTGTTTGCTAAGGGACTTGCAGTCCTGCTCAGATTTTCAGAACCCGCTCGCCTCGACCGATGCCGGATGCGCCGGTACGGACCGTTTCCAGGATCACTGTGCGGTCCACCGCCTCGATAAAGGCGCCGAGCTTCTCGCTCGTACCAGTCAGCTCGATGGTGTAAGTCTTTTCCGTCACGTCGATGATGCGTCCGCGGAAGATGTCGGCCATCCGCTTCATCTCCTCGCGGTCCTTGCCTACGGCGCGGACCTTGATCAGCATCATCTCGCGTTCGATGTGTTCGGATTCATTGAGGTCTATCACCTTGACCACCTCGATCAGCTTGTTGAGCTGCTTGGTGATCTGCTCGATGACTTCGTCGGAACCGTGGGTGACGATGGTCATCCGCGACAGCGTCGGGTCCTCGGTGGTGGACACTGTCAGCGAATCGATGTTGTAGGCGCGGGCCGAAAACAGCCCGACGACGCGCGACAGCGCGCCCGCCTCGTTTTCCAGAAGTATGGATAAAATGTGTCGCATGCCGGCCGCCTTAGCACATATTGCCGTAGTCACGGTTGTTCTCGAAAGGCACCTGCTGGATGGCGCGCATGTGCGCCGGCAGGTCCATCTGATCCAGGCCCTTGCCGTTCTGGATCATCGGGAACACGTTCTCCGACTGGTCGGTGCGGAAGTCCAGGAACACCAGCCGCTCCTTCAGCTTGTCGCTGAAGGCCTCGCGCAGCACCGGCTCCACGTCCGCCGGGTTCTCCACTTTGAAGCCGACGTGGCCATAGGCCTCGGCGATCTTGACGAAGTCCGGCAGCGCGTCCATGTAGGACTCGGAATAGCGGGTGCCGTAGAAAAACTCCTGCCACTGGCGCACCATGCCCAGGTAGCGGTTGTTCAGCGCCACCACTTTCACCGGCGTGTGGTACTGCTTGGCGGTGGACAGCTCCTGGATGTTCATCTGGATCGAGCCTTCGCCGGTGATGCAGGCCACTTGTGCGCGCGGATTGGCCAGCTGCGCGCCTATGGCTGCCGGCAGGCCGAAGCCCATGGTGCCGAGACCGCCGGAATTCAGCCACTGCTTGGGGCGGTCGAACTTGTAATACTGCGCCGCCCACATCTGATGCTGGCCCACGTCCGAAGTGACGATGGCCTGGCCCCCGGTGATGTCGTACAGCGTCTGCACCACCATCTGCGGCTTGATCAGCTCGTCGGACGGTGTATACAGCAGACAATCGTGGCCGCGCCATTCCTCTATCCGCTTCCACCACTGGTTCAATGCCGAACCATCCGGCTTCTGGCCGGATTGTTTCAGCTGCTCCAGCATTTCGCGCAGCACCAGTTTGACGTCGCCGACGATGGGTATGTCGGCCTTGACGCGCTTGGAGATCGAAGACGGATCGACGTCTATATGGATGATCTTCTTGGGCTGGCTCAGGAAATGCGAGGGCACGCTGATCACGCGGTCGTCGAAACGCGCGCCCACGGCGATCAGCACGTCGCAATACTGCATCGCCATATTGGCTTCATAAGTGCCGTGCATGCCCAGCATGCCCAGGAACTGGCGGTCCGAGCCCGGATAGGCGCCCAGGCCCATCAGCGTGTTGGTGCACGGCAGGTTCAAGGACCGCACCAGCTCGGTCACTTCGGCCTCGGCGCGGCCCTGCACCGCGCCGCCGCCGACATAGATGTAAGGACGCTTGGCCTCAAGCAGCAGGTTCACCGCCTTCTTGATCTGCCCGCTGTGGCCGCGGGTAGCCGGCACATAGGAGCGGATGTGCACGCTGTCCGGGTAACGGAACTCCGCGCGCTGCTGGGTGATGTCCTTGGGAATGTCCACCACCACCGGGCCGGGACGGCCGCTCTGGGCGATGTAAAAAGCCTTTTTGATCGTCGCGGCGATCTCGCCCACGTCCTTGACCAGGAAGTTATGCTTCACACAGGGACGGGTGATGCCCACCATGTCCACCTCCTGGAACGCGTCCAGACCGATGGCCGGCGACGGCACCTGGCCGGAGATCACCACCATGGGGATGGAGTCCATATAGGCGGTGGCGATGCCGGTCACGGCGTTGGTCGCGCCGGGACCGGAAGTCACCAGCGCCACGCCCACCTTGTCGCTGGAACGCGAGTAGGCGTCGGCGGCGTGCGTAGCCGCCTGCTCGTGCCTGACCAGCACGTGTTTGAACTTGTCCTGCCGGAAGATGGCATCGTAGATTTCCAGTACCGCGCCGCCCGGATAGCCGAAGACGAACTCGACTCCCTCTTCCTGCAGGCAGCGGACCACTATTTCGGCGCCCGATATCTGCATATCGCCTCTATTTCGTAATAATTTCATCCCGTTTGCTCAAAGACCTTAGCGTATTGCTCGAAGCATGGTCAAGTGCTTTTGTGCAGGTGCAAAATGACGCTAAACCACGGTTATTTCAGGCAAAAAAACAGACTAGCCTAGTCTATCCTGCTCTGTTACCATCGTTGGTTGGCATCAACCTGAAACGCACAGATGGCAAGCCGCAAGGAAATGGCCGACTTCCTCGAGTCGGTGGAGAAACGCGCCTTCAAGCAGGCCCTGTACGCGGTGCGGCAGGAAGACAATGCGCTGGACATCGTGCAGGATTCGATGATGAAGTTGGCCGACCGCTACGCCCACGCGCCGGCCGCGGAACTGCCGCTGATCTTCCAGCGCATTCTGCAAAACACCATCCGCGATCACTACCGCCGCAGCAAAGTACGCAGCTTCGTCAGCACGCTGCTGTCCTCGCTGATCCCCACCCATGCCGAAGACGACTCTCCCGATCCGCTGGAAACGCTAGACGTCGCCGCCGACGAGGCGCACACCAATCCGGAACAGTGGTATCAGCGCAAGGAAGTGGCGCTGATGATAGACGCCTCGCTGCAACTGCTGCCCGCCCGTCAACGCGAGGCCTTTCTGCTGCGTTACTGGGAAGGATTGGACGTTGCCGAAACCGCGCTGGTGATGGGATGTTCGGAAGGCAGCGTCAAGACGCATTGCTCGCGCGCCAACCACACCCTGGCCGCCATTCTTGCGCAAAAGGGAGTACTGCTGTGAAACACGCCAACGATAGCCCGGGCGACCATTTGCCGAACCACATCACCCGCATTCTGGACAACACCTCCTCCGACCCCACGCCGCAACAGCTGGCCCGGCTGCGCGCCGCGCGGCAAAATGCCCTGCGCCAGTACGACCAGCGCGCCGCCCAGCGCATGGGCTTGCATGAAAAGCTGGCGATATGGGCGCAGCGCCACCTCGTGATGCTGCGCCGCAGCGGCGCCGCGCTCGGTTTCGCCGCGATAGCCGCCGCCGGCATGATGCTGGCCGAAGGCCTGCTGGTCGAAACCGAATCGGTGGACGCCGCCGTGCTGTCGCAAGACCTGCCCTTGGACTCGCTGCTGGAGCCGCACTTCAGCAGGGGGCTGCATGAATAAGGCCGCAAGCCTGGTCCTGGCGGCAAATCTGGCCGGTCTGCTTTTCTCCGCTTCCGCCACCGCCTCTCCCCTGGCCAACCCCGATTGGAGCCAGCTGGACACCCGGCAGCAGCAAGTGCTGTCGCCGCTGGCCGGAGAATGGAATCGTTACGCGCCGGACAAGAAGCAGAGTTTGCTTGCCATTGTGCCTGGCCTCAACCATCTTCCGCCGGAACAGCAGCAGCGAGCGCAGCAGAAACTGAAAGCCTGGTCCAGCCTGACGCCGCAACAGCGGCTGGAAATCCGCGCCAACTGGAAGAAACTGCAGCAAATGGCACCCGAGCGGCGCGAGCAGGTGATGCGCCGCCTGCGGCTGCAACACGCCCGAACCGATACCTCCGCCGCCCAATGAACCAAGCCGCCACCCCTAGCCTGGCCCGTTGCCTGGCCAGCCTGTTCTACGAGTCGCTATTGATCGTCGCCATGCTGCTGATCACCAGCGCCGTGCTGACCCCGCTGCAAAAGATGTTGGGCCAGGACTCCTGGCTGCTGCACAGCCTGATCCAGATAGCCGCCGCCGGCGTGCTGTTCGCTTACTTCGGTTATTGCTGGACCCGCAGCGGCCAAACCGCCGCGATGAAAACCTGGCATATCCGGCTGGTCGCGGCCGATGGCCGGCTGCTGAACTGGCAACAGGCGCTGATGCGCTTCGCCGTGGCCGCGATGTTGTTCATCGGCCTGCCCATCATCTCCTACCTGGGCTGGCTGCGCAGCTACGGCGACCATCCCGCGGCCAAATGGCTGGCGCTGGCCTGGTGGCTGTTGCCCTTCCTGGCCCGCTATTACGACAAGGATGGCCGCCACCTGCACGACAGGCTGGCCGGCACCCGCCTGGAACTGCTGCCCAAGCCGCCGCGCGGCGGCAAATAATCCCCGGCGCCAGCGCACGCAGAGCTGCACTTATCCGGCACCGTGAAACGGGAATCCCCGCCTCCGTGCCGATCGCGCCATGGTTGATAACACCCTCAACAGCGACGCTGCAGACCAGCCTCAACGGGCCGGATGCAGAACCAGCACGCGCGCCGCGGAGGCCTCCTCCGCCCAGCCTCGCAAAGTCGTCAGCGCAGCCTCTTCAGGAGAGCCCTGCGCGGGAGCAGGGTTGGGCGTCAACTGCTCCAGAGCCTGCCGGTAGGCCTTCAAATCATGCCACTGCCAGCGGCCGCCCCACCACGGCGTGAATAGGTTCAGCCAGTAGGTGGCGGGATCGATGTCTTGCAGCACATTGCCGCTGAAAGGCAAATGAATTTGCGGCGCGAAAATCCAGAACCAGGGGAAAAACATGCGGCCTCCATTCGAAACGCGGCCCGCCCGACTGAGCCCGCCGCTTCCGCTTGGTATAAAGCCGCGCGCGCTCAAGCGAAATACGTGAAAACACGGCCCGCCCACTTATCCACAGAATTTTCCACTCAGGGAAATTATCCACAAAAAGGGCGAATCGGCTCTGCGCCGCTTCGCCCACTTCATCCCTGCGCTTCGCGCCCGCCTCAAACGCCGCGCCGATAGGCCTCCCGGCCGGCAACATACGTCGCCGCCACCGCGCGGTCGTCGCCCAGCATCATCTGGATAAACAGCACCTCTGAAAGATCGCGCGCATAGCGCATGCGGAAATCCAAGAGCGGGGTGGAACGCAGATCCAGCACCGCCAGATCGGCCTCCATGCCCGGCGTCACGCTGCCCACCTTGTCGGCGATGCCCAGCGCCTCGGCGCCGCCGCGCGTCGCCAGATAGAAAGCCTGGACAGCCGACAGCGGCTTGCCGTGGCTTTGCGCCGCCATATAGGCCGCGTTCATCGTTTGCAGCATGGAAAAGCTGGTGCCGGCGCCCAGGTCGGTGCCGAGGCCGACGGGTATCGGCCGTTCCGCTTCCACGCAGGGGCGCAGATTCAGGCTGCCGGAGCCGAGGAAAAAGTTGGAGGTGGGACAATGCGCCAAGGACGCGCCACTGTCGCGGAAGGCATTCAGCTCGGCTTCGGACAGGTGGATGCCATGGCCGTAGACCGCGCGCGGCCGCAGCAGGCCGTAGCGCTGATAAACGCTGGCGTAATCGCGGCAGCCGGGGAATAGCTGCTTGACCCAGGCGATCTCGTCCAAGTTTTCCGAGATATGGGACTGGATGGCGACGTCCGGGAACTCCGCCGCCAGCGCGCCCAGCATTTCCAGCTGGCCATGGCTGGAAGTCGGCGCGAAGCGCGGCGTGATGACGTACTCGGCGCGGCCCTTGCCGTGCCAGCGCAGGATCAGCTCGCGCGAATCCTCGTAGGCGGCAAGCGGCGTGTCGAGCAAGGCCTCCGGCGCGTGGCGGTCCATGCATACTTTGCCCGCCAGGATGCGTAGATCATGCCGTGCCGCCTCCTCGAACAGCGCATCAACCGAACCTGCATGCACGGTCCCGAACACACAGCCGGTGGTGACGCCATTGCGCAACTGCTCGCCCAGGAACACGCGCGCCACTTCGCGCGCATGCTCCGCGTCGGCGAAGCCCTGCTCGGTGACGAAAGTGTAATGATGCAGCCAGTCCAGCAACTGTTCGCCGTAGGCCGCCATCATCTCGGTTTGCGGATAGTGGACGTGGCAGTCGATGAAGCCCGGCAAGATCAGGTGATCCGGATAGTGCGCCACGGCGCTGCCGGCCGGCAGCGTGGGCAGCAACTCGGCCGCCGGGCCGCAAGCGGCTATGCATCCGTTTTCCATCACCACCAGCGCGTCGCGCTGGAATGCCAGGCAATCCTGCTCGGCCTGCCGGAACGGATTGTCCCGGAAGCTCAGCACATCGCCGCGTACCGCTGTTTTCAATCTTGGCTCCCGCCGCTATCGCGGCAATATCTTCAGATAAAGATTCTTCACATGCAAATATATCCAAAATTCTCATCTGCGGCAAGACCGCCCCGGAGCCGCAACTGATCTGCGGCAAGTTGTCTCCACATGAAGATAGTATATTTTGAAGTCGTGATACTCTTGCGCCCGACCGGATTCGCGCATTTACTTTTGATCAGGAACCAGCAGCATGCAGCAAGCCCCAGACCAGATTGACCGCATCGTCGCCCTGTGGAATGAAGTCCGTCCCGATCTCGACACCTCCGCCACGCAAGTCATCGGCCGCATCGTGCGGATGGAATACTTCATCACCCGCCGGGTGCTGCAGGATTTGTCCCGCCATAATCTCAATGTAGGCGAATTCGACGTGCTGGCGGCCCTGCGCCGCCGCGGCGAACCCTACCAGCTGTCGCCCAATCAGCTGCAAGGCATGGTGCTGATCTCATCCGGCGCGCTGACCAATCGCATCAACCGCCTGGAAGAGGCCGGCCTGGTCCACCGCTCGCCGGACCCGGACGACCGCCGCGGCGTCATCGTCACCCTCACGCCCAAGGGCTTTCAAGTCATTGAAGACGCGGCAGGCCATCACCTGGCGGCGGAGTCGGAACTGCTGGAAATGCTGGACGGCGAGGAGCGTGAAACGCTGGCGCGCCTGCTGAAGAAAATGCTGCAAGCGCAAGAGGACTGAGCGCCTCGCGCCGCGAAAAAACGAAACCGGCCATCAGGCCGGTTTTTTCATGGCAAAGCCGCCGTGCGCAACGCGGAGGGCGGCGTCCACGCCCAGCGCTTGCGCCAGGCGCCCATCACCATATTCGGGTATTCCGGCTGGCCCAGGCTGCCGTTGTAGCGGCCCAGCGCGCGGTACAGATTGCCGCGCTCGATATCGAGATAATGGCGCAAGATGGTGCAGCCGTAGCGCAGATTGGTGCTGAGATCGAATAGATTGTGCTGCGGCGCGCCGATGTGGCGGGTCCAGAACGGCATGACCTGCATCAGGCCGCGCGCGCCGGCGCCGGAGACGGCGTATTTGTTGAAGCCGCTCTCCACCTGGATCAGCCCCAGCACCAACTGCGGGTCCAGCCCCGCGCGCGTCGCCTCGTACTGGATGGCGGTGAGCAGGCGCTCGCGCATCCACGGGTCCGGGATTTTCTTTTGCAGCCGGGATGACATTTCCGCCAGCCAGGCCTGCCCCTCGCGCGGGTTGTCGAACACCAGCCGCGGCGCGTTGACGTCCGAGATGGAACGGCTCATCGCCGTGGCCACATTGGCCGACAAAGCTTCTTCCTTTTGCGCGCCTGCATCGGCGAAGGCAGGCAACAACAGAACCGCCAGCGCCAATGCGCGCAGCGCGCCCCCTCTCCCCCACCCCCTCTCCCTCGAAGGGTGAAGGGAGCAAACCGCCGCGCCTGCGCGCAGCGGTTCACAGGCTGAAGAGCTGGGGGTCCGTTTCATCACGCCAGCTTGGACAGCACGTGGTCCAGGATGGCGTCGGCGGCGACGGCGGTGGCCTCGCTGTCTCGGCGATGCTGGTATTCCACCTTGCCTTCCTTCAGGCCGCGGTCGCCGATGGTGACGCGGTGCGGCGCGCCGATCAGTTCCCAGTCGGCGAACATCGCGCCCGGGCGCTCTCCGCGGTCGTCCAGCATCACGTCCACGCCCTTGGCGGCCAGATCCGCATACAGCTTGTCGGCGGCTTCCTTCACCGCGTCGGAGCGGTCGTAGCCCACCGGGCAGATCACCACGGCGAACGGCGCCATGGCATCCGGCCAGATCATGCCCTTATCGTCGTAATTCTGCTCGATGGCGGCGCCCAGGATGCGGGTCACGCCTATGCCGTAGCAACCCATTTCGAACGGCTTGGGTTTGCCGTCTTCGTCCAGGAAGGTGGCGTTCATCGCGGCGGAGTACTTGGTGCCCAGGTAGAACACGTGGCCCACTTCGATGCCGCGCTGGATGGCCAGCAGGCCCTGGCCGTCCGGCGACGGATCGCCTTCCACCACGTTGCGGATGTCGAACACTTCCGGCTCGGCGCAGTCGCGGCCGAAGTTGGCGCCGGTGTAGTGCTGGTCGTCCTCATTCGCGCCGATGACGAAGTCGGCCATCTTGGCCACGGTGCGGTCGGCGATCACGCGGCCCTGGAAGCCCACCGGGCCCAGCGAGCCGGGATTGGCGCCGAAGGCGTCGCGGATGGCGGCCGGGCTGGCGAAAGCCAGCGGGTTCTTGATGCCGGCCACTTTTTGCGCTTTCACTTCGTTCAGCTCATGGTCGCCGCGCACCAGCATCAGCACCGCCTCGCCCTCTTCGCCTTCCACCACCACCGCCTTGACGGTCTGCTGGATATCGATCTTCAGGAAGTCCACCAGCTCGGCGATGGTCTTGACCTTAGGCGTATGCGCCTTGGTCAACGCGGCAGAGGCTGCGGCGCGCTCGCCGGCCGGCGCCACGGCTTCGGCCAGTTCGATATTGGCGGCGTATTCCGATTGCGGACAGTAGACGATGGCGTCTTCGCCGGTGTCGGCGATCACCTGGAATTCATGCGAGCGGTCGCCGCCGATGGCGCCGGTGTCGGCCGCCACCGCGCGGTAGGTCAGGCCGAAGCGGTCGAAGATGCGACGGTAGGCCGCGTACATATTGTCATAGCTCTTGCCGGCGTCTTCGGCGCTGCGGTCGAACGAGTACGCATCCTTCATGGTGAACTCGCGGCCGCGCATCACGCCGAAGCGCGGACGGCGCTCGTCGCGGAACTTGGTCTGGATCTGGAAGAAGTTCTTCGGCAGCGCGCGGTAGCTGCGCAGCTCGCGGCGGGCGATGTCGGTGATCACTTCCTCGGCCGTCGGCTGCAGCGCGAAATCGCGCTCGTGACGGTCCTTGAAGCGCAGCAGCTCGGCGCCCATCGCGTCCCAGCGGCCGGTTTCCTGCCACAGCTCGGCCGGCTGCACCACCGGCAGGCTCACCTCGATGGCGCCGGCGCGGTTCATTTCCTCGCGGATGATGTTCTCAACCTTGCGCAGCACGCGCAGTCCCATCGGCATCCAGGAGTAGATGCCGGCGGCCTGCTTGCGGATGAAGCCGGCGCGCATCATCAGCTTCTGGCTGGTGATGTCGGCGTCGGCGGGAGCTTCCTTCAGAGTGGAAATGAAAAACTGCGATGCGCGCATGGTGCGTCCTTGGAATTCGGCTAAATGGCTATGATTGTAGCGTCGTCCCGCCTTGGCGGCCAAGCGTCGCCCCTTCTCACGCCCAGGCCCGCGCCGTCAACGCCGGCCATTTCGACAGTTGCTGCGCTACAACAACCCTGCCAGCCGCGCGGCTACGCCCTCTTGGCTGCCCAGTCGCTCTGGAGTAACCTGCGCGCTCCGAGCACTTTTACGGCTTTTTTATTCCGTCGCCTTCATCCACTATGATGTTACGACGCAGGCCCAAGATGCATCCGGCTCTCGCATCGCCGCCGCGGCATGCGCGATGCACAACCCGCAATGGAAACTTATGCAGGATCACAAGAAACAGGCCATGGCTGGCCTGACGCTGGCCGCGCTGGGCGTGGTCTACGGCGATATCGGCACCAGCCCGCTGTATACGCTGCGCGAATGCTTCACCGGCCAAAACATCCCCACCACTCCTGAAAACATCTTCGGCATCCTGTCGCTGATCTTCTGGTCGCTGATCTTCGTGGTCTCGATCAAATACGTCGCCTTCATCCTGCGCGCGGACAACCGCGGCGAGGGCGGCATCATGGCGCTGATGGCGTTGGCGCGCCATTACACCACCCACGCCGCGCGCTGGAAGATCGTGCTGCTCGGCCTGTTCGGCGCCTCGCTGTTCTATGGCGACGCCATCATCACGCCGGCCATCTCGGTGCTGTCGGCGGCGGAAGGCATGGAAGTGCTGTCGCCCGCGATGCAAACCTGGGTGCTGCCGGTAGCGGTCAGCGTGCTGCTGGGCCTGTTCCTGCTGCAGCGCTTCGGCACCGCCAAGGTGGGCATGCTGTTCGGCCCGGTGATGATGGTGTGGTTCGCCACCATAGGCCTGATGGGCCTCAAGGAAATTCTGGTCACGCCGGCCGTGCTGCACGGCCTGAATCCGCTGCACGCCCTGTACTTCGTCCAGCAGCACGGTTTCCACGCCTTCCTGACGCTGGGCTCGGTAGTGCTGGCCTTGACAGGCGCCGAGGCGCTGTACGCCGACATGGGCCACTTCGGCAAGACGCCGATCCGCCGCGCCTGGTTTGCTCTGGTGCTGCCTGGCCTGGCCCTGAACTACTTCGGCCAGGGCGCGCTGCTGATGCGCGATCCGTCCGCCATCAAGAACCCCTTCTTCATCCTGGCGCCGGACTGGGGCCTGGTGCCGCTGATCATGCTGGCCACCCTGGCTACCGTCATCGCCTCGCAGGCGGTGATCTCCGGCGCCTTCTCGCTGTCGCGCCAGGCCATACAGCTGGGCTACAGCCCGCGCATGGAGGTGGAGCACACTTCGGCGCAGGAAATCGGCCAGATCTACATGCCCTTCATCAACTGGCTGCTGATGATATCCGTGATGATCGTGGTGCTGACCTTCCGCTCGTCCGACAGCCTGGCCGCGGCCTACGGCATCGCCGTCACCGGCACCATGCTGATCACCACCCTGCTGTTCTTCGTGGTGGCGCGGGTCAACTGGCGCTGGCCGCTGCCGCTGGCGCTGAGCATCACCGTGTTCTTCGGCATCATCGACTTCGCCTTCTTCAGCGCCAACTTCCACAAGATAGGCGACGGCGGCTGGCTGCCGCTGGCGATGGGCGCGGTGATCTTCCTCTTGATGAGCACCTGGAAGCGCGGCCGCGAGCTGCTGTTCAACCGCCTGCGCGAACAAGCGCTGCCGCTGGAAGGCTTCATCGAGAATCTGGAAGCCTTCCCGCCGACGCGCGTGCAGGGCACCGCGGTGTTCCTGACCAGCACCTTGCACGGCGTGCCGCACGCGATGCTGCATAATCTGAAACACAACAAGGTGCTGCATGAGCGAGTCGTGCTGATGACGGTGCGCACCGAGGATGTGCCGTATATTTCCGACGATGACAGACTGGACGTGGTGCAGATGTCGGCCTCGTTCTGGCGCGTAGTGGCGCGCTACGGCTTCAAGGAAGACCCGAACGTGCTGCAGGTGTTGGAAATGTGCGCCAAGGACGGCCTGGAGATGGAACTGATGGACACGTCCTTCTTCCTGTCGCGCGAGACCATCGTCGCCACCGAGCATCCGGGAATGGCGCGCTGGCGCAGCAAACTGTTCATGTGGATGAGCAAGAACGCCCTGCGCGCGACGGACTTCTTCCAAGTGCCGACCAACCGCGTGGTGGAGCTGGGCGCCCAGGTCGAGCTGTAAGCTCCCGCATGATGACTGCCAGGCGCGCCCAAAGGCGCGCCTTTTTCACGTCCCGACCAGCCCGTCGCGCCTCAACTGGATGCGTGACGGCTGCGGCCAGCGCAGGGCCTGCTCGTATTGTTCGCAGAACCTGGCCAGCGCCTGGGAGATGGGCATGGGCCAGATCCGCTCCTGCAGCGGCTGAATCCCCGCCAGAATCGGCCACTCTTGCCGGTCAGGCGGCATCAGGTCGCGCCGCTCCGTGGCCAGCAGCCGCGCCTCGGCCAGGGCCAGCTCCGCCCTGTCCTCGCCATTCAGCTCCAGTTCGAAGCGCGCCTCCACCGCCGCCGCCAGCCTGTTCCGGCAAGGCGCGACGTCGTAGCGCTCCGCCCTCACCACCTCGCCGCAATAGGCCTTGGCCGCGCCGCTCAGCAAACCCGCCAATTGCAGCCTGCCAGGCAGGATTTCCGCCAGCCGCACGGCGTGCTCCGCTTCGCTGTAAAACTGGCGGCAAGCGCCGCAGAAACGGCAAATATGCGCCAGATGGTGGGCGATATCGACAATATCGATATCCTCCGGCCTTGGGTCCAGCACATTGAGATAACGACCGGAAACGGTCTGAATGAATGCAGCGTTCATGCCATTGCTCCATACCGCCGGGATGCTCGCCTCCGCGACTTTCGCCAGCGAAGATGGCCCGCAAACTGGAAAACCAAAAAAATCATAGAAACTGAAATCGATTCATGCCGCATGCCGCCGGCCATTCATATGCCATCACCGGCAATATCGCACGAAGCGGCATGGAATATCAATTTAGCACGCCATTCCCTGCAGTTACCACTCATCGCGCCTTGACTGGATTTTGAAATTAAATATCAAAACGAGTTTAGTCAAAATAGAAAACAAATTTGAAGGCAAGCCCGCACCCCCGCCCCATCCCGCGTGAAGGAAGGCATGGGATATTATAAATGGACCACTCACCCAGCAGGGCCATTCAATGCTATCTCATGCCAGCTTGCATAGCGCCAGTAACTGGTCTGGCGACCAACCCAGTTGTTCGCGTGCCGCTTTGATATTGTGATGGCCTGCCCAACGCAAGCCGTTCAGTGCCCAGCTACGCAGCTGAGCAAACACACCAGGATTCACGCTGATTTGGCTGGCATCTTCGTTCAGGGTCACGTCACGTACGTAGTGGCAGCGGTTCTCTATGCCCCAATGACCCCGAACCAACTGACTGGCTTGCTCCGCCGTCAGCTCCCGAGTGCAGACATACCAGGCGGTGTCCTGGCTTGAGCGCCATTGCTGATGTCCAACGTCGAAACGCTCCACGTTGCGCTCCACGCCAATCAGCGTGCGCAGCAAGGCCCAGTCTTCCGGCAGGGTGCCCTCCGATAGCCGCCAGATACGTGTCTCGCGTCGTTCTATTCGGTTGCGGCGACCCACATCTTGCTTGGCGCACAGCTCCGCTGCCGCATGTGAGGTAGCCAATTCCAATAGCAGCTTGTGGAGCTTGGGTTGGTTGCGCTTGACCTGCACCAGCACGTCACTGCCGCTTTTTTGAGCAATCTGCAGTGTTTTTTTGGCAGTGTAGGGCATCCAGCGTGTACAGCTGGCCGGGCAGCCCCAACTCTTCAATCAGTTGCTGCGCCGCTGCGATTTCGTTGTTCTTGTCGCCATCGCGCCAGCTGACCTGTCCCAGCACCAGGTGATCGAGATGGCGAAAGGCTGACAGCCATTGCAACGCTGGCGTTTGTGCCGCTTGGTCGAGGCTGCCGCGCAGGGTCTTTCCGTCCAGCGCGACGGCGCAGAGGCCCTCGTCCTGGGGGGGCGCCGTCAGTTGTGCGGCTTGCTGGCGCAGTGCCTGCTCCAGGGCGGAGGCATCGATACCTCGCAGGATGGTGTAAAGCGCGGTGTAGCAAGGCTTGCGCCGCCAATTGAGGCCTGTGTGCTGGCGCAGCCAGTCCCAGCGAACATCAATGAAGCGATAGACCGAGCGGTAGCTGTCTGCGCCGGCGAGCACGGCCAGAATGCTGCACAGGAGCACGTGCGGCAGGTCGAACAAGCGGCCTTGGCCGCGCCGATGGTCGGGGATGGAGGAAAGGATGGCGAGGGTTAGCATGTGGCATATCGCAAATAAATACTGACCGTTCATTTGCCTACGAGTTCAGCGTTGAATGGCCCTGGTACGACAGGGACCTGCTTGCAAACGCGTTAGGAGGGGAATGGCCAAAAAATCTGACTGGATGGCTCGACCTCAGACCAATGATCGATACCACCGTGTTCAATCAAGCAGTGGAGCGCTATCACACCCCAGAGCGGCCATGGCATCACGCGTTGTACGATGCCCGAGCACATCGCGCTGGTTGGCTTGCCTGGATGAATGACAGGAAGAACAAGCTCTAAACAACCATTTCAATGTACTCAGGCAGCAATTCGAGCAAATCCCAACCTACGGACTTTCCTGCAATTTTTTCTAATCTGAAAACGATCAGGATCGTAATTTCCTTACTTTGTGGAAGTACACAAGTACGGTCAGTATACTAGTGCCTACGCTCTTCTTTTCCCGCAGCCCCCCTGTTCACGGAGAGCTACGGTAGCCATTTTCATTCAGATATAACTCTACCGCACAAATGAAATCGCGAAGAATTTTGCCTACAGATATTGCCGCACGCCTTAGATCTGATGTTTTTATACCTTGACCGCCATCAGACATAGACTGCTCACCATGTGCTATTTTATTTCTCTTATTCTTCACCCAAAGCATTTTATCAGCATCCTGCCTTGAAAAGGCCAATTTTGCTACACCATAAGAAACCCCAATTACATTTAATTTTCTAGCATCAACATTTCCAGAAAATAGCGACTGCCTGCGAAGGAAGTCAGAAAATTCCGGAAAGGTTTGAGACGTTGTTCTAAATTTTAATTCCTCCTCAGAAACTTTTTGCTGATCCTTTACGAACGCACTAGCAGTTTTTCCAAAGGAATACCGAAGCATCTTCATTCTCAACGGAGCTGCAATCTCATCATAAGTCAGCGAAGATGCGGAATCGTGAATTCTTTCAACCACAGAATATACTGTGGCCTCAATATTGTTATATAGCGCAATAAAGACACTTGATTTAAGAACCACTATCACATCAACTTTTCCTCGAGTCTCCCCAACATCATCAATATGATCAAGAAGACGCCCGATAGAGTATTCTCTATCCTCAAGATCTACGATCACCCCCCGCATAATTAGGCCTTCATCAATAGAATGTGATCCCTTACAAAGTGGATTCTTTTCTGCAAGTTTTCAGTCGAATGTGTTCTATACTCACCATTTACAGATTTATAAAAATCCCGATCCCTCAGCCAGTACTGCACATCAATTTTTTTCCTAAGCACGAGCTGTGGAACCTCTTTGAGCGCAAGATGACACCCCACAGAAATCGCTTCGAAGAAGATACGAGAAACATCCTTGTTCGGCCCTTTCAGGAATCCATACTCGAAATTATTAACAACGAATTCAATCATTTTTTTGAAGTCATGAAGTTTCTGAGCTTTCTCTCCGTCGCTAAATTCATCTCGTTTTTGTGCCATGTAACTATCCAACGCTTTGCTCACGCTACGGGAAAATTCAGAATACTTCGGGTAGATATCAACGAGAGCAAAAAACCTCAAAACAAGCTCTTCGTACTCCTGCCTATTTTGGACATTTCTAGAAAGTCGGATTGATTCCCTAAAATCAGGACGATTGGCACATTCATTATAAATAAAATCAGTAAATGCTCCTCTATAGATCCCTTTACGGGTTTCCATATTTCGCAGAATATCACTACCCTTATTAATTCTTTCAAAAAGATCATTTTTTACTTCATCTGTCGCACTTTCAGAGAGAACTATAACCGTAAAGGTAGTATTATTAAATTTTCTCTTTCGCGAAACATCAAAGTCGTCGAAAGCCATGCCATTTAGCATGGTAACCTTCTCTAGACCATCCAATCGCAGTTCATTATTTAGAAAAGCACTTAATGTGCGCACCCGTTGTGAGCCATCAACTATCTCCAAACGTCCATCTTTATTCTCCGCAACAAAAATCGGTGGGATTGGTAGCCCTAAAACTATTGACTCTATAAGACGTGATTGGCGGGAATTATCCCAAACAAACTCACGCTGATATTCCGGCACATATATTTCATTTTCATTATCCTCCACCCCTTCTAAATATTTTTTTACTAAAATTTCAATCGTATAATCCTTACTGTCATAGGCAACTGTCTTTTTTAGTTCAATAATCTGCTGTTCCACATCACTCATCATTGGTTCCTTTGATTTTTAACAGTCAATAAAGTTAAAATTAAAACTGCCTTATAGAGTCATTTATCTATTAAGCATAATATATAATATGAGTTACCTACGATCGTTTCCGCAGCTGCCAATAAGGACGTTCCCTTACCACTACTTTCTACGCAATGTTCTTGCGTCAGCTTGAACAACAGATGTTGAAACAACTCGTCAAAATGACCGCAAAGCATGAGCGTTGGCAGTCTAACGAACGACCGCTGCATCTCGGAAGCACATCGTTCTCACAATTCCAGATCCCATGAACATGGGGAGTCACTTGGCGTTATTGTATCACTACGTCATCAAAATCGGCGCCAGCAGAATTACCGTCAGACATTGGCCAACTGAGTGGCCGTTGCAGTAGGTCAGAGGGCTGTTGTGGAATTGGGATACGCAAAAAAACAAAGCCCGGCAAGCAAGCTTGCCGGGCTTTTTTACATATTTATTGTATGAGATACAACTTTATTGTTTAAGCGAGATATTTATTGCTTGTAAACAAAGTCAAGCGCTCGCAACGCCCATTACTCGACAGTGACCGATTTTGCGAGGTTGCGCGGCTTGTCCACGTCCGTGCCGCGCGACAGCGCGACGTGGTAGGCCAGCATCTGCACAGGGATAGTGTGGACGATGGGGCTGAGCACGCCTACATGCCGCGGGGTGCGGATCACGTGCACGCCGTCGGATTCGCTGAAGTGGCTGTCGGCGTCGGCGAACACGAACAGCTCGCCGCCGCGGGCGCGGACTTCCTGCATGTTCGACTTCACTTTTTCCAGCAGCGCGTCGTTGGGGGCGATCACCACCACCGGCATATTCTCGTCCACCAGCGCCAGCGGGCCGTGCTTGAGTTCGCCGGCCGGGTAGGCTTCGGCGTGGATGTAGGAGATTTCCTTCAGCTTCAACGCGCCTTCCAGGGCGATGGGGTAATGCAGGCCGCGGCCGAGGAACAGCGCGTCGTCCTTGGCGGCGAAGCGCTCGGACCAGGCCTTGATCTGAGGCTCCAGGTTCAGCGCGTGCTGCACGCTGCCCGGCAGATGGCGCAGCTCGTCCAGGTATTGCGCCTCCATCTCGGTGGACACGCGGCCGCGGGTCTTGCCCAGGGTCACGGCCAGCGCGAACAGGCCCACCAGCTGGGTGGTGAAAGCCTTGGTGGAAGCTACGCCGATTTCCGCGCCGGCGCGGGTGTAGAACACCAGGTCGCTGGCGCGCGGGATGGCGGATTCGCGCACATTGCAGATGGACAGCGCGTACTGATGGCCCAACTCCTTGGCGTACTTCAGCGCCTCCATGGTGTCCAGCGTTTCGCCGGACTGGGAGATGGTGACGATCAGGTGCTTGGGATTGGCGAAGGCGTCGCGGTAGCGGTATTCGCTGGCGATCTCCACATCGCAGGCGATGCCAGCGATGCTTTCTATCCAGTACTTGGCGGTCATGCCGGCGTAGTAGCTGGTGCCGCAGGCCAGGATTTTCACGCCTTCCAGCTGCGGCAGGATGCCGGTCGCGGCCTCACCGAACAGTTCCGGATTGAAGCCGGTGTCTTGTACCGCTTCGATGGTATCGGCCAGCGCCTTCGGCTGCTCGTGGATTTCCTTCTGCATGAAATGGCTGTACGGGCCCAGCTCCAGCGAGGCCAAGGACACGTCGGACAGATGCACCGGGCGCTCGATGGGCTGGTCGTTCTTGTCCATCAGCTTGACACCGTCGCGGGTGAGGTGGCCGATATCGCCCTCTTCCAGGAAGATCACGCGGCGGGTGGCGGACAGGATGGCGGAGACGTCGGAGGCGATGAAGTTTTCGCCTTCGCCCAGGCCCACCAGCAGCGGGCAGCCCATGCGGGCGCACACCAGTTCGTCCGGGCGGTCCAGCGCGATCACGCCGATGGCGTAGGCGCCGGTCAGCTCGCGGGTGGCTTGCTTCACCGCGTCGAACAGGCTGCTGCCCGCCTGGTAGTAGTGATGCACCAGGTGGGCGATCACTTCAGTGTCGGTTTGCGATTCGAACGCGTAGCCCAGGTCTTTCAGACGCTGGCGCTGCTCTTCGTGGTTCTCGATGATGCCGTTGTGCACCACGGCGATCTTGCCGAAGGAAATGTGCGGGTGGGCGTTGTATTCGGTCACGCCGCCGTGGGTGGCCCAGCGGGTATGGCCGATGCCGAGCTGGCCCTGCAGGCTTTCCTCGGCGGCGGCGCTTTCCATTTCAGCCACGCGGCCGACGCGGCGCACGCGGCGGATTTCGTCGCCGGCCAGCACGGCCACGCCGGCCGAGTCATAGCCGCGGTATTCCAGACGCTTCAGGCCATCCACCAGGATGGGAACGATATTACGCTTGGCGATGGCGCCAACAATGCCGCACATTACTTTCTCCTTGCACTACTGTCTTGAATTGCGGGGGCGCAAATCAGCGTCACGCCCTTCGCTTGAATCTTGTCTCTGGCTTCCTGGCCCAGCGCGTCGTCAGTGACCAGGGTGTGGATCTTGTCCCACGGCAACTCCAGATTGGGAATGCGGCGGCCGATCTTTTCCGACTCCACCATCACGATCACTTCGCGCGCCACTTCCGCCATCACGCGGGACAGGCCCACCAGTTCGTTGAAGGTGGTGGTGCCGCGCGCCAGGTCTATGCCGTCGGCGCCGATGAATAATTGGTCAAAATCATAGGAGCGCAGCGCCTGCTCGGCGATCTGGCCTTGGAATGATTCCGAATGCGGGTCCCAGGTGCCGCCGGTCATCAGCAGCACGGGTTCATTTTCCAATTCGCGCAGCTGGCCCGCCACGTTCAGCGAGTTGGTCATCACCACCAAGCCGCGCTTGTTGCCCAGCAGCGGAATCATCGCGCTGGTGGTAGTGCCGCTGTCGATGATCACGCGGTTGTGGTCGCGAATGCGCTCCGCCGCGGCGCGGGAGATAGCCTGCTTTCGCTTCGAAACTTTTTCCGCATCCGGCTCCGCCACCATTTCGCTGGGCAGCGATACCGCGCCGCCATAACGGCGCAGCAACAGGCCGCCGGTTTCCAGCAAGGCCAGATCTTTACGGATAGTGACTTCAGAGGTGGAGAAACGTTGAGTCAGCTCTTCCACGCTGACTTCGCCTTTTTCCTGCACCAGCGCCGCTATCGCATGGCGGCGCTGCTGAGTGTTTCGTTTAGTCATCACAAGTTTCGTTTCGAAAGTTTTGTGATGATATCAGCGAGGGATTTTGCTTGGCAAGCCCCCCTCTCCCCACCCCCTCTCTCGCGAGGGGAGAGGGGCTTCCCTGCGGCAAAAACATGGCGCAAATCGGCCCAGGATGGATGCGTGCCTGGTTTCAAACTCGTCGCGCGGCTTGGCTATGGGTCATACCCGTTGCCCGTTTTACCACCCTGGCATCGCTCGCGGTTACGGCCCTCCGGCCGACCCTCACTACAGAACGCTCCCGCAAGGCGAGAGGGGCTTCCCTGCGGCAAAAACATGGCGCAAATCGGCCTAGGATGGATGCGTGCCTGGTTTCAAACTCGTCGCGCGGCTTGGCCATGGCTCATGCCCGCTGCCCGTTTCACCACCCTGGCATCGTTCGCGGGCATGGCCTCCAGCCAACCCGCGCTACGGAACGCTCCCGCAAGGGGAGAGGGCTTCCCTGCGGCAAAACATGGCGCAAATCGGCCTAGGATGGATGCGTGCCTGGTTTCAAACCCGTCGCGCGGCTTGGCCATGGCTCATGCCCGCTGCCCGTTTCACCACCCTGGCATCGTTCGCGGGTATGGCCTCCAGCCAACCCGCGCTACGGAACGCTCCCACAAGGGGAGAGGGGCTTCCCTGCGGCAAAAACATGGCGCAAATCGGCCCAGGATGGATGCGTGCCTGGTTTCAAACTCGTCGCGCGGCTTGGCCATGGCTCATACCCGCGGCCGGTTTCACCACCCTGGCATCGTTCGCGGGCATGGCCTCCAGCCAACCCGCGCTACGGAACGCTCCCGAGAGGGGAGAGGGGCTTCCCTGCGGCAAAAACATGGCGCAAATCGGCCTAGGATGGATGCGTGCCTGGTTTCAAACTCATCGCGCGGCTTGGCCATGGCTCATACCCGCTGCCCGTTTCACCACCCTGGCATCGCTCGCGGTTGCGGCCCGCCGACCAACCTGCGCTACTGGACGGCTTGGCAGATGGAGAGGAGGCGCGATGCAAGGCAAACAAATGCAAAACGCCCGGCGCGCTGTAGCAGCACACCGGGCGCAGAAAGGGCAATCAGCTAATCAGCTCTTCTTTTCCGGCCGCTTCCAACCTGGCACGGTCACCTGGCGCGCGCGCGCCACGGTCAGCTCGCCTGCCGGCGCGTTTTTGCTGACCACCGAGCCTGCGCCTATGGTGGAGTCGCGCTCAAGCGTCACCGGCGCCACCATCAGCGTGCCGGAGCCGACGAATACATTATCGCCGATCACGGTCTTGAACTTGTTCACGCCGTCATAGTTGCAGGTGACGGAGCCCGCGCCGATGTTGACCTTGCGGCCGATCTCGGCATCGCCGACATAAGTCAGATGATTGACCTTGGAGCCGTCGCCTATCTTGCTCTTCTTCACCTCGACGAAGTTGCCGATGTGCACATGGCCGGCGAGTTCCGCTCCTGGACGCAGCCGCGCATAGGGGCCGATCTTGCAGGCTCCGCCCACCACCGCGTCTTCCAGATGCGAGAAAGGCGCGATCTTGCTTCCCGCCCCGATCTTCACATTCTTCAGCACGCAATGGGCGCCGACTTCCACATTGTCGCCCAGCTCCACCAGGCCTTCGAATACGCAGCCCACGTCAATGCTGACATCCATGCCATGCTGGATTTCGCCGCGGATGTCGATGCGCGCCGGGTCGGCCAGCGTGACGCCGGCTTCCAGCAGCGTGCGTGCCTGGTTGGCCTGCAGGATACGTTCCAGCTCAGCCAGCTGCAGCTTGTTGTTGACGCCGGCAGCCTCCCAGCTGGCGTCCACGCTGGTGCTTTCCACCGTCACGCCGTCCTTCACCGCCAGTTCCAGCACGTCGGTCAGATAATATTCGCTCTGGGCATTGCCATTGTTCAAGGCGGCAAGCCAGCCGGCCAGGCGCGCATTCGGCAGCGCCATCATGCCAGTGTTGATCTCGCGAATAGCCAGTTGCTCCGGCGTGCAGTCCTTGTGCTCGACAATGGCTTGCAGCTTGCCGTCAGCCCCGCGCACCATGCGGCCGTAGCCGCTGGCGTCGTCCAGCACATCGGTCAGCACCGCCATGCCTTCTCCCGCCGCTTCAACCAAGCGCTGCAAAGTAGACATCTTGGTTAAGGGCACGTCGCCGTACAGCACTAGCGTCTTGCCGTCCGCCGACAGGTACGGCAGCGCCATCTTCAGCGCGTGGCCAGTCCCCAATTGTTCAGCCTGTTCGGCCCAGATAATGTCGCTGTCGGCGATGCGCTCGCGCACTTGGTCGCCGCCATGGCCGTATACCACCACCAGCCGGGACGGACTCAGACCGCGCGCGGTGCGAATCACGCGCGCCAGCATCGGCTCGCCGCCAACGGGATGCAATACTTTGGGCATGCTGGAATACATGCGCTTACCCTTGCCCGCGGCAAGGATAACGATATTCAGACTATCCATAATGTTTCTTTGATCGAGCCAAAAATGGAAAAAGGCCGCCACTTGCGTGGCAGCCTTGCACTATACACGATTGCATCTCGCGTAATCAGTGAGCGCGCTTCTTGAGGTAGTCCAGCGTCTTGAGCTCGGCAATGGCCACCGCCAGTGCGGCGTGGGCCTTGGCCGTGCTCAGGTCGTCGGTCGCGCGCTTGAGGACATCCTCGGCAGCGCGTTTCGCCTCATTGGCGCGGGCCTCATCGAGATCCTCGCCGCGGATCGCCGTATCGGCGAGTACCGTGATCAGGCTCGGCTGCACTTCCATCATGCCGCCGGACACTGCCACCAGTACTTCTTCCTTGCTGCCCGGCACCTTCAAACGAAGCACGCCGGGCTTGATACGGGTCAGGAGCGGCACGTGTTGCGGGTAGACGCCGATCTCGCCTTCGGTAGCCGGCGCGACGACGAATTCCGCCTCGCCGGAGAAGATGAGCTGTTCGGTGCTAACCACTTCGACACGCATCTTGGACATCCGCCCTCTCCTTAGTTAAGGGTCTTGGCTTTCTCGGCAGCTTCGTCGATCGCGCCAACCATGTAGAACGCTTGTTCCGGCAGGTGGTCGTATTCGCCAGCGAGAATGGCCTTGAAGCCTTTGATGGTTTCGCGCAGCGGAACGTACTTGCCCGGGGAGCCGGTAAATACTTCAGCCACGTGGAACGGCTGGGACAGGAAGCGCTGGATCTTACGGGCGCGAGCCACGACCAGTTTGTCTTCCTCGGACAGTTCGTCCATGCCCAGAATCGCGATGATGTCGCGCAGTTCCTTGTAACGCTGCAGAGTGGACTGCACGCCGCGAGCGACGGAGTAGTGCTCGTCGCCAACCACCAACGGATCCAGCTGACGCGAGGTGGAGTCGAGCGGGTCCACGGCCGGGTAGATACCCAGCGAGGCGATGTCGCGCGACAGTACCACGGTAGCGTCCAAGTGGGCGAAGGTGGTCGCCGGGGACGGGTCGGTCAAGTCATCCGCAGGGACGTATACGGCCTGGATGGAGGTAATGGAACCATCCTTGGTCGAAGTAATACGCTCTTGCAGACGGCCCATTTCCTCGGCCAGCGTCGGCTGGTAGCCCACGGCGGACGGCATACGGCCCAGCAGAGCGGACACTTCGGTACCGGCCAGGGTGTAGCGGTAGATGTTGTCCACGAACAGCAGAACGTCGCGGCCCTTGCCGTTTTCGTCCTTCTCGTCGCGGAAGTGCTCGGCCATGGTCAGGCCGGTCAGGGCTACGCGCAGACGGTTGCCCGGCGGCTCGTTCATCTGACCGTACACCATCGCTACCTTGTCCAGAACGTTGGAGTCCTTCATTTCGTGGTAGAAGTCGTTACCCTCACGAGTACGCTCACCCACGCCGGCGAACACGGACAGACCCGAGTGGGCCTTGGCGATGTTGTTGATCAACTCCATCATGTTCACGGTCTTGCCCACACCGGCGCCGCCGAACAGACCCACCTTGCCGCCCTTGGCGAACGGGCACAGCAGGTCGATCACCTTGATGCCGGTTTCCAGGATGTCGGAGGCGGCCGACAGTTCGTCGAACTTCGGAGCCGACTGGTGAATGGCGCGGCGCGCGTCAGTCGCTACCGGACCGGCGTCGTCCACCGGGTTGCCCAGTACGTCCATGATGCGGCCGAGGGTGGCGGCGCCAACCGGCACCGAAATCGGTGCGCCGGTACTGGCAACGGCCATGCCACGCTTCAGACCGTCGGAGCTGCCCATCGCAATGGTACGGACCACGCCGTCGCCCAGCTGTTGCTGAACTTCGAGCGTCAGGTCGGCGTCTACCAGCTTCAGGGCATCATAAACCTTCGGCATGGCGTCGCGCGGAAATTCCACGTCGATCACCGCGCCAATGATTTGTACGATTTTGCCTTGGCTCATTATCGCTTCCTAAAAATAAACTTTGTGTTCCGCAAGTGGGCTACACCGCGGCGGCGCCTGCCACGATTTCCGACAACTCGGTCGTAATCGCCGCTTGACGCGCCTTGTTGTACACCAGGCGCAGCTGCTTGATGGTGTTGCCCGCGTTGTCGGTGGCGGCTTTCATCGCCACCATCCGCGCGGCCTGCTCGGAAGCCATGTTCTCGGCCAGAGCCTGGTACACCACCGATTCCAGATAACGGCGCACCAGGAATTCCATCAGCGTCGGCGCATCCGGCTCGTACAGGTAATCCCACGAGTGCGAATGCTCCACCACCATGTGGTGCGGCGTCAGCGGAAGCAGCTGTTCAAGTGCCGGCTCCTGCTTCATGGTATTCACGAAGCTGGAGTACACGATGTAAACCGCATCCAGTTCGCCTTCGGCGTACTGATTGAACAGAACCGTAAGCGGGCCAATCAGTTTTTCCATCTTCGGCGTATCGCCGAGATGAACCGCGCTTGCCACCACGTTCAGACGGGCGCGCTGGGCAGCTCCCAGGCCTTTCTGGCCCAAGCAGCAGACGTCGACTTCGACGCCCTGATCCTGCAGTTCCTTGACCTTGGCGAAGAAGCGCTTGAACGAGTTCACGTTCAAGCCGCCGCACAGGCCCTTGTCGGAGGAAACCAGGATGATGCCGGCGCGCTTGATCGTCTCGCGACGGGCAAGCAAGGGGTGACCAAGTTCCGCGTTCGCCTGAGCCAGGTGCGCCATGACTGTGCGCACCTTCTCGGCGTAAGGACGGGCAGCGCGCATACGCTCTTGCGTTTTGCGCATCTTCGAGGTCGACACCATCTGCATAGCGCGGGTGATCTTCTGCGTGTTTTGCACGCTGCGGATCTTGGTGAGAATCTCTTTACCGACTGCCATATCCTGAACCTTTCTTTAGCAACGACTTATCGTCTAAGGCTCAGTTGAAGCTGTAGCCAGCCTTGAACGATTCCATCGCCTTGGCCAGTACCTTCTCGTTGTCGGCAGACAGATCACCGGAGGCGTTCACGGCCTGCAGCACTTCGGCGTGGTTGGCACGCACGTTGGCCAGGAACTCGGCTTCGAAAGCCAGGGCCTTCTTCACCGGAACGTCTTCGTAGCTGCCCTTGTTCACCGCCCACAGGGTCAGCGCCATTTCCGCGGTGGACAGGGTGGAGAACTGCTTCTGCTTCATCAGTTCGGTCACCACTTCACCGTGGGACAGCTGCTTGCGGGTGGCTTCGTCCAGATCGGAGGCGAACTGCGCGAACGCAGCCAACTCGCGGTACTGGGCCAGCGCCAGACGGATACCGCCGCCGAGCTTCTTGATCACCTTGGTCTGAGCGGCGCCGCCCACGCGAGATACCGAGATACCGGCGTTGATGGCCGGACGGATGCCCGCGTTGAACAGGTCGGTTTCCAGGAAGATCTGGCCGTCGGTAATCGAAATCACGTTGGTCGGAACGAACGCGGATACGTCGCCGGCCTGGGTTTCGATGATAGGCAGAGCGGTCAGCGAACCGGTTTTGCCCTTCACGGCGCCGCCAGTCAGCTTTTCCACTTCGTCTTCGTTGATGCGCGCGGCGCGCTCCAGCAGACGGGAGTGGAGATAGAACACGTCGCCCGGGTAGGCTTCGCGGCCCGGCGGACGGCGCAGCAGCAGCGAAATCTGACGGTAGGCGACGGCTTGCTTGGACAGGTCGTCGTATACGATCAGCGCGTCTTCGCCGATGTCGCGGAAGTATTCGCCCATCGCGCAGCCGGAGTACGGGGCGATGAACTGCAGGGCGGCGGCTTCGGAAGCGGTGGCGGCCACGATGATGGTGTGACCCATCGCGCCGTGCTCTTCCAGCTTGCGAACCACGTTGGCGATGGAGGAAGCCTTCTGACCTACGGCTACGTAGATGCAGATGACGCCATTGCCCTTCTGGTTGATGATGGCGTCCAGCGCCACGGCGGTCTTGCCGGTCTGACGGTCGCCAATGATCAGCTCACGCTGGCCGCGGCCAACCGGAACCATGGAGTCGATGGACTTCAGGCCGGTTTGCATCGGCTGCGATACCGATTGACGCGCGATCACGCCCGGAGCGATCTTTTCGATCGGGGACGATTTCTTGGCGTTGACCGGACCCTTGCCGTCGATAGGCTGACCCAGAGCGTTGACCACGCGGCCAATCAGTTCCGGACCAACCGGCACTTCCAGAATGCGGCCGGTGCACTTGACTTCGTCGCCTTCGGAGATGTGCTCGTACTCGCCCAGTACCACGGCGCCGACAGAGTCGCGCTCCAGGTTCATGGCGAGGCCAAAGGTGTTGCCCGGGAATTCGAGCATTTCGCCCTGCATCACATCGGCCAGGCCGTGGATGCGGACGATACCGTCGGTCACGGAGATAACCGTGCCCTTGGTGCGAACTTCAGCGCCTTCAGCCAGATTCTGGATCTTGGCCTTGATCAGATCGCTGATTTCAGAGGGGTTCAACTGCATGATCTCTCCTAATTCTTGAGGCTTGCTGCCATTGCCTGCAGTTTGCCGCGCACGGAAGCGTCGATGACATCGTCGCCCACCGACACGCGAACGCCGCCGATCAGGTCGGCGTTCTCACGCACGTCAAGGCGCACGGCTTTGCCGTACTTCTTGGAAAGCGTGTTGGTCAGTTCGGCTTTCTGTTCATCGGACAAAGCAAAAGCGGACTCCACCAGGGCGTCCACGATGTTTTCCGATTGCGCCTTCAGCAATTCAAACTGCGCGGCAATTTCAGGCAGCAGCGTCAAACGGGCGTTCTCGATCAGCGCGGCGATGAAGCGTTTCACGTCTTCGTTGCCGCGGCCGCCGAGCACATCCAGCATCAGCGCCTCAACCTCTTGTGCGGTATGTTTCGGATTGGTGACGACTTGGGCCAGATCCGGGTTATTCACCATGGCAGCCAGCCACGACAGCGCATCCGACCACTGGTCGAGCTTGCCCTGTTCCGTGGCGAGGCTGTATACCGCTTCGGCGTAGGGCCTTGCGACGGTAATGAGTTCTGCCATGAGTTAGTTAAAACTCCGCTTTGATGGAGGCAAGCAGGTCGGCGTGCTTAGCGGCGTCGATCTCCTTGCGCAGGATCTTCTCGGCGCCGGAAACGGCCAGGTCGGCGACATGCGCGCGCAGGGATTCCTTGGCGCGCAGCACTTCCTGGTCGATTTCAGACTTGGCGTCAGCCACGATGCGGGCACCTTCGGTGCGCGCCGCTTCCTTGGCTTCGTCCACGATCTGGTTAGCACGCTTTTCGGCGGCAACCACGATCTCGGTAGCCTGCTGCTTAGCCTTGCGGATTTCGTCCGCAACGCGCTTTTCAGCGGCTTCCAGATCCTGCTTGCCACGTTCCGCGGCGGCCAAGCCGTCAGCAATGCGCTTGGCCCGCTCATCCATCATGTTGGTAAGCGGAGGCCAAACAAACTTCATGGTGAACCATACCAGGATGGCGAACGTGATCGCCTGGCCCAGTAGTGTTACGTTGAATTCCACGCTTGTTTTCCTCCAGAGTATGACTACAACAACCGTCTACGCGTCCGTTGGAAACGGATTAGTGAGCAGCCTTAACGACAGCCAGGGCAGCAGACAGGAACGGGTTGTTGAAGGTGAACAGCATGGCGACACCAACACCAATCATGGAGATCGCGTCCAGCAGACCGGCGATGATGAACAGCTTGGTTTGCAGAACCGGGATCATTTCCGGCTGGCGAGCGGAGGACTCGAGGAACTTGCCGCCCAGAATGGCGAAACCGATAGCGGTGCCCAGAGCGCCCAGACCAATGATCAGGGCTGCAGCGATAGCGGTCATCGACTGGATCTGAGAAACGAGTGCTTCCATTGTGTATCTCCTAAGACTTAAAGCAAGGATGGTTGGTAAAAAAGTATGGTGAATCTACGGGTAAATCAGTGCGCTTCCACTGCCAGGCTCAGATACACGATGGTCAGCATCATGAATACGAAGGCCTGCAGGGTGATGATCAGGATGTGGAAGATCGCCCACGGCGCGCCCAGCACCCACTGCAAGCCCCAGGGCAGCAGCGCGATCAGGATGAAGATCAGCTCGCCGGCGTACAGGTTGCCGAACAAACGAAGAGACAGAGAAATCGGCTTGGCGGCCAGTTCCACCAGCTGGAACGCGAAGTTCAGCGGAGCCAGGATGATGGCGCCGACCGGGTGGGAGCTGTGGAACGGAGCCGTCAACAGTTCCTTGCCCCAGCCGCCCAGGCCCTTGGCCTTGATCGAGAAGCCCACGATCAGGATCAGCACGGACAGCGACATGGCGAAGGTGGAGTTCACGTCGGCGGACGGCACGACGCGGAAGTACACGTGATGCGGTTCCAGGCCGAAGAAGGCGTAGCCTACCCATTGCGCGGCCATCGGGAACAGATCCACCGGGAACAAGTCCATGAAGTTCATCAGGAACACCCAGCAGAAGATGGTCAGCGCCAGCGGGGCGATCATCTTGCTCTTGCCGTGGAACACTTCGCGAACCTGGGTCTGCACCATCTCGATGATCATTTCGACGAACAGCTGCAGCCGGCCCGGCGCCTCGATGCTGGCGCGGCGAGCCACGCAGGCGAACACGCCGGCGAAGATGAAGCCGAGCAGCAGCGAGATGGAGAAGGTGTCGACGTGCAGGCTCCAGAAGCCCGCGGACGGATCCGAATTCCAGAAGGTCAGGTGGTGCTTGATGTAATCGGTTGCGTTGCTTGCCATCGCTCTTTTCTCAATTTTTGATTAGAAGCCCGAAGCCGTAGCCGGAGGTGGCGGCAAAAAACCCACCCAAAAAGCCGACTACGGACAAATCCTTGAAACTGGCCAAAACCGCACCACTTAACAGCACGGTCAGACAAAACTTTACCGCTTCGGCCAAAAAATGCGCCTTGATCAGCGCCGCCGGCGGCACATGGCGTTTGGCATAAGCGATCCTGGCATACAGCAGGGCCGGCAGCAGAACGGCCAGGCCGCCCAGCAGCGCGGACACCGCTACAGCCGCGCTGCCGCCACTGACGAGTAGCGCGACGATTACAGCCAGGCCGACCAAGCTGGCCTGCAGGCGCAGCACGCGCTTCACTTCCTGAGAGATCATGTTCGTCAGTGTAAAAAAACCGCTGGATTATAGGCTTCGCATTTGCGTTGCGTCAACTTTGCCCAACGTAGGGTTTGGCACCGCAACAAGCTCATTTTTGGGGATTTTTTTGCAGCTTGGCCAATATGGAATCGAGTTCGTCCAAGCTGGCATATTCTATGATCAGCCTGCCATTGCCGCCGCTGGCATGGCGTATGCTGACGCGCGCGCCCACCGCCCCTGAAACCTGTTCTTCCAGCCGCGCCACATCGGGATCGACGCGTTTTTGCTGCGGCGAAACTGTCTCCTTTTGCGCAACATGCTGCGCGCGGCGCTCCACTTCGCGCACTGACAAGCCCTTGCGCGCCACTTCGCCAGCCAGTTCCAGCTGCGCCACGGCCGGCAGCGTCAGCAGAGCGCGGGCATGGCCCATTTCCAGCTGCCCCTCGTGCATCATTTGCTGCAGCGGCTGCGGCAAAGCCAGAAGGCGCAACAGATTGGACACGGCGCTGCGCGAGCGGCCCACCGCGTCGGCGGCGGATTCATGCGTGAGGCCGAACTCGTCGATCAGGCGCTTGATGCCCTGCGCCTCCTCTATCGGGTCCAGCTCCTGGCGCTGGATGTTCTCGATCAGCGCCATGGCCAGCGCGGCCTCGTCCGGCACACTCTTGATCACCACCGGCACTTCGGCCAAGCCCGCCTTGCGCGAGGCGCGCCAGCGGCGCTCGCCGGCGATCAGCTCGTAGTCGCCCAGACCCAGCTCGCGCACGATCAGGGGTTGAATGATGCCCTGGGCGCGGATGGAGGCGGCCAGCTCATCCAGCGCGGCCTCGTCCATGAAGCTGCGCGGCTGGTACTTGCCGGGTCGGATGCTGTCTATCGGGAGAGTGGAAAGTCTGTCGTCCACCGCGTCGACGGTGGACAGGAGCGCGTCCAGGCCGCGCCCCAATCCTTTTAATTTGGCCATATTGTCAGACGGAGGGGGTTGCGGTTGCGGGTTCGAGCCGTTCGACCAGCTCTTGCGACAGCGCGAGATAAGCCTGCGCGCCGCGCGAGTTGCGATCGTAGACCAGGCCCGGCAGGCCGTGGCTGGGCGCCTCGGCCAGGCGCACATTGCGCGGGATGACGGTCTGGAACACCTTTTCGCCGAAATGGCGGGCCAGCTGTTCCGATACCTGTTGCGACAGATTGTTGCGGGCGTCGAACATGGTGCGCAAAAGACCCATGATCTCGATCCGGGGATTGACCGCGACGCGCACCTTGCGCAGCGTGGCCACCAGATCGGACAGGCCCTCCAGCGCGTAGTATTCGCACACCATGGGAATCAGCACGCTGTCGGCGGCCACCAGGCCGTTCAGCGTCAGCAGGTTCAGCGAGGGCGGGCAGTCTATCAGCACGTAATCGTACTGGTCCGCCACCTCGGCCAGCGCGTTTTTCAGCCGCGCCTCGCGCGCCAGCTCGTTGACCAGCTCCAGCTCGGCGCCGCCCAAATTGCGATTGGCCGGCAGCACGTGGTAGCCACCCGCCTTGGCGTCCTGGCGCGCCTCCTCCACCGTGGCTTCGCCCAGCAGCACGTCGTAGCCGGATTTCTCCAGCGGATGCTTGGGGATACCGCTGCCCATGGTGGCATTGCCCTGCGGGTCCAGATCGACGATCAGCACCCGCCGGCCCAGATCGGCCAAACCGGCCGCCAGATTGACGACGGTGGTGGTCTTGCCCACCCCGCCCTTCTGGTTGGCCACCGCGATCACGCGTGGATTCATTGCAGCACCATCCTCACCAGATGGCGTTCGGCGTCCAGCCCCGGCACCGTTACCGGCAGCACCTCCGAAACCGCCACGCCTTGCGGCAGCAAGGCGATTTCTTCATACGGATACACGCCCTTCATCGCCACATACTGGCCGCCGTCGGCCATCAGGTGGCGGGTCAGCTTGACGAACTCGCCCAGATCCGAGAACGCGCGGCTGGTGATGCGATCGAACTTCTGCTCCGGCTGATAGGCTTCCACCCGGTCGGTGATCACCTGCACATTGGGCAGGCCCAGTTCCAGCGCCACCTGGCGCAGGAAGGTGGTTTTTTTATGGTTGGAGTCCAGCAGCACCACTTGCAAGTCCGGCCGCGCGATGGCGGTGGGAATGCCGGGCATGCCGCCGCCGGAACCCACATCCAGCATGCGCGTGCCGCCGGCCAGATGCGGCACCAGGCTCAGGCTGTCCAGCAGATGATAGCTGACCATGCGCTCTTCCTGGCGGATGGCCGTCAGGTTGTAGGTCTGGTTCCACTTCACCAGCAGCGCCAGATAGCGCTCCAGCAGCTCCAGTTGCGGTTCGGTCAGATCCAGCGCCAGTTGCGCCAGCCCCTGTTTCAATTCGGCGGTATGTAGTGTCATGCGGTTTTAGCGTCGGTGAAGCCGCGCTTCAGGTGAACCATCAGCAGGGCGACGGCGGCCGGGGTGATGCCCTGGATGCGCGAAGCCTGGCCCAGCGTCTCCGGACGCTGCTGGTTCAGCTTCTGCTGCACTTCCTTGGACAGGCCCTTGACCAGGCTGTAGTCGATGTCGCCCGGCAGACGGATGTCTTCCAGATTGTCGCGGCGAGCCAGCTCTTCGTTCTGGCGATTGATGTATCCCTGGTATTTGACCTGAATTTCCACCTGCTCGGCAACCTCGTCCGACAGTTCCGGCGCGCCTTCGGCAGCCTCCGGCACCGTCATCAGCGCGCGGTACGGCACATTGGGCCGCTTGAGCAGGTCGATCAGCGTGTATTCGCGTTCGATGGGTTTGCCCAGCACCTGAGTCATCGCCTCGGGGTTTTGCAGCTTGGACGGATGCACCCAGGTGGCCTGCAGCCGCGCCTTTTCCGCCTCGACGGCGTCGCGCTTGCGGCAGAAGGCGTCCCACTGCTCGTCGCCCACCACGCCCAGCTTGCGGCCCATCTCGGTCAGACGCAGGTCGGCGTTGTCCTCTCTCAATTGGAGACGGAATTCGGCGCGGCTGGTGAACATGCGGTACGGCTCGGACACGCCCTTGGTGATCAGATCGTCCACCAGCACGCCCAGGTAGGCCTCGTCGCGGCGCGGACACCAGGCGTCCTGCTCGCGGGCGAACAGGCCGGCGTTCAAGCCGGCCAGCAAACCCTGGGCGGCGGCTTCTTCATAGCCGGTGGTGCCGTTGATCTGGCCGGCGAAGAACAGGCCCTGGATGGCCTTGGTTTCCAGCGAGGCCTTCAGGCCGCGCGGATCGAAGTAATCATATTCGATAGCGTAGCCGGGGCGCAGGATGTGCGCGTTTTCCAGGCCGCGGATGGAGCGCACGGCGGCCAGCTGGATGTCGAACGGCAGGCTGGTGGAAATCCCGTTGGGGTAGAACTCGTGGGTGGTCAGGCCTTCCGGCTCCATGAACACCTGGTGGCTGTCCTTGTCGGCGAAGCGATTGATCTTGTCCTCGATCGACGGACAGTAGCGCGGCCCCACGCCTTCGATCACGCCGGTGAACATCGGGCTGCGGTCGAAGCCGCCGCGGATGATCTCATGCGTGCGCTCGTTGGTGTGGGTGATCCAGCACGGCAGCTGCTTGGGATGCATCCCGCGATTGCCGCGGTAGGAGAACACCGGTTCCGGCGTATCGCCCGGCTGCTCTTCCATCACGCTGAAGTCGACGCTGCGGCCATCGATGCGCGGCGGCGTGCCGGTCTTCAGCCGGCCCACCGGCAGGTTCAGCTCGCGCAGGCGCTCGCCCAGCGTGGACGCCGCCTGATCGCCGGCGCGGCCGCCGGTGTAGTTTTCCAGGCCGACGTGGATCTTGCCGGACAGAAAAGTGCCGGCGGTCAGCACCACGGCCTTGGCGCGGAAAGTGATGCCGATGGCGGTGATGGCGCCGGCCACCCGGTCACCTTCCATCAGCAGGTCGTCCACCGGCTGCTGGAACAGCGTCAGATTGGGCTGGTTCTCCAGCATCTCGCGAATGGCGGCCTTGTACAGGATGCGGTCGGCCTGGGCGCGAGTGGCTCGCACCGCCGGCCCCTTGGACGCGTTCAGCGTGCGGAACTGGATGCCGCCGATATCGGTGGCCAGCGCCATCGCGCCGCCCAGCGCGTCCACCTCTTTAACCAGATGGCCCTTGCCGATGCCGCCGATCGACGGATTGCACGACATCTGGCCCAGGGTCTCGATATTGTGCGTCAAAAGGAGCGTGGCGCAGCCCATGCGCGCGGCGGCCAGCGCGGCCTCGGTGCCGGCGTGACCGCCGCCCACCACTATCACGTCGAAGCTTGTCGGATAAATCATGGCTGAAAGCGCAAATCGAGCGGAAAAACGGCCTATTCTACGCCAATTCCGACAATCCGGTAAGTCATTGATTTCAATAACCGCAACGCCGTCACCGCTTCGTCAAGCCACGGTCACCACATAGTCATATTCCGGACATTGGCCTGTCAAACTGCCCGCCTAGCATGAGCCCATCATCACGAGGGGCAAAACATGCTGCTAAATGAACAGCTTGCAAGCAGAACCAAACCAAAACTGGCCGTCCGCCTGGCGCAAAGCGCCGAAGACATCCGCCGCGCGCAGAAACTGCGCTACGACGTTTTCGCCGGAGAAATGGGCGCCGAGCTGGCCTCGCGCGAGCTGGGCATAGACTGCGACGAATACGACGAGCTGTGCGAACACCTGATCGTCGAAGACCACAACAGCGGCCTGGTGGTGGGCACCTATCGCATGCTCTCACCCGCCAACGCGCGCCGCGCGCCCTCTCTGTATTCCGAACACGAATTCGACCTGTCCCGCCTCTCCCACCTGCGCGACAGCCTGATAGAAGTGGGCCGTTCCTGCGTGCACCGCGACTTCCGCTCCGGTGCGGTGATCGCGCTGCTGTGGACCGGCCTGGCCGACTACGTCGCCAGCCACAACGGCGCCTACCTGGCCGGCTGCGCCAGCGTGTCGCTGACCGACGGCGGCCACCAGGCGGTCAGCCTGTATCGCCAATTGGAAGGCCAATACCTGGCGCCGCCGGAATGGCGCGTGTTCCCGCACCTGCCGCTGCCGCTGGACCGGGTGATAGACGACACCGCGCCGGTGCCGCTGCCGCCGCTGATCAAGGGCTATCTGCGCGCCGGCGCGCATGTCTGCGGCGAGCCGGCCTGGGATCCGGACTTCAATTGCGCCGACTTCTTCATGCTGCTGCCCATGAGCCGGCTCAGCGCGCGCTACAACAAGCACTTCGTGGGCTGAACGCCACGCCGGCCCGCCCGGGCCGGCGCCTCCTGGCGGCATGGGCGAGTGCTACAATCCCGCCATGAACTACTCCTTCGAACCGATAGGCGTGATCCGCTCGCCGTACCGGGAAAAATTCGGCATCCCGCGCCAACCGTCCCTGGTCAGCGCCGCGCGCGTCACGCTGGAACTGCTGCCGCCCTATGATCATCCAGACTGCGTGCGCGGTCTGGCGGATTTTTCACACGTCTGGATCCATTTCGTATTTCATGAAACGCTGGCCCGCGGCTGGCAGCCGCTGGTGCGGCCGCCGCGGCTGGGCGGCAACGCCAAAGTAGGCGTGTTCGCCAGCCGCTCCACCCACCGGCCCAATCCAATTGGTCTGTCGCTGGTGGAATTGGCATCGGTCAACACCGCGGGCCGCGTGATGCTGGAACTGGCCGGCGCGGATCTACTGGACGGCACGCCGGTGCTGGACATCAAGCCCTACATCCCCTTCGTCGAATCCAGGCCGGAGGCCAGGGGCGGCTTTGTGGACGGCCCGCCGCCGCGGCTAAGCGTAGCCTGGAGCGACAACGCCCTGCGCCAGCTGGCGGAGCTGGCCCCTCCTCCCGGCTTTGCCGAGCTGGTGGAGCAGGTGCTGGCGCAAGACCCTCGGCCGGCCTATCAAAACGACCCGGGCCGCGTCTATGGCGTCATGCTGTACTGCTACAATGTCCGCTTCGCCATAGATGGCGAACACGCCCTTGTGCTTGAAATTCTGCGAGAAAACCAAAACTAAATCGCATCTTCCCGGTCCTACCCGGGCAACTCAAACCACTCAGGACAAAGAAAATGACCACTCGCGCGAAGACGATCGTACTCGCCTTCACCCTGGTTTCCGTGTTGGCGACACCATTTGCCGAGGCCGCGCGCCTGGGCAAGGGCAAGAGCGCAGGCATGCAGCGCTCCACGCCCACCCGCAGCTATCAGCCGAGCACCCCGGCGCCGGCGCAACACGCGCCCGCCCCGGCAGCCGCTCCGGCGCCCACCCAAGCCCAACCGCAGAAGAGCGGCCCGGGCCTCGGCACCGCGCTGGCGGCAGGCGCCGCAGGCGCCGCAGCCGGCTATATGCTGGGCTCCGCGGGCAGCGACAAGCAGCACGCGGCACAACAGGCCGCCCCGCAGGATGGCGCCGCCGCCGCGGCTCCGGCGCAGCAACAGAAGGAAAGCGGCATGCCGTGGGGCATGCTGGCCCTGCTGGGCCTGCTGCTGGCGGGCGGCTTCATGTTCTTCCGCCGCAAGGCCGGCAATCCTGCCGCCAACGCGCCTCAACCGGCAGGCATGCCGCAGGGCATGGCCCAGCAGGCTGGCGGTTTCGAACCGATCCCCAAGATCGGCTCCGGCATGAACGGCGGCGCCAGTCAGCAAGGCTTCGGCGGCGGCGTCAACGCCCCGGCCGCGCCGATGACCCGCCTGCCGGACGGCACCGAGACCCCGCACTTCCTGCGCCAGGCCAAGGCCACCTTCCTGCATCTGCAAAACCTGAACACGCCGGACAGCATGGAGGAAGTGCGCAAGTACATGACGCCGGACCTGTTCAACGCGCTGCTGGGCGACATCGCCGCCAACAGCGGCGTGGCGGACTTCCCGCAGCTGGATTGCCAGCTGGCGGACGCCACTCTCGAGAACGGCCGCTACGTGGCCAGCGTGCGCTTCTCCGGCCAGGTGAGCGAGGAAGTCGGCTCGCCGGTGGTGCCGTTCAGCGAGATCTGGCACTACATCAAGGACGACAGCACCGGCGGCCGCTGGCTGGTGGCCGGCATCCAGCAAGACTGACGGCAAGCGCGCCGGCCTGTTGCTTTCCCGGCGCGCTTAACACTCGTTCACGACGGGCCTTCGGGCCCGTTTTTTATTTTCACACCGATGCACTAAACTGGAATGCCGATTGCTTTCGCAACGGGGACGGGTCGCCATAAGAACCCGAAGACTGGAGACCGTACGCGATGACAGCATTCGAGCACGCCGGCCTGAAAATCGGCAGCCATTTTCAGCCCATCTACAGCCTGGCGCATAGGCGCAGCATAGGCGTGGAGGCGCTGTTGCGAGCCGAACAGGGCGACACCGCGCTCACCCCGGCCGAAGCCTTCTACACCGCCGTCTCTCCCGAGCAGCGCCACCAGTTGGACCTGGCCGTCAGCCTGGCCCACATTCAGCGCTTCCGCGAATTGACGTTTGAACAACCGCGCTGGCTGTTCCTGAACATAGACGCCGCCTCGCTGTCGCGGCCGGACCGCGCCATGGCCCTGGTCAACGCCATCCGCCAGGCCGGACTGGAGCCGCACCACGTGGTGCTGGAGGTGCTGGAGCACGTGCTGGAGGTAGACGAGGCGCTGCTGGAAGGCGTGCACCTGTTGAAGAACAACGGCTTCATGATCGCGATAGACGATTTCGGCGTCGGCCACTCCAATCTGGAGCGGGTATGCCAGCTTGAGCCGTCCATGGTGAAGTTCGACCGCCAGCTGCTGCGCAACGCCATCAATCAGCCGCGCAGCCGCAGCCTGCTGTCGCGATTGGTGCGACTGATGCACGAAATTGGTGCATTGGTGGTGGTGGAAGGCATCGAAACCGAGCGCGATGTGCTGGTGGCGATGGATTCCGGCTGCGACCTGATCCAGGGCTTTTTCATCGCCCGTCCGGCGGAGCAGCCGGAAGTCGACAACATCATCACGCCCAAACTCGACGAACGCTGGGACGAGCTGATGGCGCACGCGCTGCTCAAGCGCAAGCTGACGCGCCGCCAGATCGAACTGGCCCGCCAGAGCTTCGTGCAAAGCGCCATTTCGCTGATGCAGGGCACGCCGTTCGACCTGGCGGCCAAACCCATGCTGTCGCTGCCGGACGTGATCCGCTGCTTCCTGCTGAACAGCGAAGGCAGGCAGATAGGCCGCAACCTGAACAACCGCCAGGCCTCCGCCACGCCGGACCCGCGTTACGCCCCGCTGGCCGACACCACCGGCGCGGTGTGGTCGCGCCGCAGCTATTTCCAGCACGCGGTGGACCAGCCCGGCGTGCTGTACATGAGCGAGCCCTACCTGTCCATGACGGATCCGCGCTCCTGCGTGACCATGTCGATGGCGATAGAGATAGACGAATGCATGCACGTGCTGTGCGCCGACCTGCTGGTGCCGCAAAGCGACATCAACTGAGCCTGGCGGCGCAGGACAAAAAAACAAGCGGCCGCGCGGCCGCTTGTTTTTTGCCCGGACAACGCCTTACTGCGCCGGCGTCACGTCCTGGATGTATTCGAACAGCGTCACCACCTTTTGCACGCCCGCGGTCTGGCTGACCACCTGGGCCGCCGCAGCGCCTTCCGGCTGCGTCACCAGGCCCAGCATGTAGACCGCGCCGCGCTCGGTCACCACCTTGACGTCATTCGGATTGTAACCCTTGCCTTCCAACAGCCGCGCGCGGACCTTGCTGGTGATCCAGGTGTCGTTGCTGCGCTCGGCCAGGCTAGACGCCGGCCCCACCGTCAGATAGTTATAGACGCGGCGCACATTGGGAATGCCGCGCACCACCAGTTCCGCCTGCTGGCGCGCCTCCTCGGACGAGGCCTCGCCCGTCAGCAGCACCGCGCGGTTGAAGCTGGTGCGGTTGACATGGGACGACGGCAGCCGGCTGGCGATCTGCTCGCCGGACTTCAGCTCTATGCCCTGATCGTCCACGTAAGCGCCGCTGGTGCGCCTATCCGACGCCACCAGCGCGCCGCCGGCCGCGCCTGCCGCCACCAGACCCACGCAGCCGCTCAGGCCGCTCATCACGCCTGCCGCCAGCAGCAGCGTCAATACGGTTCGTTTCATTTCATTCCCCTCCCAGCAGCATGCAGTCTATGGCGTCGCACAAGGCGTGAATCAGCAGGATGTGCGTCTCCTGAATGCGGCAGGTCCGCAGCGAAGGCACATTCAAGTGCATATCCTCCGGCGACAGGATTTCCGTGATCTTGCCGCCGTCACCGCCGGTCAGCGCGATCACGCTCATGCCGCGCTCGTGCGCCGCGTAGATCGCCTCTATCACGTTGGCGGAATTGCCTGAGGTGGAAATCGCCAGCAAGAGGTCGTTGGTATGGCCCAGCGCCCGCACCTGCTTGGAAAACACCATGTCGAAATCGTAGTCGTTGCCGATGGCAGTCAGCGCGGAGGTGTCGGTGGCCAGCGAAATCGCCGCCAGGCCCGGCCGCTCCTTCTCGAAGCGTCCCACCATCTCGGCCGCGAAATGCTGGGCGTCGGCGGCGGAACCGCCGTTGCCGCAGGCCAGAATCTTGCCCTCGTTCATCAGGCAGGTCACCATGCGCTCGGCAGCCACCGCCACGCCGGGCGACAGCAACTCCATCGCCTCCTGCTTAACGGCTATGCTTTCCAGAAAATGGCCGTTGACCCGGTCAATCAGATCCATTGGGGAATCCCCTTCTCAACAATTACTGCGTAAACACGTTCTTCAGCCACTGCGGCGCCTCGGCGCCCACGCTGACCACCGCGTCGAAGCGGCAGGGCGAATCAATATTGTGGCTGGCTAGATAGACTTCCGCCGCCAGCAGCAGTTTCCGCTGCTTGCCCGCGGTGATGCTGTCGGCCGCGCCGCCAAAGCGGCTGCCGCCGCGATGGCGCACCTCGACGAACACCAGTTCGGCGCCGTCGCGCATGATCAGGTCGATTTCGCCGCCGCGGCAATGCCAGTTGCGCGCCACCAGTTTCAGGCCGCGCTTTTGCAGCAGCGCCAGCGCGCGGTCTTCGGCGTCGCGCCCGGCCTGGTTCATTGCAGCGCGTTGCCGCCCATCACGCCGGCCGGCAGCTGGCGTTCGAACACGCGGTCGCGGCCCAGCTTCAAGTCGCCGGTGACGCCGTCCAGCTTCACCGCCGCGCCGGAACGCCCCCCGGCCAGCAGCACCGCCAGCCGGTAGGCATCAATGCCCAGCGCGTACAGGCGCTCGGTTTGCGGCGTCAGCGGCGTCGTCGGCCGCGGATAGCGCTGCACCGCCGGATGGCCCGGCATCAGCAGCCAGGGCATGTCGATGAAACGCACGCCGGCCAAGCCCGGCTGATTGCCGCCAGCGTTCAGCTGCGAGGTGCCGTACACCGGCACGTCCTGAGTCAGCGCGGATTTCAGCTTGACCGCCTGCGCCGCATCCAGCGCCAGGGCCACGCCGTCCGCTTGCCCCGCGGCCTCCAGCAGCGCGGTCATGTCGCCGGCGTCGAAAGCGAGTTGTCGCGCCGGCCTGCCGGACAGCGTACGCCATTCCTCGGCGAAAGCCTTGCCCAGACGCTGCGACAGGGCGTCGCCGCCCACCACCAGCAGCGGATTGACGCGGCCGTCGTCGCGCATCAGCCGCGCCAACTGCCGCGCCTCGCCCTCCACCGTCAGAGACAGCGAAAACAGCTTGGGATTGGCCGCAGCCTGCTTGTCTATCGAATTCAGCGCGAGCGTGGGCACAGTCACCGCCGGCGCCAGCTGTACGATGGCGCCGCGCGACAGCGGCCCGATCACCACGTTGACGCCGTCCGCCACTGCCGCGCGGTAGCGCGCCACCACGTTGTCGGTGGTGGCGTCCACGCTGATCAGCTCGGCGTTCTGATCCACCTGGGCCGCGGCTTCCACGCCGCTGCGCACCACGGCGGCGGCCTCGCCCAGCTCGGAGGATTCATTCGGCAGGATCACGCCTATGCGCAGCTTGCCGCGGCCGCCGGCCGGCTGCGCGGCGCGCGCGTCTGACGCGGCATCGCCCGCCGCCTTGGGGGCGCTCGCCGCGATCAATGGCGCCAGCCGCGGCGGCTGGCCGGGCTGCTGCAGCGCGCGCATCGGCGCGCCGTTGCTTTGGATGATATAGTCTGCGGTTTGGGCCATGGCCGGCGTGAACCACGTCAGCGCCATGCCAACCAACAACAGCGGAGTCAGTCTTTGCATACCTCGTTCGCCCACCTTATCGATGCCGCCAGGGATAGTTTCTGTAGCGGGACATTATATGTGGTGGCCACGCCCATTGGAAATTTAGCCGACATCAGCGCCCGCGCGCTGGCGGCGTTCGCGGCCGCCGATGTGGTATGCGCCGAAGACACCCGCGTCACCGGCCAGCTTTTGTCCGCCTACGGCATCCGCGCCAAACGCCTGGTCAGCCTGCGCGAGCACAACGAGCGCGGCATGGCCGAACAAGTGACGCGCTGGCTGGCGGAAGGCCAAATCGTGGTCCAGGTATCCGACGCCGGCACCCCGGCTGTGTCCGACCCCGGCGCGCGGCTGGTGGAGGCGGTTCGCGCCGCCGGCCACCCGGTGCGCCCGCTGCCCGGCGCCAGCGCCGTGATCGCCGCGCTGTCCGCCTGCGGCTTCACCGCGCCCACCTTTTTATTCCACGGCTTCCTGCCGCCGAAGAGCGGCGAGCGCCGCCGAACCTTGCAGCAATGGCTGTCCGCCCCCCACCTCACCGTCTGCTACGAGGCGCCGCACCGCATCGTGGACGCGCTGGAAGACATCGTGGCGGAATTGGGCGGCGAACGCCGGGTGATGATCGCGCGCGAACTGACCAAAACCTTTGAAACCTTCCAGGCGCTGCCGGCGGCAGAACTGCTGGAGTGGGTAAAAGCCGACAGCAACCAGCAACGCGGCGAAATCGCCCTGATCCTGGACGCCGCCCCGGCCGTGGAAGCCGACGCCGACGCCCCGCCGGCCGAAGCGCTGCGCGTGCTGCAAATCCTGGCCGCCGAGCTGCCCACCAAACAAGCGGCCACGCTGGCCGCCCAGATCAGCGGCGCCAACCGCAAGCAACTGTACGACCACGCGCTGAAACTTAAGAAAGACTGAGCGCCAACTATTTACAAGCGCTTGGCGCGAGGTTAATATCCGTATCTCGCAGATGTCGCCCGGGTGGCGAAATCGGTAGACGCAGGGGATTCAAAATCCCCCGCCGCAAGGCGTGTCGGTTCGAGTCCGACCCCGGGCACCACAAGACATCATGCAAAGCAATCACCGCACGGCGCAAGTCCTGCGGTTTTTTGTTGTCCATTGCCACTCCGCCTCATTCAGTCAACTCCGCTACAAGTCCATTGAAAACCTGCTGGCGGAAATGAGCAGACACAGCGTTGACACCGACGGCAGCCGCCTGCCCTGGGTGTGGATCATGGAAATCCTGCTGTCCGAGCTGGAGGCCCGGCGCTACGACTACCCGCACTGCTGGGACCGGGTGAAGCATGCCGACGGCCACACCGAGATGGCGCTGTTCATCCGGCCCAACCATGTAATGGACCATCTCTCCACCGCGCCGCATCTGCGCGCCAAGTTCGACGCGCTGCCGATAAAGACCGGCCGCATCTTCAAGAATCAGCTGCTGCAAAGCCCGGTAGTGCTGGCCGACGGCGTCGAGAAGACCATCCACGGCCGCCGCCAGGGCCATCTGACCGCCATCAGCCTGCCGCAGTTGGAAAAGCTGGGCCTCTACGCCGCGCCGGACGTCCAGCCCTAAGCCCAAACCTGCCCGCCCTTCCCCTCGACAGCCCGCCTTGTGTGGGCTGTCACGCTTTGCCCCGCTGAAACTGCGCACAGTAAACCCTTCCCTGCACCAAATATGACATTGACACGAGCAAGCCAGCGAGAACGGCCGGAAATCGCCGGTTTCCGCGCCATTGGGTATGGGAGGATGTGAAAAAATTCCGTGGATTGACCCCTTCACCAAAGCTAAGTCATTGATTGTTGAGAACAACCCATCCACGGTTTGCCCTCTGAAATCCACGGTTTCCCCTCCCACTTCCACGGTTTGCCCCGATTCTTCCACATCGTAGTTTTACGGATTCTCTTCATTTCTTCTCTTCTTCTTTTATAAAAAACAAAGAGATAGAGAAGGAAAGCAGTGAAAAAGGAAGCAAGGGGCCATCCACGGTTTCAGAGCGCTGCTTAAAAAAGCATCCACGGGTTTGCCGGCTGATGTGGTGGAAATGGTGGATTCGCCCTTCCCTTCATCGCATTGATTTTATTGAGGTTTCTGGAGCATCCACGGAATCGGGGGGAGAGGTGGTGGACAAACCGTGGATGAAAATCTATTACAGGACAATGACTTAGGGGCCAATCCACGGTTTTGGGGGGATTTTAGGTGTGTGTGTCTGGCCGGGCTGCGGAGAAGACGCGGTTTACAATCGACTGTTAACGACCATAACCGGTCACTGCACATTTGCCCGGCAGCAGACATCCTACCTGTCCAGCCGTCTTTCTGGCATTCGTATTACTGGAGATGTTATACGTACCCAGCAGGCCGGCTTACTTGCTCGGCGAATAATTTCAAACACATAATAGAAACCTGCATATCAATACATAGACAGATCCGACGGGTCCGTCCAATAACTGTTAGGCGCTAACGTCAATGTCGGAGTTCATCCATCCCATCGCGCAACTCGTGCATAGCACAGTCCGGATTGAGTGCACGGATTTGGAAAATAGAACCTCCTCTGGTTCTGGCTACATTTTTGTGTTTTGTGAGGCAGACGGAAAAGGAATTCCCTGCGTAGTGACAAACAAGCATGTCGTCGAGGGCGCGACCCGAGGAACCTTTCATTTAACGCTGAAGAAGAAAGACGGCACTCCTGATCTTGGGAACTACGAGGCTGTAGTCCTCAACGACTTAGGCAAATATTGCGTCCCCCACCCAATAGATGCGATAGATTTAGCTGCCTTCCCTATCGGCTCAATCTTGAACAGCGCAAGCAAGGCCGGGCGCGCATACCACTTTGTACCCCTTGGTAAAAACGTGCTAGCAAGCAATGATCTTCTGGAGTCCTTACCTCCGATGGAGGAGATCGTAATGATTGGCTACCCTAACGGACTCTGGGATCAGCTTCACAACTTGCCAATAATCAGGAAGGGAATTACGGCAACACATCCCAAGCTGAAGCTGAACGGGAAACCTGAATTCCTCATTGATGCAGCCTGCTTCCCTGGCTCATCAGGATCCCCCGTATTCTTGGCAAACATTGGGAGCTATGTGAGTCTGGACGGCACGCTACACACAGGTACCCGAGTAGCATTGCTTGGAACTCTGTATGCTGGTCCTCAGCACACCACAACCGGCGAAATAGTGGTGGTTGACGTTCCTACGGACACGAAACCGATAGCGGTAGGACATATCCCGAACAACCTTGGCTACGTCATTCAAGCGAGTGAGCTTCTAGTACTCGAAGAAGCAGTAAGGAAAGCTCTCGAACCAACTCCGGCGGTACCGCGAAATGCGCAGTGCCCCTGCGGGAGCGGGAAAAGATACAAGCAGTGTTGTGGCGCACTGAATGAAGCCTTGCGATGAGTGCTTGGTGCTGATATCTCACTCCAGCAGATTCACCTAAAATCTGTGAAGTCAATTGACATCAAATGTTAACCGACTGCTTTTTAAATCCTCGAACGGCAGCATTGAATCTAAACCTGCCATTTCAGAATGTGTATATTTTTGCGTATAGACGCATTTTTCACATCGTGAAAAATAAAATAATAACAACGACTTAACAAATCTTTTCGATAGAGACTCTGGCAACGAAAAATAACCGCACGGCGCAGGCCCTGCGGTTTTTTTGTTGTTCATTTGCGGAACCATCCGTCCAACCCGAGTTTTGTAAGCCCTGCTCCAACAGCCAACGGCTGCTGCGGTCTGGCTGCTTTGCATTCGGTGGCACGCCAAAGCGGTGCAATGCCCGGCAGAAAGGCGGTTGCAGCGACAGGTTTCTGGCCGGGTATTGCACCCTACGCTTACGATATACGTCCGCCATCCAACAGGTAGGCACCCTACGGCGCGGGAATCTCAATGTAAGGAAGGCCTCACGATCTTAGAGCCAGGATGCGACGCCGCCATGGTGTGAACAGGTGCCTCTGCGATGCGTGCTGAAGCTGTAGGTGCCGTCGCCGCACTGGGCGGATGCGCCGGCCGGAGCCTTGCCGGTTTTAGAGTGCGCCGGGCTATGCACGGCCTGGCCATCCGAATTTTGGTAGCGGCCATGCTCTAGCAATTGGGACTCGTTTGGGGTGTTGCTATAGGAGTGGCTGGGTTTCTTGGCGAAAACAGGCTGAAATGCCAATGCTGCTGCGAGGGCGAGGACGGCGAGGCGCATGCAATTTCCTTTTCTGCTCGAGAAATGTCAAGTGCATTTTACGTATTTTTACCAGTTCTCGCACACCTGATTCTGACACTGCGCAGCCTCCTGGACGCGAGACTCGGCCGCGGCCTCATCCATGCTGCCGGGCATCGCACTGATTGGCTGTGCGGAACTGCCGTTACAGCGAGATGGGCGGCGTGATGGAAATCAACAGGCTGCCGCCACGCTGATTTCCCCGCAGCCCTTGGTCCCCACGCAGCATCAACGCCCCATCTTACGCAAAACCGCCCCCGCGCCTTGAACCGGGCGGAGCGCGGGTTCAGGACCATAGCTTGAGCTAAACCACGCGAAGCCCAACGTTTACCGCGCAATGCAGCTTATGAAGGCATCGCCCACACTGCGCACCCGCGCGCGGTAAGCCATGCCCGATAAACGCCAGCAGCCAGCCCGAATGCGCTAAGCGCGCTAGCTACTCGTCTGTGGACTCTCCCTCCAACGCGGCGGATAACCACTCGCGCACCGCGTCATGCGCGCTGCTGGCTGGATCCAGAAAGGCCATGTGGCTGGAATCCGGCAGCTCCAGCAGCCTGATGGAATCGCCCGCGGCGCGGGCTGCGGCGGCGTAGGTCCGCGACATCTCAATGGGCACGGCATCGTCATCGATGGCGTGAACCAGCAACTGAGGAATGCCGAGCGGCAGGAGGCGCAAGGGCGAGGCGGCGGCGTAGCTTTCCGGCCGTTCCTCCGGCGTAGCGCCCAACAGCGCTTGAGCCGCGCCTCGGCCCAGCCCTAGCCGATGGGCGGCCTGCAAGTCGCTGACCGGCGCCTCGCCCGCCACCGCGCGGACGCGCACCCCTTTCAGCGCTTGCGCCGCCGCCCACAAAGCCAGATGGCCGCCAGCCGAATGGCCCACCAGCGCAACGCGGTTCAAATCCAGATCCATGCCCTTTCCAGCCAGCTCAGACAGGTATTCGATGCCGCGCAGCGCGTCTTCGCCGGTATTCGGCCACCCTCCCGTCGGCGCGCCTATCCGGCGGTAGCCTAGGTTCCACACGGCAAAGCCGCCAGCAGCCAGGTCTTGCGCGATGGCATGCATCTGCTCGCGGCCATAAGGCATGCGCCAAAAGCCGCCGTGAAACAGACAGACGACGGCGGGATGCGGCTGGTCGGGAAGGTATAGATCGCCGGCCTGCCCCTCATGCGGGCCATAGGACTCGGTAAGAATAAGCGGCGCGGGCGGGCAAGATGCGGCAGCGTGTTTCATAGCGGATGGTTTCCAGAAGCCAGGGCGAAACGGCGGCAGGCAAGGGGCTGCCGCGCATAGCAACATCATGCCATTGCCATTGAGTTTGACAAGCGAGTTGCCATTTCTGGCCTCTTCGCCGGGCCGCGCGGCTTGGCCAAACCGGCCTTGCCCGCCTCCACTTGGCCAGGCTGATTCTTTGCTAGCCTCAATCCCGCTCGCGGCATGGCCGCCTTGTCGCTTGTCCGCATCGCTGAACGCTGTCGCCTTAGCCTCTTGCCGCCGCAGGAGCATGCTGCTTCCCATTCAAACCACCCTTGGGGGAAACCGCGATGCCCTCCTGCATCCTGCCGCCTCGGAAACCGCAGCAGCCGCCTCGCCGCGCCAGCGGCGGCGCGCCCCTTCCGGAAATGCTGCTGCAACGCGTGAACCTCGTTTGCGCGTTAGAACGCTGGCCTGGGCAGGCGCGAGCGGAGTGGCTGGCCGTGCTGAGCCGGCAGCTGGCGCGCGACGGCGTGCCGGCGGCGGAATTGGCGGCGGCGCTGGACGCGCATCTGGCCATCCACGCCTCCGCCCATGCGGCCGACCATGAGGCGTTTGAAGAGAGAGCCGCCATTCTGGAATTCGACGGCGGACTGCCGCGCGCGGAGGCCGAGCTGAAGGCGGCCAGGCGCAATGACTGCCAAGGCTGCCGCCACTGGCGCGGCGAAGCCACGCTGCCGGATGCGCGCCAGCGCGCCGCCATGCTGGTTGGCCTCGCGCCCGCGCGGCTGGGCAACGCGACGGTAGGCGTATGCGCCGCGCGCTACCGGCCATGGCGGGCATCCAATATCGCCGGCGAGGCGGATTATCTGCGCTGGCACTATATAGGCGAGTGCTCGCGCGAGCCCGCCGCTACTTCCCCAGCCGCCGCAGCGCGGCCACCCGCGCTTCGAACTCCGCAAAACGGCCATCCAGCAGCTTCAGCTGCCGCGCCTTGTCCGCCGGGCTGAGGAAGGAATAGCGGATGCTGCGGTATACCGTTTGCTTCAGCTCGTCGTACGATGGCTTGTAGCGGCTGGCATACAACAGGTATTCGTTGCCGATGTCGCTGCGCGACACCCCTTCGTCGTCGGTGGAAATCACAAAGGGCACGCCATAGCGCCGGTACAGCGGCAAGGGATGGGACGCGCCCTCCACGCCCAGGATGAACTGATTGCTGGTGAGGTTGATCTCCACCGCCACGTCGCGCCGCCGCATCTCCGCCAGCAGGCGATCCGCGCCTTCTTCGTGGCTGATGTCTATGCCGTGGCCGATGCGGTTGGCGCCGGCCAGCTCCACCGCCAGCCGGATATGGTCGCGCAGCCCTTCCGGCGGCACCATGCCCAGCACCAGCTCGCCGGCATGCAGCGCCAGCTTCACATCGGGGAAACGCTGCTTCAGGAAATGGATCATCCGCATGTGCAGCGCGTAGTCGCGCATCGCCACGATGCCGTTTTCCGGGCCGACGATGTTCAGGCCCACCACCAGCGGGTTGTCATGCGCCGCGACGAAACCCGCGTACAAGGCGGCGAAGGTGGCTGATGGCGCGTTGTTGCGCGAGACATAGGTCTGGAAGCGCAGCGTGAAGCCGGCATCATCCATGCCCTGGGCGTAGCCGGCCAGCTGTTGCCGGTAATCGCGGATCATCCCCTGGGTGGCGGCATCCGCCGCCAGGCTCGCCAGGGAGCGGCCCAGCGCCTGGTTTATCGCATCCGCCCCGGCATTTGCCGGCAGCGCGTCCAATTCGGCCGCAAGCTTGCCGCTGTCGCCGGACGGCGCGCCGCGCAGCATGGTTTCCAGGTACTGCAGGTTTTCCGCCTTGGCCCGGTCCTTCAACAGCTGCAGCCCCACGCGCGGCGAATAACCGGCCGCCGCGCCGAAATAACCGAAGGTGTCGAAGAACTGCTTGTCCGGCGGCGGCTGGTCATGGCTGTGATTGTAGAAGTCCTTGTCAGACCACACGGTCAGCAAACGGCGATACAAGCCGTTGTCTTCCTTGACCTGCTCCGCGCTCAGGCACTCATTGCCGGGCTGGGGCGCCGCCTGCTGCGGCTTGGTTTCTATCTTCAGCGTCGAGCGGTAGATGCAGTAAGCCTGCTTGTCCACCCACTCCAAATAGGTTTCCACATACAGCGCGCCGGTGTAATGGTGATGCAGGTCGCCGCCTTTGGGCATCATGTTCATCAGCAGGCCCAGCTCCGCCAGCCGCCCGCCGTCCGACGCCAATTGCCGGTAGTAGTCTTGGGTTGCCTGGTAGTTGGCCTGCCGCGCCGCCGGGGCGGCCTCCCCCTGAGCCCATGACGGCAACGTCAGCAGGGCCATCTGCATGCCGATTACAGCCAGTCTCTTCTTCATCGCGGCCTCCACGCGTTCTGCAATCGTCATAACATAGTCTGGCGCGGACGGCGGGGGAAGAAGAATCGGTTTGCGTCAGGATGATATCCATTGAATCCAGGCGAGCTACACGCTGAAACAAAGCGTAACCAAAACAAGACTTTATTCCGGGGAATATCTGCCGATATTAAGTACAGGCAGTACCCGATAGTCTTACCATGGAGAGCAGCCTAGCGGCGAATCCGGAAGCCCATCTTCATCACTGACGACAGCTTAGCGCCATTGCCCGCTACCCTACGCAGATACCCACCAGACCGCGCCCCAGGCCGGGAGCCCTGTAGCTCAGCGACGGTCACGCTGCGAACGATGCGACGAGCGAAGACGCCGGATGGCCGGGAGGCCATCCCTAGCAGGGCCATCTCATACGGTGGCCTTTGTCATGCCAAGCACCTATGCCGTTGCGGTTTTACCAATCGTTTACGACTTTTCACGGCAATTCAAAGCCGTTTTACGGTCTATCCCTGTTTAGCCATTGCAACAGGAATAGAAAGCCATGCTGGAGAATTACTTTCCCATTCTGCTGTTCATCGTGGTGGGCCTCTTGATGGGCGTGCTGCCCATACTGGCCGGCCGCTTCCTTGGCCCAAACCGCCCGGACCCGGAAAAGCTGTCGCCATACGAATGCGGCTTCAACGCCTTCGGCGACGCGCGAAAGCGCTTTGACGTGCGCTACTACCTGGTAGCCATCCTGTTCATCCTGTTCGATCTCGAAGTGGCCTTCATGATTCCATGGGCGGTGACGCTGAAAGACGAGCTGGGCTTGTTCGGTCTGGGGGCGATGGCGGTATTCCTGGGCTTCCTGACCATAGGCTTCATCTATGAATGGAAAAAGGGCGCGCTGCGCTGGGAGTGAGGCCCGCCTGCGCGGAACTATAAAAAAAGCCTGGTGGGGTAACCAGGCTTTTGTTGCGCTTTGCGCGGGGGATGCCGTCACACCAGATTGCCGCCCAGAATCACCATGGCGAAGCCCAGGTAAATCAGCACGCCGACGAAGTCACAAATGCTGGTCAGCATGGGCGAGGACAGGGTGGCCGGGTCCGCGCCGAACTTCTTGGCGGCGAAGGGCAGGACCGCGCCGATGATGGAGCCGGTAATGGTGCAGGCGAACATGGACACGCCCACCACCAGCAGGATGTCGCCGCCCGGGGACTTGGTGAAGTGCGCCATCACCACCTCGGCCAATGCCACTACGCTAGCCAGCATGGTGGCGATCACGATTTCCTTTTTCAGCACCAGGAGCACGTCCTTGACCCGGACCTTCAGGTCTTGCAGCGCGATGGAGCGGATGACCAAGGTGGCCACCTGGCTGGCGGAGTTGCCGCCCATGTCCACGATGGCCGGCAGGAAGGCCGCCAGAATGATGGCCTTGTCCAGCAAATCGGCCTGTCCCGCGATGATGCTGCTGGTCAGAATGCCGAAGGCGGTGAGGATGAGCAGCCACATGGCGCGGACGCGGAAAATGCGCCAGATGCCATCCCGCTTCATATCCAGGTCATTGCCGTCTATCGCGTGGTTGCCGCCGAAATCGGAAATATCGTCTGCCACCTCTTTGACGTAGTCGGCATTGACCCAGCGCATGCCCTGAGCATCGGTCATGTAAATTTTAGTTGCTTGATTCACTTGGCATTCCTTTTCCGAATAGCTATGCGTCTCCAGCGCAGCTTTTCAGCGTGCCGCGCTGGAATTGCGCGCAAATATCCAATCATCTACGAATGGAAATTTAATGATGTATGAGAATTTGTGACGCTCCATTAGCGCGGATCCATCCGATGTCAGACAGGCCTTTAAAATCAAATGCCTGCCGGATTCAAACCGGAAAGAGCTGCTTGCAGGAAGCGCGCGCCCGGACGGTGATCCGCGGCGGAAAGTTTCCGTCATAGCTCCCCATGGCCGGCTTGATGACGCAACCGGTCCCGCAGCCAAGAGCTGCCGCCCGCCTGTACGCGACAGACGCAACGACCCCTCCGCGCTGCGACGGAAAAATCCAAAATGGGGAGAAACAGACGGGACTAGCCGCGCCCACTTTCCAGGCTATGCCGACGGGACAGCCGCGGCCCCGCCGCGACCAAGGTCAGCGGGGCGACGGCTCCGGCCGGCACGGTCGAGGTTCTGGCTCTTCAGACATCGAAATCTCCGTGTGGCGGATCAAGAAAGTGCGCTAGGCGGGCGGTCACAATGGCCGCGCGCCTGGCGCTTCGGTTCAGCAGGAACAGGGTGCGATGCGGCGGGCCATAGGCCGGCCGGCTAAGCCGCCCTGGGGCGGCAATGAGGAAGGACGTGCGGCCTCAGGGGCCGATGACGCCTCACCCTTGCTTGGCAGGATGAGGCAGCAAGAAAATCAGACTGCTCGCATCCCGCAAAGCGACGCGGCGATGGAGGATCGCCTACACCCGTCGTTGTTCATGATGAACCTTTGCTCTGTGGATAACGCGGCAGACTATAGCGGCCATGAGACGGGCAGGCAAACCTTGTAACAATGGTTTTACACTTTTCCCGCACAAACTCATAAAAATCCCAAATAAAGACGAATTTTCATACAAAATATTCCATTGGCACAAACATGCGAAGCCGCCCCTTTCCGTCAAAAATGCCAAACCCATGGGGCAGGACTGCATTCATCGATGGCTCGCCCGGCATGTTCCATCCTCCTCGGCCCTGGAAGCAAGGCCATTGCCACGACGAAAACACCAGCCTGCCAGCGCCGACATGCTCGCTCCAGCGCAAACCGACGGAACAAAGGCCATCTGACGGCGGGCAATTGTGTAACATTCAAGCTTTATGACACTCCACCCTCCGTCATGATCGTCCGCCACATTCCCTCTTGGTTCCGCCTGCTGTTTGTCTGGCATGGCTCGGTGCTGCCGCGCGTCTGGCCGCGCCTGCTCATCGTCTTTTGTGTGGCGCTGCTTGCCGCCGCGCTGCGCCACTGGTGGCTGCAGAGCCTGCATGACTCCTCGCTGAGCATTCCTGCCTTCACCCTCTTGGGCGTATCGCTGGCTATTTTTCTGGGCTTCCGCAACTCGGTCAGCTACGACCGTTTCTGGGAGGCCCGCAAGCTATGGGGCGGTTTATCCATCGCCAGCCGTTCACTGACGCGGCAAATTCTCGCCGCATTGGGCGACGATGCCGACAGCCGCCGCTTCATCAACAACCTGTGCGCATTCTCTTATGCGCTGAAAGGGCAACTGCGCGGCGAGGACGTAGCCGGCCACTTGCGGCGGCTATTGCCGCCGGATGAGCTTAATCGCGTATTGGCCGGGCGTTTCCGTCCGGCGCTGATCCTGGCTTGGCTGGGCCGCGAGGCGCAGCGGCTGCAACGCGAAGGCCGGCTAAGCGAACTGCAATGGCATGCGCTGGACCGCAATCTGAACACGTTGTCGGAAATCCTGGGCGGCTGCGAACGCATCGCGTCCACCCCCATGCCCTTCACCTACCGCGTGCTATTGAACCGCACCGTCACTTTCTATTGCCTGCTGCTGCCGGCTGGCCTGGTCAGCAGCATAGGCTGGCTGACGCCGCCCATCGCCGTCTTCATCGCCTACACCTATTTCGCACTGGAAGAGATCGCCGAGGAGCTGGAAGAGCCGTTCGGCACCGAGGGCAACGACCTGCCGTTGGCCACGCTGTGCCACACCATAGAAAGCTCGCTGCGCGAAATGCAAGGCCTGTCGCTGGACCTGCCGCCGCCGCCGCGCCAAGGCATCTACCTTCATTGAGCCACGGTGGCAATGACAATGGCTTTTCCATAGAATGAACGCCTCCGAACCAAGCCCGCCCCGCCCATGACCCTGTCCCGCCTTTTGCTGAATTTCGTCTCGCGCCACTGGCGCGCCTATATTCTGGCCGCGCTGATGCTGGCCGCGGTGGCGGTCATGACCGTGATGATCCCGCGCCAGGTCGGCCACATCGTGGATGGACTGGTGGCGCGCAAGCTAGCCGGAGACGCGCTGCTCAGGCAGCTGGCCTGGCTGCTGGGCATGGGCGTGGCCATTTATTTCCTGCGCGTGGGCTGGCGGCTGCAGCTGTTTTCCGTGTCCTACCGGCTCGGCGTGGAACTGCGCACCCGGCTCTACAAGCAGCTGTCGCGCCAGGGACCAGGCTTCTTCCAAAGCCAGCGCACCGGGGACTTGATGGCGCTGGCCACCAATGACATAGACTCGGTGGAAATGGCCGCCGGCGAAGCCATGCTGGCCGGTTTCGACGGCGCGCTGTCCCTGGTGCTGGTGCTGGGCATGATGACGCTGGGCGTGGACTGGCGGCTGGCGCTGGCGGCGCTGCTGCCCTTCCCCTTCATGGCCATGGGCTTCTCCCGCATCGCCAAATACATCCACCAGCATTGGGACGAGGCGCTGAAGCGCTTCGGCAAGCTCAACAACCATGTGCAGGAAACGCTGAGCGGCGTGCGCACCTTGCGCGCGCTGGGCCTGGAAGCGCGCAACGACGCCGAGCTGGCAAAGCTGGCCAAGGCCGCCGCCCACAGCAGCTTCGAGGCGCAGCGGGGAGAGGCGGCGTTCGAACCGGTGGTGGGCGTGTCCCTGGTCAGCGCCACCGCCATCGCGCTGACGGTGGGCGGCTACCTGGTATGGCATGGCCAACTGAGCATAGGCGCGCTGACCAGCTTCAATATGTATCTGGTGCAGCTGATCTGGCCGATGTTCGCCGCCGGCTGGGTCTTGTCGCTGCTGCAGCGCGGCTCCGCCGCCTGGCAGCGCCTGCAGCCGGTGCTGGACGCCGCGCCCGACGTGGCCGACGCCGGCGGCCGCGCCGAGCTGCCCCCCGGCTCCCTGCATTTCGACAAGCTGACTTTCCACTACGCGCCGGACGCCGCCGCCGCGCTGCGCCAGGTGTCCATTGACCTGCCGCCGGGCCGCACATTGGGCGTGGTCGGCCCCACCGGCAGCGGCAAATCCACGCTGCTCAAGCTGCTGCTGCGGCAATACCCCTTGCAGCAGGGCAATATCCGCTGGGACGGAGTGGACATCGCCGACTACCGCCTGGCGACGCTGCGCGGCGCCATCAGTTGGGTGCCGCAGGAAGCTTTCCTGTTCTCCGCCACCGTGGCGGAGAACATCGCGCTGGCGCGGCCGGAAGCCAGCCAGGAAGAGATAGAACGCGTGGCGCGGCTGGCGGCGGTGCACGAGGACATCCTGCGTCTGCCCCAGGGCTACCAGACGCCGGTGGGCGAAAAAGGCGTGGCACTGTCCGGCGGACAGCGCCAGCGCGTCGCCATCGCCCGCGCGCTGCTGGCCGACGCCCCCCTGCTGCTGCTGGACGACGCCTTGTCCGCGGTGGACACCCAGACCGAAACGCAAATCCTGCAGCACCTGCGCGAGGCGAGGCGCGGCCGCAGCGTGATCATCGTCAGCCACCGGCTGTCGGCGGTGGCCGACGCCGACCACATCATCGCGCTGCACCACGGCCACATCGCCGAACAAGGCAGCCACGAGCAACTGCTGCAAGGCGATGGCTGGTACGCCAGCCAGTGGCGCTATCAACAACTGGAGGCCAGCCTCGATGCAATCTGACGCTACCCGCACCCAAACCCGCGAAGCCGTCGCGCTGCTGACCGACGCCGCCCGGCCGGACCTGAACCATCTGTGGCGCGGCGGCGGCTGGCTGCTGATCGCCGCCCTGCTGGAGGCTGCCGCGCCCTTGCTTGGCAAGGTCTTCATCGACAGCTACCTGCTGCCGCACCGGCAGGAATGGGGCGCCATCGCCAGCCTGCTGGCCGGCAGCCTGCTGCTGGGCGTGGCCGCCGCCGTGCTGCGCTATCAGCAACTGGTGCGGTTGGCCGGCGTGGCCATGCGCGCCGTGGTGCGGCTGCGCGAACGCGTGTACGGCCACGTCATCCGCCTGCCCATGGCCTTTTTCGACCAGGCCATCACCGGCCAGCTGGTCAGCCGCGTCACCAATGACACCGAGTCGGTCAAGGCCCTGTATGTGCAGGCGCTATTCGTCATCCTCAACAGCAGCATCGTGGTGCTGGGCGCGCTAGCGGCCATGGCCTGGCTGGACTGGCGGCTGATGCTGGTGACGCTGCTGCTGTTCCCGGCCACTTTTCTCATCGTCTGGCTGTACCAGCGGCTGAGCGCGCCGTCGGTGGCGCGCGCCCGCGCCTTGCGCAGCGACATCAACGCGCAGATGGCGGAGTCCATCTCCGGCATCGCCGTGCTGCAGGCCAGCAATGCCGAGCGCCGCTTCATCGGCCGCTTCGACGACACCAATCAGCGCTATTACCAGTCGCGGCTGCGCGAACTGAACGCCAACGCCTGGCTGCTGCGACCGGCGCTGGACCTCTTGAACGTGCTGCTCTTGATCGCGGTGATCTACAGCTATGGCCAGCGCGAGCTGGGCGGCGTGGAAATCGGCGTGCTGTACGCCTTCGTCGGCTACATCGGCCGGGTGGTGGAGCCGCTGATCCAGATCACGCTGCAATTCGGCCAGCTGCAACAAGCCGTGGTGGCGGCCAGCCGCGTCAGCCACCTGCTGCAAGAACCCGCCGCCCAGCAGCCCGACGCGGACGGCGGCATCGCCGCCGGCGCAGTCAGCTTCCGCCAGCTGACCTTCGGCTACCAGCCGGAACACCCGGTGCTGCACGAGCTGTGCCTGGAGATTCCAGCCGGCGGCTTCATCGGCATCGTCGGCCACACCGGCAGCGGCAAATCCACGCTGCTGTCCTTGCTGCTGCGCTTCTACCGGCCGCAGCAGGGTGAGATCCTGATCGACGGCCAGCCGCTCTACGCCATCGGCGACGCCGCCTTCCGCGCCGGCGTGGGCCTGGTGCCGCAGGACCCGTTCCTACTGGCCGCCAGCGCGCGCGAAAACATAGACATGGGCCGCGGCTTGCCACAAGAACGGATAGAGGAAGCCGCCCGCGCGGCCGGCGTGCACGAGCTGATCCTGTCGCTGGAAAACGGCTACGACAGCGATATGGGCGAAAGCGGCGCGCGGCTGTCCAGCGGCCAAAAGCAGCTGATCGCCATCGCCCGCGCCCTGGCCGGCCAGCCGCGCATCCTGCTGCTGGATGAAGCCACCTCGCACATCGACAGCGAGACCGAACAGTTGGTGCAGCAGGCGCTGGCCAAGCTGGCCGGCAAGATCACGCTGATCTCCATCGCCCACCGGCTGTCCACCATACGCGACGCCGACACCATCATCGTGCTGAACCACGGCCGCATCGCCGAAACCGGCGACCACGAGCGGCTGATGCAGCTAGGCGGCATCTACCAGCGGCTGTACCTGCTGCAGCAGATGCAGACGGAAGAAGAGGAAGAGGCGTGAGCGGCTTGCTGATCGCCCTCGGCGGCCTGCCCGGCGCGGGTAAAACCACCATCGCCAGGCTGCTTGCCGGCAAATTGGCCGCAACGCATCTGCGCATCGACACGATAGAGCAGGCGCTGCTGCGCGCCGGCAGCCTCGCCCAGATGGGTCCCGAGGGCTATTTGATCGCCTATGCGCTGGCGGCGGACAATCTGAAGCTCGGCCACATCGTCATCGCGGACTCGGTCAATCCGCTGTCCATCACTCGGGAAGCCTGGCGCGAAACGGCGCAAGAAGCCGGCGCGCGCTTGCTCGAGGTAGAAATCGTCTGTTCGAACGCCACCGAGCATCGGGCCCGGGTCGAGTCTCGCGCTGCCGACATCTCCGGCCACCAGTTGCCGAATTGGAAGGCAGTGGCGGATCGCGGCTATGAAATCTGGGAATCCGCGGATTTACGCATAGACACCACCCTACTCACCGCAGAGCAGGCAGCGGCGCGCATTGTCGGAGAAGTCGAAACTAGATGGCCGGGGTCCGGCGAATGACTGCGGCTCCGCGCGCCGCCATCCGCGCCGAAACGGCCGCCATCGTCCCGCTGGACGCGCTGGAGGCGGAGCACCAGCACGCCGCGCTGGCCTGGATAGACTCCGGCGCGGAGCTGTGGCGGCGGCAAAAACCGGCCACGCCGCCGGTGCATCTGTCGACTTATTTCGCGCTGCTGGACGATGCCGGCATGCTGCTGGTGGACCACATGAATGCCGGCCTATGGCTGCCGCCAGGCGGCCATGTCGATCCGGGCGAGCATCCGCGCGATACCGTGGCGCGCGAGCTGTTCGAGGAGCTAGGGCTCAGCGGCATTGCCGTGCCCGCCGCTTCGTTCATCACGCTCACCGCCGTCGCCGGCCATCACCAGGACGTGACGCTGTGGTACGCGCTGCCGGTTTCGCGAGACCTGCCGCTGCGCCATGACCAGACGGAATTCCGCGAGGCGCGCTGGTTCGACTTCGACCAACTGCCTCATGCCGACAGCGAACCTCATCTGGCGCGCTTCGTCGCCAAACTGGATAAGATAGACATCTGAACGTGGGCTGCGGCCCTTTCACACTGGAGCCTTCATGTCCCGCCCGCTTTATCTCGCCAGCCTGTGCGGCCTGCTGCTGGCATCCCTGCCCTGTCTGGCCGATGACGGCAAGGACCTCGACCTGTCCATCAGCGCGGAGCTGATGACGCGGCAAACGGCCTACGGAAATTCCTCGCGGCTGCAACCCAGCGTGGACTTGCAATATCGCACCCGTTTCGGCGCCCTGTACGTGCAGGACGGCGAAGGCGGCTGGGCATTGCCAGCGCCCGGCGGCTGGATGTCGCTGGGCGTGGCCAGCGAGCCGGCGTGGAGCCTGGGCGGCGGCGTGTCGCAAAGCCTGTCCATCGCGCGCTACGGCTTGGACCTGCCGCGCGATGGCAGCCTGTCCTTCGGCTACGCCAGCCGCATCGGCGACAGCCACCCCGGCCAGCTGCTGGTGGCCAGCCTGGACGCGCCGCTGGGAGACTGGATGGGACAAAAATTCTCCGTGCTGGGCTGGGCCAGCCTGGCCAACCAGAAACGGCGGCTCGGTCTGAACCATAGCGATGACGGCAAAGGCTGGCAGTTGGAGCAAAGCAATCTCTTGCTGGTGATGTCCCACCCCATGGGCCAGCACTGGACGCTGGACCTGGGCACCGGCAGCCGCTGGGCGGCGGAAAACACCGCCAGCCACACCGCCGGTTGGCAAACCCTGCTCGGTTTCACCTGGAAGCTGTGATGCGCTTCGACCCGCTGCCGCCAAAAGACTGTTTGATAGACAGCCACTGCCACTTGGACGCGCCGGAACTGGCGGCCGATGTGGACGGCGTGGTCGCCCGGGCGCAGGCGGCCGGCGTGGGCCAATTGCTGGTGCCGGCTGTGACGGCCGGCAATTTCAGCGATGTGCTGGCGATGCGCGAGCGCTACGGCTGCTGGATCGCCCTCGGCCTGCATCCCATTTATCTCGCGCAGCATCTGGACGATCATCTGGCCCTGCTCGACGCGGCGCTGGCAGCCCATACGCCCGCCGCCGTCGGCGAGATCGGCCTGGATTTCTATCTGCCGGAGCTGGACCCCGCGCGGCAGGAGGCGCTGCTAGTGGAGCAACTGAAACTGGCGCGCAAGCATGGCCTGCCGGTGGTGCTGCATGTGCGGCGTTCGGTGGACCGCGTGCTCAAGCACTTGCGCGAGCAAAAGATAGAAGGCGGCATCGCCCACGCCTTCAACGGCAGCGAGCAACAGGCGCAGGCCTTTATCCGCCAGGGCTTCAAGCTCGGCTTCGGCGGCGCGATGACTTACAGCGGCTCCCGCCGCATCCGCCAGTTGGCGGCCACCCTGCCGCTGTCCAGCCTGGCGCTGGAAACCGACGCGCCGGACATTCGCCCAGAATTCGCGCAGGACGCGCCCAATGAGCCATCGCGGCTGGCGCGCTTCGTCGAAATCTTAGCCGAATTGCGTGGCAGCAATATTGCCGCGTTGCGCCGCGCGCTGCGCCACAACACGCTGGCGGCGCTGGCCTTGGCTTGAGCCCGCCTCGCCAAAACAGGCGGCGCCGCCCCCTCTCCCCAACCCCTCTCCCGCGAGGGGAGAGGGGCTTCGCTGCGGCAGGGCATGGCGCAAACCGGCCTGGGGTGGGTGCGCGCCTGGTTTCAAACCTACGCCCGTGTAACTTTCAAACGCGTAGCGCGGCTTGGCCATGGGCCATACCCACGGTCCGTTTGCCCCGAAGTCGCTCGCGGGCATGGCCTCCGGCCAACCCGCGCTACGGAACTGGCTTGGCCCAGGCCAGACGGAAACAGGCGGCGTCGCCCCCCTCGCCCCAACCCCTCTCCCGCGAGGGGAGAGGGGCTTCCCTGCGGCAAAACATGGCGCAAACCGGCCTGGGGGGTACGCGCCTGGTTTCAAACCTACGCCCCATGTAACTTTCAAACGCGTAGCGCGGCTTGGCCATGGGCCATACCCACGGTCCGTTTGCCCCGAAGTCGCTCGCGGGCATGGCCTCCGGCCAACCCG
>NZ_PQWB01000058.1 GCF_002924365.1 Chromobacterium alticapitis | reverse complement strand
TGCGTGTCGTTGCGGACGCCTCTCATTGGATGCTTCCGTGGTTCGTTGGATGCTTGATTATACCAAATGGGTGGATGTTGGTTTTTCAACGGCCTGTTAGCAGGCCTGAGACTAGCTGAAAACAGGGCGGGCAAGCCAAAAAGCCTGCCGGCCCTGTTTGCCGCGATGCCGTAGACGACGGCGTTTCGATCTGGCGAGTGGTCAACTCCGTCCTGATAGCGCTTTCTTAATTGACGTTGTAGTAACTCCATACATTGCACCGTTGGCGGGCTAGGTGGGGCTGAAGTCAGCAAATCCTCGGCAGCTGTTCGCCGTTGATCCAGTCCACCATCCGCCTGCCGCCAAAGGCGGTTTCCATCTGCACAAACTGGTTGGCGTCGGCGATGGCTTCGCCGATGACGGCGGCGTCTCGTCCTTGCGGGTGGGCGCGCATGGTGGCCAGCAGTGCGTCTGCGTCTTCCGGGGCGCAGATGGCCACCAGCTTGCCTTCGTTGGCCACGTAGAGCGGGTCCAGGCCCAGCAGCTCGCAGGCGGCGGCCACCTCCTGCCGTATCGGCAGCGCGGACTCGCGGATCCGCATGCCGCAGCCGGCTTGCTGGGCGAATTCATTGAGCACGGCCGCCAGGCCGCCGCGGGTCGGGTCGCGCAGGCAGCGCAGGTCCGGCGCGGCGCGCAGCATGTCCGCCACCAGGGTGTGCAGGGCCGCGCTGTCGGATTGCAGCGCGGTTTCAAAGCCCAGGTTTTCGCGCAAGGACATGATGGCCACGCCGTGGTCGCCCAGGTGGCCGGACAGCAGGATCTTGTCGCCGGGGCGGATGCGGCGCGGCGAGATGTCGACGCCGGCCGGCGCGTAGCCGACGCCGGTGGTGGAGATGAACACGCCGTCGCCCTTGCCTTGCTGCACGACTTTGGTGTCGCCGGTGACGATGGCCACGCCGGCTTGGCGGGCGGCCGCGGCCATGGAGCGGACGATGCGGCGTAGGTCCGCGAGCGGGAAGCCTTCTTCCAGGATGAAGCCGGCGGCCAGGTATAGCGGTACGCCGCCGCACATCGCCACGTCGTTGACGGTGCCGTGCATCGCCAGACTGCCGATGTCGCCGCCGGGAAAGAACAGCGGCGAGACGACATGGCTGTCGGTGGCCAGGATCAGCCGGCTGCCGGCTGGCGGCATGGGCAGGGCGGCGCCGTCATGCTGCGCGCCCAGATAGCCGTTGTCGAATTCGGCGACGAAGAGTTGCTCGATCAGATTGGCCATGGCGCGGCCGCCGCTGCCGTGGCTGAGGTCTACCCGGCCGTGGGCAAAGTCTATGCGGTTCATGCCGTGTCTCCCTGGTGATCGGCCGAGCGGAAGCGGCCGTAGGTGAAATGAGCGGCGCAAGCGCCTTCCGACGACACCATGCAAGCGCCCAGCGGCCGTTCCGGCGTGCAGGCGGCGCCAAAGGCGCGGCAGTCGGCCGGCTGCTTTTGTCCGCGCAGGATGGCGGCGCACTCGCAGGCTTTGTGGTCCGGCACCTGGCGGTAGGGCAGGGCGAAGCGGCGCTCGGCGTCGAAGGCGGCGTAGTCGGGCCGGATGCAGAGGGCGCTCAAGGGCACGGTGCCCAGGCCGCGCCAGTCGTATTCGTCGCGGAGCTCGAACACCTGCTCGCACATCGCTTGCGCCTTGAGGTTGCCCTCGCGGCTGACCACGCGGCTGAACTGGTTTTCCACCTCGGCGCGGCCTTCATTGAGCTGGCGCACCAGCAGCAGGATGGACTGCATCACGTCCAGCGGCTCGAAGCCGGAAATCACCACCGGGCGGCAATACTGGGCGGCGAAGCCTTCATACGCGCCATAGCCTATCACCGTGCTGACGTGTGCCGGGCCGATGAAGCCGTCCAGCGCCACGGCGTCCGCGTCGCCTTGCGATTCCATGATGTGAACCATGGCGGCCGGGGTGAGCACGTGGTTGCAGAAGACGCTGAAATTGGCCAAGCCGAGCTTTTGCGCGCGCAGGATGACGGCGGCGGTGGGCGGGGTGGTGGTTTCGAAGCCGATGGCGAAGAACACCACTTGTCGGTCCGGGTTCGCCTGGGCGACGGCCAGAGCGTCGTCGCAGCTATAGACCATGCGCACGTCGGCGCCGGCGGCGCGGGTCTTGAGCAGGGAGACACCATCGCTGGCCGGGACGCGCAGGGTGTCGGCATAGGTGCACAGGATCAGCCCAGGCTCGCGGGCCAGCGCGATGGCGCTGTCTATGCGGCCGGTGGGCAGCACGCATACCGGGCAGCCGGGGCCGTGGATCAGCCTGATATTGGCCGGCAGCAGGTCCGGCAGGCCATAGCGGGCGATGGCGTGGGTGTGGCCGCCGCAGAATTCCATCAGGCGGTACTGCCGCGAGGGTTCGGCCTCGGCATGGATGGCGGCGGCCAGACGCCGCGCCAGTTCGCCATCGCGGAACGCTTCTATGTATTTCATCGGGTTTTCCTAGCGGTAGGCGGACGGGTTGTCCGGCGCGGCGCCCATTTCGGCCAGCAGCGCCAGCGTGCGCTCGGCCTCGTCCGGGTCCAGCTTGCCGATGGCGAAGCCGACGTGGACGATCAGGTAGTCGCCTAGGCTCACGTCGTCCACCAGTACGGTGGAGACGAGCTTGTGAACGCCGCCCAGCTCCACTTTGGCCTGGCCGGGTTCCAGGATTTCGGTGACGCGCGCGGGAATGGCCAGGCACATGGTGTTTTCCTCAGGGATTGAAATGTCTTTGCGCCACCCAGGCCTGGCCCAGCGCCAGGCCGCCGTCGCCGGCCGGGGCCAGCCGAGCCTGCAGCATGGACAGGCCGCGTCGGCCCAGCGCGGCGTGCAGGCCGCGCGCCAGGATGGCGTTTTGCAGGCAGCCGCCGCCGCAGGCCACGCGGCGCAGGCCGTGGCGGCGCGCCGCCTGGGCGGCCCAGTCCGCCAGCGCCTCGATCAGGCAGGCATGGAACAGCGCCGCGCCGTCGGCCGGCGCCATGCCCTCGGCCAGCCGGCGCAATAGCGGCGACAGATCCAGCGTGTTGGAGGCGTCTATGCTGTGCAGCCGGGGCGGCTTGGCCGGCAGGCCTCGGCGTTCGGCCAGGCCTTCCAGCCGCATCGCGGCCTGGGCCTCGAAGCTGGCGCGTTCGGCTATGCCCAGCAGCGCGGCGGCGGCGTCGAACAGCCGCCCCAGGCTGCTGGTGCGGGTTTGCGCCTTGCCCTGGTTCAGCCAGTTCGCCAGTTGCCGCGCGGCGGGCTCTCCGGGAAAGCGGCTGGCGATGACCGCGTCGTCGCCCCAGCTGTGCAGCGCGGCGGCGGCCATGCGCCACGGTTCGCGCGCGGCGCGGTCGCCGCCGGGCAGGGCCAGCGTGGCCAGATGGCCCAGGCGCTGAAAGTGCGCGCCGTCCACCAGCAGCAGCTCTCCGCCCCAGGCGCCGCCGTCGTCGCCCAGGCCCACGCCGTCCAGCGCCAGGCCCAGCACCGCGTCGTCGCATTGCTGTTCCGCCAGGATGGCGGCGATATGGGCGTGGTGGTGCTGCACGGCCAGGGCCGGCAGGCGCAGGCGTTCGGCCAGTTCGCGCCCCAGGCGGCTGCTGTAGTAATCGGGATGCAAATCATGCGCGATGAAGGCAGGGCGGGTGGCCAGCAGCGTCTGCAGGTGTTCTGCCGCCGCTTCCAGCGCCCGGCAGTTGGCCACGCGGTCCAGGTCGCCGATGTGCTGGGACAGGAAGGCCTCGTTGCCGCGGGTCAGGCACAGCGTGTTCTTCAAATGGGCGCCCAGCGCCAGCACGGAGGGCCCGCCGCGCGACAGGCCGATGGCGCAGGGCGTGTAGCCGCGGCCGCGGCGCAGGAACTGCGCGTGGCCGTGGCAGCCGACGCGCAGCACGCTGTCGTCGCAGCGGGTGACGATGTCCCGGTTGTGCTCCAGGACGGCGTCGGCCAGCTCGGGCAGCAGGGCGCGGGCATCCTCGTTGCGGGTGATCAGCGGCTCGCCATGCGGATTGGCGCTGGTCATCACCAACAGCAGCGGCTGCGCTTCCGCCAGCCAGTCCATGCCCGCCGGCCGGCCGGCGGCCTCGTGGAACAGCAGGTAGTGCAGCGGCGTGTAGGGCAGCATGGCGCCCAGCCAGGCCACGTCCGGCGCCGCGCCGGCCAGTTCCGCGTCGCAGACGTCGGTTTTGGGCAGCAGCACGATGGGGCGTTGCGGCGAGCGCAACAGTCGCTCGGACCGCTCGGAGAGCCCGGCCAAACCGGCCAGCGAGGCGGGGTTGGCGGCCATGATGGCCAGCGGCTTTTCCTCGCGGGCCTTGCGTTGGCGCAGCCTGGCCACGGCGGACGCGTCGCGCGCGTCGCAGGCCAGGTGGAAGCCGCCCAGACCCTTGATGGCGACGATCTCGCCGCGTTGCAGCCGTTTCACGGTTTCCGCTACAGCGTCGCCGGCCACCGGGCCGTTGACGTCGTATAGCGCGAGTCCGGGGCCGCAATGCGGGCAGGCGTTGGGTTCGGCATGGAAGCGGCGGTGCAGAGGGTCGCGGTATTCGGCCAGGCAGGACGGGCATTGCGCGAAGGCCGCCATGCTGGTTTGCGCGCGGTCGTAAGGCAGGCGTTCGACCAGGGTGTAGCGCGGGCCGCAATCGGTGCAGTTGATGAAGGGATAGCGGTAGCGCCGGTTTGCCGGGTTGAACAGCTCGGCCAGGCAGGCATCGCAGACGCAGCTGTCGGCGCCGATGGCGGCATGGCCGCCGCCGGCCGCGCTTTCCAGTATGGCGAAGCCTTGTGCGCCGGCCTGTTCCGCCAGGGGCTGGCGCAGCACTTGGTCTATGCGCGCCAGCGGCGGCCGTTCGGCCAGCAGCCGTTCGGCGAAACCGTCCAGCTCGGCGTGGCCGCCTTGCAGCTCCATGGTGACGCCTTCGCCGTCGTTGCGTATCCAACCCGACAGCGCCTGTTCGCGCGCCAGCCGGAACACGAAGGGGCGAAAGCCCACGCCCTGCACGATGCCTCTGACCGTCAGTTGTTCGCGCGCCATGGTCAGCCTCCCTTGCCGCAGCCGCTAGCCAGCCAGTCCAGCCATTCGGCGCAGCCCTCGCCGGTTTTGACCGACAGCCGGATCACCGACAGGCCGGGGCGTACCTGGCGCGCCATGGCGATGGCGGCGTCGATGTCGAAATCCAGATAGGGCAGAAGGTCTATTTTGCTGATGATCAACAGGTCCGCCGCGCGGAACATGTCCGGGTATTTGAGCGGCTTGTCCTCGCCCTCGGTCACGGACAGGATGGCCACCTTGTGCGCCTCGCCCAAGTCGAAGGCGGCGGGGCAGACCAGATTGCCCACATTCTCGATCAATAGCAGGCCGCCGTCCGGCATGGCCTGGTCTCGCTCCAGCCGCTCCAGCGCCTGGGCCACCATGCGGGCGTCCAGGTGGCAGCCCTTGCCGGTGTTGATTTGCACCGCAGGCGCGCCGGCGGCGCGGATGCGCTCGGCGTCGTTGGCGGTTTGCTGGTCGCCTTCCACCACCGCCACCGGCTTGCGGCCGGCCCAGCGGCGTATAGTGTCCGCCAGCAGGCTGGTTTTGCCGGAGCCGGGGCTGGACACCAGGTTAAGCGCGAAGATGCCGCGCTTCGCCAGCAGACGGCGGTTGCGCGCGGCGCGAGCGTTGTTGTCGGACAGGATGTCCTGTTCTATGGCGACGATGCGCTCGGCCGGGGTGTCCGGCGCGTGCACGGCGTCCAGCGGGCCATGGGTCTGGCCGGCTAAGCGATAGCCGCTTTTGGGCGCGCCATGGCCATGGCCGCGCTTGCCGTTGATGCTGACTTGTCCGTGGCCGCAGCCGCAGCTTGTGCACATGATGCTTTCCTCCTAGCTGATTCCAATATCCACTACTTTCATCTCTTCGCCACCCCTGAGATCGAGGTTTTCGCCGCCGCAGCCGGGGCAGCGGGCCGGCAGGGCGGCCAGTTCCGCCTGGCGGCCGCAGTCGCCGCAATGGGCCTGGGCCGGGCGGCGCTCGGCCTGGAATTCGGCGTCGGCCGCCAGCGTGTCGCGCGCCGCCAGCCGGCAGCAGTAGAGCAGGGTGTCCGTCTCCACATGGGCTAGCAAACCCAGTGCCAGGCGGACGCGGGTGACGCGGCGGGCGCCGGCGCGGCGCGCGGCGGCCTCGGCGATGGCGATCACGTTTTCCGCAAGTGTCAGTTCATGCACGGTTTTTTCTCCTTGACGGCCCGCCTCGTCTTGACGGCGCTGCGCTCCGCCGATTGCAGGGCGGCGGTGTCGAGCCGTCGTCATTTTTGACGACGGCGACCGGCGACGGTCTGGCCATCGATACCCGGTTCAGGATGGGTTTTTGTTTGGAAACAGCATCTTGCGTCTCGCCGGGCGGCTGGCATGGCTTATGCAAGGTCTGAACGCGAGTTTTCGCAAAGCTTGCAATCGACGTTCGGGCGGCTGCCGCCGCTTGAGGAGGCTGAAATGAATCGGTTCATCATCGCTGAACCCCAAAACTGCATAGGCTGCCGCACCTGTGAAGTGGCGTGCGCGCTGGCCCATCCGCTGAGCCCTGGCGAGCCATTGTCGCCGGACACCTTCCATCCCCGGCTGACGGTGATCAAGAGCGCGCGCATCAGCACGCCGGTGCTGTGCCGGCAGTGCGACGACGCGCCCTGTTTGAACGCCTGTCCCAACGCCGCCATCGTCTACGCCGGCGACAGCGTGCAGGTGCTGCAGGAGCGCTGCGTGGGCTGCAAGACCTGCATGGTGGCCTGCCCCTACGGCGCGATGCAGGTGGTGACCGTGAGGCAGCCGCCGGCGCCGGGCGGCTTTTCCACGCGCCAGCTCAAGGCCAAGGCGCTGAAGTGCGACTTGTGCGCGGGCAAGGCCGGCGGGCCGGCTTGCATCGCCACCTGTCCCACCCAGGCCTTGCGCCTGGTGGAGCCGCAGGCGCTGGAGGCCGCCATGAAAAAACGCCGGCAGCAGGCCGCGCTGGACATGCCCACGCTGCCGCTGTGACACATAGCCATCCGGGAAAAGGACAGGAAAAATGGAGAAGGTGATTTCGGTTTGCCCGTACTGCGGTTCGGGCTGCAAGCTCAATCTCTTGGTGGAAAACGGCAAGATCGTCGGCGCGGAAGGCGCGGACGGCGTGACCAACCAGGGCGAGCTGTGCCTGAAGGGCTATTACGGCTGGGACTTCCTCAACGACACCAAGCTGCTGACGCCGCGCTTGCGCCATCCTATGATACGCCGCCGGCGCGGCGGCGAGTTCGAGCGCGTCAGCTGGGACGAGGCGGTGGCCTTCGTGGCTGGCCGGCTTAGCGAGATCAAGCGCGAGCACGGCCCGGACGCCATCATGCTCACCGGCTCCTCGCGCGGCACCGGCAACGAGTCCAACTACATCGCGCAGAAGTTCGCCCGCGCGGTGATAGGCACCAATAATATCGACTGCTGCGCCCGCGTCTGCCACGGGCCGTCGGTGGCCGGCCTGATGGCTACGCTGGGCAATGGCGCGATGAGCAACTCGATCTGCGAGATCGAGGATACCGCCTGCATTCTGGTGTTTGGCTACAACGCGGCCGATTCCCACCCCATCGTTGCCCGCCGCATTCTCAAGGCCAAGCAAAAGGGCGCCAAGATCATCGTCTGCGATCCGCGCTATATCGAAACCGCGCGCGTGGCGGACCTGCATCTGCAGCTGAACAACGGCTCCAATATGGCGCTGGTCAACGCCTTCGCCAATGTGCTGATCAGCGAAGGCCTGTACAAGCTGGACTTCATCGCCGAGCACGCCGAGGGCTTCGAAGAATACAAGGCCGCCGTCGCCAAGTACACGCCGGAATACGCGGCTGAAATCACCGGGCTGCCGCCCGAGCTGATCCGCCAGGCCATCCGCCTGTACGCCGCCGCGCCCAGCGCCACCATTTTGTGGGGCATGGGCGTCACCCAGTGGGGGCAGGCGGTGGACGTGGTCAAGGGCCTGTCCAGCCTCGCCACCCTGACCGGCAACCTGGGTCGGCCCAATGTCGGCGTCGGCCCGGTGCGCGGCCAGAACAACGTCCAGGGCGCTTGCGATATGGGCGCGCTGCCTAACACCCTGCCGGGTTATTACGACGTCGGCGACGCCGAGGCGCGCGCGCGTTTCGCCCAGGCCTGGGGCGTGGACAGCCTGCCGGCGGAAAAGGGTTGCGGCATCACCGAGGTGGCGCACCGCGTCGAGGCCGGCACGCTGAAGGCTTATTACATCTTCGGCGAAGACCCGCTGCAGACCGAGCCCGACCTCGGCATGATGCGCCGCGCCTTCGAAAAGCTGGAGCTGATCATCGTGCAGGATATCTTCATGACCAAGACGGCGATGGCCGCCGACGTGATCCTGCCCGCCACCTCCTGGGGCGAGCACGAAAACGTGTTCTCCAGCGCCGACCGCGGTTTCCAGCGTTGCTACAAAGCCATTGAAGCGCCGGCCGACGTCAAGGACGATTGGGAAATCTACAGCCTGATCGCCACGGCCATGGGCTACCCCATGCATTACGACAACGCGCAACAGATTTGGGACGAACTGCGCGGCCTGTGCCATCTGTACGCCGGCGCCAGCTACGACAAGATGGCTGGCCTCGGCTATGTGCAATGGCCGTGCCCCAGCGAAGACCACCCCGGCACGCCGTGGCTGTACGAGGGCCGCCGGTTCGACACCCCCAGCGGCAAGGCCAGGCTGTTCGCCGCCGAATGGCGGCCGCCGCTGGAAAAAGTGGACGCCGACTATCCGCTGGGCCTGTGCACGGTGCGCGAGGTGGGCCACTACTCCTGCCGTTCCATGACCGGCAACTGCGCGGCCTTGCAGACCTTGGCCGACGAGCCGGGCTTTGTGCAGATCCACCCGGATGACGCTGTGAAATACGGCATCGCCGACCAGTCGCTGGTGTGGGTGGCCTCGCGCCGCGGCAAGGTGATCACCCGCGCCAACCACAATCCGCGCGTCAACGCTGGCGCGGTCTACATGACCTACCAGTGGTGGATAGGCGCCTGCAACGAGCTGACGGTGGACCACCTGGACCCGATCTCCAAGACGCCGGAGCTGAAGTATTGCACGGTGCGGCTGGAGTCCATCGCCGACCAGGCCTGGGCGGAAAACCACGCGCGCGGCGTCTACGCGCGGCTGAAGGCGGACCTGCGCAAGGCCGCGCTGGCGGAGTAGGGCGATGGCGCCGGAGCCGTTGATCGACAGCCACGGCAGGCGCATCGCCTACCTGCGCCTGTCGGTGACCGACCGCTGCGACCTGCGCTGCCGTTATTGCCGGCCGGCGGGCGACAAATCCTATGTCGAGCGCGCCGACTGGCTGAGCTTCGCCGAAATCCGCCGTCTGGTGGGCCTGTTCGCCGCCATGGGGGTGGGCCGGGTGCGGCTGACCGGCGGCGAGCCGCTGCTGCGCGCCGGCATCGTCGATCTGGTGGGCGAGCTGGCCAACACGCCTGGCGTGCGCGACCTGTCGCTGTCCACCAACGCCACCCGGCTGGCTCGGCATGCGTCGGCGTTGAAGGCCGCCGGCCTGAGCCGGGTCAATGTCAGCCTGGATTCGCTGAAGCGCGAATGCGTCAGCGAGCTGTGCGGGCGCGACAGCCTGGACGCGACGCTGGCCGGACTGATGGCGGCCAAGGCGGCGGGGCTGGAACCGATCAAGCTGAACATGGTGGCGCTGCAAGGCGTCAACGACGGCGAGATCGAGTCCATGGCGGCATTTTGCTTCGAGCACGGTTTTATTCTGCGCTTGATCGAAGCCATGCCCATGGGCGAGGCCGGACGCGCCGCCGCCTACCTGCCGCTGGCAGGCGCGCGGGACAGGCTGGTCCGCCGCTTCGGCTTGCGGCCTTGCGG
>NZ_PQWB01000057.1 GCF_002924365.1 Chromobacterium alticapitis | reverse complement strand
CTCGGTCAGTTGTACGGTGCACTTCATGGAGTTCGGTGGTGAGTAGAGTCCGGGTGAGTGCAAGCAAGAATCAAACCAATTTGTTGTGGGCACTTATCTAGCGCCATCGACACATCGCGGCTGGAACGCGCCCTGGACCTGGCCTTGGCGGAAAACCGGCTGGTCGGCGCGGAAGCGCTGCTGTCTGTGCATGGCCGTGTGGCCTACCGCCGCGCCGCCGGCTGGGCCGACCGCGAAGCGGGCCTTCCCATGCGGCCGGGCGGCCTGTTCCGCCTGGCGTCCTTGAGCAAGCTCTACACCAGCGCCGCCGCCATCCGCCTGGCGGTGCAAGGCGTATGGCGGCTGGACGCGGCGGTCAGCGACTACCTGCCGTATTTCGTCCCGCACTTGGCCGACGGCAGCCAGCCCGTCATCACCTTGTGCCATCTGCTGACCCATACCGCCGGGCTGGGCTATGGCTTCCTGGAGCCAGCCGGCGGCGGGGCGTATCGCGCGGCCGGCGTGTCGGATGGCTTGGACCATGTGGCGCTGAGCCTGGAGGACAACCTGCGCCGCCTGGCCGCGCAGCCGCTGTGGCAAGCGCCGGGCCAGGGCTGGATTTACTCCCTGGCCACCGATGTGCTGGGCGGCGCGCTGGAGGCGGCGACCGGACGCCCGCTGCCGGAAGTCATCCGGCGCGAAGTCTGCGCGCCGCTGGGCCTAACCGACACCGCCTTCCACGCCGTCGATCCGGCCCGGCTGGGCGCGGCCTATGCCGACACCGACAACGGGCCGCAACGAATGGGCGAATCGCATCGCCTGCTGCTGCCGGAAGGCTCCGGCATCGTTTACGCGCCCGGCCGGGCGCTGGACCCGCAAGCCTTCCCCTCCGGCGGCGCCGGCATGGTCGGCACGGCGGCGGATTTCCTGGCCTTGCTGGAAGCGCTGCGCGGCGGACGGGAAGACTGGCTGCCGCGCGCCTGGGTCGCGGAAATGATGCGCGACCAGATCGCCGGCCTGGAAATGGAGGGCTGGCCGGGCTGGGGCCACAGCCTGGGCGGCGCGATTTTGCGCGACCCAGCCGCCGCCGGCCTGCCGGCCAGCCCAGGCAGCTGGCGCTGGCTGGGCGCCTACGGCCATAGCTGGCTGGTGGACCCGGCGCGCGGCCTCAGCTTCGTCGTCTGCACCCATACCGCGCTGGAGGGGTCGATAGGCGCCTTCAGCATGGAATGGCTGCAAGCCGTCTATGCCGCCTTGGATGGGAGCGCCGCCTGATGCCCGCCGCCATCTATCTGCTCAGCCTGTGCATTTTCGCGATGGGCACTTCGGAATTCATGGTGGCCGGCATGATGCCGTCGCTGGCGGCGGCCTTCCATGTCTCGCTGGCCGACATCGGCAATCTGGTTTCCGCCTTCGCCGCCAGCGTGGTGGTGGGCGGGCCGCTGTTGACGCTGCGGCTGCGCGCGGTCCGGCGCAAGCCGGCCTTGCTCGGCCTGCTGGCGCTATTCCTGATTGGCCAACTGATAGGCGCCGCCGCCGACAGCTATGCCCAGATGCTGGCCTCGCGCATCGTCTGCGGCGTGGCGCAGTCCGCCTTTTTCGGCGTGGCGCTGGCCTTGGCCGGTGAGCTGGTGGGCATGGACCGCATCGCCCGCGCCGCCGGCCTGGTGCTGAACGGGCTGATGCTGGCGTCCGTCGCCGGCCTGCCGCTGGCAACCTTGCTGGATCAGCGCTGGGGCTGGCGCTTGTCCTTCTGGCTGGTGGCGGGCCTGGTGGGTTTGGCCATGCTGGGCATCGCCGCCTTGACGCCGGCCGGCCTTGCGCCGGCGCGCCAGGAGGCGGGAGAGGAAATGCGCGCGCTGGCCAAGCCGGCTTTGTGGGCGGCCTATCTGTCTAGCGGCCTGATCATAGGTGCGGTGTTCGCCGTCTTCACCTATCTCGCGCCCTTGTTCCTGCAGATCAGCGGCTTCGCCGCGCCCAGCGTGCCCTGGCTGTTCGGCCTCTACGGCGCGGCCACGGTGCTGGGCAATCTGCTCACCAGCCGGCTCGCCGACCGCCACACCCGCCGCGTGCTGCAAGGCGGCATCCTGACCCTGCTTATGGCGATGCTGGCTTTGGCCCAGGGCGCTCAATGGCAGGCGCTGACGGCGGCGGCGGTGTTCCTGCTGGGCGCGGCCGGCCTGCCGATGAATCCGGCCATGGTGGCGCGGGTAATGAGGACCGGAGGCAACGGCGCGATGGCGAACAGCCTGCACATGGCGGTGATCAATCTGGGCCTGATGTTCGGCGCCTGGGCCGGCGGCCTGTGCCTGGACGCCGGCTGGGGCCTGCGCGCGCCCTTGTGGCTGGGCGCGGGGCTGGCTTTGCTCGCCTGGCTCAGCCTGGGCCTGGACAGGCGCGGCGACAGCTGGCAGGCCAAGGCCCGCCCGGCGGAGGTGTTGGTTTGATGGAGGTTTAGCTTAATGGGTGCGCAGTGAGCGGCGGATCGCCCCGTGAACGGGGCATCCGCCCTACGCAAAATCCTCAACCGTAGGGCGGAATCCCGGCAAAGCCGGGAGTTCCGCCAAGCCATGCCCATCTTGGCAATAGCCGGGGGATGCGGTGATTAAGCCTCAACGAGAAACTCCCGCAGCTCCGCACCAGGCGCACCACGCCGAACGACAACCCTCGCGCCGTTGCAGAGAGGATACTCACGAAGAATTGGTTCAATGCCACGAACCATTGCCTCCGCATCAGCACCGTAGAGGAATATCGTGATTTCGCGGGGACCGACTTCGTTGCCATCTACAACCCCAAGCTTGCCAGAACCAAGCTCATACTCAAGCTTCTCTTCAAGAGTCATCAAATCGCAGTCGGTGTAGACCTCATCAGGCAGGCCTTGACCATCGAGATAGATGAGAACTGCTTGGTCTTGCACAGGTTGTGGGGCAGACCGGTCGAATAGGCGGGAGAGGAAGCTCATTGAATCTCTCATTGCCCTTGTCCGCGCCGACGGTGCTGCCTTTCTTGGCATTGCGCAGCAACAGGTTCAGCGCTTCGACGTTTTCGGCGTGGCCATTGACCTCGGACAC
>NZ_PQWB01000056.1 GCF_002924365.1 Chromobacterium alticapitis | reverse complement strand
AAGGCGCATTCAAATTGCTTGGGGTCCATCAAGCGGAAAATGCGCAAGAAAGTGTCTTCCGACGGGATGCCATGCTTCAGGCTCAGGAAGCGCTGCAGCCAGTCCTGCTTGTAGCGCGCCCAGGCGACCATTTCCTCGAAGGTGTCGTTGTCGCACAGCATCGCGCAGATGGCGATGACGAGGATTTCGCGGAAATCGTGCAAGGTGCCATTGCTGGTCTGGCGGGGATCGTCAATGTGTTCAAGGGCTTGCATCAGGCTGACTCCAGGCGTGCTCACATTCATGCGGGCAAAGTCGGGTAGTAGACGCGATTCCAAGCGGCTTATGCAAGGCTTTGACTACTCAGCGAGTCATACATGCCGTTCGAGTGCGGAGGCCCTGATTAAGGTCCGTATCTTTGGCTGTAGCAATAACTTGAATTTCATATAGTAGAACGAAGGAATTTAACCGGGATAGCATATATGCTTAGGCTAAATTGCACTGTGATTGATATTCTATGAGCTTGTCTGTCGGTATGGCTAACATTTTTGATGATGGCAAGCCAATGGAAGTGGCGGTCTACCAGAATTTAGCTAACTGATTTATCATCAATATGATATCTATTTGTAAAAATAACATATGCCATTCTTTAAATGTCCTTATTCAATTAACTAGTCTTTTTTGAAATGATAAGCTATTTGGTTTCCTCCCGATTTTTTTGCTCGATACATTGCAGCATCGGCGAGAGCTACTAAAACGTCAGGATTGCTTGCATCCAATGGATAGATGGAGACTCCCATACTTGTTTTGGGGATGGTAATATTGCCATGAAAATTGATTGGTTGGCGTAGGGCATCTGTTATTCTTTTTAGAATCATAGGGCATTCAGACCTTTTTTTTAGTCCCGACAGCAATAAAACAAATTCATCTCCCCCCAGTCTGGCGGCAGTATCTCCTGCTCTGATCGTAATTGACAAGCGATTAGCAACCTCTTTTAAAACAATATCGCCACTATGATGGCCATGCTGGTCATTGATAATTTTAAAATCATCTAGGTCTAAGAAGCACACGGCAAGCTGTGTTTTATTTCGATCCGCTTGGGAGATGGCCTGAAGAAATCTGTCTTTGAAAAGTAGTCGATTGGGAAGGCCTGTTAGTGAGTCAATGTGAGCGTTTTGAGTGATTGCAGCTAAATCCAGTTTCTGTTGGGTTATGTCTCCCATAATTCCGACGTAATGAGTTATTTTTCGATATGAATCATAAACTGCTGAAATGCTAAGTCGTATGGCATACAAGCTGCCGTTGTGATGTCGATTCCAGACTTCCCCTTGCCATTGTCCTTGCTTGTATATTTCTTGCCACATGGTCGCAAAAAAATGTCTGCTATGAATTTCAGATGCGAAAATTTTAGGTGTATTGCCTAGAATTTCTTCATTGCTAAATCCCGTGATTTGGCAAAGCGTTTGATTGATTTCTAACACTTTTTGATTGTTGTCAGTGATGCATATCCCTTCGCTAGTGTTTGTGAAAAGAGAGTCCGCCAATCGAAGCCTGGCTTGAATTGACCATTTTTTATACGGATCACAGTCGATAGTATTTTTTCTATTGAATATGGAAGGCAGGTCCATTCATACCTCCTTGGCGGTGAGCGTAATTGAGTGTTTAAAATTTCCGCATTCAGGGCTCACTCTTCCAGTTTGATAGAGTGGTAAGGTGTTTTATGTTTTCAGTTTTAATAGTCAAGTAAAATAGGGGCGATGTTTAAAGTAGAATGGTTCAGTTGATGAATGACTCTGCTTTAACGCATTTCGATTTTTTGTGCATGGTTTCATTTCTGAGCGACCCTGTTGCATAAATCCAAAACAAGATGATTCTCCTCTTTCTTAGAGCCGATTTATGCTACCACTACCGTGCATGGATGGGCCTGCATACTGAAGCGTTTCTACTCACTTGCAGCGTTATCTCTTGGCCATCGACGCGCCGGATCATCATGCTTTTCCCTGCCGTTTGAAGCAATGCATCTTGATTTTCATCAAGTTGAGGCGATGGCAGTCGCTCCAGCGTTTCCTGATTGTCCTGTCCCATCACTTGGGGGCCCGGAGAGTCTTGTGCCGAGTACTTGCCCAGTGAAATCCCTTTCTATCGTCGCATGGGGATACGCCCCGTGGCATCACGCGCCGCAAACGCCGCATTGCGTGTCTTGCTATCTAAAGCGCTGCTGCCGCTCATGCAGGCTGGATGCAATGCGCTTACTCTTGTTATGGGGAATGCTGACTTGCAGCGTTTGCTGACGCCAAAACAGGGGGCAGTCGTTCGGGAGGCTCAAGCCCGGGCCTGTCGGCTTGAACAGACTTTGGATGAAACCGATGGTCTGTCTTAACGCCAGCCCAAACGGATTCTTGATGGTTAAACAGACCGTAATGGCCGCATCATTGTAGGTCTGCGCTTGGGTTAGCATCCTCTGTGGCCTTGTCTGCCACATCATGCTGGTATTTAGCCAGATGGACAGGTGCCACGCCGTATCAGGGCTTGCTTGTAGGCTTTCCTGGTGCTTCGGCACTGCTACGGGGCAGATGTGCTCATGCGGTCAGCCCACAAAGCCTAGGCGAGCCCGGATTTTTGCGATAAGCCCTAATAGGTTTTCCCAGGCTCGCCTAAGCAGCAGTTTAGGAGCAATTAGCGGTTTTTTGTTGAAAAAGTTATAAACTATGCATTTTTTATATCATATCCTGCGGTCTGACCCAGGCATCAAACTGTTCTCCGCTGAGATAGCCTAACTCCAGCGCAGATTGCCTCAGCGTGCCGCCGCACTGATGAGCGTGCCGGGCGATGGCGGCTGCCTTGTCATAGCCGATATGGGGATTGAGCGCGGTGGCAAGCATCAGAGACTGCTCCAACAGTTGGCCGATGCGCTCGCGCCTGGCCTGCATGCCCTGCACGCAGTGTTGGCGCAAGCTGGCCATGCCATCGGTCAGCAGGCGTACGCTTTGAAGGAAATTGTGCGCGATTAGCGGCTTGAATACATTCAGTTCGAAATTGCCTGAGGCCGCGCCGATGGAAATCGCTACATCGTTACCCATTACTTGGCAGCATAGCATGGTGATGGCTTCGCATTGAGTAGGGTTGACCTTGCCCGGCATGATGGAGCTGCCTGGCTCATTTTCCGGGAGAGCCAGTTCGCCCAAGCCACATCGTGGGCCGGAGGCGAGCCAGCGGATGTCGTTAGCTATCTTCATTAACGAGGCGGCCAAGGTTTTCAGCGCCCCATGGGCTGAAGTGAGCGCATCATGGCTGGCCAATGCGGCGAACTTGTTGACAGCGCTTACAAAGGGCAAATGAGTCTGGGTAGACAGTATGTCCGCCACCTTGGTGCCAAAGTGCGGATGGGTATTGAGGCCGGTGCCGACTGCGGTGCCGCCTATCGCCAATTGGCACAGCGCCGGCAGGCTGAGCTGAATCGCCTGTTCAGCATGTTGCAGCTGGGCGGCCCAGCCTGAGATTTCCTGGCCCAGCGTAAGCGGCGTGGCATCCTGAAGGTGGGTGCGGCCGATTTTGATGATGTCGGCGAATTCGAGCGACTTTTCCTCTAACGCCTGCCGCAGCCGAGCCAGGCTGGGCAGCAGCCTATGATTCAGCCCGATCACCGCCGCCACATGCATCGCGGTGGGAAACACATCATTGGACGACTGGCCGAGATTGACCTCGTCATTTGCGTGAACCTGCCGCGACGGGCCGCGTTTTCCGCCCAGCAATTCTGAGGCGCGATTGGCCAACACTTCGTTCAGGTTCATATTGGTCTGGGTCCCCGAGCCAGTCTGCCAAAGCGACAAGGGGAATTGCTTGCTGTGCTGATTTGCCAGCACTTCATCCGAGGCGGTGACGATTGCCTGGGCTTTGGCCTCGTTCAGTAGCCCTAGCTCCTGATTGGCGAGCGCCGCCGCGCGCTTCACCATAGCCAGCGCCAGAATCAGTTCCGGCGGCATTCGCTCGCTGGAAATCGCAAAGTGTTCAAGCGAGCGCTGGGTCTGCGCGCCCCATAGCGCGCTCTCTGCCACGTCAATCGGGCCGAAGCTATCGGTCTCCGCACGTCGTGCTTTGCTCATCTCGATTGGCTCCATCTGGTAGAACTCTATTTATGAGTCATAGTCAAAGCTGATCTCGCCTGTATCGTTGCTGTCGGCCTTCTCACCGGAGTTCCTCATGTCCCTGCGTGCCCATGACAGTTTACGCAAGTTCCCGTTGGCCTCTGGCCAGTTGGCCCAGTTTCATTCCCTGCCGGCATTGGCCGAGCTGGGCGTCGGCGATGTCAGCCGCCTGCCGGTGTCGCTGCGCATCGTGCTCGAGTCGTTGCTGCGCAATCTGGATGGACAGCGCATCACCGAGGAACATGTGCGGCAATTGGCCAACTGGCAGCCGCAGGCGGCGCGCAGCGAGGAGATTCCCTTCGTGGTGGCGCGCATTGTGCTGCAGGACTTCACCGGCGTGCCGCTGCTGTGCGATCTGGCGGCGATGCGCGGTGTGGCGCAACGCTTCGGCAAGCCGGCCAGGCTGATCGAGCCGTTGGTGCCGGTGGACTTGGTGATCGACCATTCGGTGCAAGTCGATCACTTTCGCGAGAGCGATGCGCTGGATCTGAACATGCAGTTGGAGTTCCGCCGCAATGCCGAACGATACCGCTTCATCAAATGGGGGATGCAGGCGTTCAAAACCTTCCGGGTCGTACCGCCGGGCATCGGCATTGTCCATCAGGTGAATCTGGAATATCTGGCGCGCGGCGTGTTGCGCAAAAATGATGTCTATTACCCGGATACGCTGGTGGGCACCGATTCGCATACCACCATGATCAACGCGCTGGGCGTAGTCGGCTGGGGCGTGGGCGGCATCGAGGCCGAGGCTGGCATGCTGGGGCAGCCAGTCTATTTGCTGACGCCGGATGTGGTGGGGGTCCATCTGACCGGCAGGCTGCGCGAGGGCGTGACCGCCACAGATCTGGTGCTGGCGGTGACGGAGAGGCTGCGCCAGGCCCAGGTTGTGGGCAAGTTCGTCGAATTCTTCGGTGCGGGCGCAGCCAGCCTGACGCTGCCGGACCGCGCCACGCTGGCCAATATGGCGCCGGAATACGGCGCCACCATGGGTTTCTTTCCGCCGGACGAACAGGCGGCGGCCTATCTCTCCGCCACCGGACGCAGCGAAGAGGAGGTCGATGCCTTCCGCCGCTATTTTCAAGCGCAGAGCCTATTCGGCATGCCGCAGGCCGGCGCGATCGACTATAGCCAGACGCTGGAATTAGACCTGGCCGGCATTGTGCCCAGCGTGGCCGGGCCGAAACGGCCGCAAGACCGCATCGCGCTGCCGGCGCTGAAGTCCCGTTTCCATGAGCTGCTGGCGCAGCCGGCGTCCAGCGGCGGTTACGGCAAGGCCGGCGCCGCGCCGGCGGCTGATGGCGCGCTGGGACATGGGGCGGTGCTGATCGCCGCCATCACCTCCTGCACCAACACCTCCAACCCCGGCGTGATGTTGGCGGCCGGCCTTCTGGCGCAAAAGGCCGCCGCGCGCGGCCTGAGGGTGGCCCCGCGCATCAAGACCTCGCTGGCGCCGGGCTCGCGGGTGGTCACCGATTATCTGGACAAGGCCGGCCTGCTGCCGTCCTTGCAGCAGCTGGGTTTCCGGGTGGTGGCTTACGGCTGCACCACCTGCATCGGCAACTCCGGGCCGCTGGAGCCGACGCTGGAGGCGGAAATCGCCGCCAAGGACCTGATCTGCGCCGCCGTGTTGTCCGGCAACCGCAATTTCGAGGCGCGCATCCATCCGGCGATCAAGGCCAATTTCCTGATGAGCCCGCCGCTGGTGGTGGCGTTCGCGCTGGCCGGTCGGGTGGACATCGACCTGGACAGCGAGCCCTTGGGCGTGGACAGCGTCGGCCGGCCGGTGTGGCTGCGCGAAATCTGGCCCAGCGGCCAGGAAGTGGCCGCCGCGCAGGCGCAGGCCACCGATCCGGCCACCTATCGCCGCCTGTACCAGGACTTTGTCGACAGCAATCCGCTGTGGAGCGGCATCGCCGCGCCGACCGGGCTGGTGTATGGCTGGGAGGCGTCCAGCTATATCGCCGAGCCGCCATTCTTTCAGGATTTTGCCCTGCAGCCGGCGGCGGTGCCGCAGGTGCAGGGCGCGCGGGCGCTAGCCATCTTCGGCGACTCGGTCACCACTGATCACATCAGCCCGGCCGGTTCGATCAAGGCAAGCTCCCCGGCCGGGCAATACCTGCAACAAGGGGGCATTGCGCCGTTGGAGTTCAACAGCTACGGCTCGCGCCGCGGCCACCACGAAGTGATGATGCGCGGCACCTTCGCCAATGTGCGCATCCGCAATCTGATGCTGCCGCCGGATGCCGACGGCAAGCCGGTGGAGGGCGGGTTGACGCTGAGCCAGCCGGATGGCGCGCAGCGCTTCCTCTACGATGCGGCGATGGAGTACCAGCGGACTGGCACGCCAACACTGATCTTCGCTGGCGAGGAATACGGCACCGGCTCCAGCCGCGATTGGGCAGCCAAAGGCACTCGATTACTGGGAGTGAAAGCGGTCATCGCCCGCAGCTTCGAGCGCATCCACCGCTCCAATCTGGTGGGCATGGGCGTGTTGCCGTTGCAATTCACCGGTTCCGACAGCGCCGCAGGCCTGAGGGGGGATGAGCTATTCGACCTGAGCGGTCTGGAGCGCGGCATCCTGCCCCGGCAAGAAGTGACGCTGACAGTGCGGAATGCCGATGGGCGGATCCGGCAACTGCCGTTGCTGCTGCGCATCGACACTCCGGTGGAGGTAGAGTATTACCGCCATGGCGGCATTCTGCCCTATGTGTTGCGACAACTGCTGGCGGCATCGTGAGTGTACCTGTCTTGTCGGGCAGCGCGCCGCTGGTTGCGCGATGCCGCCCAGTCAACGCCATCAGGCTTACCGAGATAGCGGCGCGTTCAACAAGCGTTGATACTCTTTTCTCACGACGTCGTAGCATTCGCAAGTGCGCTTTTCCAGTCCGTCTCGATCCACAATGGTGATATGGCCGCGCGCATAGTGGATCAGTCCAGCCTTCTGCAACTTAAGCGCGGCCTCAGTGACGCCCTCGCGACGCACGCCCAGCATATTGGCGATCAGCTCCTGCGTCATGACCAACTCATTGCCTTGCAGCCGATCCAGGCTCAGCAATAGCCAGCGGCACAGTTGTTGATCCAGCGAGTGATGTCGATTGCATACGGCGGTTTGTCCCATCTGGGTGATTAATGCCTGGGTGTAGCGCAGCAGCAGATGCATCATCGAGCCCGCGCGTTTGAATTCATCCTTTAAAATTTCGGCCCTCAGTCGGTAGCCCTGGCCGGCGCTTTGCACCACCGCGCGGCTCGGCGTCGTTTCGCCGCCCATGAACAAGGCAATGCCGACAACCCCCTCAAGGCCGACCACGGCGATTTCCGCAGAGGCGCCATCCTCCATCACGTAGAGCAGCGAGACGATGGCAGTGCTCGGAAAGTAGATATGGCTTAGCGTGCAGCCTGGTTCATACAGCACCTTGCCCAATGGCATTTCCACCGGCTCCAGCTGCGGGGCCAATCTTTGCCATTCGAGTTCGGGCAGTTTTGCGAGCAAGCCATTCCGCCTGGGGTCATCATTGCTGCCCATGTCTTCTCCAGTCTTCAAGCCATTATGAAAGAAAACCGCATTGCTGAAAGCGAGCCGCAGGCGCGACGGGCGAGCCGTCATCTCCCTGTCTATTGCGTTCTGCGCCCCAGAGCAGCGATGTGTTTGAAATGACACAAGGCCTCAATTTTCATCCCTATGTATGACAGCGTACAGATGGGGCATGGCAAAAGCGCCGATGCTGAAGCATCGTCAGCACCTGCGTTCAAACCTCAGGCAAGGAGTGCCGCCATGAACTCCATCACTTCGTTTATTGTCGCTGTTTTCTTTTTGTCCGGCGCGCTGGCTTATGCCGTAGGCTATCTGCCGCTGGCCATTTTACTGTGGCTGTGCGCCGTGATTGTTGCGCAATCCTTGCGTATGGCCAACACCTGGCAAAAATGCGTGGTGCTGCGCGCCGGCAAGTTGCGCGGCGTGAATGGTCCGGGCCTGTTTTTGATCATCCCGGTGGTGGACCGCGTGGTAGCCACCATTGATGAAAGAATCCAGACCACCGCCTTCAATGCCGAGCAGGCGCTGACCCGCGACACCGTGCCGGTGAATGTGGACGCGATCATCTTCTGGCATGTGCATGACGCGAAAAAAGCGGCCTTGGCCATCACTGACTATAGCCAAGCGATTGATCGAGTCGCGCAGACTTCGCTACGCGAAATGATAGGTTCCTCGATGTTGGCGGTACTGCTCAGCGACCGTCAAAACATGGTACAGGATCTGTGCGGCAAGATCGCAGAGAAAACCGCGGAATGGGGCATTACCGTGCGCTCGGTGGAAATCCGCGATGTCGCCATTCCGGAGGCACTGCAGGACGCCATGTCTCGCCAGGCGCAGGCCGAGCGCGAAAAACAGGCCCGGATTATTCTGGGTTCCGCCGAAGCGGAAATAGCCAGTAAGTTTGTCGAAGCGGCGAATATCTACGCGGAACATCCGGCAGCGCTGCAATTGCGAGCGATGAACATTATCTATGAAACCACCAAGGAGCGCGGCACGACGATTCTGATCCCCAGCGCGATGGTGGATAGTTTGAATCCGCTGGCCGCTACGTTGAAAAAGCCTGCATCCGGCCGAAGCGTCGCGCCGACCCCGGCAGTCAATCATGCGGGAGCTGCGGAAGCCGACTTGCGCGCCGCAAGCGGCGCCGGATAAGCGGCAAGCGGCGGTTCGCTACTTGCCAAGGAGGTTGCATGCAACTGAGCCTACTTGATCTGCCCTGGTGGGGGCTTGTCCTGGCGACGCTGGGGCTCACCCACGTCACCATTGCCGCGGTCACCATCTTTCTTCACCGGCATCAGGCGCACCAGGCCTTGCAGCTGCATCCGCTGGCTAGCCATTTTTTTCGGTTCTGGCTGTGGCTGACCACTGGCATGGTGACTCGTGAATGGGTCGCCATTCACCGCAAGCATCATGCAGTGACCGATACCCAGGGCGACCCGCACAGTCCGCAATGTTTCGGGCTCACGACGGTTTTGCTGCAGGGCAGCGAGCTGTATCGCCGCGCGGCCGGTGACCAAGTGATGCTGGAGCATTATGGCGGCAACACCCCGGATGATTGGCTGGAGCGACGGCTTTACACCACCCACTCCGCGCTGGGGGTGGGCTTGATGCTGCTGATTGACCTACTGTTGTTCGGCCCTGTCGGATTGAGTGTTTGGGCGGTACAGATGCTGTGGATTCCTGTTTTTGCAGCGGGCGTTATAAACGGCATCGGCCATTACTGGGGCTATCGCTTGTTTGCGACCAACGACTCCTCGCGCAACATCGTGCCGTGGGGTGTGCTGATTGGGGGCGAGGAGCTGCATAACAATCACCACGCTTATGTTACCTCTCCCAAACTGTCTGCCCGGTGGTGGGAATTCGATATCGGTTGGGCGTACATCCGCTTGCTCGCCTGTTTGCGTTTGGCCATGGTGCGCCAGCCATTGCCCCCCTTGCGCCAGAATCCGCTCAAACTGCATTGCGATGAAAAGACCATGAATGCAGTCATTGCCCATCGTTATCTGGTATTGGAGCGGTTCGATCACGCCCTGCACCGGACTGCGTCTGTGGAGCTGCGTCGGCTGGAAGGGCTGTATCTGGCTGCGGGGCTGGAAACGACTCGTCGCTGGTTGCGTCATGCCGCTCGGGAACCGCTGCCGGATGGCGAGCTTTTAGAACGGGTGCTGCCGCTCAGCATGGCGCTGAATACCATTTACACGATGAGGCGCGAGCTTGCCTCGCTGTGGGAACGTTCCGCCTGTTCCACCGCGCTGTTGTCCAGCCAATTGGAGGACTGGTGCCGGCGGGCTGAAAGCAGCGGTATTGACGGCTTGCCGGAGTTTTCGCGGCAATTAAGGCAGTACGATTGCTAGAGCGCGCGCTTCAATGTGCCAGGAGGCAAGGTGGACGATAGTCTTCATGTACCAGCGTGGGATTCGCCTCCCGTGCGATGGCCGGCGCGAGCCGTTGACGCCTGGCTGCAGCCCTGGACCATTTTATCCCCTTGGGGGGGCAGCCAGCCTGATATGGAAAAGCCACCTTCGGTCCCGATGCAGGACCTAGAGTGGTCCTGCGCTTTCGATCAGATGTTGCATGCCCAGATGTCGCGCGCCACTTTGGGGCTGTCACCCGCCAGTCTGGCCTTGGCCTTTTACGACTGGGCCACGCATTTCGCCATCTCACCCGGAAAGTGGGCGCATTTGGCGCATAGCGGAACCAGCAAATGGGCCAAGCTGACGCATTACCTGCCGCGCGCCTGCGTCGGCTCGGCTTGCGCTCCCTGCGTTGTGCCCCTTGAACAGGACAAACGCTTCCGCGACGAAGCCTGGCAGCGCTGGCCATTTAATCTGTATTCGCAGGCTTTTCTATTGCAGCAACAGTGGTGGCTCAATGCCACGACCAGCATCAGAGGCGTGTCCGCCCATCATGAGCAGATGGTGTCCTTTATGGCGCGTCAACTGCTGGACATGATGTCTCCGGTGAATTTTCTGGCCACCAATCCACTGGCGCAGGAGAGCACCTTGCGAGAAAGTGGGCAAAATCTGTTGCGCGGTTGGCGCAATCTGCAGGAAGACTGGGAGCGTATATCGACAGGGCGGCCGCCTTGGGGAGCTGAGCAGTTCATTCCAGGCGAAACGGTTGCCACCACGCCAGGCAAGGTTGTCTTTCGCAACCATCTGATGGAATTGATCCAATACTCTCCAATGACGCCACTGGTGAAGGCTCAGCCGGTGCTATTCATTCCCGCCTGGATCATGAAATATTACATTCTGGACCTGTCGCCGCACAATTCGTTGGTGCGCTACTTGGTCGAGCATGGTTATACCGTGTTCATGATCTCTTGGCGCAATCCGGGGGCGGACGACCGCAATTTGGGAATGGACGATTATTTGCGCCTAGGAGTGTTGGATGCGCTGAATATCATCGGCCAAATCCTGCCGGGATGTCGGGTCAATGCGCTCGGTTACTGCCTGGGCGGCACTTTGCTCGCCATCACGGCGGCTTACTTGGCTAGGGAAAACAATTCCGTCATCCAATCTATTACCTTGCTCGCGGCGCAAATCGACTTCACCGAAGCCGGAGAATTGATGCTGTTTATTGATGAAAGCCAAATTTCATATTTGGAAGACATCATGTGGGGTCATGGTTATCTGGACGCCAAGCAGATGGCTGGCGCATTTCAGTTGCTGCGCTCCAACGATCTGATCTGGTCGCAATTGGTGCAGGAATATCTGTTGGGACAACGCGCGTCGATGACCGACTTAATGGCTTGGAATGCCGACAGTACTCGTATGCCGTATCGGATGCACAGCGAATACCTACGGCGCTTGTTTCTCGATAACGATTTGTTTGAGGGACGTTATCAGGTGGATGGCCGTCCCGTAGTCTTGCACGATATCCGGACGCCAGTATTTGTGGTGGCTACCGAGATAGACCACGTTGCTCCTTGGCGATCCGTCTATAAGATCCAGCTGGCATTGGATGTGGATAGTCATTTTCTATTGACAAGTGGTGGGCATAATGCGGGGATTATCAGCGAGCCGGGACATCCTGGCCGATATTTCCGCTTATCAGTCGGAGGTCGAAAAGATCGATATACGGATCCGGACACCTGGTTGGAAACAACGCGGTCGCAACATGGGTCTTGGTGGCCGGTATGGGAAAAATGGCTGGCACATCAGTCTGGCGAGCCAGTTGTGCCGCCCGCGATGGGATGTGCATCATACCCTGCGCTAGAGACAGCTCCCGGCCTTTATGTGATGGAGCGTTAATTCGCTTATTGCTTCTTTGCTCGCTGTTAATCCGGCAGCAACTTTCCGTACAGCACCTGCCTTGTAAATCAAGGGGTCAGGGAATGTTTCTGTACGGAATTGAGCTGCCGGAGTAATAGCTTGAGAGTGGGATGAGCGCCTGCTCCTGCTGAGTGGGCATGCAATGTGTTTGAGGTGGTTGTAGTTTTTTTGGTGAGTTGGCAAAGGAGCCTGCAGGGGCAGGCTCTGGGCGCTATTCTCAATCATGCATCATTGGGCTGGATGCTTTGCCGAGCAATTTTGACATTTCGTTTTGCGATTCAGAGAAAATATCATATACATCTTTAGAGTGGGAAAATACCTTATTCACCGCATCGCTAGAAAGCTCCCCAATTTTAGAAAATGAATCATGTGAATTGGGCGATGATGAGAATTCATTTATCACTGCGGCATGATAGTCAATCACTTCCTTTGACATTTTTACCTGCAGCTTAGCCAAGCGCTCAGTAGCATTTAATGAGGCTTGGAAGAGCTTCAAGATTGTATTTGTCGCATTATCAGACGAACTGTTGCTTTCTAAGATTTTAGACATGATAGTCTCCGAGATGGTTAAGTCACTCCCCCGATTATGCCATTGAGGCATTCATGAAAATTATCTAGATAATTGCAATATAAATTGGTTGAGATTTCAGTTAATTACATTAATGACTGTGTTGTACATGTATTTAATTTATTGGAGTGCTTCTTGATGCCATGGAGTTAAGTGTAAGTGCCATTTTATAGTTTTGCGGGGGATGGTTATCTATAGTAGCTCAAAAATCATTATGCAATAAGTAGTATTGTCAGGTTTGGATTTGCTGCGATGCAGTGTTTTCTCTATTTTTGGTAGCCGGTGCTGTGAAAATGATACATTATATTGACTAAGTAGAAATAGCTCTGTGCGTTAACGCACTGAGCTTGCCCAAAAAATAATTTAACCTACTACAGTAAACTGTTTGAGCAAGTCCCAAAACCTACCAGGCAAGATCTGGAAGGATATGATTTTCGACTTGGCGGATTTTTTGAGAGCGACTTGATCAGACCATTCCTAATGGTGTGACCTATGGTCTCAGTTTTATGTAAAAAAATGGTTAATGCAGCAGTTTTTATTCAATTTTTGTAAGTGTGATGGCTGCTTTGGGTATTGGATTGCGCGATGGAAGTTATTTGTCATTTTGGTCGTGAGAAAATTTTGGGGGATTTTCATTGCCTTTTATGGTGAGAGTGGCGGTGGTCGGTCTCCATTGTGCTATCCATCCGCAAACTTGTACGCCTGCTGAAAAGATAAGGAGTCTTTCATGTCAAGATATCACATTGAAATAGAACGTAACTCCGCTGGCGATTTTGTAGGCTGGTCAGTACACAATGCAAGGGGTCTTCTACCTTTTCATATTTACCCCCTTTATGAAATGGCGGAGTACAAGGCTACGCTCTTGGCTCAGGAGAATAACTGGTCTGAAGAGTCTGCTCCCGTGTATGCGCCGATTGTTGAAGCTTTATTGCGGAATAAGCATGAATGAGAGAAATACTATGTCGAATTTACAGTTATCTGGCCCCAGGGTTAAGTCTAGTAATGGGCTGTCTCGACAACAAATAGTGGTCTTGAAGACGGTGCTTTTGCGGTATCGAGAAATATCACTCCAAGCGCTACAAGAAACCCAAGATCATCTACAGGCGTTCCTCGAAATTTCTGACTCGGAGGAGCGATCCCTGCAGAGAGAGGAATACCGAGTTGACTTAACAGTTCAAGAACATGAAAAGCTACAGTTGCAACGCATAGAACAGGCACTTCAGCGTATTCGTAACGGCAGCTATGGCTACTGTGCGTTTAGCGGCGAGCCTATAGGAATGGCACGATTGATGGTTCAGCCTACTGCGACATTATCTAAAGATGCACAAGAGACTGTAGAAGAGAGTTGACCTGCCAGGGCCTCGGCACTCTAATGTCATAACGGCGCAAGCCCAAGAAACTGGGCTCGCACATCATCATCTGTAGAAGTTCAGACTTGATCTGACAGCCAGGCCTTGCTGAAAGGTGGGGTCATGCGACCGATCAGCCCATGCATCGTCAGGCTCCCGTCAGCAACGAACTGCGCCGGCGTAGCGTGTTTGTTTCGCCATCTGGTGTCCACTCTGTTGTACTACGTCACGATCTGGCGTCGTTCAAGCAGCGGCTGCATGCCTTGGAACGGGTGATCGCCGAGTGGTTCATTACTTTGACCAACGAGCAGATTGCAGTGCTGGGGGAGCAAATCAACTTTTCAAAAATGTTCACCCACATATCACCTCCCTGAGCTACCACCCGCATCCGTTCATCGCCCCGGCCACGCGCCGGGGGTTCTATTTCTGGGAGAGTGAAATGGCGCATCTAGTGGAAACCATGGCCTACGTTGGCGCCACTCCGTGGCATGGGCTGGGCAATCGTTTGTCTGAGGGGCTGCCGGTAAACATCTGGCAACGCGAGGCGGGGGTGAATTGGACCATCGAGCAGAGCGACGTGCTGTTCAATGTGGCACCGGGCGGCATGCATATCCGGCCACATGCCGACGCTAAGGTGCTGTACCGCTCGGATACTTTCGCGCCCTTGTCGGTGGTGTTCAACCGTCACAAGGTGGTGCAGCCGCATGAGGTGCTGAGCTTCTACAACGACCTGGTGCATGCCGGTGGTTTCGAGCTGGACCGCGGGTGTATTGAAGGGCGGACAGTAAGCTGTGGGCGCTGGCGCGCACTGGCCAGGAGACCCAAGTCCGCAGCGGCGATCCGGTCAAAGCCTATCTGTCGCGATGTAGGCGCGTGTAGGCATCGTTGCTTAAAACATCCGGCGGACGGTCTTTGAGGGCTGAATGATTTGTTTTTTGCAGAATTGCCCAGAGCGAGACGTGAGCATGTACGGAGATGGATTTATGCGGGCTGTAAATGCCTACATAGTACCTACATGAGCTTGAAATGCATCAAGGGGTTACAAGAAAAATCTTGTAACCCCTTGATGTTATTGGTGGCGAATCAGGGACTCGAACCCCGGACCTGCGGATTATGATTCCGTCGCTCTAACCGACTGAGCTAATTCGCCGCGAGAACCCGCTTGCGCGTCTTCTCATCAAACTGTGGTGGCGAATCAGGGACTCGAACCCCGGACCTGCGGATTATGATTCCGTCGCTCTAACCGACTGAGCTAATTCGCCACATTTCGATGCTGCCGCACCGAGACGCGAAATATACGCAGCAAGGGGCGGGCTGTCAAGCCCTGATTCGAAAAATCACAGGGTGTAGCAGCGGTCGCCGCGAGCAAAGCCCAGCCAGTCTATCGACACGCCCTTGCCGAAGCCTATCACCTTGAAGGTTTCGCCCATTTCCTGCGGCGACAGCAGCCGCTGCGCGGCCTTGGCCACCGGCAGATAGGTTTTGACGTCGTTCGGATCCAGACGCTGCAGCCGCTCGGTCAGGCCGCAGTTGAGCAGGAATTGCGCCTGGTTGGCGTAGCCTATCAGGTCCAGCCCGGCGTCTATGCCGCTCTGGGCGACGGCGCTGAAGTCCACGTGGCAGGTCAGGTCCATCAGGCCGGGCAGGTAGAACGGGTCCTGCACCGTGTGATGGCGGTAGTGCCCCAGCAAGGTGCCCATGCTGCGCTCGGGGTGGTAGTACTCGGATGCGGCGTGGCCGTAGTCGATCAGCAATATCGCGCCACGCGTCAGCGCGCCGGCTAGGGTGGCGATGAAGCCGCGATTGGTTAGGCTGATTTCGGTTTCGTAGCGCGGAATGTCCGGCACCAGCTGCGCGGCCAGTTCGGCCAGCGCGGCGTCGGCGAAGTCGCGGTCTTCGTAAGCGAGCGCGCCGTCGCGAACCGTCACGCCGCGTTGGCGCAGCTGGCGGTTTCCGTCGCGGAACACCATCTCGCAGGGCATGGCGTCCAGCAGCTCATTGCCGATGACGACGCCGTCTATGGCGTCCGGCAGGCTGCTGGCCCATTCCACCCGGTCGGCCAGATGCGGCAGCGCGGCGCGGATATTGTCGCGCTGGCGGTCTATCAGGTCTGGCGATAGGTCCAGGATCACGTATTTGGCCGGCAGCTGGTTCAAGGCTTCCAGCTCGCGCAGCAGATCGATGGCCAGCTTGCCGGTGCCGGCGCCGAACTCGTAGACCGCGCCGGCCGTCTGCGGCAGCAGTTCGGCCAGCTGGCGCGCCAGGCACTGGCCGAACAGCGGCGTCAGTTCCGGCGCTGTGATGAAGTCGCCGGCCTCGCCCAGCTTGCGGCTGCCGGCGGCATAATAGCCCATGCTGGGCGCGTAGAGCGCCAATTCCATATAATGCGAAAACGGTATCCAGCCGCCGGCGTCGGCGATGGCCTGGCTGATGCGGCCGCACAGGGCCTGGCTGACGGCCAGCGCTTCGGGGCTGGCGGCGGGTAGGGTGGTCATGGTGTTCGTCCTGCTACAATGTGGCGCGATTGTGGTGCAAAGCGCCGCGCCCGTGAAGAGGCAATTCTAAACGAGGAAGCAATGCTGACAGAGCAAGAACAAGACGAACGCGTGGTTCTGATTACTGGAGGCGCGCGCCGGGTGGGCGCCGGCATCGCGCGCTTGCTGCATGGCCGAGGCTTGAAGCTGGTGCTGCATTATCGCGGCTCGCGCGCCGAGGCCGAGGCGCTGGCGGCGGAACTGAATGGCAGCCGGCCGGGCAGCGTGGCGCTGGTTCAGGCCGATTTGTTGGACACGGCCGCCCTGCCGAATTTGGCCGAGCGCGCGCTGGAGGCGTTCGGCCGTGTCGACGGCCTGGTCAACAACGCCTCCAGTTTCTTCCCGACCGAGGTGGGGCAGATAGACGAGGCGGCCTGGCATGATCTGATGGGCAGCAACCTGAAAGCGCCGCTGTTCCTGAGCCAGGCGCTGGCGCCGGAGCTGACGCGGCGCGGCGGCGCCATCGTCGGCATCGCCGACATCCATGTGGACCGGCCGATGGCGCGCCACGTGGTGTACAACCTGGCCAAGGCCGGCCACGCGCAGCTGATTCGCAGCCTGGCCATCGAACTGGCGCCGGCGGTGCGCGTCAACGGCGTGGCGCCGGGCGTCAATCTGTGGCCGGACGGCGCGGAATCATTCGGCCCCGAGGTTCGCGCCAGGATAGAGGCCAGCATTCCGCTGCAGCGCACCGGCGTGCCGGAAGACATCGCGCGCGCGGTGGCTTTCCTGCTGCTGGATGCGACGTATGTCACCGGGCAGATACTGGCGGTGGACGGCGGCCGCGGCATCGTGTTGTGACGGTTTTCCGCCGCCATGGATTTTGGCGGCGGGAACCGGTAAAATCGCCTGTTTTTCAATTTCTTAGCCGTACCCATGTCCGAACTGAACGCCGCGCTCGACGACAAGGCCAAGAAGGCCGCGTTTGAAGGCAATAAACTAGCCAAGCGCCTGCGCCACCACGTCGGTGACGCCATCAATGATTTCAATATGATCGAAGAAGGCGACCGCGTGATGGTCTGCCTGTCCGGCGGCAAGGACAGCTACACCTTGCTGGACATTCTGCTGGGCCTGCAGAAATCCGCGCCAATCGACTTCTCCATCGTCGCGGTCAATCTGGACCAGAAGCAGCCGGGTTTTCCCGAGCATGTGCTGCCGGAATACCTGCAGTCCATAGGCGTGGAATACCGCATTGTCGAGGAGGATACCTACTCCATCGTCAAGAAACTGGTGCCGGAAGGCAAGACCACCTGCAGCCTGTGCTCGCGCCTGCGCCGCGGCATTCTGTATCGCGTGGCCGATGAGCTGGGCGCCACCAAGATCGCGCTGGGCCATCATCGAGACGACATCCTGCATACGCTGTTCCTGAACATGTTCTACGGCGGCAAGATGAAGGCGATGCCGCCCAAGCTGGTGTCGGACGATGGCCGCCACATGGTGATCCGCCCGCTGGCCTACTGCCGCGAGAAGGACATCATCCGCTACGCCGATTGGAAAGAATTTCCGATCATCCCGTGCAATCTGTGCGGCTCGCAGCCCAATCTGCAACGCCAGGTGGTGAAGGAAATGGTCAACGACTGGGACAAGCGCTTCCCCGGCCGCGTCGAGAGCATGTTCCGCGCGCTGCAGAATGTGGTCCCGTCGCATCTGGCCGACACCGGCTTGTATGACTTCGCGTCCTTGAAAACTGGTGACGCGCCGTTCGAAGACGGCGATACCGCCTTTGATAAGGAAGAATTCCGCGATCCGGCGCCGGATGCGGATGACGTGGCTGCGGCGCCGAAGAAGCGCACCATCAGCATTCTGGATTCGCGCCCCAAGGAGACCGACTGTGGCGCGTAGGGCTTTGCACCCGTTCCGTCGCCGCGTGCGCGCGGCGGTTGAGGAAATGCCGGAAGTGGAAATCTCGGAAGAGGGCAATATCCGCTCGCTGCATCTGGGCTCGGAAACCATCCAGAGCTCGATGGACCTGGACGATCCGCCGGATTTGGTACTCAGCTACAGCCGCGCCATGATGGGCTTTCTGCTGTGGAACGACGACCCTAAGCATATCTTGCAGATAGGCTTGGGCGGCGGCTCCTTCGCCCGCTTCATCGATGAATACCTGCCGGACGCGGTCAGCGTGGCGGTTGACATCAATCCGCAAGTGATCGCGGTGGCGCGCGCTTTCTTCCAGTTGCCGGAAGAGGGCGATTTCTTCGAGATCGTCGAGGCTGACGGCGCCGACTACGTGAAGATCTTCCGCGGCTCCACCGACGCCATCCTGGTGGACGGCTTTGACGGCCTGCAGATCGTGGACGCGCTGACGACGGAAGACTTCTTCGAGGATTGCAAGCGCGCGCTGAGCCCCAAGGGCGTGTTCGTCACCAATTGGTGGAGCGGCGACAAGCGCTACCATGCCTTCATCGAGCGCTTATTGAACGTTTTCGAGGGGCGAGTGATCGAACTGCCTGCCGCCACCCACGGCAACGTCGCCGTGATGGCCTTCCGCCAGAGCCCGACGCTGACGCAGTGGGAGGCGCTGAAGAAACGCGCCGACGAGCTGGAGGGGCGCTTCGGGCTGGAGTTCGGCGAGTTCGTCAATCGGCTCAAGCAAACCAATCAGCAGACCGCCGGCCACCTGCTGGTCTGAGCCAGGGCAAATCCACCGCGAAAAGCTCGCGGCGGTTACGTTTGCTTACCCCAAGAACGCTTGCGGGCGGCGTATAATGCCGAGTCGCACTCGCTTTGCACGCCGGTTTCCGGCCAGCTTGGGGCCGGACCATACGCAGTACCGAATGACAGGGCGGCAGACGGGCGTCTGCCGCTCAAGCTTTTACATCCTGTTGGGACATTCATCGTGATCAAGCAGCAATTGCTCAATCGTATCGCGGACAAATCCGCTGTGATCGGCATCGTGGGGCTGGGCTATGTCGGCCTGCCGCTGATGCTGCGTTTCGCCGAAGTCGGCTACAAGGTGCTGGGCTTCGACATCGACCAGAGCAAGGTCGACGCTCTGATGGCCGGTAAAAGCTACATCGAGCATATTTCCGCCGAAAGCATCGCCACCGCCCGCGAGCGCGGTTTCGAAGCCACCACCGATTTCTCGCGCGCGCCGGAAGCCGACACGCTGATCCTGTGCGTGCCGACGCCGCTGAACAAATACCGCGAGCCGGACCTCAGCTTCGTGCTGGACACCATGGACAGCCTGGTGCCGTATCTGCGCGAAGGCCATCTGGTATCGCTGGAGTCCACCACCTACCCGGGCACCACGGACGAAGAACTGCTGCCGCGCATGGCGTCGCGCGGCTTCAAGGTGGGCGAGAACGCCTTCCTGGTGTTCTCGCCGGAACGCGAAGACCCCGGCAACCCGAACTTCACCACCCGCACCATTCCCAAGGTATGCGGCGGCTATAGCGAAGCCTGCCAGGAAATCGGCGTGGCCCTGTATAGCGCGGTGATCGACAAGGTGGTGCCGGTGTCGTCAACCCGCGCCGCGGAAATGACCAAGCTGTTGGAGAACATCCACCGCGCGGTCAATATCGGCCTGGTCAACGAGATGAAGATCGTCGCCGACAAAATGGGCATCGACATTCACGAAGTGATCCGCGCCGCGGCCACCAAGCCCTTCGGCTTCGTGCCTTACTATCCGGGCCCGGGCTTGGGCGGCCACTGCATCCCGATCGACCCGTTCTACCTGACCTGGAAGGCGCGCGAGTACGGCGTCAACACCCGCTTCATCGAACTGGCCGGCGAAGTGAACAGCAATATGCCGGACTGGGTGGTGGCCAAGGTGGCCGCCGCGCTGAATACGCGCAAGAAGGCTATCAACGGCAGCCGCGTGCTGGTGCTGGGCATCGCCTACAAGAAGAACGTGGACGATATGCGCGAAAGCCCGTCGGTATTCCTGATGGAGAAACTGCGCGACCTGGGCGCGGAAGTGTCCTACAGCGACCCGCACGTGCCGGTGTTCCCGAAAATGCGCGAGCATCACTTCGAGCTTTCAAGCGTTGCCTTGACCACCGAGTCCATCGCCGGCTATGACTGCGTGCTGTTGGCCACCGACCACGACAAGTTCGACTACGAACTGATCAAGGCCCAGGCCAAACTGATCGTCGACAGCCGCGGCAAGTATCTGCAGCCGGCTGACCACATCGTCAAAGCGTAAATCTTTGCCGCGCAATCGGTGAAACAGGCGAGAGGCCGGCATGGCCTCTCGCGCTTTTCGCCGGTTCCGCGGCTGATTCATAAGGTTTCACCATGCACACCCTGCACCTCCCGCCGATTACCGACCGCAAGATCCGCTTTGCCCTGGTGGGCTGCGGCCGCATCGCCAACAACCATTTCGGCGCGCTGGAAAAACACGCCGACCGGGCCGAGCTGGTCGATGTCTGCGATATCGATCCGGCGGCGCTGGCATCGGCGGTGGAGCGCACCGGCGCCCGCGGCCACAGCAATCTCACCGACATGCTGGCGCAGACCGCGGCCGACATCATCATCCTGACCACGCCGTCCGGTCTGCACCCGACACAGAGCATAGAGTGTTCCGAAGCGGGTTTCCACGTGATGACCGAGAAGCCGATGGCCACGCGCTGGGAAGATGGCCTGGAAATGGTCAAGGCGGCGGACAAGGCGAAGAAATACCTGTTCGTGGTCAAGCAGAACCGCCGCAACGACACGCTGCAGCTGTTGAAGCGCGCGATGACGGAAAAGCGCTTCGGCCGCCTCTATATGGTCAACGTCAATGTGTTCTGGACCCGTCCGCAGGAGTACTACGACGCGGCCGGCTGGCGCGGCACCTGGGAGTTCGATGGCGGCGCCTTCATGAACCAGGCCAGCCACTATGTGGACTTGCTGGATTGGCTGATCGGCCCGGTGGAAAGCGTGCAGGCCTACACCGCCACGCTGGCGCGCAATATCGAGGTGGAAGACACCGGCACCGTCAGCGTCAAGTGGCGCTCCGGCGCGCTGGGCAGCATGAACGTCACCATGCTGACTTATCCCAGGAATCTGGAAGGCAGCATCACCATCCTGGGCGAGAAGGGTTCGGTGCGCGTCGGCGGCATGGCCGTCAACGAGATCCAGCACTGGGAATTCGCCGAGCCGCACGCGATGGACGAGGACATCAAACAGGCCAGCTACGCGACCACCAGCGTCTACGGCTTCGGCCATCCGCTGTACTACGACAATGTGATCAAGACCATGCGCGGCGAAGCCACGCCGGAAACCGACGGCCGCGAAGGCCTGAAGTCGCTGGAGCTGCTGATCGCGATGTATCTGTCCGCGCGCGACGGCCGCCGCGTCAGCCTGCCGCTGGATTATTGATGGCGGTTTTTGGCCGGCCCCTGCCGGGCCGGCCTGGTTACGTTGAAATTGGTTCGCGATGGCGGAAGAAAAGAAAGACCCCTGGCTTAATTATTTGGCGTTGTGCACCGTGATTCTGGCGGTGTGCGCGACGCTGTCCACCTTCAAGGGCGGCGGCTATTCCACCCGCAGCGTGATCGCGCAGGCTCAGGCTTCCGATCAATGGGCCTATTATCAGGCCAAGGGGATCAAGGGCAATCAGTACGAGATAGCGCGCGATCGCCTGCAACTGGAGCTGGATACGCTGCCTGCCGCCGACGCCGCCAAGCGCCAGCGCTATCAGGCCGCGGTGGCTGAGGCCGACCAGCGCGCCCGGCGCTACGCGGCGGAGCGCAAGCAGATCGAGCAGAGCGCCCGCCAGTTGGAAGAAGAACGCAATCAAGCGCAGCGCCAGGGCAAGCCGTTTGGCATGGCGGTGATTTTCTTGCAGGTGGCTATTCTGGTTTCATCGATCGCGGGCTTGTTCAAGCGCAAGCAGATCTGGTACGCCGGCTTGCCCATCGGCGCTCTCGGCCTCGTGTATTTCGCCGATGGCTTTTTCCTGTTTTTCTGAGCAAGGTTCCCGACATGGAATACACCGTACACCCCAGCGCCATTGTTGACGACGGCGCGCAAATCGGCGCAGGCACCCGTGTCTGGCACTGGGTGCACATTTGCGGCGGCGCCAAGATCGGCGCGGGCTGTTCGTTCGGCCAGAACGTGTTCGTCGGCAACGACGTGCTGATCGGCGATAACGTCAAAGTGCAGAACAATGTGTCGATCTACGACGCGGTCACGCTGGAGGACGACGTGTTCTGCGGACCGTCCATGGTGTTCACCAACGTCAACAATCCGCGCAGCCATGTCAACCGCAAGAACGAGTACCGCCGCACCGTGGTGAAGAAGGGCGCGTCCATCGGCGCCAACGCCACCATCGTCTGCGGCCATACGGTCGGCGAGTACGCCTTTATCGGCGCCGGCGCAGTGGTGACCCGCGACGTGCCGGCCTATGCGCTGATGGTGGGCGCGCCGGCCAAGCGCATAGGTTGGATGTGCGGCTGCGGCGAGCGCTTGCCCAATGTCATCGGCAGCCATTCCTGTGTGGTTTGCGGCATCCATTACGAGATCGGCGGCAATCACTGCTCGCCGATCCGGCACGACGCATAAGCGGCCTGACGCGGCTCGGTCAGGCCGGGCCGCTCCTTCTTCATGCTATATGCATGAATAAACCATTTTGATTTGGGATTGATCCTCTTATGTCCATCCAGTTCATTGATCTGAAAGCGCAATACCAGCATCTGAAAGCCGACATCGACGCCCGCATCCACGCGGTGCTGGACCATGGCCAGTACATCATGGGGCCGGAAGTGAAGGAACTGGAAGAACAATTGGCGGCCTATACCGGCGCCAAGCACGCCATCGGCGTCTGCGACGGCACCAAGGCGCTGCTGATCGCGATGATGGCGCTGGACATCGGCCCTGGCGACGAGGTGATCACCACCCCGTTCACCTTCATCGCCACCGGCGAGATGATCGCGCTGCTGGGCGCCAAGCCGGTGTTCGTCGACATCGACCCCATCAGCTACAACCTGGACCCGAATCTGCTGGAAGCGGCGATCACGCCGGCTACCCGCGCCATCATGCCGGTCAGCCTGTACGGCCAGGCGGCGGATTTCGACGCCATCAACGCCATCGCCGCCAAGCACGGCATTGCGGTGATCGAGGACGGCGCGCAGAGCTTCGGCGCCAGCCAGCACGGCAAGCAGTCCGGCAATCTGTCCACCATAGGCTGCACCAGCTTCTTCCCCAGCAAGCCGCTGGGCTGCTATGGCGACGGCGGCGCGGTGTTCACCAGCGACGACGCGCTGGCCAAGAAAATCCGCGAGATCCGCGTGCATGGCCAGGACCGCCGCTACCACCACCCGATCATCGGCCTGAATGGCCGCCTGGACACCATCCAGGCCGCGGTGCTGCTGGCCAAGCTGCCCAGCTTCGCCGACGAGGTGGCCGCCCGCGAGCGCATCGGCGCCCGCTACAGCGAACTGCTGCGAGATGTGGCGCGCGTGCCGGTCATTGGCGCGGGCAATACCCACGTCTACGCCCAATACACCATCGAGGTGGATGATCGCGAAGCGGTGCAGGCCAAGCTGAAAGCGCTGGGCGTGCCCACCTCCGTGCACTACCCGATTCCGCTGCACCTGCAGCCGGCCTTCGCCCATCTGGGCCTGGGCGAAGGCAGCTTCCCGCTGTCCGAGGCGGCCGGCAAGCGGGTGATGAGCCTGCCCATGCACCCCTTCCTGACGGAAGCGGCGCAGGATGCGATTGTCGAGGCAGTGAAGAAGGCCTTGGACTGAGGGGCATGCTGACTTTGTCTTCGTTGCGCGTGCCCAAAACCGGCTTCGTCCGCCATGTCATCACCCTGGTCACCGGCGCCGCCGTGGCTCAGGTGGTGCCGCTGCTGGTTTCGCCGTTGATCACCCGGCTGTACAACCCGCACGAGGTCGGCATCCAGACCGTGTACGTGTCGTGGATGTCCACGCTGGCGGTATTGGCCACCGCGCGTTACGAGATGGCCATCGTGCTGCCGGCCGAGGAGAAGCGCGCCGGCAATTTGATGGGGCTCTCCTTGTTATGCGCCGCGGCGCTGGCGATGTTGATCGCGCTGGTGGTGATGTTGGGCGGCCACTCGCATATCGCGGCGCATTTGGGCGCGCCGGCCTTGGAGTCCTGGCTGGTCCTGCTGCCCTTGTCGGTGCTGCTGGCTGGATTGATGCAGGCCTGGACCAACTGGAACAACCGTCAGCGCCGCTACCAGGCCAATGCCAACGGCCGCATGGCTCAGTCGTTCGGCATGGCCGGGACTCAGCTGTTGGCCGGTTGGCTGGGCGCCGGCGCCGGCGGTCTGATTCTGGGACAGTTGGCTGGACAGATCGGTTCGGTGCTGGCCCAGGCATGGACGGATATGAAAGCCCGCTTCGCCTGGCGCCGCGATGTGACGCGGCAGGGCATGCGCGAGGCTGCCATCGCCTACATCGAGTTTCCCAAGATCAATGCGCCGCACGCGCTGAGCACGGCCTTGCTGGATTCCGCGACCCTGGTGGCGTTGACCATGCTGGCCGGCACTTCGGCGGTCGGCATGTACGGCCTGATGATGCGGGTGCTGAAATTGCCGGCGGCCTTCATCGGCCAGGCGGTGGCCCAAGTGGCGTACAAAGAGCTGGCCGAGGCGCGCAATCAGGACCAGCCCCTGCGGCCCATTCTGCGCAAGATGATGCTGACCCTGTTCGGCATGGCGATATTTCCCTTCCTGGTGATCCAGATCTTCGGCGAGCCGCTGTTCACCTTGGTGTTCGGCGCGGCCTGGAGCGAGGCTGGGCGCTATGCTGAGGCCATGTCATTGTTCATTCTGTTCCACTTTGTCGCCTCGCCTTTGGGCATGGTGCCGCCGGTGATCAATCGCCAGCGGTTCGCGTTTTTCCTGTCCCTAGTGCAGGCCGTGCTGTTCCTGGGGTCGTTGTGGCTGGGCTTCCATATCTGGCAGGATGCGGTGTCCACTTTCCAGTTGGTTTCGGTGGTAATGGCCGTTTACTTCGTGGCTTATTTCACCTGGCTCTATAAGGCGGCGCGATGAACTTGCACGGAATTATCAGCCGTATCCGCTTCCGGCTGTCGGCCTGGGTACGGCCGCGCATGATATACGGCTTTCAGCGCGGCGACGGTGTGTTCCTGAAGCGTACCCGCCTGTCCAATATGACGCGGGTCGAACACATCGACAAGCTGATGGTCGAGGACAATGTCTATATCGGCCACTTCAATCTGGTGGACGCCTCCGGCGGCTTGTACATAGGCGAAGGCTGCCAGATCACCAATTATGTGTCGCTGCTGACGCACTCCAGCCATGTGGCGATACGCTTGTACGGCCGCGAATACCTGAGCCGAGACAACCACGTCGGTTATCTGAAAAAGCCGACCAAGCTCGGCAAGTACAGTTTCATCGGCCCGCACTCCGTGTTGATGCCGGGCGTCACGCTGGGCAAGGGCAGCATCGTGTCGGCCTACAGCTTCGTGCAGGCCGGGGAGTATCCCGATTTCGCCATCCTGTCCGGCAATCCGGCGCGCGTAGTCGGCGACACCCGCGAGGCCGACGCCGAGTGGCTGGCGCAGAATCCGGAGCTGCATCATCTGTACGAGGCCTGGGCCAATGACTGACAAGATCGCCCGCCTGCTGGTGGCGGGCTCGGCCTCCATTCATACCTGGCGTTTTCTCTCCGGCATCGCGCCGCATGTGGACGAGCTGTACTTGGCCTGCAATGGCGAGGTTCCCGCCGACAAGCGGCCGGCTAATCTCAAGGGCGAATTGCGCGTGGATTTCAGCCTGAGGGCGTTGTCTACCGCAGGGCGGCTCAAGGCCTGGATCGCCGAGGTGAAGCCGGACGTGGTCCATGTGCATCAGGCCAATAGCGTGGCCTGGCATGCGCGCCGCGCGCTGGCCGGTTCGAGCATTCCCATGCTGCTGACGGCCTGGGGCTCGGACGTGCTGCTGCTGCCCGGTCAAAACCCGCTGATGCGCGCCATGGTGCGCGGCAATCTGCAGGCCGCCGCCGCGATCACCTCGGATTCGCTGTATATGGCGGCGAAAATACGAGAACTGGCGGGTGATTGCCGCATTGCGCTGCTCAATTACGGCATCGACGCGCTGCCGCCCGAGCCCCCCATCGCCGCCAAAAAGAAACAAGTGCTGTCTTGCCGGCTGCACAAACCGCTGTATCGCATAGCCGCCATCCTCAAGGGGTGGGCGGAGGTGGAAAAGAGCGGCCGCTTTGGCGACTGGGAGCTGGTGGTCGCCGCCAGCGGCAGCGAGACTGAAAATTTGAAACAACTGGCGGCGTCGCTGGGTCTCACGCGCATCGATTTCGCCGGTTTCGTCGACAGCGCCACTTTGGGCAAGCTGTACGCCGATTCCCGCGTTTTTGTCAGCGTGCCGCGTTCCGACGCCACCAGCATCAGCCTGTTGGAGGCGATGGGCCACGGCTGCCTGCCGCTGCTGTCCAATCTGCCGGCCAACGGCGAATGGGTGATAGACGGCCTCAACGGCGCCATCGCCGAAGATGTCGGCCGGTTGGGGCCGGAACTGATGCGCGCCATGAGCCAAGCCGAAGACGACGCCGCCCTGCAACATCTGGCGGCGATCAACCGCGGCCTGGTGGCGGCCAAGGCGCTGCACCAGGCCAATATGACCGGTTTCGCCGACTTGATCCGCGGGCTGGCCGAGCCAAAGGTTTGAAATCATGAAAATTGCCCACCTGACCTCCGCCCACCCGCGTCACGACATTCGCATATTCGTCAAAGAGTGCAGCTCGCTGGCGGCGGCCGGCCATGAGGTGACGTTGATCGTCGCCGACGGCCTGGGCGAGGAAATCCGCAACGGCGTGCGCATCCATGATGTCGGCCCCAAGACCGGCGGCCGTCTGTCGCGGATGACCGGCACCGTCAAGCGCGTCTACCAGGCCGCGCTGAAGCTGCGGCCGGAAGTGGTCCATTTCCACGACCCGGAGCTGATTCCCGCCGGCGTGCGCCTGAAGCAGGCCGGCATCAAGGTAGTGTATGACGTGCACGAGGACGTGCCGCGCCAGATCCTGGCCAAGCACTGGATACCCGGCGCCGTGCGCCCGCTGGTGTCCGGCGGCTTCGAGACGCTGGAGGATTGGGCCGCGCGCCGCTTCGATGCCATCGTCACCTCCACCCCGCACATCCGCAAACGCTTCGAGCAGCTGGGCGCCCACGCGCTGGACGTGTGCAACTTCCCGATTCTGGAAGAGCTGGTGCGCGACACGCCGTGGGAAAGCCGCCGCAACGAGGTGTGCTATATCGGCGGCATCAGCCGCATCCGCGGCATCGAGCCCATCGTCGCCGCGCTGCCGGGCACCTCCACCCGGCTTAACCTGGCCGGCCCGTGGAGCGAGAGCGACCTTCGCGCCGCGGTGACGGCCCAGCCCGGCTGGGCGCGGGTCAACGACCTGGGCGTGCTGGACCGCAAGGGCGTGGCCGAGGTGCTGGCCAAGAGCAAGATCGGCCTGGTGACCTTGTTCCCCACGCCCAATTACGTGGACGCGCTGCCGATCAAGCTGTTTGAATACATGGCCGCCGGCATGCCGGTGATCGCCAGCGATTTCCCGGTCTGGCGCGAGATCGTCGACGACGCCGGCTGCGGCGTGCTGGTCGATCCGCAGGACGCCGCAGCCATCTCCGCCGCCATTAACGAGCTGTTGGGCGACGAAGCGCGCATGCGCGCGCTCGGCGAGTCCGGCAAGCGGGCGGTGCTCAATAAATACAGCTGGGCGGCCGAGGCCGACAAGCTGATCAAGCTGTACGCAACGCTCTAAATCATGAAGATTCTCTATATCAACCACTACGCCGGCAGCCCGCGCCACGGCATGGAATTCCGCCCCTATTACCTGGCGCGCGAATGGGTGAAGGCCGGGCATGAAGTGAACATGTTGGCCGCCGACGTGTCCCATCTGCGCCAGACCCATCCGCAAGTGGATGGCAAGTACCAGGACGAAGACATCGACGGCATCCGCTACACCTGGTGCAAGACCCGCCCTTATGAAGGCAATGGCGTCGGCCGAGTGCTCAATATCTTCAGTTTCCTGGGCAAGGTGATGGGCCTGTCCGGCCGCTACCTGAAACAATGGAGGCCGGACGTGGTGATCGCCTCGTCCACCTATCCGCTGGACACCATCCCGGCGGCCTGGATAGCCGGCAAGACCGGCGCGCGGCTGGTGTACGAGGTGCACGACTTGTGGCCGCTGACGCCGATGGAAGTGGGCGGCATGTCGCCCAAGCACCCGTTCATCCGCCTGCTGCAGTGGGCGGAGGACTTCGGCTACAAGCGCGCAGACACCGTGGTGTCCATGCTGCCTTGCGCCAAGGATTACATGATGGCGCACGGCATGGCGCCGGAAAAATACGCGGTGATTCCCAACGGCGTGGACGTCAGCGAATGGCAGGGCGAGGCGTTGCCGCTGTCCGCCGAGCACCGGATGCGGCTGGCGGAATTGAAGGCCCATGGGCGCTTCATCGTCGGCTACGCCGGCGGCCACGGCCTGGCCAACGCGCTGGATTATCTGCTGGAAGCCGCGGCATTGATGCAGGATGCGCCGGTGACTTTCGTGCTGGTGGGCGATGGCCCGGACAAAGAAGCGCTGGTGGCGCGCGCCGCCGAGCTGAAACTGAACAATGTGATGTTCCTGCCCTCCATCGCCAAGCGCAGCGTGCCGGCCTTCCTGGCCGAATGCGATGCCTTGTACATAGGCTGGCGCAAGCTGCCGATCTACCGTTTCGGCATCAATCCGAACAAGCTGTTCGACTATATGATGGCGGGCAAGCCGGTGATCCATTCGGTGGAGGCCGGCAACGATATGGTGAAGGACGCCGGCGCGGGCTTGAGCATAGGCGTGGAAGACCCTGCCGTCATCGCCGACGCGGTCAAGCGCATGGCGGTGCTGCCGCTGGCAGAGCGCGATGCGATGGGCGCGGCCGGCAAGGCTTATGTGTTGGCCAACCACGATTACGCGGTGCTGGCGCGGCGCTTCCTGGCGGCGGTGAGGCTGTGATTTTGGCGTAGGGCGGAAGCCCGCTGCGCGGGCGTTCCGCCTTTGTTGAGATGAATCGAGTGATGGCGGAACGCCCCTTCGGGGCTTCCGCCCTACGCAAGATTTGGCAGGCCGGGCGCGAGGCGCGCGGCGATGGACATGGACGGCGGCCGAGCGCGGCCGCGCAAAGACGAAAGAGAAAACAATGAGCGAACAAAAATTCCTGCCGTTCGCCTTGCCGGATATCGGCGAGGAAGAGATCAACGAAGTGGTCGATGCATTGCGCTCCGGTTGGGTGACCACCGGTCCCAAGACCAAGCAGTTCGAGGCTGACTTCGCGGCATTCTTGGGCGACGGCGTCGAGGCCATCGCGGTGAATTCCGCCACCGCCGGCCTGCACCTGGCGCTGGAGGCCATCGGCGTGACCGAGGGCGACGAAGTGATCGTGCCGTCCTATACCTTCACCGCCACCGCCGAAGTGGTGCGCTACCTCGGCGCGCACCCGGTGTGCGTGGATGTGGACGCCGCGACCTTCAACATCCGTCCGGACGCGATCCGCGCCGCGATCACCAGCAAGACCAAAGCCATCATCCCGGTGCACTTCGCCGGCCTGGCCTGCGACATGGACGAAATCCTCGCCATCGCCCGCGAGCATGGCCTGAAGATCGTCGAGGACGCCGCCCACGCGATGCCCACCTACTATAAGGGCAAGCTGATCGGCACGCTGGATTCCGACGTGACGGTATTCAGCTTCTACGCCAACAAGACCATGACCACCGGCGAGGGCGGCATGGTGGTGTCCAAGCACAAGGACATCATCGCCCGCTGCAAGGTGATGCGCCTGCATGGCATCAGCCGCGACGCTTTCGACCGCTACGTGTCCAAGACGCCGGCCTGGTTCTACGAAGTGGTGGCGCCGGGCTACAAGTACAATATGCCGGACACCGCCGCGGCGATGGGCATCCATCAGCTGAAGAAAATCCGCGGCTTCTACGAAAAGCGTGAGGCCATGGCCCAGCGCTTCGACCGCGAATTGGCCGGCCTGCCGCTGGTCCTGCCGGCGCGCGCCAAGGACGAGGGCAGCAACCACGCCTGGCACCTGTACCCGGTGCGCATCAAGCCGGAGGCCGGCATCAGCCGCGACGACTTCATCGCCAAGATGGCGGAGAAGGGCATAGGCTGCTCGGTGCATTTCATCCCGCTGCACCGCCAGCCGGTATGGCGCGACGGTTATCAGCTGACGCGCGAGCAATTCCCGGTTGCTGACGCCGCTTTCGAGGCCGAGGTGACGCTGCCGCTGTACACCCGGATGACGGACGAAGACCAGACCCGCGTCATCGCCGCGGTGCGCGAGATTCTCGGCGCATGAGCGAGCCTGGCCTGAACAAGGGCGGCGAATTGCTGCCGCCCTGCTGCCGGCCGCGCCGCCATGGCTCGCGGCTGGCAAAGCGCTTGTTCGACATCGCCGCTTCCGGCTTGGGGCTTGCGGTGCTGGCGCTGCCCTTGCTGGCGGTGGCCTTGTGGGTGAAGCTGGATTCGCCGGGGCCGGTGTTTTTCCGCCAGGTGCGGGTGGGGCGAGGCGGCGCGCTGTTTCGCATCCATAAATTCCGCACCATGCAGGTGGATACCGAGCGCCAGGGCCAGCTGACCGTCGGCGCCGATTCGCGAATCACCGGCGCCGGCCGCCTGCTGCGCAAGACCAAGCTGGACGAGCTGCCGCAGCTGCTCGACGTGCTGTTCGGCGACATGAGCCTGGTCGGTCCGCGGCCGGAAGTGCCCAAGTACGTGGCTCATTATCCGGCCGAGGCGAAGGACATCGTGCTGTCGGTGCGCCCCGGCATCACCGACTGGGCGTCGATCCGCATGATCGATGAAAACGAAATACTAGGCCGCGCCGCCGATCCAGAGCGCGCTTATATCGACGAGGTGTTGCCGGAGAAGTTGGGCTACTACGTGCGTTATGCCGAGACGCACAGCCTGTGTGAAGACATCCGCATCATCGTCGCCACCTTGATGAAGATCGTGAGCCGATGACCATCGCCATCCGCACAGCCAAGACAGCCGACGCCGCCGCGTTGGCTGGCATCTATTTGGATTGCCGACGCGCCATGCCTTACGCGCCGTTGGCGCATGATGACGCCGCGGTGCGCGCCTGGTTCGCCGAGGCGCTGCTGCCGTCTGCGCAAGTTTGGCTGGCGGAGCGGAACGGCGAGGTGGCCGGCTTTGCCGCCTGCTCGGAGCAAGACGGCGCGCGGTGGCTGGATCAGCTCTACGTCGCCGCGCCGCATCAGGGAGCAGGCATAGGGCGCGCCCTGCTGGCGCAGGCTTTGTCGGGCCAAGCCCAGGCTTGCCGCTTGCATGTTTTCCAGGCCAATGCCGGCGCGCGCCGCTTCTACGAGGCGCATGGCTTCCAATTGCTGGGCCTGGGCGACGGCCACGATAACGAGGAACGCTGTCCGGACGCGCTGTATCAATGGCTGCCGGATACGAAAGAATGACCATGTTTGAAAAACTGCTAGCCTTCTCCCGCCACAACAAGATGGCGATGCTGGCGCTGATGGACGCGCTGCTGTTGCCGCTGGCTCTGTGGAGCGCGGTGTTCCTGCGCCTGGGCGGCTACTGGGACCACAAGCTCAATCCGCATCTGTGGATCTTCATCGTGCCGCCGCTGTGGGCGATACCCATCTTCATCAAGCTGGGCCTGTACCGCGCGGTGCTGAAGTATCTGGACGACAAAATCATATTCACCGTGTTCAGCGGCGTCACGCTGTCGGTGCTGGTATTGCAGGGCGTGATCCAGATGTTCTCGATCTGGGCCATGCCGCGCGCTTCGGTCGTGATCTTCTGGGTGTTCGCCATGGCCTATATCGGCGGCAGCCGCTTCCTGCTGCGCGGCCTGGTGCGGCGGATCGATGCCACCGACGCGCCGCGCGATCCGGTCATCATCTACGGCGCCGGCCGGGCCGGCGTGCAGCTGCTGCTGGCCTTGCAGGCCGGCCGCGAATATCGCCCCATGGCCTTCGTCGACGATAATCCCGAACTGCTGCGCCGCACGTATCGCGGCGTGGCGGTGCATGCGCCGGATGAGTTGCCGGCGCTGGTCAAAGGCACCCAGGCCAAGTGCATTCTGCTGGCCATGCCTTCGGTAGGCCGCGGCCGCCAGCGCGAGATACTGGAGTCGCTGGAAAAACTGCGGGTGCCGATCAAGCGCCTGCCCGGCATGGCGGACCTGGTGTCCGGCGAAGCGCGGGTGGAGGAATTGAAGGAAGTGGAGATCGAGGACTTGCTGGGCCGCGATCCGGTGCCGCCCAAGGCCGAGCTGCTGGCGCGCAATATCAAGGGCAAGGTGGTGATGGTCAGCGGCGCCGGCGGCTCCATCGGTTCCGAGCTGGCGCGGCAAATCGTCAAGAACCGGCCGGCGCGCATCGTGCTGTTCGAATTGTCGGAATTCGCGCTGTACAGCATAGACCAGGAGCTGGCGCAGCTGGCGCCGAAAATCCCGCGCACGCCTATCTTGGGCTCAGTCACCGACTACGACAGGCTGACTCAGGTGATGCGCGCCTTCCAGGTGGAAACGGTGTATCACGCCGCCGCCTACAAACACGTGCCCATGGTGGAGCACAACCCGGTGGCCGGTATCGTCAACAACGCTTTCGGTACGGATACCACTGCCCGCGCGGCGGAAGACTGCGGCGTGGACACCTTCGTGCTGATCTCCACGGACAAGGCCGTGCGCCCGACCAATGTGATGGGCGCCACCAAGCGGCTGGCCGAGCTGACGCTGCAAACCCGCCACGCGCGCGGCAGCCGCACCCGCTTCGTGATGGTGCGCTTCGGCAATGTGCTGGGCAGCTCCGGCTCCGTCGTCCCGCTGTTCCGCCGTCAGATCCAGGCCGGCGGCCCGATCACGCTGACCCATGCCGACATCACGCGTTACTTCATGACCATTCCGGAAGCGGCGCAACTGGTGATCCAGGCCGGCGCGATGGGCGATGGCGGCGACGTGTTCGTGCTGGACATGGGCGAACCGGTCAAGATCATCGATCTGGCGCGGCGCATGATCCATTTGTCCGGGCTGGAAGTCAGGGATGATGAGCAGCCGGATGGCGATATCGAAATCCTGGTGACCGGTTTGCGTCCGGGCGAGAAGCTGTACGAAGAGCTGCTGATAGGCGACAACGTGCTGGCCACCGACCACGCCCGCATCATGCGCGCCCAGGAGTACCACCTGGCCGAGGACGAAATGGCTTCGCTGATGGCTCGGCTGCGCGAGGCCTGCCAGCGGCTGGACGCGCCGGAAGCGTTTGCCTTGATGCAGGAAGCGGTGCATGAATTCCACGCCGGGGAGGCGACGCAGGACTGGGTGACGCTGCAGGGCTGAGTCCGCTTACCCCCGGCTTTGACAATGGCTGCAAGCTACCACTTGCAGCCATTGTCTTTATCGAAGGCGTCCTTAAGCAGCATAGGCGCGGCCAGGAGGCCCATGCCGGCGTAGGCATTCTTGCAATCGGCGCGCTCCGCCCGGTCTATGCCGCGCGCCAGCCTCGCCTTGTCCACGTCTTCGCGCAGCGGCTTGGCATTGGGGTTTTCCGGCTCCAGGCTACGCATTTGCTGGCGCAAGCCTTCCATCGTCAGACGGGGTTCGCCCTTGGCCGCGCTGGCGTCGGCTTTGCCCGCCCGCGGCTGAGCAAGCGCTGCCAAGGCATGCGATTTGGCGGGAACGGACAGTCTCGCGGACGATTGGGCCGCGATGGCAAGGCGCGCCATAGAGGGTGGGGGGGCTGGCGCGGGCTTAGCAATGGCAGCAGCCGGTGCGCTTGGCGTAATCGGCAGAATCCGCACCTGCACGGGAGGCGCATCGCGGCGCGCCGGAACGGGGGCTTGATCTATTCGCAGATACAGCAGCGTCAAGACATGGAGCAAGACGCTGGCGCTGATGGCCAGGGCGCGGCCGCGCCTTGGGCGGAGCGGCGGGCTGGGAAGGAAAGCGGTCATCAGGCTAATCTGAAAGGCTGGTCTTGATATGTCAATGGTCTAATCGTTGGCATTGTGTCGCGTAGAGCGCAGGATGAGATAGAGCGCGGCAATGCCGGAAAGTGCCGCGCCGGTGTAACATCGGGCATCTCCCACATGGACATCTGGCGATGGAAACCCGCTGGCTGGAAGATTTTTTGGTGCTGGCCGATACCGGCAGTTTCACTCGCTCGGCCGAACTGCGCCACCTGACGCAGCCGGCGTTTTCACGACGCATCCGCGCGCTGGAGAGCTGGCTGGGGGCGGATCTGATAGACCGCACCACCTATCCCACCAAGCTCACCGCCGCCGGCAAGCTGCTGCAGGAACAGGCGGTGCCCTTGCTGGCCCAGCTCAATACCACCCGCACCATGCTGCGCGGTCTGCAGCCCTTGCCGCAGGGCACGCTGGAATTCGCCGTGCCGCATACCTTGTCGTTTTCGTATTTCCCCAAGTGGCTGACCGCGGTGGAAGAAGGCTTCGGCGAACTGTCTTGCAGACTGCAGGCCAGCAATGTGCACGACGCCGTGTTGGCCTTCGTCGAAGGCGGCAGCGATTTCCTGATGTGCTACCACCATCCCAAGCGGCCGGTGGAGTTGCATGACGCGCGCTACGGCGGGCTGCGCCTGGGCGTGGAGCGCTTGCGTCCTTACTCGATCATGGCAGACGGCGCGCCGCGCTATGTCCTGCCAGGAAGTCCAGAGGCGCCGCTGCCTTTTCTCGGCTATGCCAGCAACGCTTATTTCCGGCTGATGAGCGATCTGCTGCTGGTCAGCGGCCCGCAACCGGCGCATCTTTCGCTGCGCTACGAAACCGATATGGCGGAGGGGCTGAAGCAGATGGCCTTGGCTGGCCACGGGCTGGCTTTCCTGCCGGAAAGCTCGGTGGCGGCGGAATGCCGGGCCGGTTTGCTGGCGGCGGCCGGCGGCGGCGAGTGGAGCGTGGAAATGGAGATTCAGCTGTATTGCGATCTGCGCCACGCCAAGCCGGAACAGGCCGCTTTATGGGCCTATCTGGCCGAGCGCTACCCGGCGGTGTGAGCCTGTCGTTCCGGCCAGGCAAGGGTTTGGCAAGGTTATGCATTTCATGCATAACCACATCCGCATTCGGAATTGGCCAAGCCTGCGGGGCAGGCATACAGTGCGGGGCATTCCAGGCCGCGCATGACGGCCGCCTTGAGGAGACCCGCAGATGACCACCCGCATCGAACACGACCTGCTCGGCAACCGCGACGTGCCGGCTGACGCCTACTGGGGCGTGCACACCCTGCGCGCCATCGAGAATTTCCCGATCACCGGCCAGACTATCGCCGGCTATGGCGACCTGATCCGCGCGCTGGCCTGCATCAAGCAAGCCGCCGCCCAGGCCAATCGGGATCTCGGCATCCTGCAGCCCAAGCTGGCACAGGCCATCATCGATGCTTGCGAGGAAATCCGCGCCGGCAAGCTGCATGACCAGTTCGTCGTCGATGTGATCCAGGGCGGCGCGGGCACCTCCACCAATATGAACGCCAACGAGGTCATCGCCAACCGCGCGCTGGAGCTGCTGGGCCACGCCAAGGGCGAGTACCAGCACCTGCACCCGAACGAGCACGTCAACCTGTGCCAAAGCACCAACGACGTCTACCCCACCGCGCTGCGCCTGGCCGCCTTCTGGGGCGTGCTGAAGCTGGTGTCGCGCATGGAAGTGCTGCGCAAGGCCTTTGCGGACAAGGCCGAGGCGTTCAAGGACATCCTGAAGATGGGCCGCACCCAGCTGCAGGACGCGGTGCCGATGACCCTGGGCCAGGAATTCCAGACCTACGCCGTGATGCTGGGCGAAGATGAACAGCGCCTGAAGGAAGCCAGCGCCCTGATGCTGGAGATCAACCTCGGCGCCACCGCCATCGGCACCGGCATCACCGCCCACCCCGATTACGCCAAGCTGGTGTGCCTGCACTTGTCCGAGCTGGTGGGCTGCAAGCTGATCACCGCGCCGAACCTGATCGAAGCCACCCAGGACTGCGGCGCCTTCGTGCAGCTGTCCGGCGTGCTCAAGCGCGTGGCCGTCAAGCTGTCCAAGACCTGCAACGACCTGCGCTTGCTGTCATCCGGCCCGCGCGCCGGCTTCGGCGAAATCAATCTGCCGGCGCGCCAGGCCGGTTCGTCCATCATGCCGGGCAAGGTCAATCCGGTGATTCCGGAAGTGGTGAGCCAGGTGGCGTATGAAGTCATCGGCAACGACATGACCATCACCATGGCGGCCGAGGCTGGCCAGCTGCAGCTGAACGCCTTCGAGCCCGTGATCGCCTATAGCCTGTTCCGCAGCGCCGGCCACCTGGCCAACGCCTGCGACACGCTGACCGAACACTGCGTCAAGGGCATCACCGCCAACCGCGAGCGTCTGCGCCAGAGCGTGGAAAACTCGATCGGCCTGGTGACGGCGCTGAACCCGGTGATCGGCTACGAAGCCGCCACCCGCGTCGCCGCGGAGGCCCATGCCAACGGCAGCAGCGTGGCCGACGTGGTGCTGGCGCACGGTCTGCTGACCCGCGAACAGCTGGACGACATCCTGCAACCGGAAACCCTGACCCAGCCGCGCTGGGTGACGCTGTAAACCGAATTCGTTTTCTCCTTTGTTTGACTCGTGATTCCCGGCGCCTCGTGCGCCGGTTTTTTTATGCGCAGCGAGCCGCTTGCCAGTTGAGTCAATGGAGTGGGCATCGCATGGATAGCGTTTAGCCCATGTTTCTTGCCAATCGAGCGACGCGAGAAAATTTGCTTCCATTTTTATTCATAATGGATAAAATCATCTGGAATATTCGAAGAATGAATATTCCAGATCACGCATGGCACATAAGGCATGCGATTTTTCCATGAAGGAACATGAAATGATGCGCAGAGCAATTTTTCTGGCAGGGCTGCTTGCGGCTGGCGCCGCGCAAGCGGACTGGGCGCCGAAAGTGATCTCGAACCAATACTGGGCGACGGTCAATTATGGCGGCGGAACGCTGGCTTATGGCGAGGATGCGAAGGCGGCGGGACCGCTGCAGCAAACCGTCAGTCAATTATTAAGCGTGCCTTATACCTTGCAGCAAGGCATGAACGAGCGGGTGTCGCAGCTGGTGTCGCAAAATGGCGCATCCTTCCTCGGCGGCACGGTCAGCGGCAACCCCTCGATTACGATCCGTCCGGATGCCAGCGGCGTGGCCTATATCAGCTTGTCCGGCCTCAGCTATCAAGTGCGCAGCCAATACTCCGGCCATAAATGGGGTGTGATCAGCTATAGCTGCACCAATACCCTGACCTTGAGCAATATCGTCATCAATGCCCAGTACGGCACGGCGAACGGCGCGATGCAGGACGGCAAGACCGGCATGACGGCCAGCACCAGTTCCTCCACCGATTGCGATTCCAATTTGAGCTGGATTCTGCCGGTAGTGGGCGATGTGTTGATAAACAAGGCCGAGGGCAAGATAGACAGCTCCATCCAGAGTCATCTGCAAGCCGGCTTGGCTCAGGTGAAGGATGCGTTGTTGTACAAGCCGGGCCAGAATATGCTGAATGGTTTAAGTGGCGTGATTCCGCCGGGCAAGGTAGTGAGCCTGCCGGGAGGCGGCGTCTTCCCGCTGGGGCAGTATATTCAGAACAATGCCAGCTATCTGTTGGGCAACAGCCAATTGAGCATCCAACTCGGCAGTCCCATTGCCCTGCGCACGGTGCCGGGGACCAGCGAGCCGATGACGAGCGACTTCTCCAGCGATGCGGCGACGATCTCCTTGTCGGCGCCGGGCATGGCGTTTACCGTCAAATTGAGCCAGCGCATGTCGGTTGATTGGCTGTGGCGCTGTCCGGTCGGCAATCCGGGGTGCAGGATTCCGTAAGACGGCTGACTCGGCGCTCTCATAGCGCAGTCGAATGAGGGGACCTGGCGGGAGGCTATCCCGCAGGGCCGCGCTTGGGCCATAATCTTAATCTTTCATTTTGGATGCGATGATGGCTACCCCTTCACTTTTGAGCGAGTCTCAGTTGGAGCAATTGGCGCCGCAATTGCAGCAATATCTGTCTGATCAACTGGGCATGGAGGTTGGCGGTTTCGATGCGCGTTTCCTGCTGGACTTCGTCGCCGAAAAGATAGGCCGCGATATTTACAACAAGGCCCTGCAAGACGCGCAAACCGCGCTGGCCGCGCGCATGGAGAGCCTGCAGGCCGCCATCTGGGAGCTGGAGAAATAGCCAGCGGCCGCGCCATGCCGTTCAATTGAGGTTACAATCGATCATCTCCCCCTGATTATCCGTGTTGCCGATGCTTTATTTGCGTTTGATGATGAAAGGTTTTCTGCTGGCGATGCTGACGGTGGTGCTCGGCTTCGCCTATGTGGCCTGGAGCATCGTCGACTACGGCAGCGACAGCGAGCAATCCGGCGCCGACGCCGCGCTGGTGCTGGGCGCCGCGGCCTGGGGCAACAAGCCTTCGCCGGTATTCCGCGAGCGCATCAATCACGCAGTCAAGCTGTATCAAAGCGGCAAGGTGCGCTGGATCGTCTTTACCGGCGGCACGCCGGAGCCGGGCTATCCGGCCGAGGCCGATGTCGGGCGCGAGTTCGCCGCCCGCCAGGGCGTGCCGATGACGGCGATGCTGGTGGAGAATCAGTCGCGGACTACTTGGCAGAATTTGTCCAACGCGCGAGAGATCGGCAAACAGTTTGGCATTCGCTCTTATCTCTTGGTCAGCGATCCGTTGCATATGCGGCGCGCCGTGCTGATGGCTGACGATCTGGGCCTGCGAGCGTTTCCGGCTCCTACCCAGTCCAGCCGTTTCCGCACCTTTTCCAGCTGGTCGCGCTTCCTGGCGCGCGAGACCTGGCTTTACCTGGGTTACCGCGTGTTTCGTCAGTTGTCGTGATGCATGTGGATAAAATTCGACTCGGCTCCATTCTGTGGATAAGTGAGAGGCAACAAAAAAGCCAGCTCATCGAGCTGGCTTTTTCGCATGCGCGGCAACCTTAAACGGCGTGCCACAGATCGATCAATTCGCTGGCTTCCAGCGACTTGATTTCGGCGCGGGCTTGCAGCCAGGCAACCAGTTCGCCGCGCAGCGCGTCATCGATCTTGATTTCGGCTACCGGAAACGCCACGCCTTCCAATTTGCTCTTGCCGTCGAAGTGGCCGCCGAAGCTGATGCCGGCGTCGTCGACGCGGCTCAGCCAGCCGTCGAGCAGGGCGTCGGTGTCCACGCTGTCATGGAGTTCGGCTACCAGGTGGAAACCCAGTTCGCGGAATTCGCCGACGCGCATTTTCTTGCGCTGGCGGGCATTCAAGCGCTTCAGACGTTGGGCGGAATTGGGGTTGTGGGTAAAAGCCATGTTAGATCCTTATTACTGAACAAACGGATGATAGCAGGGGGCGCGGCGGGTGTCCGAAAAAACGGACAATGAGAAAATGTCAGGCAGATTGGCGGGTCCGCTGCCGCGCCTTCGCGTCGAGCGAAGCACGCTGCCTGGCGGTTTTGCGTCAGCAGGAGTGGGAGCGTTGAGCCGTGGCCGGTTTGCATTAAGAGCCCGGCACTGCGGGGTGCCGGGCGTTTTCTCGACTGGCGGGCTGGACGCCGGCGGCGAGGCTTTGCCATGATGGACGATTCGCCAGCCATGGAGACGCCGCATGCCGCAGATCTACACCGCAGACCAATTCCGGCCCATGCCATGGGCCAATGGCGGCGGCCGCACTTTGGAGCTGTTCCGCCTGCCGCATCCGGAGCGGCCGCAAGCGTTTGCTGCTCGGCTATCCGTGGCGGAGGTGGCGCAGGGCGGGCCGTTTTCGCATTTTCCCGGCATCGACCGCCAACTCGGCTTGCTGGAGGGCGAGGGGATGGCATTGCGCGCGAGCGATGGCCGCGCGTGGCGATTGGACGCGCCGGGTCAGGTGGTGGATTTCGAGGGCGAGGCGAGCATAACCTGCCATCTTCTGGGCGGGCCTTTGCGCGATTGCAATCTGATGCTGGCGCGGGATTGGGGACGAGGCCGCCTGGAGAGGCTGATGCCTGCCGATGGCGAGAGCGTGCGGCTGGAGGCCGCGGATCTGGTCCTGCTGTATTTGCAGCGAGGCTGCTGGTGGGGCGACGGCGAGGCTTTGCCGGCAGGCGGCCTGCTGGTGTTGGAGAAAGAGGCGGCCGAACTGCGCGCGGGCGGCGGCGCGATCGCCTGGCTGGCGACTGCGCGGCGTCTTACCGCGTGAGGCGCGAAGGCATGAAGAAAAGCCGGGCTTTCTCGTCCGGCTTTTCGCTGAGCGGGATGGTTACAGTCCCAGTTCGCTCCACCGCGTGTCCACCCGCTGCTTGACCGTGTAGTCCATCACGATGGGGGTGCCCCATTCGCGGTTGGTTTCGCCGGGCATCTTGTTGGTGGCGTCCAGGCCCATCTTGCCGCCCAGGCCGGAAATCGGGCTGGCGAAGTCCAGGTAGTCGATAGGCGTGTTGTCTATCAGCGTGGTGTCGCGCACCGGGTCCATGCGCGTGGTGATGGCCCAGATGACTTCCTTCCAGTCGCGGGTGTTGACGTCGTCGTCCACCACCACGATGAATTTGGTGTACATGAACTGGCGCAGGAAGCTCCAGCAGCCCATCATCACGCGCTTGGCGTGGCCCGGATACTGCTTCTTGATGCTGACGATGGCCATGCGGTAGCTGCAGCCCTCCGGCGGCAGGTAGAAGTCCACGATCTCCGGAAACTGCTTCTGCAAGATGGGCACGAACACCTCGTTCAGCGCCACGCCCAGGATGGCCGGCTCGTCCGGCGGTTTGCCGGTATAGGTGCTGTGGTAGATCGGGTTTTCTCGCATGGTGATGCGGTCTATGGTCAGCACCGGGAAGCTGTCTTGCTCGTTGTAGTAGCCGGTGTGGTCGCCGTAGGGGCCTTCCATCGCCATATCATTGGGATGGATGTGGCCTTCGAGGACGATCTCCGCGCGCGCCGGCACTTGCAGGTCTGATCCCAGGCACTTGACCAGCTCGGTGCGGCTGCCGCGCAAGAGGCCGGCGAACTGGTATTCGGACAGTGTGTCCGGCACCGGCGTCACCGCGCCGAGTATCGTCGCCGGGTCGCAGCCCAGCACCACCGCCACCGGATACGGCTTGTCCGGGTTCTGCTGGCGGAATTCGCGGTAATCGAGCGCGCCGCCGCGGTGGGCCAGCCAGCGCATGATCACGCGGTTCTTGCCTATCACCTGTTGACGGTAGATGCCCAGGTTCTGCCGCTTCTTGTTGGGGCCGCGGGTGACGGTGAGGCCCCAGGTGATCAGCGGGGCGGCGTCGCCGGGCCAGCAATGCTGAATGGGCAATTTTTCCAGATCCACCGCCTCGCCTTCCCAGACGATGTCCTGGCACGGCGCCTTCTTCACTTCCTTGGGCGCCATGGACAGCACCTGCTTCAGCAGCGGCAGCTTGTCCCAGGCATCCTTCAGCCCTTTGGGCGGTTCCGGCTCCTTCAGATAGGCCAGCGTCTTGCCTATCTCCCTGAGTTGCATCACATCTTCGGCGCCCATGCCCATTGCCACGCGCTCGGGCGTGCCGAACAGATTGGCTAAAACCGGGAAGTCATAAGCCTTGCCTTCATGGCGCGGTTGTTCGAACAGCAGGGCGGGGCCGCCGGCTTTCAGCACCCGGTCGCCGATTTCGGTCATTTCCAGATGCGGCGATACCGGCGCGCTGATGCGCTTGAGTAGCTGTTTTTGTTCGAGTTGGGCAATGAATTCCCGGAGATCTGCATATTTCATGACTGTTTCATGACCTGGCGCAAGGTTGGCGGAAGGGCGCTTGGATAATCTGGCTTCGGACGTCGCGCACGGCCGAGCCGCCCATTTTACTGGCAACGGTGGCCTGCGTCAGGCTGGATTTTCTTGACCCTTGGAGAAGATAAAATGAAGAAGCTCGCACTCGCCGCCATGGTCGGCATGATTTCCGCCAGCGCATTCGCCGCTCAGGGCGATATCCTGGCTCGTTTCCGCGTGATCGATGTCGCGCCGTCGGCCAGCTGGGACAATTCCGGAGCGGTGCCGGGCTTGACCGTTGATGCCAAGAGCGCCGTGGTGCCTGAGCTGGACTTCACCTATATGATCACCAATAACATTGGCACCGAGCTGATCCTGGGCACCTCTCGCCATAAAATCTCTACCAACAAGTTTGGCGATGTGGGCAAGGTGTCCGTGCTGCCGCCGACCTTGACCCTGCAATACCACTTCGCGCCGGAAGCGACGTTCCGTCCTTATGTAGGGGCCGGCCTTAACTACACCCGCTTCTATGACAATGATCTGAATGTGCCGGGTGTGACACATCTGAGTGTAAAGAACAATAGCTTCGGCCCCGCGCTGCAGGCCGGTGCCGATATCGCGATCAATAAGAGCTGGTTCTTCAACGTCGACGTGAAGAAGCTGTGGGTGAAAACGGACGTAAGCGCAGACCAGCTGGGCGGAGCCAAGCTGGGCACCCTGCATATCGATCCGTGGGTGTTCGGCATCGGTGTCGGCACCAAATTCTGATAGCCGCCGCAGGAAACCTGAAGGACGCCAAATGGCGTCCTTTTTGCATTTTAAGGTTTTGGATATTTTTACCCTTTTACCATGGGCTGGCGCCGAGAGCCTTCCATCACGCGGTTTGTTGCATGAGGTTGAATTTTTCGGCGCGGGCCTTGTCCCTTGCCTCATGGAGGTTCAGACGGAATCTGGCGCATTGTCTGAGTGAACCGCGATTTCCCTCTTGGCAGTGGCATTTTGGGAGACGTTTGAGCATGCCTTCATGTCGCATTTAGACAAAATTGTTGTCAAAATACATCAATAGACTGTAACTGGCGGCAGAGTGGCCGTTAGGGCCGACAATGGTTCGAATGCGTTTTTTTCATAGAAAAGAGCAACTTATACCATTGGATTGTCATCTTGATCCCGCGTGTTGGAAAAATACGCTGAGGTCTTGAATTTTCAGGGGATTCCGGCCGTTCCATCCGGATGAATTTTGTTAAACTGGCGCCCTTTTTCGTGGTGGGGAAGATTCATGGCTCTCCTTGAAATCAAAAACGTGGTCAAGCGCTTCGGCGACTATACGGCCGTCAATGACGTCAGCCTGTCGGTGGAGGCGGGCGAGTTCTTTACGCTGCTGGGACCGTCCGGCTGCGGCAAGACGACTTTGCTACGCATGCTGGCCGGCTTCGAGCAGCCGGACGCCGGCCAGATTCTGCTGGATGGCCAGGACATGTCGCAGGTGGCGCCGGAGAAGCGCCCGGTGCACACGGTGTTTCAGAGCTATGCGCTGTTCCCCCACATGACGGTGCGCGAGAACATCGCGTTTCCATTGAAGATGGCCAAGTGGGACAAGGCCAAAATAGAAAGCCAGGTGGAACAGCTCTTGGCTGACGTGCGCCTGAGCCAGTTCGGCAACCGTTATCCGCATGAAATGTCCGGCGGCCAGCGCCAGCGCGTGGCTATCGCCCGCGCCCTGGTGGACCGGCCGCGCCTGTTGCTGCTGGACGAGCCGCTGTCCGCGCTCGACGCCAAGCTGCGCGAGGAAATGCAGATCGAGCTGATCAATCTGCAGAAGGAAGTGGGCATCACCTTCGTCTATGTGACGCACGATCAAGGCGAGGCGCTGGCGCTGTCGCACCGCATCGCGGTGATGAGCCAGGGCAAGGTGGAGCAACTGGACGCGCCGGAAAAGCTGTACAGCTATCCGAAGAACCGTTTCGTCGCGGATTTCCTGGGCCAATGCAATGTGCTGGAGGGCGTGGTCAAGGTGCTGCACGGCGACAACATGACCGTCTCGCTCAAGGGCTGCGGCGATGTGGTCTGCCAGGCGACGCCGGGCGTGAAGGAAGGCCAGCAGGGCTGGCTGGCCTTGCGGCCGGAGAAGGTCAAGCTGGACAAGGCCTTGCCCGCCGCGGCGGGTGAAGTCCACTTCAAGGGCCGCGTGCATGACTGCCTGTATCTGGGCGACGTCACTCTGTATGTGGTGGAGGTGGCGGACGGGGTGAAGGTGGAGGCCATGCAGGCCAACAACATCCCCGGCGTCGCCAAATTCTTCGACGACGGCGACGTAGTCGAAATCGCCTGGCGTTTCGACGCCGGCAGCTTCCTGACGGAGTAAGCCATGGCCATGCGCGATCGTTTCGGCAAGTGGGCGCTGTCCTGGCCCCCCTTGCTGTACCTGCTATTGTTCTTCCTGATCCCGTCGCTGATCATGCTGGCGGCGGCGTTCCGCCAGCCCGGCGACTACGGCGGCCTGGCGCCGTTGTATCTGGTAGAGGACGGCCAGCGCGTCTGGCAGCTGACGCTGGACAACTTCCACCGCCTGGTGGAGGAGCCGCTGTATCTGGAATTGTTCGCCAAATCGGCGGGCTATGCGCTGACCACCACCGTGGTATGCCTGGTGATGGCCTATCCGCTTGCCTGGCTGATCGCGCGCTCCGGCAAGAAGTACCGCGACCTGCTGTTGCTGCTGGTGATCCTGCCGTTCTGGTCCAACTTCCTGATTCGCATCTACGCCTGGATGATCATCCTCGGGCCGCAATCGGCGTTCACCAAGGCGCTGAACACAGTGCTGGTGGCGCTGGGCTTCGAGCCGGTGCGGCTGCTGTTCACCACCTTCGCGGTGATCGTCGGCCTGGTGTATGTGCATCTGCCCTTCATGGTGCTGCCGCTGTACGCCAATCTGGAAAAGCACGACATGGCGCTGCTGGACGCGGCGCAGGATCTGGGCGCCAATGCCTGGCAGCGCTTCTGGCGGGTGACCTGGCCGCTGAGCCTGCCCGGCGTGTTCGCTGGTTCCGCGCTGGTGTTCATCCCGGCGCTGGGCATGTTCGCCATCCCGGATATTCTGGGCGGCACCGAGTCCATCATGATCGGCAATCTGATCAAGCAGCAGATACTGGATACCCGCGATTGGCCGTTCGGCTCCGTGTTGTCCATCATGCTGACCGGCGGCGTGTTGCTGATCGCCGCGCTGGGGGCCTTGGTGGCCAGAAAGGGGAAGGGCCGTGGCTAAGAAACAATCGAAATGGCTGTGGGCTTCGGCCATGCTGACTTACGCCTTCCTCTACCTGCCGTTGGTCATCGTGGTGCTGTACTCGTTCAACGATTCGCGCCTGAACGCGGAATGGGTGGGCTTCACGCTGAAGTGGTACGACAAGCTGTTCCATAACGAGAAGATGCTGAGCGCCGCGGCCAACTCGCTGGTCATCGGCATTCTGGCTAGCTTCTTCTCCACCATTTTTGGCACGCTGGCCGGCATCGCGCTGCATCGCTACAAGCTGAAGCTGCTGCCCTTCCTGGTGTTGACGCCCATCGCCATCCCCGAGCTGCTGATGGGGGTGAGCCTGGTGATCTTCTTCGTCATCGTCAATCAGCTGATCGGCATTCTAGAGCTGGGCTTCGTCACCATCCTGCTGTCGCACATCGCCTTCTGCATAGGCTTCGTCGCCATCGTGGTGCGGGCGCGCATGCAGGGCATGGACGACAGTCTGGTGGAAGCGGCGCGCGACCTGGGCGCTTCCCCGTTCCAGGCCTTCCGCCTGATCACGCTGCCGGTGATCAAACCCGGCATCATCGCTGGCGCGCTGATGGCGTTCACCTTGTCCATCGACGACTTCGTGATCACCTTTTTCACTGCGGGTGCCGGCGCCAGCATGCTGCCGCTGGAGATTTACTCGATGATCAAGATCGCGGTGACGCCGGAAGTGAACGCGGTGTCCTCCCTGCTGATGCTGCTGACGCTGGCGCTGATCGTCATCGCTTCCAGAGTGTCGCCCAGCGCGCTGCGCGCCAACGGCTGAGGAATCCGGGCGGCATCAGGGAGAGGCCGCCCGCTTTTGCAGTACCACCATGCTGTGCCATACAAAGGAAACAATATGAAGAAGATTCTCGCGCTGTTGGCGCTGGCAGCGTCGACCCACGCGTTCGCCGCCGATGAACTGCATCTGTACAACTGGAACAACTACCTGTCCGAATCCGCGGCCAAGAACTTCGAGGCCTATTGCAAGTGCAAGCTGGTGCAGGACTTCTACGGCGACAACGAAGAACTGCTGGCCAAGCTGGCCGCGGGCGCCAAGGGCTACGACATCGTGGTGCCGACCGGCTTCGCCGTAGACGCGCTGATCAAGCAGGGCAAGGCCCAGCCGCTGGACAAGGCCCAGTTGCCCAATTTCAAGAATCTGAATCCTGGCTATCTGAACAGCTTCTTCGACAAGGGCAATAAATACTCCGCCCCGTACGCCTTCACCACCACGCTGCTTGGCTACAACGAGACCAAGCTGAAGCAGCTGGGCCTGGGCGACAAGGTAAACAGCTGGGCGCTGATTTTCGATCCGACGCTGCTGTCCAAGATCAAGGGCAAGGTGACTGTGCTGGATTCGCAGCGCGAACTGGTCGCCGCGGCGCTGATGTACCTGGGCAAGCCGGCCAACTCCACCAATCCGGCAGACTGGAAGGCCGCCAAGGATGTCATCCTGAAGGCCAAGCCGTACTGGGCCGCCTTCAACAACCAGTCCTATATCAAGGAACTGACGGTCGGCAACATTTACATCGCCTTCGGCTACTCCAACGATATGTTCCAGGCGCAGCAGGACGCGAAGAAGGCCAAGCGCAGCTTCGGCATCAACTTCAGCCTGCAGAAGGAAGGCAATACCTTGTCGCTGGACAACTTCGTAGTGCTGAAGGACGCGCCGCGCAAGGACCTGGCCTACAAGTTCATCAACTTCATGCTGGACGGCAAGAACGCAGCCGGGCTGACGAATGAAATGGGCAACGGCAACCCCAACGCGGCCGCCGGCAAGTTCGTCAAGACCGAGCTGACCAAGATCCCGGCCATCTTCCCGACGGCTACCGATCTGCCGCGTCTGCAGCAGCTGCATGATCTGAACGCCAAGGATCGCCGCGAACTGAACAAGGTGTGGTCCGAGATCAAGCTGAAGTAAGCGGAAGTGGATACGAAAAAAGCCAGCTCATCGGAGCTGGCTTTTTCTTTATATACGCATGTTCAGTTCAGAGGTAGCCGCGACAGCTGGCTGATCTTCTCCACGCGGTGGTCGACATGAGCCGGCTTGCGGAGCTCATGGCTGACCCAGATCGTGGTCATGCCCAGCTCTTTGGCGGTCAGCAGATTGGGGAGGGAGTCCTCCACCATGATGCAGCGCGCCGGATCGAGGCCTTCCTTGCCCAGCACGGTATGAAACGCATCCAGATGAGGCTTGGGAATATAGTTGAGACGCTCCACGCCATAGACGGATTCGAAGTGATGCTGAATCCGCATTCGCTCCAGGATGCCTTCCACATAGTGTTGCGGCCCATTGGACAGAATGATCTTGCGCCCGGGCAGCGAGGCCAGGCTTTCGGCCAGCTGTTCCTCGAATTGCAGCCACTGCTCCAGCACTTCCAGCGGATGAGTCTCGATCAAGAAATGCTGCGGGTCTATGCCGTGGTTGGTGGACAAGCCGTGCATGGTGGCGCCGTATTGCGCCCAGTAGCGGGAGCGCAAGGCGGTGGCTTCGTCTTCGTTGATGCCCAGATGCTGCACCATATAACGCGTCATCAGCTGATTGATATGTTCAAAGATGCCGCCGCTGGCATGGTGCAGGGTATCGTCCAGGTCGAAAATCCAGGTTTTATGGTTCACTTTGGGACTGCATGCGCTAATGAAAGTGGGACGCAGATTATCCATTTACTGCGACCAGCCGGCCAGGGGAAGCATTTCGGATGCTTTCTGGCATTATAGTTTTATTGCAAATCAGTTACTTACGTGATTTTTCCAAAAATCTTTCAATTTTTCTCGCAAAAGGTGTTGACGGGTGTGGGGGGCGGGCGTATAGTTCGCCTCCTCAGCTGACGCAGCGAACGAAGCAGCGGAAACGAAACAGTTTCCGGTGCGACGAAAGCAGCGAAGGCACTGCTCTTTAACAGAACGAATAACCGATAGGTGTAAGTGCTTGGCGAAAG
>NZ_PQWB01000055.1 GCF_002924365.1 Chromobacterium alticapitis | reverse complement strand
ATCACGTGGACCCGCGAAACGCTGGATGCAGAGATCTCGGCGCTGCTTGGTGGTTATGGCGACAAGTTTCAAATCAATTTTTCGTGATTACTTACTCGCATTGGGTTGCTTATGACGATGATGGCTATGAGTTAAGGGAGGCTTCGCTGATTAATCCTGGGTTCTTTATGGATTTCGTACGGAACGAGATGAGACAACCATTATGCATGGTTCATAATGCAAGGGAGTTATGCCAGTGGATGATTTCATGGCGTGGTCAGGCATTGATTGACTCTGCGTTGATGAAAGAAAAATTTCCTAGAATGCTTGGCCCTAGTCGATCTTGGAGTCAGCCTAGGCTAAAGAATGAATAGAAAAATAAAGCTGATTTAATGAGAATGGCCAGCACTTGAGCTGGCCATTTTATTGAGATGCACATCGAGTTAAATAGCCAGATCTTCCAGTGTCTTACCTTGCTCCAGCAATTCCTGCACCCACAGCGGCTTACGACCGCGTCCAGACCAAGTTAGGGAAGTATCAGCAGGGTGACGGTACTTTGCCTCTACCGGCTTCTTAACTTTGCTCTCAGTCTGCTTGAACAAGTCATCCAAAGACAAGCCATGAGCTTTAGCCAGCTCAAGGATCTTGCTCTTAGCCTCGGCTTTTTCAGCCTTCTCACGTTGATTGAGCTCTGCTTGGATCTGTACAAGCAGGTCTTGCAGTTCGGTAAAGCTCAGCGATTGATAATCCATCATTAACTCCTTAGGGTAATGATGCTATTAAATCGAAGCATACTAAGCAAGTCAAGTGGCAAGGCTTGTTTATTTAACTGAAATTGTTGCTATATCCACTGGTACGGAAGTTTTTAGCTGATATTCCGATGGCTGCACCATCTTGATAGACTGCATCTCGAATGAGTTCATCTTCTTTGGTTAGATAAGAGATGACAGAGTTATTTAAATTGTCTAGCTCTTCTGCATCATTCAAATTGATCTTTCCAATGCCAAGGCGTTTGTACTGGTTTTTATAGCGGTTGCAGTTGTAGTAAGTGCCTTTTCCTCTCGTGATGGTATTCGCCCAGTACTCTCCAATTTCATCGCCGTAGAAAACATCTGATTGGACAAAGTCAGCATCGTATAAGAATAGGCAGTGGTAGTGATAATTGCACTCATAAGTGTATTCTATTTTCCAGATCCACCCAATGCAGTGCTGGAATATTTTATTATGCCGTCTATTGTTCCATAGCCTATTTCTGTATTCTTGAAGCTCAATGAAGCTGCAACTAAGCTGATACTCTTCTCTCATGCCTAGGTCTACACGAATCGCTAGAACACGTTTGTAGCCATTTTGTTTTAAACTCTCTATCAGCGGATGTTGATTGGTGGTCGATTGATTAATGAGCAGATCTTGATTCAGCATAGCAATAACTCGGGTAATGTATTTTTGGATAGGAGAGTGGTTGATCGAGCAAACTAATAGTACTTGCGTTATTGCATAGGCTCAGTCCTGCACTGAGATTTGGTTAGATAGTGAGTTGGCCCACCGCTACTGCTTATGCAATAGACAGCGTAACGGATCGGGTAATGGCGAAGAGAGATTTTAATCTAGTGATAGAACTAGATTAATCTCTGTTGTTAGGTAACTGATCTGTGACTTCTGATAAATCTACTTCGCTACTGTTAAATAAAACAATAACTACTATTAAATACAATAGTAAATATATACCAGTTTCTACTAGGCGTAAAAATGGCTTTGTAGCTAGGGATATTCAGGGTAAAACACCTCCATTTCAGATGGATTTATTGATGTTTATTGTTTAATAAATGTACAGAGATATTTTGTTAAGGGCTAATCAATTCCACAGTTAAGTGGTCGCTTAGGCCGTAAGGGCCAATCAACTAACAGTTTCCTTCAGAGGGTAAGTGAAGTGGAGGCAGTAAATAAGATTTTTTGGCTATGGTCAAGGCCTAGAGGTGTATAGTCGCGTGGATAGCTTCCGATGATACTGTTCAATGCTGTTTTTGGAGAATAAGAGGATTGGGAGTGATGCCAGCTTTGATGGGATTAGCTTGGAATGTGGAGGTAAAATGTTAGGGGAGGGTAGATGCACACTTTGCACTTCTGCACTTCTGAAGCAACTTTTGCTTCAGCGATCCATTCAATGATTAAAGCGTTGAGGTATCTGTCAGGGTAGTAGCCAGCTGATCTAGACTCAAATTGGGCAGCTGGTTTTACTTGTGGCGAAGGCTGCTTCTCAACCAAAGTAGGCGCCCGACGGCCGATTAAATGACTGCCTCCTATTTGAAGCAGCCAGGAATTTATCTAGTAAAATAGGGGCGATTCAGGTTGTGATATTTAGCGCAGCAGCCCATTTTGTTTGAGCTAGGGATAATTAGGCTGACCTAGGCGTTACATCGCCAGACATGTATCAAACGAGAAAATATATCGTTTTGGTTAATGACATAAATATTAATCCTTAACTAAGCTTGCAGGCTGCCAAATAGCTCTTCTTCTTGTGCAAAATGCAGCCGAAGTATTGCCTCCAGACCATATAACACGCGCTGGACTTCCTGAATGGAGTGCCCTGCTTCATGGGTGTTTTGCAGTAGTTCGCACAATTGTCCGAGTTTTCTGACCTCCCGGTAAATCTCCTGATGACTACGGCTCAAGGCAGCCAAGGGGTCATCCCCTTGCAGCATGGTCGTCACGGTTGGATACAAACCTTGTTCATCTTGCCTCTCATGGGAGAGCAGGTCTTGCGTCAATTGACCATGCAATGTTTGAAGGATCGTGCGTTGCTCTGCCTGATTGGCTTGCGGGAACTGGGCGGCAACTTCCGTCAGGCGCTGGAGTAGTGGCAGCAAATGACGATGCTCCTCTCGTAGTGCTGTAACCTGCTCGGCACTCATAGTCTTGGTTGATGGGCGGGTCAATTGGCTGGTCAATACCCGTAATGCCGAGAGAATTGCAAGCAGGTCGATCAACTCCTGCAATAGTGCTCCCTCGAACGGCGGCAGCAGCCCTAATGCAGCCATGATCATGGCCACGCCGCATAGCCCCATTCCCAGCCAGACACTTTCTGAGGCCACGCGCATGGCGCGCACTGCAATGCGTTTGGCCTCTGCCAATCGGTCAAGCCGGTCAGTCAGCAGAACAACATCGGCACTTTCCGCAGCAGCGGCGGCGCCGCGAGCCCCCATGGCAACTCCAACACTCGCCGCCGCCAGGGCTGGAGCATCGTTCACCCCATCCCCGACCATCATCGTCGTATGGTAAGCCGTTGCCTCCGTAATGTGCGCCAGCTTCATGGCAGGGGTCTGTTCGGCTTCCACCCGGTCAACCCCCAGTCCTGTGCCAATATTTTCGGCGACATCTTGCTTGTCGCCAGTCAGCATGACGATTTCGCGCACGCCGGTCTTACGCAACATACGCAGGGCTCTGGGCGTTTCAAGCCTGAGTTGGTCTGAGAGCAGTAGCCAGCCTATCAATTGGGTATCGACCGCGATTGCGACGACGGTGGCGTTCTCGATGAACAGGCCTTGACGCGCCGAATCCAGCCAACTGCCGGCATGTGAATGGTTCAGCACAAAGTCCAGTGTCCCTAAGCAAACCTGCTGGCCATTGACCACCCCGCTCAGGCCCGAACCGGCCACTTCTTTTACCGATTCCGGCATGGCCAAGGGGCCGAGGCCTTGTTCGTGCGCAGCCTGCAGAATGGCGCTGGCGATGACGTGGCAGGAGAACTGGTCCAGGCTGGCGGCCAGCTTGAGTAAATCCTGCTGTGTAAAACGAGGGTCGAAACTTTGAATCGACATCAGCTTGGCGGAGCCGCCTGTGAGCGTACCGGTTTTGTCAAAAAACAGGTGATCCGCCCGCGCTAGCTGTTCGAGCGCGGCGCTGCCCTTGATCAGGACACCTCGTTGCGCGGCGCGGGAAATGCCAGAGACCAGAGCGACCGGGACGGCTAGCAGCAACGGGCACGGGGTGGCCACGACCAGTACTGCCAGGGCGCGAACCGGGTCATGACTCCATTGCCAGGCAAGGCCGGCAAGGACAAGAGAAAAAGGAATGAACCACACTGCGTAGCGGTCTGCCATGCGCGCTGCTGGGGCTCGAGACTGACTGGCCTGCTCCACGACGCGGATGATGCCCTGGAAGGTGCTGTCAGTTGCCACTCGGGCGGCACGCATTTGCAGCGCGTCTCCTGCATTGACTGCTCCACTGAGTAACAGGGCGCCGGCTTCTTTGGTCATGGGTAAAGACTCACCAGTCAGTGAAGACTCGTCCAGCACCGCCCGCTCGCTGATGAGCGGACCATCCACCGGAATGGTTTCGCCTAGCTTTACCAGCAATAAGTCACCGGGTCGAATGGATTCAACTGGAATCACGCGAATATCGTCACCGACCAGGCTGTTCGCAAAGCGTGGCGCTTTGGATAACAGGGCAGTCATTTCCCTTTCAGCACGGCCTTTGGCATAACTGTCTAGCAACCGGCCCGTTGCCGTCATGGCGGCAATCACTGCGGCAGTGGCCGACTCTCCCATCCAGAGCGCACCAGCCATCGAGAGGATCGCTAGGAGGTCCACCCCAAATTGCCTGTTGAGCAATGATCGCAGCGTTTCATAGATCAATAGCAGTAAGGCTGGGGCAGTAGAGAGCATCAGCAACACCGCCGTATCTTGCCCCCAGGCGTAAAGCCAATTAAAGGCATGCAGTAACAAGGCAAGCAAGGGAAAAGCCAGCAGTATGATACCCAACCAGAATGGATTGTTTTTCATGGCTTATTTCTCCTTGTCGCCCGCGTCTGTCACTCTTGGCAAAGACAACCGTACTTGTAAGCCACCGGATGTGCTCTTGATCAACTGAAGCTCTCCTTGGTATAGATGGGCGAGCTCCGTCACGATGGACAAGCCCAGGCCACTGCCTGGCACCGCCTCATCCAGACGCACCCCGCGCCGTTGTGCCGACTCAAGCGCTTCGGGGGCGATGCCTGAACCATCATCCTCAATGACAAAGACCAGTTGCCTACCCTGTTTGATCACTTTGACGGAGACCTGGCGGTGCGCCCATTTGCAAGCATTGTCGAGCAGATTTCCCAGCATTTCCTGTAAGTCCTGTATTTCTCCGGCAAATCGCAGTGAGCCGTTTTCCAGGTCCCAGCACAAAGACAGGTGGCGATCAGCATGAACCAACTGCATAGTGCGCAGCAGACTTTGAATGACGGGCCCGATCTCCACGGCGTGTCCAGGTATCTCTGCGGCAGCGGCGGCACGCGCCCGAGCAAGGTGCCAATGCACTTGCCGACTCGCCAAATCAACCTGCTCGTGAATCAGTTGCGTGAATGTCGCGACTTCAGGGTGCGACTGGCCGGTTTGTTCTGCCGCTTGTCGCATGACCGCTAGCGGTGTTTTGATCGCGTGCGCCTGATTGCCCGCTTGGGTGCGCGCCCGCTCAATCAGTTCGGTATTGCGTTGCAAAATCGTATTGAAATCCGCCACCAATGGCTGCGTTTCCTGAGGAAATCGGCCTTGCAGGCGAGAGGTGTGTCCTGACTGGATGGCTTGCAGGGCCTGGCGTAATCCCCGCATGGGTGCGAGGCCGACATGCACCTGGACCCAGGCCGCGAGTATCAATAAGCCGAACAGCACGGCCAGCCCCAGCGACAGCATGCCGTAAAACGCACTCTTGGCCTCCTCGATGGTCGCCATGTCGCCCGCCACCATGAGGCGCCATTGTCGTCGATCATCACCAGGCAAACGGATGGTCCTTTCGACGACCATCAAGTGCTGACCGGCAGGTCCGGGGATCTCATGAACATGGGGTTGGCCACTGGTGCTGGCGTCAGTGGGCAAGCGCAGTGTTTCATCCCATAACGAGCGGGAGCGCAGGCGCCCGGGCAGGGGTAGTTGGCCATGGGTCAGTTGGTCGATTTGCCAATACAAGCCCGCATAAGGCCGGGATAGTCTGGGATCTGACAGATGTGCCGGATCGATGATCGGCTGGCCTTGGGCATCCAGCTCCAGTTGTGCGGTGAGTTGATCAAGCTGCCAGGACAGCATCTGTGCCATCTGTCGATCGACATGCTCATGAAACAGCTTTTGCAGCGACCAACCTGTCAGCAAAATCGCGAGCAGGATACAGACCGCGGTGGCCAAGAGTAGTCGCCAACGTAAGCTATCTCTCCACGAGTTCAGCGAAAGAGACCGCATGCTCACCCCTTGTTCAGTCGATAGCCAAGACCACGTATCGTTTCAATGACTCCTTGCGGCAGTTTTTTTCGTAATCGACCGATAAAAACCTCGATCGTATTGGAGTCGCGGTCACAATCCTGAGCATAAATATGCTCGGTTAGTTCACTGCGCGAGACTATGGCATCTGGTCGATGCATGAGGTATTCGAGCACCAGATATTCATGGCGCGTCAACGTAAGAGGGGCCCCATCCAAGCTGACTTTGCCACTTCGGGTATCCAAGCAAATTCCCTGGCAATTCAACAATGGGGATGCCAGGCCATGGGCGCGCCGAATCAAGGCTCGAATTCTGGCCAGTAATTCCTCTGTATGAAACGGCTTTGCCAGATAATCATCCGCTCCGGCATCCATACCCTCGACTTTTTCATGCCAGCTGTCTCTTGCCGTCAGAATCAGCACGGGCATGACACGATGATTCTGGCGCCAACGTTTCAGGACGGAAATTCCATCCATCTCGGGCAGGCCAAGATCCAAAATTACGGCGTCGTAACTCTCGGTATCCCCCATGAACCAGGCTTCACGGCCATGGTGAGCCTCATCGGTGACATAGCCATTCGCCCGCAAAACCTGGGCCAATGTCTGACGCAAGGTATGCTCATCCTCCACCAATAGCAGCTTCATGAGCCTTCTCCAGCCTCGCTTGCCGATAAATCGTTTCGAGCCTTGCCTGCAGGCTTGATCTTTGACCCGAGCAATACTGCCGTTTTGGCGTTGTAGCGCATTTTTCGCACCACTCCGTCATTTTGCAGAAGTTTGATGTCGTACACCCAGAGCGGCCCCTTGCGCTCTAGCTCCACCTCCAGCAGCTTGCCCGGAAAATCTCGCTGCACCACCTTCATGATCTCATTCAGGGGCAGTATCTCGCCGGCACGAACCGCTTCGCGTGCCACATCCTGATCGCTGTCTGCAAAACAGTTCGACGTGGCCAGCATGCCGCCAAGCAGTAAATAGCCTGCAATCGAAAACCACTTCATGTTGAACCGCCTCCGTTGGGACTGTCGCCACCCTATCCCAATCTAGCTGAACGGAAGATGAACGTTCTCTTCAGACTGCCTTCAATACGTCTCTGGCAAATTGAGCCGCATCAATAGACAGGGAGGACGCCATGCACACACTCACCAGGCTGATTCAGCTCGCCACGCTCAGCCTTTTCCTTCAGACGGTCGCTCATGCGGGTGATACGACCGCCGCGAATCAGCTGCAGCACTGGAGCCAGTTGGCTGGTAGTGCTGGTCAGGCACCGCGGGGCCAACAATTTTTCACCCAGAAGCATGGCGAACAATGGTCTTGCGCCTCCTGCCATGGCAATCCGCCTACAGCCCAGGGCAAGCATGCAGGAACAGGAAAAATCCTGCAGCCACTGGCACCCGCATTCAATCCCGCCTCCCTGACGGATCAGGCAAAAACCGACAAATGGTTCCGGCGCAATTGCAACGATGTGTTGAGGCGAGAGTGCACCCCGCAGGAAAAAGCCGATGTGCTGGCATTTTTGATCAGCCTGCGACGCTAAGGAGTGGCCGCCATGCAAAAGTCACAAACCTTCATGTTGATTGCGTTGGCGGGGCTCATCCTGAGCCCGGTGCTACTGGCGGATAGTGGCCGAGCCATGCCAGCCAATGTCCCCAAGGCGTATCAGCAAGAGTGTGCGGCCTGCCATCTGGCGTATCCGCCGGGTCTACTCCCTGCTGAGTCATGGCATCGTCTCATGGGAAGACTGGACAAGCATTTTGGTACCGATGCCAGTATCGATCCTGCCAGTGTCAAGCTGATAGCCAGTTGGCTGCAAGACAACGGTGGGCAAGACAAATATGCACGCCAGGTCCCCCCGCATGACCGGATAACCAGCAGCAACTGGTTTCAGCGCAAGCACGCCAATATTCAGGACGCTGTCTGGCGACTCCCTTCCGTCAAGAGCGCGGCTAATTGCCAGGCATGCCATGTTGGCGCGGAACGGGGGCGTTTCAGCGACGACAATCTGAAACTGCCGGCGGGGTTATCCCCGCTGCAGCGCAACGCGTTTCAGGGAGACTAATCATGAACCCAGAAGCAGATTGCACGTTGACACCCCAACCTGTGCAAGAAACGAATACACGTCGAGTCATCGATGCTCCGATTCGTATGTTCCACTGCTTGAGCTCGCTCGCGTTTGCCGGGGCCTGGCTGACTGCCGAGAGCGAACATTGGCGTGCGTTGCACATTACGCTTGGCTACACCCTGGCAGGCCTATTGCTTTTCCGACTGCTCTACGGACTCTTGGGGCCGCGGCAGGCCAGACTCTCCAACTGGCTTAAACGCGTCGCCCCTCTTTCAGGACTATTGTTCTGGCGGGAGAGGCAGCAAGGGCTAACGCAGTGCCTGAAGCCGCTACAACAAGGGCTGATGGCTTTACTCGTGGTCCTGCTCTGGCTCAATATCATCCCGCTGACCCTCAGCGGCTATTTCAGCAATCTCGACGGCCCCGAATGGATCGCCGAGTCTCACGAGTTAATGGCCAATCTGATGCTGGCCCTGATTGCTCTGCATCTTGGTTTGGTGCTGTTAGGCTCGCTCCTGCGCAGGCAAAACCTGATCCGCCCCATGCTGACCGGGCGGGTGCCAGGGCGCGGACCCGATCTGGCAAAGCACAATCATGCCTGGCTTGCCATGCTGATTCTGATCGCAGCGGTGTGCTTCGTTACCTATTCGTGGCAATCCCCCGGTAGCTTGATTGACCAGCAATACACCTCATCAGAAAGGCAGCATGATGAATACGACTGAACAACTTTATCTCTGCGAAGCCTGCGGCATGATCTATGACCCGACTGCCGGTCTGCCAGAGGCGGGTATTGCGCCAGGAACGACTTGGGAAGGGATTCCAGACAACTGGCGCTGTCCGGAGTGTGGTGTTGCCAAGCAGGATTTTGTCCTGCGGTCGTTTTGAAACTGAAACAAGTGTTCAGCTTCCATTCAGCAGCATACGAGTAGGCTGGGTACCGTCATCAATGAGGAGCAAATCATGCACCCGGAACTGGATCATTTCATCCGCCAATTTGTTGGCACCGTATTGGCTACGATCATGCCACTGGTTTTTCTGGTGTTCTTGCACACACCGGAGCATCTGATTCCTGCTACAGGAAGCATCAACATACCAACCGTGCAGCAAACTCAAAACGAGGCATCGTGAAGGTCATCTGATGAGCCTGGTTGCTTTCTACACGGTTGCGGTAGTTTAGGCTCAAAAAGGTGATAGTCTACTTTGGCCAAACAGCGATCAGTGTTCTTTTATCGATATCTCGCTTCACTTAGGTATTTTAAATTTGAATGGCCAGTGTCTGCTGGCCATCAAAACTTATAATTCTAATAGGCTTGTGTTGTTAGTGGAGTATTAACACATATCGAATTTTCCGCCACCCCACCTAAAAATTTCATTTTCGCATTGAAATTGACTTCGTGCTAAATGTGGTTGCTTGTCAATGATTGAAATTTTTTTGTATGTGAATATTTCAATCTCTGCAGTATAAAGAAGATTGTCTAGGGCAAAATTGATCCTTTTTAAATCTCTTATAGGACCAAATTTCCTTAAATCATTTTTTCTGATAAAACGATTGTTGCGTTTTCTTAGCCATGTGGATACGGTAAATGTATCGCTAGTTATACTGTCCATGTTGTTTGGTTGCTTGAAAAGGCGCATGTATTCTCTTGTATACCAGCAAGCGACTTTAAAAGCATTTTCTGCTGTATTTAGACTGACTTCCATTTCCCCTGTGTCAAAATATTCAAACACACCCGCTAGTCTAATAAAGTGTCTGTGTAGTTTGGCACCATAGTCCTTTACTTGAGATAGTTCATTCCCTAGCTGACAGTTTTCTCTGATGAGGGCTGCTTTCCCTTCAGAGAAAAAATCGGCTTCATCACTTAGTCTAATCTCAACCTTGCCATTGTTCTTTTTCGACGGCATGTTGATTTGAGTTAGTAGTTCATGAATTCTTACATGGAAATGATGAACTGCATCGGGTAGGTAATGGTCAGGGTTAAAGGAATAGTAGGGCTCACTACCATCTGCGTAACAAATTAGTAGCCGCGCTAAAAAGCCAAGATCACGTGCTTCATTACCAGTACGCTTCAAATATTTCTCAAAAGGATCTGGCTGTATCGCTAAATTCAGCATTACTCTTGGATCTTCAACATATATCTGCTCCACATTGCTGCGCCTATCAATTGATAGTGGACTAAGCTCCCACCGCTGATTGAGTTGAGCTAGGCTGCTAGCCATGGTTCCATTAAAAAATGCCGATGCTTCATCACTAACCAAAGCAGCACTAGGCCAATTTTCAAATAATCCATTAAAGAATGCTTGGATTGTTGTGTCTGAGTAAGACAACTTAATCAAACGAGGCCGAACAGGTTCATTTAAAATGTGAGCAGTCAATTCAGCCTGGCTGGAGGTTGGGTCGTCTTCATCACGGATATTCTTTTTAACTTTATTAGCTAGCTCACCCTTAATAACTTTCCAGCTTTCGTGGCTCGCTTGATATTGCTTCAATTTCTCTTGATACTGTCGGTAATTTTCAGTTTCAAACTGAAGTATTGGCTGTCGCAGTTTTTGGATGGTGGGTGATTTACCTGAGCCGCTTTCAGCGAGAACCAGTGTCCAGTTAGACAGCAGGTTGAGTTGTCCATTGTGCATCCGTAACACAGCTGTTCCATGCACCGCTTCAGATGCGGCTGCGATTGCGAAGGTTGCCACCATGGCGGGTGAAATCTGAGTCTCCTTGTGTATCTCTAGCACCGCTGCACGCATGGATCGCGGTAGTGCTTCGATAGGAAAGCGGCTTTGTTGAGAGTGCGTTTTCATTGTTGTGCTCCCGTCAGCAGCTGTTCAATTTTATCCAGAGGCCAACGCAATTTGCCGTTAGGCAACTTTATTGGTTGAATTCCAAGGGCATGTCCTTTGCGCGAATATGATTTCCGGATGCTGGGTGATCGCAGACCGACAGCTTTGGCGAACTCATCGGTAGAAAGGGTGGGACGGACTGTGTATTGGCATTTAGTTGGGTAAGTCATGATTATCCCCTTGTTGATGGTATATGCTGCATCCAGCTCGTGAAGGGCACGGAGGCTGGGAGAGCTTGGGCTCGGTGCGACATCTGGGTTTCGCACAATCACCGGGAGCTGTGAGGCTCTGTAGTGCATGGCGACGAATGATGGTGGTGCGAGGGGATTTAAGCAGCCCCAGCATTTATTTCAAAACAAGTGGGGTTGACAGTTATGTCTGATTGTGGTGGGGGAGTTGTTCCTTCGGAGGAAGATTTTTTTGTTAAGAATGAAATTAAAACATTCTTGGAATATGAGATTTGTATCAGGCACGAAAGAAAATTAAAATCAGAATACGTTGATAGGTTATTGAAAATAATAAGTGAAATTGACCAGTTGGAAGAGATGTGTGGCTATGAGAAGGATATATGCAACACTTCAAAAGTGATAATCTCTAAAGTTCAATTTGGAATGAAATGGAGTGAGGTATTTGAAAGCATAGCTCCTGGTGTGAAATTTCATGTTGAGGATAAGCCTAAATATAAAGATTTTTTGTTGAATACTTTAGAAAAATACAAACATGAAATTATTAAGTGTATCAATAATCTTCCCCGGTTAAGTCAGTTTTGTTTGGCAGGAGCTCGAGCAGAGGGGGATGTGAGTAGTGTTTATTCTTGGTGGAGGCGTGTAGAGAAAAGAAATATAGGGAAGCCTAAAAGAGAATGGATTGTTAATGCTAATAAAATTATTATCGAAGAAGGGTTTGATGACGATTGGGGAGGAAGTGTGATTTCTAAAAACTCTATAGACGACGATCCGTTCCCAGTTGCAACGCCTTGGCTAATTAGTTATTTTTCTAGGATGAGTCAGTCAGATAGAATAAATGAGTTGCATGGTTTATTGCGGGATGATGTTATTAGTACGGCTAAGTACATGAAATATATAGGATTTCATAAAGAGCTTGATAGGATTGATTTTGGCGTAGATTTATATTTTTCTAATCGTGATGATGAAAATAAAAAAATTAAGAGTATGCTTGAGTGGCTTAAGAATTTGTTTGCGTTGTCTAAGAGCATTGCTGGAGAGGTGATTGGTCTTGAGCAGATTGAGCCAGCCTTGGTTGGGCTGATGTGTTGGGATGCGCGTAAAGGGGTGAGGACAATTGATCAGGCGGTTGAGAAAGTTATGGCTGAAATTTCGGCGGAATCTTTGAGTGAAAATGGAGTGGTGACGCATGATAAATTCAAAGGATGGCAAGGGGAAATGAACAAAAAAATAAACGCTGGTAAGTTTTAGCTATCATTGTGTTTGTAAAAAACTAAGGGCTGAATGCCAGCCCTTAGTTGTTGAGTTAAATATCATCCGCCTGATATATCTTTGCTTCTTTCAATATCCAGGTTTCAATCTTTTCATGGGTAACACGCAGTAGGTCTAATGGTCTACGAATATAATGTTTCTCCGCTATGGCGCTTGGCTTGTGACCCATGATCTGCGCCACGGCTCCGGTTGGGCACTCCACCCATTCTGCAAGTGTGCCAAAGCTTCGGCGTAAACCGTGCAAGGTGAGATGTGGAAGGCCTGTAGCTTTCAGGGCTTTGTTGTGGGAGATCCTGGGCTCGGCAATTTTCCCATCAGCTGATGCTGGGCTTGAGAAAACCCATTCTGAGGGCTGCCATTCCTTGCCCTGCTTGCGCCAGCGGGCAAGGATATGAGCAGGCGGAGGGGTCTCGTTCCGAATTTTGAGATCTAGCAGGAGCGATGCCAAGTAGGGTGTTAACGGAATTTCGCGGCCATCCTCCTCAATCTTGTCGGCAAGCTTGAGAGATTTCCATTGAAAGTCCACTTCGTCCCAGCGGAGTGCTGCCATTTCCTCACGCCTGGCACCCGTCAGAAGCAAGGCTTGCAGGTAGGCTGAGTGGACAGGATTCTCCAGATTGAGGACTGCTTGGAACCAAGAGACAAGTTGTTCGCGTTGAAGGCAGTCTTGCTTGGGTTTTTGCCTGGGGATGATCTCCTTTAATAGACGGTTGGTGCAGATGTTTAGGTCAGCCATGCCTGCGTACTTTTCTTGGCTTTCGCACCATGTGATGAACGCGCACAAGGCAGAGAATGCAAGACGGGCTTGGGCGGCTCGAGTTTCCACCTCCTTTTCGAGCCATGCTGATATAGTTGGCCGTGTCAGTTCAGGGAGGGTTAGCGAGAGCATTGGGGCCAACGGGCCGGGTGAGATCAGCTTCTTGCCGCGCAGAGCAGGGCGTCCGCCTGGCTCGGCGAAGCGAACATGATCTAGGTAGTGTCGTTCTGACCACTTGGGCCGGCGTATCCTTATATATACCTCCCAGGCTTCTCCCAACGTCACGTGCTGGCGTTTGGCTTCCGCTTGGCGTTGCTGCTCCGCAAGGAGCCGGGCGGTGCGCTCGGCTCTGGGGTCTTGGCCACCGTCGATGAGCCTTTGCAAGCGTCGAGCTTCATCCTGTGCTTGTTCGATGCTCCACGCTCTCGGGTCGCCAATGGTGACGCGGATGCTTTGCTGAAGAAGTTTGCCCTGGAAGATGTACGACTTTGAGCCCTGAGGCGTAGTGCGAAGACCAAGGCCGGGAGCGCGGGTATCCCAAAGGAAGGCTTGTTTCTTGTCGTCAGGGCACTTGAAGGAGTCGATACGGGAAGAGGTGAAATTAATCTTTGCCATGTGTTGTTATCTCGGGGTCTAGTGATAGCGTGTAACCAGCTTGTAAGCGGATTGCTTGGAACTGCATCCATGCAGGTACCTGCCTGTCAACGAGATGATTTCAACTTTTTTCTTTTAAAACAATAAGTTGTCTTTTCTGTCTACGTCTAACCCCGCCGATTCATCCAATGGTTTCCCGGACTCATAACCCGAAGGTCGTAGGTTCGAATCCTGCCCCCGCAACCAAATTAAAAAAGCCGAATCGTTTATCGATTCGGCTTTTTGCATTTCCGCTTCCGCGCGCGTCCTGCGCATCGCGATGCAAGCGCGCTTTGCCGTGATTGAATTAGCGAGTGGATTTTTGTAACGAATTGCAACTGCCGGCAGCGCGCAAACATGGCAAGGACAATGTCTTAAACCATTGTCCCCGTTATAGTTTTTGCCGCGCATGCATATTGATCATGGTCAATCACATGGCATAGTCTTGGCTCGTCCGCCCTTGATCTGCATCAAGGCCCTTGAAATATCAGGCAAAACTGTTTTTAATACGCCCGCTTGACGCGCGCGCTGCGACGATTTGCCGCAGACGGGACGGGTCGAGCTGGGATGTTTGTGTTTGCCGAATGCCTGTCTTCCCGCGCCGCTTGCCGGCGCTCACCCGGACAGTGGGTTTTCAGCTGTCACGTCATCGACTGGGGGCGATTGTGGAGTCGCCTCCGCCCGGAGCGGGTCCGCCGTGGAAACGGGCGCGCGCCGGCGAATCGCGGATTCCGCGAGCCCTAAAACCTGTTGTTTCGCCTGACGGCGTTTCTTTCCCCGCATGGGGGAGGGGAGGCTGTTTGCTGGACATTTCGCTGGCGTTGGAGCGTGGCTCGCAACGCCCGTTGCGCATCGGCGCGTTGAAGGATTTTTAACCCGTAAAGTCGTAAGATGAGAAACCATAGACCCTCCCGCCTGTTGTGGGGGCTTTCTCCGCTCTTCGCACTGCTGCTCTCCGGATGTCAAGGCGGTATTCTTGACCCGAAGGGCCCGGTAGCTGCCGAGCAGAAGTCCCTGATCATCACGGCAACCGCGCTGATGCTGCTGGTCGTCATCCCGGTGATCGTGATGACCCTGGTTTTCGCCTGGAAATACCGCGCCAGCAACAAGGACGCCGCCTACGAGCCGAAATGGTCGCATTCGACCAAGATCGAGCTGGTGGTCTGGCTGATCCCCTGCCTCATCATCGCCTTCCTGGCGACGCTGACTTGGCATACCACCCATAAACTGGATCCGTACCGTCCGCTGGAGTCGGACAAGAAGGCTATCCAGGTGCAGGTGGTGGCGCTGAATTGGAAGTGGTTGTTCATCTACCCGGAACAACAAATCGCTACCGTCAATGAGCTAGCCTTCCCGGCCGGCACGCCGGTGAGCTTCAAGATCACCTCCGACGCGGCGATGAATTCTTTCTTCATCCCGCAGCTGGGCGGCCAGATCTACGCTATGGCAGGCATGCAGACGCAACTGCATCTGCAAGCCAATGAGCCGGGCACCTATCACGGCTTCTCCGCCAACTACAGCGGCGCCGGCTTCTCCGGCATGAAGTTCAACGCCATCGCCACCAAGACCCCGGCCGAGTTCGACGCCTGGGTGGCCAAGGTCAAGGCCTCCGGCCAGACGCTGGACGCGCCGAACTACTTGCGGCTGCTGAAGCCTAGCGAAAAGAACCCGGTAGCTTATTACTCGGCCACTACGCCATACCTGTTCGAAGCCGTGCTGCACAAGTACATGGCTGGCCGTCCGTCGCTGGCGGAAAGCGATGATGCGATCAAGCTGGCCAAGATGACCAAAGAACTGTGCGACGCGATCACCCCGCGGGTCGTCAAGGAGTAATGATTAATGTGGTTAGGTAAACTGACTCTGGACGCGATCCCGTACCATGAGCCCATCATCATGGGGGCGCTGGGAGGCGCCGGCCTGATGGGGCTGATGCTGTTCGCGCTCATCACCAAGTTCGGCAAGTGGGGCTATCTCTGGAAAGAGTGGCTGACCTCGGTCGATCACAAGAAAATTGGCGTGATGTACATCATCGTCGCCATGATCATGCTGCTGCGCGGCTTCGCCGATGCGCTGATGATGCGTACCCAACTGGCTGTCGCCACCGGCGGCGGGCACGGCATTTTCCCGCCGGAACACTATGATCAGATCTTCACCGCCCACGGCGTGATCATGATCATCTTCATGGCGATGCCGTTCATGACCGGCCTGATGAACATCGTGGTGCCGCTGCAAATTGGCGCGCGCGACGTGGCCTTCCCCTTCCTGAACTCGCTGAGCTTCTGGCTGCTGGTGTCCGCTGTGATCCTGGTCAACCTGTCGCTGGGCGTGGGCAACTTCGCCCGCACCGGTTGGGTGGCCTATCCGCCGCTGGCCGAGCTGGGCTTCAGTCCCGACGTGGGGGTGGATTACTACATCTGGGCCTTGCAGTTATCAGGCTTGGGCACGACGCTGACGGCCATCAACTTCCTGGTGACCGTGATCAAGATGCGCGCGCCTGGCATGAAGCTGATGGAAATGCCGATCTTCACCTGGACCTGCACCTGGGCCAACGTGCTGATCGCCACCTCCTTCCCGATCCTGACCGGCGCGCTGGCCATGCTGACGCTGGACCGCTACCTCGACTTCCACTTCTTCACCGCGGAAGCGGGCGGCAACGCCATGATGTACCTGAACCTGTTCTGGGCCTGGGGCCACCCCGAGGTTTACATTCTGGTTCTGCCGGCCTTCGGCATCTTCTCGGAAGTGGTTTCCACTTTCGCAGGCAAGCGTTTGTTCGGCCACAAGTCCATGATCTACGCCAGCGGCGCGATCTCCATCCTGGGTTTCATGGTCTGGCTGCACCACTTCTTCACGATGGGCTCCGGCGCCAACGTGAACGCCTTCTTCGGCATCGCGACCATGATCATCTCGATCCCGACCGGCGTGAAGCTGTTCAACTGGCTGTTCACCATCTACAAGGGCCGCCTGCGCTTTGAAACCCCGATCCTGTGGACTCTGGGCTTCATGGTGACCTTCTCCATCGGCGGCATGACCGGCGTGCTGCTGGCCGTGCCGGGCGCGGACTACGTGCTGCACAACAGCCTGTTCCTGATCGCCCACTTCCATAACACCATCATCGGCGGCGCCGTGTTCGGCTACCTGGCCGGCTTCACCTTCTGGTTCCCGAAAGTGTTCGGCTTCAAGCTGGAGCCCAAGCTGGGCAAGGCCGCGTTCTGGTTCTGGCAGATCGGCTTCATGTTCGCCTTCATGCCGCTGTACGTGCTGGGCTTCATGGGCATGACCCGTCGTCTGAACTACACCACCAACCCGGAATACGAACCGTGGCTGTACGTGGCCCTGTTCGGCGCGCTGCTGATCGCCGCCGGCATCGGCTGCCAGCTGCTGCAGATCGTGGTCAGCGTGATCAAGCGCAATGAGCTGAAGGACGAAACCGGCGACCCGTGGAATGGCCATACCCTGGAATGGTCCACTTCCTCTCCGGCCCCGTTCTACAACTTCGCCAAGCTGCCGCATGTGCACGACATCGACGCCTTCACCGACATGAAGGAAAAGGGCGTGGCTTACGCGGTGCCGAAGTCCTACGAGCCTATCCACATGCCGCGGAACACCTCGGCCGGCGTTTTCATCGGCCTGTTCTCCACCGTGTTCGGTTTCGCGATGATCTGGCACATCTGGTGGCTGGCCATCGTTGGCCTGCTGGGCATCATCGGCAGCATGCTGGCCCGCGCCTACGACAACGACCTGGACTACTACGTGCAGCCGGATGAAGTGGAAGCCATCGAGCGCGCCCGCTTCGAGAAGCTGGGCATCGATGTGGACAACTACACCGAACGCGATCAGACGAAGCCGAAGAAGGCCGCTCGTCCGACCACGACCGCGTAACAGGCTGGATTTGACATGACGACAATTGTAAAAGATGCGCATGGCGCGCATGAGGATCACGAGCACCACGACAGCGGCAAGCAAACTGTCCTGGGCTTCTGGTTCTACCTGATGACCGACTGCATTCTGTTCGCGACGGCGTTCGCGGCTTATGCGGTGCTGTTCCGCAACGTGGCCGAAGGCGTTTCCAGCAAGGAAATCTTCGAGCTGCCGTATGTGCTGGTGGAAACCGCGGCCCTGCTGCTGTCGTCCATCACCTACGGCTTCGCGATGATCGCCGGCCACAAGGGCAACAAGTCCGCCGTGCTGGGCTGGCTGTTCGTGACCTTCCTGTTCGGCGCAGCCTTTATCGGCCTAGAAATCAATGAATTCCATCATCTGATCGCCGAGGGCAACGGCCCGAACAAGAGCGCCTTCCTGTCTGCCTTCTTCGGCCTGGTGGGCCTGCACGGTCTGCACGTGACCGGCGGCCTGCTGTGGATGGCCGTGATGATGATGGAAGTGGCCAAGACCGGCCTGACCGGCCGCGCCATGACCCGCCTGAACTGCCTGTCGCTGTTCTGGCACTTCCTCGACATCGTGTGGATCTGCGTGTTCACCGTCGTCTACCTGAAAGGAGCCATGTGATGAGTCACGCGCATGAGCATGAGAACCACGGCAGCGTGAAAAGCTATGTAGTCGGCTTCATGCTGTCGGTGATCCTCACCGCCATTCCGTTCTGGATGGTGATGGGCGGCGCCTTCACCAAGCAGGCCACGCTGATCGGCATCTTCGCCTTGGCCGTGGTGCAGATCGTGGTGCATCTGAAGTACTTCCTGCACCTGGACTTCAGCAAGGAGGGCAAGCTGAACAGCTTCTCCTTCCTGTTTACCGGCATGGTGATCGTGCTGCTGGTCGGCCTGTCGATCTGGATCATCTACACCGCCGACTCGCTGATGATGCGCTAAGGACGGACGAGTTGAAGTTCAAACGCTATCTTCAGGTCACCAAGCCGGGCATCATCTTCGGCAACCTGATCTCGGCCGCCGGCGGTTTCCTGCTGGCGGCGCAGGGTTCGGTTGACTGGTGGCTGCTCGCGGCCACCGTCATCGGCTTGTCGCTGGTGGTGGCCTCCGGCTGCGCGATCAACAACTGCATAGACCAGGACATCGACGCCAAGATGGCCCGCACCCAGAAACGGGTGCTGGTCACCGGCGCGATGAGCACCAAGGCGGCGTTGGCGCACGGCGTGCTGTTGGGCCTGGCGGGTTTCGCCCTGCTGTGGTTCGGCACCAATCCGCTGGCCACCGGCTGCGTGCTGTTCGGCTTCATCATCTATGTGGGCGTGTATAGCCTGTATATGAAGCGCAACTCGGTGTACGGCACCGTGGTGGGCAGCCTGTCCGGCGCGGTGCCGCCGGTGGCTGGCTACTGCGCCGTCACCGGACGCTTCGACATGGGCGCGGCCATCTTGCTGGTGATGTTCAGCCTGTGGCAGATGCCGCATTCGTACGCGATCGCCATCTTCCGCTTCAAGGACTACGAGGCGGCCGGCATCCCGGTGCTGCCGGTGGTGAAGGGCATTTCCGCCGCCAAGCAGCAGATCGTGCTTTATATCCTGGCCTTCGCGGTTGCGACCGTGATGCTGGTGTTCGGCGGCTACGCCGGCTACGGCTACCTGGCCGTGGCCTGCGCGACCAGCCTGTGGTGGTTGAAGATGGCGTTGTCCGGCTACAAGCGCGAGGTGGATGACCGCGCCTGGGCGCGCCAGGTGTTCTTCTTCTCCATCATCACCATCACCTCGCTGAGCGTGATGATGGCGCTGGATGGCCAGACGCCGGGCGAGAGCCATCGGCCTATCCTGACCGCGGACGCAGGCATGCAGCACTGAGCCGGAAAGAACCGCTCAAACCACGGGGAGTCGCGCAAGCGGCTCCCCGTTTTGCATTCATGCGCCGCCGCCGCTTGGCCGCGTCTGCCCGCGGTTGCGTCGTGTTCTCAAATCCATCCCCTCCCCTAGGGCGCGCGCGTTTGAACGGCGCGGCGACTGCGCTTTGATGCGCGCGGCGATGCCGCTTCCGGCATGCCAGCGAATGGCTTGGCAAACTGCCGTCGCTTTCCGCTTCCCCAATCCTCGCTTCTTAATCTTTGTCTTGTGCGTAGGCCTGCATGGGCGACGTCATTTTGATAACGATGTTGTGTCGCTCGTCCATGCTCTGCCCTGATCTAAAGACCAGATATCACTGGTCATTTATGTCTGATTTTTGCGGTTTTTGCGCAACATCCGGCAGGCAGGTGCGCATCGACCCGCGCGCTTGAGACGCGGCTGGCGAGTCCGGTGGGCAGAACAGCTCGCATTGCTATTGCCTCTCATTCTGGGCGCTAGGCGCGGTGAATTTTAATTACGGATAGCAGAGTCTGTTCATGCGGTTGGCCGGTATCACAGGCAATGAGGCATGACAAGGTGGCTGGCCATGATCCCTAAGCAGAAAAAGTGATATGCAATTGACACGGGCGAGGATATTCATCAAACATTCAATGAATTTATTTATAGTTTGATTGGTTTTGATCAAATCGAGTTTGGATTTTTTGTGGATTTTTGTGCTGTGGAATTTTCAATTTGAGGAGTGATTCGTGATTTCACAAGATGGTGGGGCATCTTATGCCCATGCTGCGCGGCAGCGCAGAGCGTTTTTCACATTGGCCATCGTGCAGGCGACGCTGATTTTCGCCATCACCTTGGTCGCGGTGCCGCTGCCTAACATCGGCAAGGAGTTTGGACTGGACACGGCGTCGCTGATCTTGGTGAACGCCGCCTATGGCTTGGCATTCAGCGGCTTGCTGCTGTTCGGCGGCCGGCTGGCAGACCGTTTCGGCGGCAAGCCGGTCTTCATCGCGGGGCTGTTGGTATTCGGCGGCGCGTCGGCCGCCGCGGCGTTGTCGCCCAGCTTTCTCGCGCTGATCGCCATGCGCTTTCTGCAGGGCGTGGGCGCGTCCATGGTGGCGCCGGCGGCGCTGTCGCTGCTGCGCGGCGCGTTTCCGGAGCCGGCGGCCTTCGGCCGCGCCATGGCGAGCTGGGGCAGCGTTTCCGTGCTGGGCGCCACGGCCGGCACGGTGATTTCCGGCGTGATGATCACCTGGCTGTCCTGGCGCTGGATGTTCATGGTGCCGGTGGCGGTCAGCGCCTTCGCCTTGCTGGTGCAGCGCGCCTGGCTGCCGGCTTCGCCTGAACGGCGAGGGGCGGAGGGGCTGGATCTGGGCGGCGCGGTGCTGGCCACGGCCGGCATTTCACTGTCCAGCTACGGCCTGATCCTGACCGGCGAGGCCGGCTGGCTGTCCTCCGGCGTGATGCTGCCCTTGCTGGTCGGCGTGGCGCTATTGCTGGCTTTCTTCATGGTGGAGCGGCGCGCCGACTCGCCGCTCTTGCCGCCGGGCTTCATCGCGCCGCGCAGGCTGGCAGGCCTGATCGGCGTGATGCTGGCGGCCGCCAGCATGGGCACGGTGTCATTCCTGTGGTCGTTGTACCTGCAACAGGTGCGCGGCTGGACGCCGCTGTGGACCGCCCTGGGCTTCCTGCCCTACTTGCTGGTGTTGATCGCCTCTAGCCGCATCGCGGCCCCGCTGACCGGCCGCATCGGCGCCACTCGCTTGCTGCAGGGCGGTCTGGCGATAGGCGCCGTGGGTCTGGCGCTGCTGGCCGGGCTGGACCGCCATTCCGCCTATCTGACCGATTTGCTGCCGGGCCTGATCGTGCTGCCCATCGGCACCGCGATGATGTTCGCCAGTTCGGCCGTCATCGCCACCAGTGACGTGCCGCCGCATCAGTCCGGCCTGGCGGGCGGCGTGATGAATACCGCGATGGAGCTGGGACCGACCTTGGGCATGGCCATCTTCATGTCGGTCGCCGCGCTGCGGGCGGATGCGGTTGAGGGCTATGCCTGGGCGCTGGGCACAGCGGCCGGCGCTTTCGTGGTCGCGGCGCTGCTGGTCGGCAAGCTGGCGCGGATGCGCAGCGCGCCGGAAGGCCGGTTGGCGACGGAGAAGCTGTAGTTTTCGCAGTCCAGGACAAAGAGATTACAAGGAGAACACATGCACACCATCATTGAGGCCATCCGCGCCTGCGGCCTGACGGCAGCGGTTGGGGCGGAGCGGCACGAAGAGCGCGAGATCGCCAGTCCGGAACAGATGCAGCAGTTGCTGCGGGGCGGCTTGCCGCGCGAGGACGGCGCAGCGGCGCCGACGCCGCGGGACGATGGCGCTTTCGCGCTGACCGATATCCAGTACGCCTATCTGATAGGCCGCAATCCGGGCTTGGAGCTGGGCGGCATCTCCAGCGCCTTCTATCAGGAATGGGATGTTGGCGCGCTGGATCTGGCTCGGCTGGAGGCAGCGTTGGCCGCCACCGTGGCGCGCCACGCGGCGCTGCGCACGGCCATCCGCGACGGCGGCGAGCAGGCTGCGGCGACGGCGGCGCCTAGCTGCCGCATAGTGCTGACCGATACGCGAGGCTGGGACGAGGCTGCGCGCGCCAGCCACTTGGAAGCGGAGCGGCAGCGGATGCGCCACACCTTGCTGCCCTTGAACCAGGCGGCGCCGTTCGAGATCCGGGCCAGCCTGCTGGACGACGGCCTCATCCGGCTGCATTTGCTGTTCGATCTGATGTTTCTCGATCTGCGCAGCGTGCGCATCGTCATGCGGGACTGGTGGCGCGCCTATGCCGGGCAGCCGCTGGTCGAGCTGCCGGCGCAGGCCTCTTTCGCGGCTTACCGGGCGGCGGAGGCTGCGCTGCAGGCCGGCGCCTGCGGCGAACGCGACCGTCAATACTGGCTGAGCCGGCTGGACGAACTGAGCGCCGCACCAGAGCTGCCGCTGAAGACGGCTCCCGAACATTTGACGCCGCCGCGCACGGCGCGCGCCAGCCGCGAATGGGCGGCGGACAAGCTGGCCGCCTTGCGCGCCGCGGCCGAGGCGCGGGGCCTGACGGCGGAGAGCCTGATGCTGGGCGCCTATGTGGAAACGCTGCGGCAGTGGTCCAAGCAGCAGTCGTTCACGCTGACGCTGACGACTTTCGGCCGCCGGCCGCATTTCGACGGCGTGGCCGATATCGCCGGCAATTTCCTGCAACCGCTGCTGCTGCCCATCGCCGCATCGGCCGACGAGAGCTTCGCGGACAGGATGGCCAGGCTGCAAACCGATCTGCTCAGCCATCGTTGGCATGCCGGCTACAGCGGCATCCAGCTGCTGCGCGAGCAGGCGCGCCAGCAGGGGCAGCGCGTCGCCGGCTCGCCGGTGGTGTTCAGCAATATGCTGGACGCGGATTTGAACGAGCTGGTCGAGGATGGCGGCTGGCAGGGCGCGCGCGCGGTGTACGAGCGCAACCAGACGCCGCAGGTCTGGCTGGAAAACCAGCTGCTGCGCGACGGCGACGCCTTGCGTGTGAACTGGAACCACGTGGACGGTCTGTTCCCTGTTGGCATGGTCGAGGACATGCTCGATTGCTATATGGGCCTGTTGGAGCGCTGTCTGAGCGACGAGGGCGTGTGGGCGTCCCTCGGCGCGGTGACCGCGCTGCCGGCAGTGGACCTGGCTGAGCGCGAGCAGGCAAACGCCACGGAGACGGCATTGCCGCTTGCCTTGCTGCACGAGCTGGTGCTGCGGCGCGCCCGCAGCCAGGCGGACGCGGTGGCGGTGCAACAAGGCGAGGCCAGCATGAGCTTCGGCGAGCTGGCGCGCCGCGCCGGCGCGATCGCGCAAGCCATCCGCGGGCAGGCCGAGGTGAAGCCGGGCGAACGGATCGCCGTATCGCTGCCGCAGGGGCCGGAGCTGATCGCGGCCATCCTGGGCGCGCTGATCGCCGGCGGCGCCTATGTCGCCATAGATCCGGCCTTGCCGGCGGAGCGCCGCCAGAGCCTGTTGCGCCGTTGCGCCGCGCGCGCGCTGCTCAGCCGCGGCGACATCCATCCGCAAGAAACGCATGAGGGTCTGCCGCGCATCGATGTGGACCAGGTGCCGGCGGGCGAGGCGTGGCCGGAAGCGGCCTCGCCGCAGTCGCTGGACGATCTGGCTTATGTGATCTTCACCTCGGGCTCCACGGGCGAGCCCAAAGGCGTGATGATCAGCCACCGCAACGCGGCCAATACTGTGCTGGACATCAACCGCCGCTTCGGCGTGAACCGCGACGACGCGGTGTTCTCGGTGGCGCCGGCCGGCTTCGACTTGTCCGTCTACGACTACTTCGGGGTGCTGGCGGCCGGCGGCCGGGTGGTGTTCCAGGACGCCGCCGGCGCGAGCGATCCGCAGGCTTGGTGCCAGACGCTGATCCAGCACCGGGTGACGATATGGAACAGCGTGCCGGCGCCGGTCAAGGCGCTGGCCGACCGTTGCGGCGACGCATTGGCGCAGACCGCGCTGAGGCTGGTGCTGATGAGCGGCGACTGGATTCCCATCGACCTGCCCGGCCGTATCCGCGAGTGCCTGCCGGCGGTGCAGGTGGTGAGCCTGGGCGGCGCCACGGAAGGCTCGATCTGGTCCATCTGCCACCCCATCGCGCGGGTGGATCCGTCCTGGACCAGCATCCCCTACGGCAAGCCGCTGGCCAATCAGCGCTTCCATGTGCTGAACGACTGGCTGGCGCCATGTCCGAAGTGGGTGACCGGCGAACTCTATATCGCCGGCTGCGGCGTGGCCCAAGGCTATTTGGCCGACGATGAAAAAACCGCGCAGCGCTTCATCGTCGATCCGCGGAGCGGCGAGCGCTTGTACAAGACCGGCGATCTGGGCCGCTATCTGGATGATGGCGTGATCGAAATCCTGGGCCGCGAGGACAGCCAGGTGAAGATCAACGGCTATCGGGTGGAGTTGGGCGAGGTAGAGGCCTGCCTGCTGGAGCATCCGGAGGCCAATCACGTGGTGCTGGACGCGCCGCGCCACGCCAAGACCGGGCAGCGCCACCTGGTCGCCTATGTGGCGGCCAAGACGCCGCCGCAGGGCGATGCCGGCTGGCAGGCGCTATTAGATGGGTTGCGCGAGCTGGCGAGCAAGCAGCTGCCTTCCTATATGGTGCCCAGTTACCTGGTGCCGGTGGATGAAATGCCGCTGACCGCCAACGGCAAGATCAACCGCGCAGCCCTGCCGCAGCCATGGCAGGAGCGCGACGAGGCGGAGCTGGGCGCCGAACCGGCCGGCGAACTCGAAAACGAACTGCTGACGCTGTGGCGCAAGCAGCTCAGGCATGAAGACTTCGGCGTGACGGACGGCTTCTTCGATATCGGCGGCGATTCGCTGCACGCGGTGGGCCTGCTCAGCGCGCTGCGCGACCGTTACGCGCTGACGCCGGAGCGGGAGCAGGACGTGATCGAGGGCCTGTTCATGAACGCCAGCATCCGCGATTTCGCCAAGCTGCTGGACGGTTTGGCGATCGCGGCGGAGGCGGCGTGATGGAGAGCATGACGATGACGGCAGGCGGCGAATTCGACTTCATCGTGGTCGGCGGCGGCTCGGCCGGCTGCGTGATGGCGGCGAGGCTGTCGGAAAACGGCAGGCATCGCGTGCTGCTGCTGGAGGCCGGACCGGCTTCCGACTCCGCGCGGGAGGACAGCCCGCTGCGCGACGCTTCGCGCCTGGTGCTGAGCGGCTACAACTGGGGTTATGAAGCCCATGTGCGCGGCGACGGCGAGCGCGGCGGCCGGCGCAAGCCCTTCGCCTACAGTCTGGGCAAGGTGCTGGGCGGCTCGTCCGCCATCAACGGCGCGGTGGCGCTCCGAGCCTTTCCCAGCGACTTCGCCGCTTGGGAACGCATGGGCTGCCCGGAGTGGTCCTGGGACAAGGTCTTGCCGTGGTTCCGCAAGATGGAGCAGGACGCGGACCGCGCCGACGAGTGGCACGGCGGAGATGGCCCGCTGCGGCTGCGGCGGCCGGCAACCGGCGAGATCCATCCGCTGGACCAGGCTTTCTCCGTGTCCTGCCAGCGCCAGGGCATGCCTTATACCGATGACCTGAATTTGGGCGAAGACGCGGCGGTGGGGCTGGTGCCGGCCAATGTGCGCGGCCAGGCCGAGCGGATGGACGTCTATCGTTCCTATCTGCAGCCGGCGCAAGGGCGAGCCAACCTGACGGTGGAGACCGGCGCGGAAGCGGCCGGGATCGTATTCGACGGCCGCCGCGCCTGCGGCGTCGATGCCATGGTCGGCGGCCGACGGCTGCGTTACGCTGCGCGCCGGGTGGTGTTGTGCGCCGGCGCGGTCGGCACTGCGGCCCTGCTGCAACGTTCGGGGATCGGCGATCCGGAGCACCTGGCCTCGGCCGGCATTCCGTTGCGCGCGGCCTTGCCGGCGGTGGGACGGAATCTGACCGATCACGCCTCGCTGGTGCTGTGGGCCTTGCCCAAACCCGGCGTATGCGCGCGCGGCCTGCCATGGCGCCAGGTGGCGGCGCGCGCTTGCAGCGGCTACGACGAGCGGGTGGATGTGCAGATCGGCCTCTTGAACAACGTGGCCAGCGAAACAGTGCCCAGCTTCCAGGAGCGCGTGGCCTATCCGATGCTGGTGGGCGGCTCGGTGATGCTGATGCGGCCCAATGCGCAGGGCGCGGTGCGGGTGTTGAGCGGCGATCCGGCCCAACTGCCGCGGATAGACCTGCCCTTGAGCGACGACGCCGACATCGCCAGGCTGGCCGGCGGAGTGAGGCTGCTGTGGCGCGTGCTGAAGGACCCGCTGGTGTCCTGCTACCTGGACGGCGTGCAGTTCTGGTCCGAATCCATGATAGGCAACCCGGCCGTGGTGGCCAGCGCGGTGCGCAATCTGGTCAATCCCGGCTGGCACGCCGCCGGCACGGTGCGGATGGGGCCGGCCGCCGACCCCGCCTGCGCGGCGGGCGAGGACGGCGCCGTGCATGGCCTGGACGGCCTGACCGTGGCGGACGCCTCGCTGTTTCCGACCATCCCGTCCATGCCCACCAATCTGACCACCATCATGCTGGCGGAGCGTTTGGCCGCTGCGCTGCTGGACAAGGAGCGGGCATGAGCGCGCGGCCTCGTCGAGTGGTATACGCCTTTCCGCATGCCGGCGGCTCGGCCGCCCTGTACCGCGCCTGGCAGGCGGAGGCCTGGGACGACGGCGTGCTGGCGCCGGTGGAAATGCCCGGCCGCGGTTCGCGCATCCGCATGCTGGCCATGGAAAACCTGCCCGAGCTGGCGGCCTGGCTGGCCGACCAACTGTGCGCGGACCTGCGCGAGCGACAGGCGCAAGGGGTGGCCGAGTGGGCGACCTTCGGCCATAGCTTCGGCGGCGTGCTCAGCGTGATCGTCGCCAGCGAAATGAGCCGGCGCCATGGCCTGACGCCGCGCTTCAGCGTGGTGTCGGCCTCCATCGCGCCCAGCATCCAGCCGGACGATGAGCGCCATTTATTCAGCGACGAGCAGATTCTGGCCGTGGCCAGGGCAGACCAGGGCACGCCGGAGGCGGTGCTGCGCGAGCCGGCGCTGGCCGGCCGGGTGGCGGCGCAGTTGCGCTGCGACTATCGCCTGCGCCGGCAATTCCTGGCGCACCGCGCGCTGAAAGTGCCGCAGACGCTGCGGTTGATAGGCGCGGAGCAAGACCCGCACGTCACCTTGCAGCAGTTGCGGGCCTGGGAGGCCCACAGCGAGGGCGGCGCCGAGCTGCACACCATACCCGGCGATCACTTCGCCATTTACCGGCATTGGCAGCGGGTGCGCGACATTCTGTCGTCGTCCCCGCGGGAGGCAACGATATGAGCACGACGCAGTTGGACGAATTCCGGCGGCATTGCCGCGATTTTCTGGCGCAAGCCGCCACGCCGAGAGTGGCCGCGTGGGAGGCGCAGGGCCGGGTGGACCGAGACTTCTGGGAGCAGGCCGGCGCGGCCGGGCTGCTGGGCATGGGGGTGAGCCGCGAGCTGGGCGGCCGCGGCGAGAGCGACTTCCGCTACGCCATGATCCTGATCGAGGAACTGATCCGAGCCGGCATGAGCGTGCCGGGGCTGGTGTCGCACAACGATGTGATCGCCAGCTACATCCTGACCCTGGGCACGCCGGAGCAGAAGCAGCGCTGGCTGCCTGAGCTGTGCTCGGGCCGCGCCATCGGCGCGATCGCGATCACCGAGCCGCATGCCGGCTCCGACGCCAACGAGCTGACGACCCGCGCCGAGCGCCAAGGCGACCGCTACGAGCTGAACGGCAGCAAGGCCTATATCACCAACGGCCATAACGCCGATCTGGTGGTGGTGGCGGTGAAGACGGCCGATGCCCAGCGCGGCCAGGGCATCAGCCTGCTGGTGGCGGAGCGCGGCGCGGAGGGGTTCAGCCGCGGGCCGCTGCGCGCCAAGCTGGGCTGGCACGCCAGCGATACCACCGACCTGTTCTTCGAGCGCTGTCTGCTGCCGGCGGACAATCTGCTGGGACGGGAGAACCTGGGCAGCTTCTATTTCATGACGGCGATGATACGCGAGCGGCTGAGCATCTCCACCGTGGCCGTGGCCAGCATGGAAACGGCGCTGGAGCAAACCCTGGCCTACGCCAAGGCGAGAACTGTGTTCGGCCAGCCGGTGGGCAGCTTCCAGCACAACCGCTTCACGCTGGCCAAGCTGGATACCGAGATCCGCATCGCCCGCCTGTATCTGGACGACGCCATCGCGCGCTTCAATGCCGGCGCGCTGAGCTTGGTGGACGCCGCGCGGCTCAAGCTGTGGGTGACCGAGCTGCAGGGCAAGGTAGCGGACCGTTGCCTGCAACTGCACGGCGCGGCCGGCTATATGGGCGAGTCCGGCATCGGCAAAAACTGGGTCAACAGCCGGGTGCAGCAGATCTACGGCGGCACCAGCGAGGTGTTGCAGGAACTGATCAGCAAATCGTTGGGCCTGTGAGGCCATGCGAGCAGCGGGCGAGGAGGACGGCATGATGAATTCAGGTAGGCCGCCGCTTTGGCAGGGCCGGCCAGCCAGCCTGGCGGAGTGGGGCGCGGCTTTGAGCTGGGCCGAGCGAGAAGGCTGGGATTTGGGCGCGGGCGACGCCGAATGCTTTTTCGACGCGGACGCGCAAGGCTTCCATCTGGGTTTCGTGGACGGCGCGCCGGCGGCGGCGATCTCGGTCGTCAATCTGGACGAGCGCTACGCCCACATGGGCTATTACCTGACGGCCCCGGCGCTGCGGGGCCAGGGGTGGGCGCGCCGCTTGTGGGAAGAGGCCATTCTGCATGGAGGCGCCCGCACGTTGGGCGGCGACGGCATTCCGGCGCAGCTGCATAACTATGCGAAGTGGGGATTCGAAAGCCAATATCGCACTTTGCGGCTGTGCGGCGCGCCGACGGCGCGTCCGCCGGCCGGGCCGGGCCTGGAGCCGGTGTCGCCGGCCAATCTGGACGAGGCATGCGGCTATGACCAGCGAAGCGGCGGCGTGCGGCGCCACGCCATGCTGAGGCGCTGGTTTCTGGGCGCGGGCCGCCGCGGCTGGATCAGCCGCGGGGCGGATGGCGGCATAGACGGCCTGATAGGCGCGCGCGTCTCCAGCGTCGGCTACCGCTTCGGCCCCTTTTACGCCGAGCACGAAGACGCGCGGCAGCAACTATTCCGGCAAGCCTTGGCTTTCGCGCCGGCTGGCGCGGCGCTGACGCTGGATGTGCCGGAGACCGCAACGGGTTTGCTTGGGCAGTTGCAGGGCCTGGGGCTGCGCGAAGTCTTCCATACCTTCCGGCTGTACCGCGGCGAGCCGCCGCGCGTGCAGGCCGGGCGAATACAGGCCATCGCCTCGCTGGAGCTGGGCTGAGCCTTTACCAATTTATCAAGGAGTCACTCATGGATCAGGTAGTCGAATCGCCGCTGGCGTGCGCGGGCGATCTGGACGAAGAAGCTTTGTTCGACCTTCCCACGCTGTTCGAATGGATGGGCGGACGGGCGGCCTTGCGCAATCTGACGGAAACCTTCCACCCCAAGGTATTGCGGGATCCGCTGCTGGCCGAGATGTTCCGCGAAGTGCCGGACTTCCATGCCGAGCATCTGGCCATGTGGTTCGAGGAAGTGCTAGGCGGCGAGCCGCGCTACACCAATGAGCGCGGCGGCTTCAAAACCATGATAAGCATGCATCGGGGCCGCGGCATCCAGCCGGAGCAGCGCAAGCGCTGGGTGGAGCTGCTGATGGAAACCGCCGACGAAGTGGGCCTGCCCAGCGATCCGGAATTCCGCTCGGCCTTCGCCGCCTATGTCGAGTGGGGTTCGCGCCGCGCGCAGGCCAACTCCCAGCCGGATGCGCCGCCATCGCGGCGCGAAACCGTGCCGCGCTGGGGCTGGGGCGAAGCCAAGCCGGGCACGCCCTAAGCGGGCCTGTCGTATGGGACGCGCCGCGCGGCGGGAGCCAGAGGCTGGCCGCGCGGCCATGCCGTGGGAAATACATGAAACGCGAACCAATCAAATTAGACGCCGGCATGCTGGACGACCTAGACGGTTTCTGGCGCCGCATGCGCGGCGGCATCGCCGATCTGGAGCGATGCGAGCCCATGGTTTTCAGCTGCGTGCAGACGCTGCTGAGCGAGGCTGAATGCTTTCCGTCGGCCTTGGCCTGCATGCTGTGCGAACAGCTGTTCCACGGGCAGCCGGCGAGCGGGCCGCTCAGGCGCCTGCTGCTGGACGCGCTGGCGCGCCATCCGGATATCTGCCAGTCGGCCATGCGCGACCTGGCGGCGTCCTGTGAGCGGGACCCTGCGTCAGACTGCGCGCTGCAGGTGTTCCTGTTCAGCAAGGGCTTCGTCGCGCTGCAGGCGCACCGAGTGGCGCATACGTTGTGGCGGGACCGCGAACAGCGCTTCTCGGCCCAGATGCTGCAGCTGCGGACTTCGATGTGCTGCGGCGTGGACATCCATCCGGCGGCGAGGCTGGGCCGCGGCCTGTTCCTGGACCACGCCACGGGCCTAGTGATAGGCGAGACGGCGGTAGTGGAAGACGACGTTTCCATATTGCACGACGTGACGCTGGGCGGCACCGGCAAGCAGCGAGGCGACCGTCACCCCAAGGTCCGGCGCGGGGCCACGCTGTACGCCGGCGCCAAGATCCTGGGCAATATCGAAGTGGGCGCCGGCGCGGTGGTGGCGGCGGGCAGCGTGGTGCTGAAGGATGTGCCGGCCTTCGCCACGGTCGCCGGCGTGCCGGCGCGCGTCGTCAAGGCCGGAGCGCTGCCGCCGGCACTGTCCGCGCGGCTGGCCTAGCGGCCTGGATGACTCGACGAAAAGGACTTATCGATGCAATCGAAGCAAACAAGGGAAGGCAAGCGGCGCATCCTGATCGGCGCCTGCGGCTCCGTGGACATTCTGACACTGCCGCGCTATCTGGTGGCGATCAAGACCGGCATAGACTGCGAGCTGACCGTGCTGATGACGGCCAGCGCCCAGCTTTTCCTGCCGGCCGCCAGCGTGGGCCTGTACGCGGACCGGGTGATAGCCGGCGAGCGGCCGGAGGACTGGCCCACGGACAAGCCGTCGCGCATCGTGGCCGACCACGATTTGCTGGCCGTGTTGCCCGCCACCGCGCATATGCTGGCGACGGCGGCGCAGGGCGCGGCGCCTAACCGGCTGGCCACGGTCATCCTGGCCTCCAATTTCCCCGTGTTGTTCTTCCCGGTGATGGGCGCGGTGATGTGGGAGAAGGCCGCCGTGCAGCGCAATGTGCGGCAGCTGCGCGAGGATGGTTATCAGGTGGCGGAGCCGGTGTGGCATGAGAACTACGATGTTTCGCTGGGGCGCATGGTGGGCCACCCCTCGCTGCCGTCGCCGGAGCAGACGGTGGAGCTGATGCGCACCAGCCTGCGGCGCTGAGCGCGGCGGCAAGGAAAGCAAACCGGCGGCTATCCGCCGGTTTTTTTGTGGCCAGGCGCGGGGGGACTACAGCAGGCGGGCCAGCAGCAGGGCGGACAGGTAGAGGCCTACGCCGAAGGAGGCGTGGGCGGACAGGCTGCGCAGGCGCGCCACGTTGGGCTGCGGCGTCTTGCTGGCGGCGATGCCCGCTCCCAGGCCGGGCTGCAGAATGAAGAAGGGCGCGGCCACGGTGAGCAGGCCGAAGCCCAGCGCCGGCAGCGGCGTCGGCGCCAGCCGCCATTCCGGGCCGGTCAGCGCCAGCAGCAGGGCGGCCAGCGCGGCGCCTATGCCGTAATGCAGGCTCCAGCCCAGCGGCGCTTCGCCGGCAATCGGTTCCGCCTTGGCGATATTGTCGTGGCGGAAGCGGCCGCGCAGCAGGTGGCCGCTCCACCGTCCCACCATGGCGTAATTCAGGGAGGGGATGTTGAAGAAGCGGCGCAGGAACCAGGCCCAAATATCCATGACCAGGGTCGCGCCTATGCCTAGCGCCAGGGCGTGGGTGATAAATTCTGGAGTCATCACGATTTCATCCTAGAGTGGGTTGTCCAGGCGCTTGGCGCCGGGTGGTTGAGGCCGGACGGCAACGAGATTCTGCAGGCCGCGCCGATTTCGGATAAGCTTGCCATGTAACATTCAATATTTTTATTTAATGATGAATTGATTGGGCAGATCATGTCAATATCTGAAACGCATTTAAAGGGTGCGCGACTGAACGACTTGGCCGACTTGGCCAAAACCCTGGGCAATAGCCATCGCCTGCTCCTGCTCGAGCATATCGGCGGCGGCGAGAAGACGGTGGAGGCGCTGTCCGATCTGGCCGGATTGTCGGTGGCCAATGCTTCTCAGCATTTGCAGCAGCTCAAGCGCAGCGGTTTCGTGCAGTCGCGGCGCGAAGGCAAGAATGTGCTGTACCGCTTGGGCGGCGGGCCTATCGCCGCGCTGCTGGCGGCGTTGCGGGCTTGCGCCGAGCACAATCGATCGGAAATCCGCGAGCTGATCTCGGACAGCCTGTGGCAGCAGGACAAGCTGGAGGCGATTTCGCGCGAGGAGCTGCTGCAGCGCATGCAGGAAACCGAGATCGTGCTGCTGGACGTGCGTTCCGAATCCGAGTACGCCGCGGGCCATTTGCCCGGCGCCGTCAATATTCCGCTGGACGAGCTGGAGCTGCGCTTGGCCGAGGTGCCGCGCGATCAGGAAGTCGTAGCCTATTGCCGCGGCAATTATTGCGCCTTGTCTGGCAAGGCGGTGACCATTCTGCGCGCGCTGGGCCGCAACGCCCGCCAATTGCGGGGCGGCATGTGATGACGGATGGTTTGCCGCGGCTGAGCGATAAGCTGGAGCCGGCATGCGCGGCGTCGCTGGCCTCCTGTTGGCTGCCTGCGCCGCAGGCCTTGGACGATGGCGCGGGCGCGGGGATTTCTTTGGCGGAACTGGATCGCGCGCTGGCCGGACGCGAGCTGGCGGACTGGCTGCCGCCGGAGCTGTCGCGCGCGGTGCGCAAGCGGCAGCTGTCCTTTCTGGGCGGCCGGCTGTGCGCCGAGCGGGCGCTGGCGGCGTTGGGACTGGCCGATGCCGCAGTGGGGCGCATGGACGGCGGCGCGCCGCTATGGCCGGACGGGATGCTTGGCTCCATCACTCATCACGGCGAGGCCGCCTACGTGGCGGCGGCGCCGGCGTCCGCTTACGCCGCGCTGGGCATGGATAGCGAGCGGCTGGCCAGGGACAGCGCGGCGGAGAGCATACGGACGCTATGCTGCACCGCATTCGAACGGGAAAGCTGGCTGGGCGACAGGGCGGACACGCTGGCCGAAACGCTGATTTTCTCGGCCAAGGAGGCCGGCTACAAGGCTATTCACAGGCTGGCGGGGCGCTATGTCGATTTTTCCGAATTCGAAGTGCGGGAGCTGGATTGGCAATCCGGCCGGCTCACGCTGGCGCCGACGGCGAAAAGCGCGTTGAGCGGGCTTATGCGGCCGTTCGCGGTGCGCTTCCGCCGCGCGGGCGATGAGGTGCACACGCTGGTCGCCGAGCGCGAGCCGCTTGATAGCTTGGCGGACGGGCTGGCGAGGTAGAACCATGCCTGGCCGCCAGGCCGGACTCATTTGAGCCATACGTCCTCGAAATCGAAGGAGCCGTTCGGATTCATGACAAAGCCCTGCACATTCTTGCGCAGCGGGATGTCGATGCGCGAGTGGGCGATGGTGATCCATGGCCGCTGGTATTTGAAGATTTCCTGAGCCTTCAGATAGTAGCGCGTCCGCTGCTTCTGGTCCGTGGTCTGGCGCGCCTGTTCCAGCAGACGGTCGAACTCGGCGTCGCAAAAGCGCTGGCCGCCCTTGCTGACGCTGCAGGACAGGCTGTTCCACAGGAAGTCGTCCGGATCGCCCGAGGTGCTGGTCAGTCCTGACATATACACGTCATGCTCGCCGGCGGCGGCGCGTTTCAGGTATTCGCCCCATTCATAGCTTTGAATCGTGGCCTTGACGCCTATCCTGGCCCAGTCCTGCTGGATCATCTGCGCCATCAGCTTGCCGTTGGGGTTGGTCGGCCGCTGCACCGGCAGCGCCCACAGCGTGACGGCGAAGCCGTCTGGGTAGCCGGCCTGGGCCAGCAGCGCCTTGGCCTTGGCCGGGTTGTATTCGTTGCGCGTCTTGGGGTTCCAGCTCCAGGTGGATGGCGGGAAGGGGTTGACCGCCTGGGTGGCGCCGCCCTTGGGAAACATCGCCTTGAACAGCGCGTCGCGGTTGATCGCGATGTCCAGCGCCATCCGCACTTCGCGCTTGGCGAATTGCGGTCGCTTCAGGTTGTAAGCGAGATAGGAGATATTGCTGGCGCCGACGGAGGCAATCTTGACGCCGGGATCGGCCTGCAGCACGTCGAGGTCGGATTCGCGCACCGCCGCGGCTATCTGGCATTCGCCGGCTTTCAGCTTCTGGATGCGCACTTGCGGGTCCGCGGCGATGGCGAAGACCAGGCTCCGGGTTTTCTGCGGCTTGCCCCAGTATTGCGGATTGGCCTCGTAGCGGATCACGGCGTCCTTGGTGTAGCTCTTGAAGCGATAAGGACCGGTGCCTATGGGCTGCTGGTTGATCTGCTGCGGTTTGCCGGACTTCAGCAACTGCTCGGCGTATTCGGCCGATTGCATGCCGGCGAAGCCCATGGCGAAGAAAGTGAGAAAAGTGGCGTTGCGCTCCTTCAGCCGGATCTGAATGGTGCGATCGTCCACCTTGCGCGCCGACGCGATCATTTTGGACAAGCCATAGCCGTCCGGCCCGAGCAGCGGCATTTTGTAAGCCTGGTTGAAGGGCAGCTCCGGCTGGATCCAGCGATTGATGGTGAACAGCGCATCGTCGGCGTTGAAGTCGCGGCTGGGGGTGAAGTAGTCCGTGCGATGGAAATGCACGCCGCGGCGCAGCTTGAAAGTGTATTCCAGGCCATCGGCCGAGACGGACCAGCTTTCCGCCAGGCCGGGCCGCAGCGCCACGCCGCCGCGCTGGAAGTCCAGCAGGCCCTGGAAGATGGGCTTGGTGACGTTATAAGTGGTGGCGCTGTCCCATAGCGCAGGATCGAAGCCTTCCGGCGCGGCTTCGGCGCAAAAGACCAAGGGCTTGGCGGCCCAGGCGGATAGGGGGGCGGCGAAGGCTGCGGCGAGCAGCAGGGTTGGCAAGGAGCGGTGCGAGGGCATGGCCGTATTCCGGTGAGCTGACGCGGCCGGGGATGGCTGGCGCCAGCATAAAGTTATGCTTCGAGAGTATCGCACACTGGCATGTCACGCTTGCAGGCGGTTTTACTCGGGCGATGAGTGGCCAATCAATACAATGATTATTTAAATATTTCGGAAAATTTCATCAAGCGGACAAGAGCTGACTTGAGTAAGATGGATGCGTTTCATGCAAGGGGCATGCATTGTGCGCGTTCATTTTCTAACTCGAGTCAAGCAGTGGATCATCAGCGTATTCAATCCGCCTTACCAACTGGCGCTGTGCGACAGGCTGCCCGGCAAGCATGCCAAGGAATGCCTGTACCTGTTCAAGCTCTACGGCAGCCATGATTTCGTCAAACTGTCCCACGCCGACATCCTGGCCAGCAATCAAATCATGTCCGCGATCAATCCGCGCGACCTGATCAAGATCGCCCTGCTGGAAAACAATCTGAAAGCGCATGATCAGCGTTGCAGGGTCGAAGAAGAGATGCGCGGCAATCACTATCGGATTCATCTGCAGGGCAATAGCGAAGTCTATTCCGGGGAAAGCATCTGCCAGAATATCGACTACTTTGCGGAGCTGAACGCTCAGGAGATTTGCAGGATCGCTTACAGCGCCGGTTTTCAGAAGGGCCGCGCCCTTTCCCGGCAAATCAGCCGCGCAGGGGAAGAGGCGCGCCGCCAGGATCAGGCCGCGCCGGAGAACGCCGCCAAGGTGGTGGCGCTGCGGCGCGGGGCGCGCTGAATCCCGCCGCCGCTCAAACCATGACGGTCATGCTGCGGAAGCCCGCGGCATCGAACGCCAGCACTTTGTAGCCGCGCGCATCCTGCGTATCCAGCGCCGCCGTGCCCTTGCGCCATTGGAAACAGGTGGCCGGGCAGACCTCCAGCGCCACGCCGCGTGCTTGCAAGCGATAATCGCCATGGGCATGGCCGCATAGCAGCAGCTGCAGATTGGGCAGCTCCGCCATCAAGTCCCAGAATCTATCCGTGTTGCGCAGCATGCAGCTGTCGAGCAAGGGCGTGCCCACCGCCGCCGGGTGATGGTGCAGCAAGACCGCGCTGCGTTTGGCTGGCTTGTCCGCCGCGGCCAATTGCTGGCGGAAGCGCTCGACGGCGGCTTCTCCGATATGGCCATCGTCCGTTCCGGGCTGCACAGAATCCAGCGCGAGCAGAAGCCAATCGTCCGTCTCCAGCCGCGTCAGCGGCCGCATCCACTCATACTGGCGCAGTGTTTGCTCAGCCAGCGGCGCGGCGTCGTGGTTGCCGGGCAGCCAGTAGACCGGCAGGCCCACGCTTTGCAGCCGGCGCGCGAAGCGATCATAGGAAGCGCGGCTTTCATCCTGCGAAATGTCCCCGGTCACCAGGAGAGCGTCCAGTTCCGCCGCATGCCGCCGCTCAAGTTCGCTGATGACCTTGTCGAATTCGCGATAGGTATCGTAGCCCATGAGCCGGGCGCTGTCTTCGGCGAATAAATGGCAGTCAGATATTTGCGCGACTCTCACGCGTTTCCTCCATTGCGTATTGGTTTCTTTGCAGCGCGCCGCCGTCTTGCTTGAACACCGCCAGCGGGTTGTAAGTGACGCTCCAGTCGAAATAGTCGGTTTTCTCGATTTTCTTCACCGCGCCTACCAGATAGTAGCCGACCGGCAACAGGACAATCGAGATCAACACCTTGTAGGACCAGGTGGTGGCGATGATGTTGACCAGCTCATGTCCGCTGTAGCGCGACGACAAGCTGATGGGATAGGCGGTTAGCAACAGTACGGCTTGAGCCAGCATGGAGGCGATGACATAGCGCACGAAGAAGAAACGGCCGGCGAAGAATACCTTCATCTTGGACACCACGAAGCCATTGCAGAAATAAGAGGCCGGCACGGAGACCCAGGTGCCTATCATTACTCTCCAAAACTCATGGAACAAAAGATAGTATTGTTTGGAAATAGCATTGTTGTCCGGCTGCAGCAGCGAGAAGAGATTGATGATCAAGACGAAAAATGTTTGACATCCGACCAATATCCATACTGTGCGGCCACCAAGCTTGTATCCGTATACTTCGGTAGAAATTGTGGACAGCAAATAACAGAGTGAAAATACAATGCCGCTGGCCGTGATCTTCAGGCTGTAAATATCCAGGGTTTTGTATACCAAGGAGTCGCACACCACCATGATGGTGACAGACAAACCGACAATCAAGCCATAAAGTCTAAACTGTTCCACTTGCTCATCCTGCGCTAAAAGTCTTAATCGCCTTGACCGCCACGCCGACTATCTTGAAATCACGGCAGACGAAAGGTTGCAAATCGTGCATCAGCGATATGCTGGAAAACAGGCACTGATCTCCGTCGACGAACATCCGGCGGAAGCAAGGCGGCTGGCCGGCAATGCTGACCAAAACCACATCTCCATCCGCTGGACGCTCTTCCCGCGCCACGATGAACACGCTGCCCTGGGAATAATTGGGAAACAGGGAGTCGTTGTTCAGCAAGACGGCAAACGCATCTTGGGCATTGAAGCCGGCGGCGTCGATGAAGTAATGGTCTGATTCGATGATCACGCCGCTCAGGAACAAGGCGATCTCGGTAAACTTGATCAAGGGCACTGCCAGCACCGCGCGCAGCGGCTTGATATCCCTTCCCAGCTCTCCTTCGATGAAATCGCTTAATTTGATGTCAAAAAATCTTGCCAACTCCATCAGCGTCAGCAAGGTGGGGTTGCCCACGCCGCGTCGGATGTTGTTGATTGTCGCCACGCCCAATCCCGTTTTTTGGCTTAATTGAGCGGCATCGACACCGGCGCGTTCCATCAGCCGCGCCAGGTTTTTCGACGCATTGCATAATAGCTCTGCACTTGCGTCCTCCTCTTTCCACATGGCCTTGCTCATTTAGCCTCCATTTCATTTCAATCAAATCCACCTGCGTAGGGATGCTTGAATTTAACATCAAACTATTCCGTCCGCTTTTTTTGATGCGGGAAACTTGTTTCAATCTTGTTGAAACTATTTCTGTACCGATATTCATGAAAATATCGTGCTATTTTTTTGGTGTGCGGGATATTATAATGGCATGGCGGGATTGTGTCATTCCTGATGCAGTTGTAAAGATTCAAAGGAATATTGTTTTCATGCGATAAATTTTAACTAGGATAATTAATGGCCGGGTTATGAGCAGCCCTGATGCGAGGAAAAAGTAAATGAAAATTGCAGAAGAAGATTTTGCGCTGGATGTGATTGATGGAGAACCCGCCATCATCGTCATGCTGAATATGCTTGGCCAGGCAGGCAGCGAGTGGGAGGGGTCTCCAGTATTCGGAAAAAGTTACTTATTGGAACTGATAGGCCGCAGTCTTGAGCACAATGTCATCCTGGCGGAAGACATTCAAGGTTTGATTCGCAAAGCGGATCGTCTGACGCCTCCAACAACTTGACCTGCTGCCGCCAGAGCTGCACTGATGTGTATTGCGATTTGACGGTTTGGGGCGCTTGGCATCGTGGAACATGGGGGCGTTGATCCTGAGCGGTCATGCGTTTTCAATCACGAATGGCTTTTCCCGGTGGCGGCGAAGGGCGATCCTCTCCGCGCTGAACTTGACCTTTCCCGCTGTGAGCGTGGATAATTCCTAGTTTATTCAAATGCTTAGTCGTCACCGCCTCGCAGGCGCCAAGGCTGGCGCTACGCTGCGTGAACGAGCGGTGCGATAGCCCGCGAAAGCAGCGATTTTTGTAGTACAGGCGGGACGGAAACAGGCGAAAATCAGCCGGAATGAACGTAAACAACACTGCACTTAAGGGCGCTGCTAGCCGCGCCAATCAAGGATTTCAAGAAAATAGGCCATCTCGCCGTCTGAGCGTGGCGCCGATGCTGGACTGGACGGATCGCCACTACCGCTACTTCGCTCGCCAGATTACCCGCCATACCTGGCTGTACACCGAGATGGTGACCACCGGCGCGCTGCTGAACGGCGACGTCGCGCGCCATCTGCGTTTCGATGAGGCCGAGCACCCGATTGCGCTGCAGCTTGGCGGCTCCGAGCCGGCCGAACTGGCCCAATGCGCCCGCCTGGCGCAGCAGTGGGGTTACGACGAAGTGAACCTTAACGTGGGCTGTCCGTCGGAGAGAGTGCAGAAGGGCGCTTTCGGCGCTTGCCTGATGGCTGAGCCCAAGCTGGTGGCCGATTGCGTCAAGGCGATGCGCGACGCGGTGGAAATCGATGTCACCGTCAAGCACCGCATCGGCATTGATCAGATCGAGCATTACGATTACTTGCGCGAGTTTGTCGACACCGTGGCCGAGGCCGGCTGCCATACCTTCATCGTGCATGCGCGCAATGCCATCCTGAAGGGCCTGAGCCCCAAGGAGAATCGCGAAATTCCGCCGCTGAAGTACGATTACGTCTACCGCCTGAAACGCGAGCGGCCGGACCTGGAAATCCTGCTCAACGGCGGCGTGAAAAGCAATGCGGAAATCGCCGGGCACCTGCAGCATGTCGACGGCGTGATGGTGGGGCGCGAGGCCTATCACAACCCGTGGCTGATGGCCGAGTGGGACGCGCTGTTCTATGGCGACGAGGCCGCCGGCCCGGAGCGCGCGGCGGTGGTGGAGGCAATGATGCCCTATGTGACCGCTCGTCTTGGCGACGGCAGCAATGTGCGGCATATCGCCCGCCATATCCTGGGCCTGTTCCAGGGCCTGCCCGGCGCGCGCAACTGGCGGCGCATGCTGTCCGACGCCAAGCTGCTGGATGGCGCAGACGCCGGCCTGCTGCGCCAGGCTTATGAAGCGACGCAGCAAGGCCGCCGCGGCTGAGAACGCAAGCTTCCGTCAGGAGGCATCTGCCAGGGCGGCTAGGCGCCGCCTTTTGTTTTTGTCATGTCTGGCATGACCGTCTGGAGGGAATCCCATTGAAAACGATGCAGAAGCTGACGCTTGCCCTGTCGCTGACTTCCAGCCTCGCCTGGGCCGGTCCCAATGACGTGTTGCATATCTATAACTGGAGCGGCTCGCTGTCCGGCAACATCGTCAAGCAATTCGAGAAGCGCTGCGGCTGCAAGGTAGTGCAGGACTATTACGGCGACAACGAGGAGATGCTGGCCAAGCTGGCTGCCGGCGCCAAGGGCTACGACATGGTGTTTCCGTCCAGTTTCGTGGTGCAGGCCATGACCAAGCAGAAGCTTTTGCAACCATTGGATCACCGGCAAATTCCCAATCTGAAGAACGTGGCGCCGACTTATCTGTCGCAAAGCTACGATCCGGGCAACCGCTACACCATCCCCACTGTGCTGTCACTGACTTCGGTGGGTTACAACGTGGAGAAACTGAAGCAACTGGGCATCGATCCGACCAGTTGGTCGGTGATTTTCGATCCCAAGGTGCTGCAGAAGATCAAGGGCAAGGTGACGGTGCTGGACAGCTCGCGCGAGGTATTCACCGCCGCGCTGTTCTATCTGGGCAAGGACCCGAACAAAGCCACCGAAGCCGACATGCGCGCCGCGCGTGACGTGATCAAGCGGGCCAAGCCTTACTGGGCGGCGTTCTCCAATGCCAGCTATCTGAAGCAGCTGGCCATCGGCAATATCTGGGTGGCCTTGGGCTATTCCACCGAATTCTTCCAGGCCAGCGAAGATGCGCGCCTGAGCAAGCGGCGCTTCCACATCGGCAATGTATCGCAGCGCGAGGGCAATGAGCTGGGCGTGGACACCATGGCCATCACCGCCAGCGCCAAACGGCCGGACCTGGCGCACCAGTTCATCAATTTCATGCTGGATGGCAAGAATGCCGCCCAACTGACCAACCTCAACGGTGCCACCAATCCGGTGGCCGGCGCCAGCGCGTATTTCCGCGTTGATCTGAAATCCCACCCCGTGATCAATCCGACGCCGGAACAGGCCGGAAAATGGACCGTGCTGCGAGAATTGACGCCGGCCGAGCGGCGCGTGCTGGCGCGGATGTGGACGGAAGTGAAGGTCAGCCGCTAAGCTGGCGGCCTGGCCGGACGCCATGAACGATAGTCCGGCCACTTACAAGATAGAAAGAGCGAAAGATGTTCGACCAACTGGTTCTCGCCAGCAATAACGCCGGCAAGCTGAAGGAGTTCGGCGCGCTGTTTGCCGAGCTGGGCGTCACTGTGCGCCCGCAGCGCGATTTCGACGTGCCGGAATGCCCGGAGCCGCACCACACCTTTCTGGAAAACGCGCTGGAGAAGGCGCGCCACGCCAGCCGGCAGACTGGCCTGCCGGCGCTGGCCGACGATTCCGGCATCTGCGTCGAGGCGCTGGGCGGCGCGCCGGGCGTATATTCGGCCCGCTTCGCCGGCGAGCCCAAGTCCGACGCGCGCAACAACGCGCTGCTGGTGGAAAAGCTGCAGGGTGAGGCCAACCGCCGCGCCTGGTATTACTGCGTGCTGGTGCTGGTGCGCCACGCCGACGATCCGCAACCGCTGGTGGCGGACGGCATCTGGCTGGGCGAGGTGCGCGACGAGGCTGCCGGCGAAGGCGGTTTCGGCTACGACCCGCATTTCCACCTGCCGAGCTACGGCGTATCGGTGGCAGAGCTGGACGCCGCCGAGAAAAACCGCGTCAGCCACCGCGGCCAGGCCTTGGCCGCGCTGATGGCCAAGCTCAAGGCGCTGGCATGAGCGTGATCGACGTCTCGGCGCTGACGGGCGGCCTGCGCGAGCTGCCGCCTCTGGCGCTGTACATCCACTTCCCGTGGTGCATCCGCAAGTGCCCGTATTGCGACTTCAACTCGCACGAGCCGAAAAACGGCTTCGACGAGATGGCCTATGTCGACGCGCTGCTGCGCGATCTGGAATACTCGCTGCCCGAGGTATGGGGCCGGCCCCTGACCAGCATCTTCATGGGCGGCGGCACGCCCAGCCTGTTCAGCCCGCAGGCGATGGACGTCTTGCTGGCCGGCGTGCGCGCGCGGCTGAAGCTGCACCCGGACGCCGAGATCACGATGGAGGCCAATCCCGGCACCTTCGAGATTGAACGCTTCCGCGGCTACCGCGAGGCTGGCATCAATCGGCTGTCCATCGGCATTCAGAGCTTCGATCCCAAGCATTTGAAGGCGCTGGGCCGCATCCACGACGGCGACGAGGCCAAGCGTGCGGTCGAGATCGCGCTGACCCACTTCGACAACGTCAACCTGGACCTGATGTACGCGCTGCCGGGCCAGACCCTGGACCAGGCGCTGTCCGACCTGAACACCGCGCTGTCTTACGGCATCACCCACCTATCGGCCTACCATCTGACGATAGAACCGAATACGATGTTCGCGGCGCAAACGCCGAAGAATCTGCCGGACGACGAGGTGTCGGCCGACATGCAGGAGGCGATAGAATCCCGCCTGGCGTCCGCCGGTTTCGATCATTACGAAACCTCGGCCTTCGCCAAACCGGGCCGCCATAGCCGGCACAACCTCAATTACTGGCAGTTCGGCGACTACGTCGGCATCGGCGCCGGCGCGCACGGCAAGATCAGCAGTCACGCCGGCATCGTCCGCCAGATGCGGCACAAGCAGCCGGCGGCCTATCTGAAGGCGGTGGCGGACGGCGCGCCGTTGCAAAGCAGCCAGAAGGTTGCCCGCGCCGATCTGCCGTTCGAATTCATGATGAATTTGCTGCGCCTGACCGGCGGCTTCGAGAGCCGCCTGTTTCAAGAACGCACCGGGCTGCCGCTGGCGCTGATCCGTCGCCAACTGGACGACGCCCAGGCGCAAGGCCTGCTGGAAAGCGAAGGCGGCGTCATCCTGCGTCCCACGCTGAAAGGCCAGCGCTTCCTCAACGATTTGCTCACCCTGTTCCTCAAAGAAGGAGATGAATAATGGCTAAAGAAATCATCCATACCGACAAGGCCCCGGCCGCTATCGGCGCTTACTCGCAAGCCGTCAAGGCAGGCAACACCGTCTACCTGTCCGGCCAGATTCCGCTGGACCCGGCCAGCATGACCGTGGTGGAAGGCGGCTTCGCCGCGGAAACCCATCAGGTGTTCAAGAACATGAAGGCCGTGTGCGAGGCCGCCGGCGGCAGCCTGGACCAGATCGTCAAGCTCAACGCCTACCTGACCGACCTGTCCAACTTCGCCACCTTCAACGAAATCATGGCGCAATACTTCAGCCAGCCTTACCCGGCGCGCGCAGCCGTCGGCGTGGCCAGCCTGCCCAAGGGCGTGCTGGTGGAAGCCGAAGCGGTGATGGTGCTGTAAGCGCATTATCTTGCGGCTAAAAGAAAACCCCGCGTTTTGGCGCGGGGTTTGTCATGTTGGAAGGGTGTTAACGGAACATATAGCGAGTAAGTACTGACCGGCCTGAAGTATCCAATGCATATAACGTGATGCGATAGGCATCAGGATTGATCAACTTGGCATTGATTTGAGACTGAAGAGTACTGCTACGCATAGATGGGTCTTCAATGCCCTCGTCGCGATGCAGCATTTGAGTCGGGGTATGTTGAACCATCCTCAGGCTGAGCAAGCTAAACGTGAGTGATTTTGGAACAGTCCAATTTAAGTTGAGTGCGGTATTGCCATTCGCATTGTTTGCCTTGGAAATAGAGGCATCGTCAAAGCTTGGGAACGTCTGTTTTTTGAGGTCATTTCCAGAGAATAGCAGTGCGTGTTGATACACATCACGACCAATCTGTTTTTGAAAGGTTGTATCAGCGAAGAAGCGAAGCTTCAGTGATCCTTTGCGTACGGCTAGATTGTAAGCTTGAATTTCCTTATCGCTAAGCTTGAATCTGGGACCGCAGCTCGGGTTGGAGTCCATGCGGCCAAATACGCCTTCGGTGGTAAATCCGCAACCCGTTTGAGTAGTGAACGATTTGAGTATTTGATCGCCGGCCAGCAATTGAGCGCTATGGACGCGTTCTACCGCTGGACTGGATGGATCGTAAGAGTTGAGCTGGTCGAGCTGGCTGTAGGTGGAAATGGATACATACAGCAGATTGTCTAATGTTGTGGTTCTTTTATTAACATCAATAACCTGTTGTGCTTCCGTATTAAGCTCGTATGAAACGGGGGCGTCGTTCCCCGCTAACTTCCACGCATTATTTTCGCGCACAACAATTGCATTGTAAGAGTATTTTGGTTGCTTGTTTGGCGTTATCGTCAACTTGACTTCACAGCGTATGTCGTTGTCGCATCGGATAATTAGTGGCCGTCCATATTTATCGCCCACTCCGGTGTATTGGGTCTTTGGATCAAGGGTGGAGGCATTGTCTTGCGCACTTGCGATATATTGAATAGCCGTATCGCCGTAAGAGTTGAAGTTCTTGCTCAACAGTGGTTGCAAACGATCACTTAAACCATCAGCCCTCTGGTACGCCGCAGTCAATTGTTTGGCTAAGTCATCCAAGCCTTTGAAGTCGGGTAGTTTAGTCGGGGGCAGAATCGTAGTTTTAGGTTTTTGTGTATGGCTAACGACTAGCTCATCGTTGCCGAAGGCGCTATGCATAGCAATTTCGCCTGGGTTATCTCCTGCGGTTACCTTGACTATTTCCAATAGTTTGTCCTGGCCTGTCTTATCGGCCTTGAAGGCCGTGTGCAGCAGATCCAGCTTGCTGTCCAGACCATGCGCGATCAGCATGGGGGCAAGGGCGGCTTGGAGATTGTCGCTGCTGGCGGCGAGCTTGTCCGCTGTCAGCAGGGATGCGCACTTGCTGTCCGCGAAGCAGGCGGCGGGATCGTTTTCCGCGCTCAACGCCACCATGGCCTCGGTCAGAGGCGTGACGTTGGTGACGCCAGACTGGGTGATGACGGAGTGCAGCAAGGCATCCTGACCGCCTATCGTGCCGCTGGCCTCTACCAGAACGGGTGCTTTGAGCTTGGACAGGTCCGCCTGATAAGCGCCGTTTTCATCGGCGCTGGCCTTGATAGTGGCTCCGGAAGCATCCTTGAATGTCAGCAGGGCGTTTTCCATCGGCGCGCCGGAAGCGACCGTGCCATTTACCTGGCCGATGCCTTGAGACGCTGGCGTGCCGCCGCTATTGCCGGCATTGGCGTTGGAAGTGGAGTCTCCGCCGCCGCCGCAAGCGGTCAATAGCAGGGCGCTGCTTACGGCGAGAGGCAGAAGTTTCATTATTGTGTTCATCACGAAAGCCTTTGCTGGATGGTTGTCATCTCGAGTCAAGGTGCTGTTGTTATTTTTTATTGCGGCGGAAGTTTACTCTTATGTTTTCAGCATTGCATCCTGATGCTTGACCTTGTGTGGAGCAAATGCAGGCCGGATTGCAGGCTTGAGATGTTTTGAACACATGAAAATAGCTAAAGATGGCTAGGGGCTGTTGACGTTTCACATAGGCAACCATAGGTATGCGCACGCCATGGCGACCACGCTCTCATAGTTGCACTTCAATTTGTCGTATCGGA
>NZ_PQWB01000054.1 GCF_002924365.1 Chromobacterium alticapitis | reverse complement strand
GCATGCGGATCAAGCGCAAGGCAGCAGCCTGGGATGATGATGTGCGGGCCCAGTTTCTTGGGCTTGCGCCATTATGATGTTCGAGTGCGGAGGCCCTGCCCAGCAACTCAGCCAAGGCGCCATCATCCCAGGGTGATTAAATCTATTTGACATACTAGGATTTGCTTATTTTTTAATCGAAATCATCTTTACCTGCTCAATTTTTGAGCGCGCGCCGGCTCCGGCTGATTAAATTTTGAACAGATGCGCTCTCATCCCAGAGCCGGCCGAATGCCAATCGGGTTGTTGTGGGCAAAAACTACGGCGGCAAACTTGATATGTCAAATAGGTGCGATTGCCCTGGCCATCATCACAACCAGCCCGCTTTCGCCGCACACGCATGCTCTTCTTGGCCTGAAATGGCGAGCTGCGCAGCAGATTGAGCGCGAACTTCAACAGCAACGCAAAATTCTGTGGACCATGATCTTTGCGCAATAGGCACTGATCTTCATGGAAAATCACGTCAAAACACCAATGCAGGCTGTTCTCAATTGCCCAATGGCGGCGCACCGCCTGCGCCAGCGCTTCCGCACCCAGCTCGCGCGAGGACAGGTAATAACGCTGCTCCACCACCGGTTGGCCGCTGCCATCCAGGCGCACAGAATCCACTCGCCCCACCGTCTTGCCACCAGGCCACGCCGCTTCATCGACAAAATCTTCCGCAGGGGCGATAACCACATGCTGCAACACCGTGCGGCCATGCCCCTTTTGTGCACCCGTTACCCGCTCGCCTGGACGATCCATCAGCGCGCAGGCCGCCGCTTGGCGCAGCTTGGGCTGGTTATCTTTGACCGCCAGCAGGTAATCCGCCTGGCGTTCGACGATGGTCTTGGCCACGTCTTTCTGGCATCCCATCGCATCCAGGATGACCAGACATCCCTTCACATCCAGAGCGTTCAACAGCGCCGTTATCGCCGTGATTTCATTGCTTTTATCCGCCACTTTCTCCTGCCCCAAGGCCAGGCCCAGCTCAGTGGCGAAAGCGCTGACCATGTGCACCGGGCCGTGCTGGCCCCGAGCGATGCCGCGCAAGCATTTGCCGTCGATGGCGATCTGCTGGAACGCCCCCTGCAGCCCTTGCGTCCAGTCGCGGAAGGCGGCTTCGAAATGGCTATGTCCCAATTCCGTGTTGGGAGCTATGCTGAATACGGTAGCAGACCGGGAGCAACGCCATGGATGCCCAAAGTTTTCAGCGTTTTCTTGCC
>NZ_PQWB01000053.1 GCF_002924365.1 Chromobacterium alticapitis | reverse complement strand
CAGCTGGGCGAGGCGGCGTTCGGCCGCGGCGGCGAGCGGGTCTATGTCAACGCCGGCAACGGCAACCTGGTGCTGCAGCGCCGCGACGACTTCCTCGCCGCCGCCGGCCTGCCGCTGGACCTGGTCCGCACCTACAACAGCCAGGGACTGGGCGGCGACGCCGGCAACTGGCGCCTGGGCTACAGCCGCCGGCTGTATGGCCTGTCCGGCAGCCTCAACGCCGCCGGCAGTTCGATTCACCGCGTGGCCGAGGACGGCAGCGACACCCTCTACGCCTATGATGCGGCGCGCGGCCGCTACGTGGCCCAGCGCAGCGACGACGGCGCCGACGACACCCTGCAAGGCGACGCCCAAGGCTGGCGCTGGACCGACGGCGCGACGCAAGGCCAGGAACGCTACGACGCGGCCGGCCGCCTGCTGCAAGTCCTCAGCCGCGACGGCCAGGCCGTCACCCTCGGCTACGACGGCGCCGGCCGCCTCGCCAGCCTGGCCGACGCCAGCGGCGAAACGCTGTACCTCGACTACGACGCGCAAGGCCGGATGAGCCAGCTGCGCAGCGCGCTGGCGGACGGCCGCAGCCTGATCCGCACCCATTACGGCTACGACGCGCAAGGCCGGCTGGCCAGCGTGAGCACCGACCTCACCCCCGACGACAACAGCATCGCCGACGGCAACGCCTACACCACCCGCTATGTCTACGACGGCGCCAGCGCGCGCCTGGCCAGCCTGCAGCAAAGCGACGGCAGCCGGCTCGACTTCAGCTATGTCCAGGTCGGGTCTGACTACCGCGTGCGCAGCGTCAGCGACGTGCGCGCCGGGCAAACGCTCACCACCACCTTCGACTACGACGCCGCCGGCAACCGCACCACCGTCACCGACGCTGCCAATCAAAGCACCCAGCTCGACTACGACAACGGCCAGCTCAAGCGCGTCGCCGGCGGCGGCGTGGAACAGCGCTACGCCTACGACAGCCACGCCCGGGTCAGCGACGTCACCGACGGCCGCGGCCAGACCACCCACTACGACTACGACGCCGCCGGCAACCGCGTGAACGCGCGCGACGCCCAGCAGCGCCAAACCACCCGCCGCTACAACGCGCAAAACCAGCTCCTCAGCGAAACCGTCGCCGGCGTCGGCGCCGCCCGCTATGTCTACGACGCCAGCGGCCTGCACCTGCGCTTCAGCGTCAGCGCCGAAGGCCGGGTGGTGGAACACCGCTACGACAGCCAAGGCCGCGAAACCAGCCGCCTGGCCTACCAGGGCGCCGTCTACCCCAACGCCGGCGACGCCACCGGCGAAGCCGAGCTGGCCGCCTGGGCCGCCCAGCAAGCGCCGCGCGGCATCGAGCGCAGCGACACCCAATACGACGCGCGCGGCCTGACCGCGCTCACCACCCGCTACGTCACCCTGGATGGCCAGGGCCAAGGCGTGGCCGACGGCCGCCAGCGCAGCACCCGTTACGTCTACGACCCGGCCGGCAACCTGCTGCAAAGCGTCGACGCCGTCAGCGGCAACAAGCTGGCCGACTACCACTACGACGGCCTCAACCGGCTCACCCGCGCCGAAGACGGCAACCACGTCGCCACCGTCACCGTCTACCAGGACGCCCAACGGCAAACCCAAGTCACCCTCAGCAACGGCCTCACCACCGTCACCAGCTACGACACCGCCGGCCGCGTCATCGGCGCGCTGCAACAAGACGCCGGCGGCCCGCTGGGCGCGACGCGCACCCAATACAACGCCCAAGGCCTGCCGGTCAAACAGACCGACGCCAACGGCGCCGTCAGCTACCTGCTGTACGACGGCCTGGGCCGCCAGATCGGCCAGATCGACAACGAAGGCAGCGTCAGCGAATGGCGCTACAACGGCGACGGCCAAGCGACGGCGACGATACGCTACGCCAACCGCGTCGACGCCGCCAAGCTCGGCGGCGACCCGGCCCAGCTGACCCTGGCCAGCCTGCGCCCGGCCGCCGACCCGGCCCACGACCGCGCCGACTACCAGCTGTACGACAGCCTGGGCCGGCTGGCGCTCAGCATCGACGCCGAAGGCGGCGTCACCCGCCACCAGTACGACGCCGGCGGCCGGCGGATCGCCAGCACCCGCTACGCCAACCGGCTCAGCGCCGAGCGCCTGGCCGCCCTGGCCCAAACCGCGGGCGAGCTCAACCCCGACGACGCCGCCAACCAGCCCGCCGCCGACGCCGTCAACGACCGCGTCAGCCGCCAGTTCTACGACGCCGACGGCCAACGCGTCGGCAGCCTGGACGGCGAAGGCTACCTCAGCGAAACCCGCTACGACGGCGCCGGCCACGCCATCGAAACCGTCCGCTACGCCGCGCGCGCCAACGCCGGCAACACCCTGGACGCCATCCGTCCGGCCGCCAGCGCCCAAGACGCGCACACTCGCGCCTACTACGATGGCGCAGGCCGCCTCATCGGCCAAGTGGACGCCGAAGGCTACCTCGACGAAACCGTCTACGACAGCCAAGACCGCATCGTCCAGACCGTCCGCTACGCCACGCGCGCCCACGCCGGCGACAGCCTGGACGCCCGCCGTCCGGCCGCCGACCGCAACGACCGCAAAACCCTGCGCCAATACGACGACGCCGGCCAACTGATCCGCGAAGAGAGCCAGCCCAGCGGCCTGGTCGCCAGCTACCAATACGACGCCCAAGGCCATCTCCTCGCCGTCACCCGCCAAGCCGGCAGCGACAGCCGGACCGCGCTCAAACGCTACGACAGCCAAGGCCGGCTGATCCAGGAACTGAGCGGCGAAGGCGCCCAAGCCCTGGCCGCCCTCGGCAACGGCGCCAGCGCGCAACAGATCGAAGCGGTGTGGTCGACCTGGGGCACCCATCACTACTACAACGCCGGCGGCCAACGCACCGCCACCCTTCGCCCCGACGGCCAAGGCGGCGGTCGCCGCACCGTCTACTACTACGATGGCGCCGGCCGGCTCAGCCACACCCTCAACAGCCTGGGCGAAGTCAGCGAAATCCGCTACAACGCCTTCGGCGACGTCATCGACCGCCACGCCTACGCCACCCGCCTGTCCGCCGCCCAACTGGCTCAGCTCAACGGCGGCGCGCGCAACGCCCTGGGTACCCTGGTCTCCAGCCTGCAAAGCGCCGGCGACAGCGACGAAACCAGCCAATACAACCGCCTCGGCCAACGCCTCGCCGCCGGCGACAGCCTGAACGCCGAGCGCGAACGCTGGGACTATGACGCCTTCGGCGACGCCATCGCCCACCGGCTGCGGCTGGACGCCAACCGCAGCAGCCAGCAACGCAGCGCCTACGACCGACGCGGCCTGGCCACCGGCCAAACCGCCGACGCCGACACGCTGGCCATCCAGAGCCAAGCCCGCTACGACGCCTTCGGCCGCCTCACCGACCGCCTCGACGGCAACGGCCACCTGCGCCACACCGACTACGACACCCTGGGCCGGCAGATCGCCACCCAAGACGGCGCCCACGGCAGCCAAAGCTACGTCTACGACGCCTTCGGCCGCGAACTGAGCCACACCGACGCGCTGGGCCACACCACCACCACGGTGTACGACGACGCCGCCGGCTCGGTGACGATCACCCAGCCGGGCGGCATCCAGACCGTCAGCCAGCACGACGCCTACGGCGAAACGGTCAAACTGATCGACGCCCTGGGCCACGCCACCACCTACCAATACAACCGCGACGGCCAACTGCTCAGCACCGCCGCCCCGGCCGGCGCGACCCGCAGCGCCTACGACAGCGCCGGCCAGGTCCTGACCAGCACCGACGCGCGCGGCACCCAAACCGCCTACCAATACGACGCCGCCGGCCGCGTGCTCAGCCGCACCGTCGATCCCGCCGGCCTCAAGCTGACCACGCAAACCAGCTACGACGCCCAAGGCCGCATCCTGCGGCAAACCGACCCCAGCGGCCGCGTCACCGAAACCCATTACGACGCCGCCGGCCGGCTGCAAGCCACCATCGTCGACCCGGCCGGCCTGGCGCTGACCACCCGCTACGACTACGACGCCCAAGGGCAAAAGATCCGCGTCACCGAAGCGGCCGGCACCGCCCAAGCCAAGGTCACCGAATACGAATACGACGGCGCCGGCCGCCGCGTGCGCGAAACCGTCGACCCGGCCGGGCTGAAGCTGAGCACGCGCTACGC
>NZ_PQWB01000052.1 GCF_002924365.1 Chromobacterium alticapitis | reverse complement strand
GGCGGCGGTTCGCTGATCACCGACACTTCCACCTTCTGCTGGATCACCTTGACCACGCCCTGGGCCAGACCGGTCGCCAGCGCGTAGATCAGCACGGCGTGGAATAGGATCACCCCGGCCAGACCGGCGCCGCGGCGGCTGCGCAGGCCAGACTGTTGCCTTACTGCGGGATATGCCATTTCGTCTTTCACTTCCTTAAACAGCTATGCTCGATTGCCAAGCGCAAAACGCCACCCCGAACCTGTCGGGGTGGCGACTCCTGCGAGTCAATTACATCTTGTAATTAGCCTTCAGGAAGTAGGCGCGGCCAGTCGGATCGGAAACACGCGGATCATAACCCTGTTGGAAGACATCCTGTTGATTGCTGTAAGGCGGATTCTGGTCAAACAGGTTCTTCACACCCAAAGTAACGGACACCTTCTTATTCCAGACATAAGTGCCGGAAAGGTTCCAAACTGAGTACGTGTTGACCATATTGGTCTGACCATTCGGATTCGCATCCGTGTAGCCCGACTTATAACTCTGAGACAGCACGCCGCTGAATGCGCCGTGATTCCAACCCAGGGTCAACTCATGCTGCCAACGGAAAATGGCAGGCTGACTAGCCGCCGTGTTGTATTGACCCAAGGCAGACTGGTAACCAAGGCCATCGCCATAGTCTTGCAGATACTTACTGGTGTAAGTGCCATCCAGACCGATGGTGAAGATGCCATAGTGCGTAGCCGGAAGCTGCCAGCTGAACTTAAAGTCCAAACCTGCCGTGCTCAAACTACCCAGATTCTGGTAAGGCAGATTAATGTACTTGTAGTCATTGGTGACGGGGTCACGCACATACAAATTAGCAAAGCGCGCGGCATTATTCGGGTCGGTGATAGTCGTCCAAGGCAGCTGGCCAACCGTATCATGAATCATGCTCCACCAGAGATCCACACTGGCGGTCAAGTTCTTGACCGGTTCCAGCACCATGCCTATGGACATGGAGGATGCCTTTTCCGGCTTCAAATTCGAGCTACCGGAGTTGCCCAAGCGATATTGATCAGGCACGCAGGCATTCGGCCCAGCGCCAGGCTGTTGCGCACCACCCGGGCAGTAAATCGGATCCGTCCCCTTGCCGCCAGTCAAACTAACATTGAACGGCGAATACAATTGGTACAGCGACGGAGCTCTGAAGCCTGTACTGGCAGAGGCGCGGAACATGACCTTCGGATCAGGCTGGTAACGGAACGCCACCTTAGGATTCAAAGAGCCCCCCGCGTCGCTATAGTGATCATAGCGTGCGGCAAGTTGCGCCTCAAAATTCTTGATCAGCGGCAGGTTCATTTCCGCGGAAAGCGCATAAATGTCGCGGCTACCACTTGCATTGGTTGCAAAGCTCTGACCCGTACCCAATACGTCCTTAGACAGGCCGTAATTATAGTTGTGGTACATGCTCTCACGACGATATTCCGAGCCAAACGCAACACCCAGCGGACCGCCAGCCAATTGCGTCAGCTCATTGCTGACTTTGAAGTCAGCGCTATCCAGCGTCGTCTTGGCTTCGCTGATCTGGCCAGATCGCGACAGTTGCGCCCAATTGGCGTAGCTTTGATCAAACGGATTGAAGGTATTGTTGTTTATATCAGCCTGAATAGCGCTACCGCTGACCCATCCCGAAACCAAGGTATCCGTGACATAGTTCTCGCCATGTCCCAGACCCGCTTTATAATCCCAGCCCGCAATCAGGCCTTCCATGCTCAGTTGCAGGTTCTGGGTGGTGGTCACGGCTTGGTCAACGCGATCGCCAAGCGGTACGGAACGGCTCCAAAGCTGACCGCCGCCAGGCAGAATGGGGTGACCAGGAGACGAGTCATATGCTGTCGGATCTGGAGCGATATAAGACGTATTCTTGGTTCGAGTAATGCTGTAGGTCAAAGAGAGCTCGTGATTGTCTCCAATACGCATGGCTCCCTTACCAAACCCGCTAACCTGCTCCACATCAGGCGTAATACCCATGAACAGGCCTGGGTATTCAATGCAGCGATTGCCAGATGCGACAGAGTAAGGCGGCAGACATGTATTATTGGCCCAAGTGCCATTAGGCAGTCTGACATTGCTCGGGAAGGTATTAGAACTCGTACTTGTATCCGAATTAACAGTGGAAGCAAACTTCCGGTCCATCGTCATGATGCGGTCGGTCTTTTGATAAGACAACGCACCAAAAACATTGAAGCCATCGCTTGCCAGATTGCCATAACCATAGCTTGCATTCACGCTGCGGCTCTTGCCGCCGGAATGTTGCGGAACACTTAAATCGCCACCAATAGACAAGCCTTGAGCGGTTTTCTTCGTGATAAAGTTTATTACGCCGCCAATCGCATCCGTTCCGTAAATAGCGGATGCGCCATCACGCAACACTTCCACCCGATCAATCGCAGCCAGCGGGATCGCATTCAAATCCACCGCAGTGCCATCGAACGGGTTGGTCGGCAGCCGACGACCGTCAAGCAAAACCAGGGTGTATTGCTGACCAAGACCACGCATATCGGCAAACGAAGCACCGCCGGTTGCGCTGCCTGCGGCTTGCGAGCTGCCTTGGCTAGATTGATTGGACGAAAGGCTGTTTACCACCTGTTCAACCGTGGTGATGCCCTGCTTCGCCAGATCACTAGTGCTTACCACCGTTACCGGAGAAGCCTGCTCCTTCTTGATGGAGTGCTTGATGTTCGAACCGGTGATTTCCACACGGTCCAGCGTGCCGGAGCTATCCGAGTCTGCGTGCGCAAAAGGCATGTAGCCAACGCTGCCAATCAGCGACAGCGCGACCACCAGTGTCTTTCTCTTGTAGTTCATGATTTCTCCAAATCCCTTTTGTAGATATGTGGCCCGCTCGCCTCGTGGGCGGCTGGATCTTTGTATTCGTCATACCGAGTGAAGGTGCTTCGAGTGTGAAAGTTTGTCATGACCATCGTCAACAGCCATTTACTTTCTCAATGCCAACAAGATAAATAGCGATCAAGACCTAACTATTAAGATACATTCCGTCAAATAAATAATTATGAAATATCCTTATTTATCAAATACAAGCACATCATCATGTCACACTTTGTCACAAATAAACATTAATAAACGGGTTGAAGTCCGCATGAAACGCTTTCCATTTGTTGCTTTTACGCACGTCATTCACAAAATGTGTTGGTAATTTCACAAAACATGCACATTCAGCACTTCACTCATCATGAAATTAATGCATAAGAGCCATGCTCATTTCTATTACCTGAAATTTGCCTGTTATCGAGCAAAAACTCCATTTTGTCATCACACTCCGTCACACAGATTGCCAAAGTGCTAAATGTATTTATTTTCAATGTATTTTCAAGCATGATTATGAATTTGTATTAAATGCATTTGGCATTTTCCATCTCTTTGCGCTATCGATAACTGGTCGGCATGACCTGTCGACATGTCCTCGGAGACGAGGGCCATAAATGGGATGACGGAAGAAACACAATTAGCAATACAAACCGCGCCCACATCAGGAAAAGGCATACCGCCGAATTCCTGAGTTCACATTCTGCAAAGAGGAGAAATTTGCATGTTTGCAAAACAGCACGCTGTTGCACTGATCGTTGCCGGCCTGTTCGCCGCCGGCGCCCAAGCTGGCGAAGCCTGGGTGAATACCGCCACTCAAGCCCACCCGCTGGTTTCCACGCTGACGGCCTCCGCCGCGGCCAAGAGCACTGGCGAAGTGGCTGCCGGCCAATCCGTGCACGTAGCCGTGACGCTGAAGCTGCGCAACAAAACCCAGTTGGACGCGCTGACCAACAGCCTGATGGCTGGCACCAGCCACAAGACGCTGAGCCACGCTGAATTCATGGCCCAGCACGCTCCGACGCAGGCTCAGGTCCAGCAAGTCGTGGCCCACCTGCAAAAAAGCGGCTTCCGCAACATCAAGGTTGCAGCCAACCGCATGCTGATCACCGCCGAAGGCAGCGCGGCCACCGCCAAGACCGCCTTCAACGTAACCATGCACGGCTTCAACAACAACGGCCGCGCCGGCTTTGCCAACGTGACCGCCGCGCAAGTGCCGCAATCACTGGGCAATATCGTTCTGTCCGTGCATGGCCTGCAGAACATCCACACCTTCCACACCACCTTGCAAAAGGCCGGCGTGAAGACCTTTGCTTCCGCCAAGACCCAAAGCGTAGTCGGCCACAATCCGACCGATTTCCCGCTGATCTACAATGCCAGCAGCCTGCCGCCGGCCACCAACACCACCGTTGGCATCATCTCCGAAGGCGACCTGACCCAAACCCTGCAAGACCTGCAGCAGTTTGAAGACGCCGCCGGCTACAGCTATGTGCAAACCAACGTGATCAATGCCGGCGACGCTTCGTCCGACACCGATGGCGTGGGCGAGTGGAACCTGGACAGCCAGGACATCCTGGCCGCCGCCGGCGGCGCGCTGCAGCAAATGAACTTCTACGTCGCCACCTCGATGACCAACGCCGACATCACCGCCGCGTACAACTCCGCTGTCAGCGATGGCTCGGCCAAGGTGATCAACGTGTCGCTGGGCGAATGCGAACGCGACGCGCAAAGCGATGGCACCATCGCCTCCGACGATCAGATCTTCCAGACCGCTGTGGCTCAAGGCCAGACCTTCTCGATTTCCACTGGCGACTCCGGCTCCGCCGAATGCGGCAGCACCTCTGGTCAAAGCTACCCGGCGACTTCGCCGTACGTGATCGCGGTTGGCGGCACCACCGTGAATACCAGCGGCACTACCAAGTACTCGTCGGAAAGCGTGTGGAATGGCACCGGCGGCGGCCCTAGCGTCATCGAAGCCGCTCCGTCTTGGCAAACCAAGGCCGGCGTGCTGACCACTTCCAAGACCAAGCGCGGCGTGCCTGACATCTCCTTCGATGCCGACCCGAACAGCGGCGCGCTGGTGGTAGTGAACGGCAGCAATCAGCAGATCGGCGGCACCAGCCTGGCCGCTCCGCTGTTCACCGGCTTCTGGGCCCGCATCCAGTCCGCCCACGGCAATAGCCTGGTATCGCCGAACCCGGCCATCTACCAGTACTTCAAAGCCAACCCGTCGCTGTACCACGACGTGACCAGCGGCAACAACGGCGGCTACAAGGCTACTGCCAGCTGGGATTACGCCACTGGCTGGGGCAGCTTGAACGTCGCCAACCTGAACACCTTCATCAATAGCCACTCCGGCTTCTGATCAAGGCGTCGCGCATGAACAAAACCCCGGTGCGCCGGGGTTTTGTTTTTCCACCGCATGCGCAAGGTGTTTCCGCCAAGCGACACTCATGCGATGCCATTGAAATAATAAGTAAATGTTTACAGATAAACTGGCTAATTTCAGAGCAAATACTTTACAAATCGATACGCCGTCGCTACTAATGGAAACGCGTAACACCCCGACTATTCTCAAAGGACGGGACGCGGTTTCTTCAGGGAGAGATGGCATGCGGCTTCAAAATTCCACACTTTTGCTGCTGATCGGCGGCGCTTTCGGCATCCCGGCACACGCTGGCGGCAGCTGGTCCGCCACCGGCACGCTGGCTCATCCGGTGCAACAACTGATTGCCGGCGCCCATGACAATGGCGAGGTGGCCGGCGGCGAGCTGGTGCGCGTAGCCGTCAGCCTGGCGCTGCGCAACAAGCCCCAGCTGGAGAGCCTGACTGCCGGCATCCAGTCCGGTCAAAGCCAGCCCATCAGCGATGCGCAGTTCATGGCCCAATACGCGCCGACTACCGCCCAGGTCCAGCAAGTTGTCAGCCACCTGCAGCAAAACGGTTTCCGCAATATCGTCGTCGCGCCCAACAATCTTCTGATCACCGCGGATGGCAGCGCTGCCACCGCATACAGCGCCTTCCAGACCAAGCTGCACCGTTATAACGTCAACGGCCGGCAAGCCTTTGCCAACACCGCCGACGTCAAGGTGCCGTCCAGCCTGTCCGGCATCGTGCTGGCTGTGCACGGCCTGCAAAACGCGCATCAATTCCATACGGCCTTCCATGCCCAAGCGGTGAGCAAGGCCAGCACCGGCGTCATCGCCCACAAGCCCGCCGACTTCCCATCCATTTACAATGCCGCCAGCCTTCCCGCCGCCAAAAACAGCGTGGCCGGCATCATCGCGGAAGGCAATTTGAACCAAACCGTGCTGGATTTGAACAACTACGCCAAGAGCGCCGGCTTTGCCGCGCCCAGCGTGGCCATCGTCAACGCCGGCTCGCCCAGCTCAGACACCTCCGGCATCGTCGAATGGAACCTGGACAGCCAGACCATACTCGCCGCCAGCGGCGGCGGGCTGAAGCAACTGCAGTTCTATGTCGCGCCGTCCATGAACAACAGCGACATCGCCGCCGCCATCAATGCGGCCGTGTCGGCCAATAGCGCCAAGGTGATCAATGTTTCGCTCGGCGAATGCGAGCTGAGCGCCCTGTATTCGGGCATGACCGCCAGCGTGGACCAGATGCTTCAGGCCGCCATCGCCCACGGCCAGACTTTCTCGGTCTCCAGCGGCGACTCCGGCTCGTATGAATGCGGCGGCGGCACCGCCTATCAAAGCTATCCCGCAGTTTCACCCTATGTCGTCGCCGTCGGCGGCACCACGCTCACCACGACGGGGGCTACCGCTTACAGCAGCGAAAAAGCCTGGAGCGGCGGCGGCGGCGGACCGAGCGCCACCGAAGCGGCCCCATCCTGGCAGACCAGCGCCGGCGTGCTGGGCACCTCCAAGACTCGGCGCGGCGTGCCGGATATCGCCTTCGATGCCGACCCGAGCAGCGGCGAGCTGGTGCTGGTGCAAGGCAGCACCTACCAAGTGGGCGGCACCAGCCTGGCCGCGCCGCTGTTCACCGGTTTCTGGACCCGCATCCAATCAGCCAACGGCAACAAGTTGGTCTCGCCCAATACCGCGATCTACAAGTACTTCAAGGCCAACGCCTCGCTGTACCATGATGTGGGCAGCGGCAGCAACGGCGCCTTTAAAGCGGCCACCGGCTGGGATTACACCACCGGCTGGGGCAGCCTGAACGTGGCCAACCTCAACGCCTTCGTCGCCAAGACCGCCGGCTTTTGACCATGATGATCCTGGCGGAAGCGCGCCTCGCAAACGCGATTGGCTGACTCAGCATCAATCTCCGCGCTTAAGCTCCAAAACGCCACGAGCCCATCTCGTGGCGTTTTCATTCAACTTCCTTGAGTGATGCCGAGTCAGCGAGCCGCGGCATCCCCCTCTAGCGCATTACACTACCCGCACACTCCGCTAAGAAGACTGCGCCGGCTCCACCAGCCTGTCGCGCTGCAGCCGCCGCCGCACGCCGGCCAGATAGTCGGCGCGGCACTGCCTAAGGATGTAATCGCGGTGATTGTCTCGCCGCAAGTCGCCCCAGGCCTGGGCCCGCGCCTGCAGCGAGCGGATTTCCGCAGCCTTGATCAACTCTTCGTTCAATGGCAGCTGGGCCGCCGTCAGCAGGGTATAGCCATAGCGCTCCATATGATCGCGGCAAACCGTCTCGATGATTTCTATCTCGCGCATGGACAGTTGCTGCTTGAACTTGTCGGCATTCGCGGCGATGGGCGGGAAATGATTGGACGACCACAACGCGGACAGCTGCGCGATTTTCGCGGCTTCGTAGGAGCCGCGGATATCCAGCATTTGCGGCATGAAGGCGATGCCTAAGAAATCGCATACCTGGCGCAGCACCGTTTGCTGGTCCGCCAGGAAGTCCTCGTAACGTATCGTCAGCACCTGGTCCGGATGCTCGGCCAGCAGTTTGTCCGCCGCCAGATAGGCGGCCAGCCAGGTTCGCACGTTCAGCACGGTGTCGAAATCATGAATGATGGCGCGATTGATGGATGCCACCTGGGCGCGCGGGTCACGCACCACGTTCAGAAAGCGCATATGCGGGAACAGCCTCAGCAGCTCGCCCGCGTAATGCACGCTGTCCAGGGACTTGTCCATCACCACCCTGGCCTGCTGCTTCTCTCCGGCGCGCAACAACAGCTCCCATACGATGCGATGGACGCTGCGCGGCTTGCTTGCGAGGGACTCGAACAGCTCAACCGGATCGAAGGCGATATCCGGCCACTTCACCATGCTGGCGGCCTGCAAGCCCACCACGTCCACCACCAGCTGGAAATAATTCCGGTCCTGAGACAAATCCCCGTACAACGGCAGCAGAGGCATGAAATCGACAATATGCAAGGGGTATGGGGAGAAGAATTCCCGGCTGAAATTCAGCCTTAGCCGTAGCGCATGGCTGCCGCAACGCCGCAGCGGGATCATCAGCACGGGCAGCGGCCTGTGCGTCTCAAATGCGGTAGTCATGGCTTTCCCTTTCCCCGATGGCGGCGGGACTGCAGCAATGCAGCACCAGGCCGAACAAGCTGTCGACCGACTCATCCAGCCGCAACGCGCCGGCATCCAGCGTCAGCGCCGGATGCGGCGGCGGCTCATATGGCGCGGACACCCCGGTGAACTGCGCGATTTCGCCTGCCCTGGCCTTGGCGTAAAGCCCCTTGCAATCGCGCGCCTCGCACACCGCCAACGGCGTGCTGACGTAGACCTCGGCAAAGCGCCGCTCGCCAACGATCTCCCGCGCCATATCCCTATCCGCGCGCAACGGCGAGATGCAAGCGCAGACCACGATCAGGCCGGCGTCGTTCATCAGCCTGGCCACCTCGGCCACCCGACGGATGTTTTCCTGCCGCTCCGCGGCGGAGAAGCCCAGGTTGCGGTTGAGGCCGTGCCGCAGATTGTCGCCGTCCAGCACCACGGCCGAGAAGCCAGCCCGAACCAGCCTGGTTTCCAGTTCGTAAGCGATGGTGGATTTGCCGGCGCCGCTCAGGCCGGTCAGCCAGAGGGTCAGTTCCCCGTGGCCGAACAAACGCTGCCTGTCGATCAGGCGCACGCGGCCCGCGGTCTTGAAGATGTTGGCGGGCAAACCCGCCGGGGGAGATAGAGCGGCCATGATCCAATCCTTGGTTCGACTGGATGCGAAACAGCAAGCGGAACAAGCGATCTGCAACCGTCACATGCCAGATAGTTTGGTCATAGCGCGTACTGATTGAAAAATACCAGATAAAAAGACCAAATCAGTATTTGCACGGATCATTCAAATCATATTAAAGATGGCCAGTCAATTCCATTGTATTTATTATAAATAAACCATCAACCACTCTAGCGAAATTGCTTGAAAAAGGCCGCAGCCATCACGACGGCGCGGCCCACCCAGTCAGAACTTGATGCCGGCGCTGATCATCGCCAGGCTGCGGTCGGACTGCGTGTTGTACTTGCCGCCCCCCGTAGCCAGGTAAAGCAACTCAAACTCATAGCGCTTGCGGTACTCGGCCTGCAGCCGCCACAGCCAGCTGCGCCGGCCCTCGGTGAACTGGCCGTCCTGCGAATAGCCCTTCACGTCATATGCCAACAACAGGGAAGGCATCAGGTCCAGCCCCGGCAGAACCCCGCCGTAACGCTCCTCCAGCTTGCTCCTGACACCCCAGGCCGACGACGTCACGAAACCATCCAGCGCGCAGCTGGGGCCCGTGCCATTACAGGCCGGCGCCGCCGCGCTGGGCGCTTGGCCGAAACCGACTCTGCCATAACGCATCACGTAGGGGTCCGGCAGGCCCGCCAAGTATTTCACCCCGGCCTCGGCCGACAGCTTGGCCTCGCCGCCCAACAGCCGCCCCAAGGGCTGGGTCGCGCCCAGGCTGAACTGCGTGCTGCGGAAGGTATCGTAGCCGCGCGCCAGGTAGCCGGTCGGCGTGTGGGCCAGATAGCCCAGCGGTCCCACCCCGCTGAGCACGCCATATAAAAAGTCCGCCCCGTTCCATGCCACCGGCTGGTTGGGCCGGTAACTCAGCTCGCTGTAGATGCCCGTGCCGCCGGGCAGCTTGGTCTTGAAATTGACGGCGTACATATGGATATGGTCCGGGAAGCTGCGCCGGAATACGCCGGCGATGCCGGTCGGCGCCGCCTGGCCCTGATTGGCGGCCGCCGGCAGCAGCACACCTGGACCGGTGCGCAGCATCTGGGTCAAGCTCATCGGACTGGTTTGGTTCGAATAAAACAGCCCCAGCTGGCCGATGCCGTCCAGCAGGTAATTCAGGCTCATGCCGAATTCGCCGCCATAAGGTTTGTCATCAGCCACGCGCGCGATGTAGTCCAAGGGATTGGCGGCCGATTGCTGGTCGCTGGTGACGATGCCGCGGCGCTTCAGCATGCTCAACAGGCTGCCGTTCAGCGTCAGCTTGTTACAGCCGGGCTGGGCGTAGTCGTTGCCGGAATAGAAAACGCCGCAGGATGGGTAGGCATTGGGCTGGAACTGGAACTGGTAATACCCGTCCACGGACAATTTGGGCGTCGCGTCCAGCTTGGCGTAGAAAGCCGGCGCCGGGATATTGACCATCTCCGGCACCGTGCCGGCTCGGCCCAGCGCATTGAAATCCATCGCGTTGACTTGCTGGATGCCGCCCAGGATGGTGGTGGGCGTCACCCACGGGATCACTTGCTGTCCCAGCCGCAGCAACATGGAAGATTGGCCCATCTGCGCACGGCCGTAAAAATAAGCGTCATCCAGCGCCACGCCGCTGAAGCGGTCCAGCGCGGTGAAGCCGCTATCATTCAGCGGCGCGCCCGGCGCGTAGCCATTGGGCGAATGGCCGTGCGGCGCGGCTCCATGGATCAAGCCGTAGTCGTACCAGGCCTTGGCGCTGACGAAGACGCCCGTGTCGCGGTAGCGCAGATCGCCCTGGGCATAGCCCTGCCAGGCTTCGGAGATCAGGCTGCCGCGGCCGTAATTGAGATCCCCATCGTTCAAGGTATCCATCGCGTTGGCATGGCTGGTGAAGGTCGGGTCGGGCCTGTCCATGCGATAGACACTGCCCACCGCCATCGTTCCCTTCACTTCAAGCTGCGCGGCGCCCAGCTCGACACGGCTGCCGTCCCCCAGGCCTGATGGCAGCGTGCTCATGGTGATCTCACCGGCCAGACCGCACGCGCTCCACGACAGCAACAGGCTTGTACAGATAATCGTCCGCTTCATTCTTCTCCCCCTTTAAGTCTTCGCGGCGCAGCCCCCTGCGGCGCCGC
>NZ_PQWB01000051.1 GCF_002924365.1 Chromobacterium alticapitis | reverse complement strand
CCCACGCCTTCCCATCCCGAACAGGACCGTGAAACATCTTAGCGCCGATGATAGTGTGGCATTCGCCATGTGAAAGTAGGACACCGCCAGACGCCCTATACGATAGCGCCGAGTTTATACGACTCGGCGTTTCGCTTCGAGAGAAGCGAATCCAGAATTACGCGACAGCGTTCACGTTTTTTCTGGCGACCATAGCGAGATGGTCCCACGCCTTCCCATCCCGAACAGGACCGTGAAACATCTTAGCGCCGATGATAGTGTGGCATTCGCCATGTGAAAGTAGGACATCGCCAGATTCCAAAAATGAAGCCCCAGGCAATCGCCTGGGGCTTTTTGCGTTTCCACGGCGCGTGCAGTGTGTCATTTTGATGAATGTTTGAGGGCATGGGTTTGCTATTGCCGTTGCAACTGTACTAGTCGGATTTGTCTATTCAAGACAGCATTTGTTTGCTATTGATGTGATTTCAAATAGAGCATTTTGACTGACTACATGGTCTGTAAACGCCATAGCATCCGTGTTTTGAATTGCCGCTTATGACTTTGTAGTCATTTGAGTTGAAAAGGGAATCCGTTGCAGGCCTTGTCCTGCATGAGTTTGATAGCGTTTAAGCGCTAAAGAATATTTTATATTGTCCAACAGTTTTGACGTCTCTTGTATACAATAGACGGCTTACCCGGATGCGAGGCCGGGGCTGCAAACAATATCGGAGAAACCCATGCAATTCGAATCCTTTGCTCATCAGCAGTCCGCTCTGCGCGACGCGATCACAGCCGCTTACCGGCGCGATGAACGCGAATGCGTGCAAGCCTTGCTTGCGCAGGCGGCGATGAGTCCCGAGCAGGTCGCCTCGGTGCAGCAATTGGCGCGCCGACTGGTGACCGAGGTGCGCCGCGAGCGCACCCGTGCCAGCGGCGTGGACGCGCTGATGCACGAGTTCTCGCTGGACAGCAGCGAAGGCATCGCCCTGATGTGCCTGGCGGAGGCGCTGTTGCGCATCCCCGACCGCGAGACGGCAGACAAGCTGATCCGCGACAAGATTTCCCGCGGCGACTGGAAAGCCCACTTGGGCAACAGCGCGTCCTTGTTCGTCAATGCCGCCGCCTGGGGCCTGCTGGTGACCGGCAAGCTGGTTGCCTCGCACAGCGCCTCCGGCCTGTCGGCCGCGATGACCCGCCTGATCGCCAAGGGTGGCGAACCGCTGATCCGCAAGGGCGTGGACATGGCCATGCGCATGCTGGGCAAACAGTTCGTCACCGGCGAAACGATTGAAGAAGCGCTGGCAAACGGCCGCGAACGCGAAGCGCGCGGCTACCGCTTCAGCTATGACATGCTGGGCGAGGCGGCGATGACCGAAGCCGACGCGCAGCGTTATCTGAAAGACTACGTCACAGCCATCCACGCCATAGGCAAGGAATCGAATGGCCGCGGCATTTACGATGGTCCCGGCATCTCGGTCAAGCTGTCCGCCATCCACCCGCGCTACGCTCGTCTGAAGCATGAGCGCATGATGGCTGAACTGCTGCCGCGCTTGAAAGAGCTGTTCCTGTTGGCCAAGCAGTACAATATCGGCCTGAATATCGACGCCGAAGAGGCCGACCGCCTGGAAATCTCCATGGACCTGGTGGAGGCGCTGGCCAACGACGCGGATCTGAGGGGTTTCGAGGGCATAGGCATTGTGGTGCAGGCCTACCAGAAGCGCTGTCCTTTCGTGATCGACTTCCTGATCGATCTGGCCCGCCGCACCGGCCACCGCTTCATGGTGCGCCTGGTCAAAGGCGCCTACTGGGATGCGGAGATCAAGCGCGCCCAGGTGGATGGCCTGCCGGGCTATCCGGTCTATACCCGCAAGGTCTACACCGATGTGTCCTACCTTGCCTGCGCCAAGAAGCTGCTGGCGGCGCAGGACGCCATCTACCCGCAGTTTGCCACCCATAACGCTTACAGTCTGTCGGCCATCTATAACATGTCCACCGGACTGGACTATGAGTTCCAATGCCTGCACGGCATGGGCGAGACCCTGTACGACCAAGTTGTCGGCAAGGACAAGCTGGGCAAGGCCTGCCGCATCTACGCGCCGGTGGGTTCGCACGAGACGCTGCTGGCCTATTTGGTGCGCCGTCTGCTGGAAAACGGCGCCAACTCGTCCTTCGTAAACCGCATCGTCGACGAGGCCGTATCGATTGACGACCTGGTGACTGACCCGGTGGCCGAGGCCGCCGGCCACGCTGGCCAGCCGCACGGCAAGATCGCGCTGCCGGTGGACGTATACGGCAACGGCCGCCGCAATTCCAAGGGGCTGGATCTGTCCAGCGAACACGTGCTGGCCACGCTGCAACTGAGCTTGCAGGCTTCGGAGCAGCAACGCTGGGCAGCCTTTCCCATGCTGGGGGATGGCGATGTGACCGATGGCGAATTGCAGGAAGTGCGCAATCCGGCTCAGCGCGACGATGTGGTGGGCAAGGTGCTGGAAGCCACCGCCGATGACGTGGAGCGCGCGCTGCGCCATTCCGCTGCCTTCGCGGCGGAATGGGCGGCCACGCCGGTGGCCGAACGCGCAGCCTGCCTGAACCGCATGGCGGACCTGATGGAGGCCAATATGGCCGCGCTGATGGGCCTGGCGGTGCGCGAAGCCGGCAAGACGCTGAACAATGCCATCGCCGAAGTGCGCGAGGCGGTGGATTTCTGCCGTTACTACGCGGCGCAGATCGCATCCGAATTCGACAATGCCACGCACAAGCCGCTGGGTCCGGTGGTGTGCATCAGCCCGTGGAACTTTCCGCTGGCTATTTTCATAGGCGAAGTCGTCGCCTCCCTGGCCGCCGGCAACACCGTGCTGGCCAAGCCGGCCGAGCAGACCAGCCTGATCGCCGCCTACGCCGTGCGCCTGCTGCATGAAGCCGGCGTGCCGCGCGCCGCGCTGCAGTTCCTGCCTGGCCGCGGCGAGGTGGTGGGTGCGGCGCTGACCGGCGACGCGCGCATCCAGGGCGTGATCTTCACCGGCTCCACCGAAGTGGCGCAGATCATCAACCGCACCTTGGCCAAGCGCGGCGACGACACCGTGCTGGTGGCGGAAACCGGCGGCATGAACGCGATGATCGTCGACAGCTCGGCGTTGCCGGAGCAAGTAGTGACCGACGTGCTGAGCTCGGCCTTCGACTCCGCCGGCCAGCGCTGCTCGGCGCTGCGCGTGCTGTATCTGCAGAACGACATCGCCGACAAGGTCATCAAGATGATCAAAGGCGCGATGGACGAGCTGACCGTGGGCAACCCGGCCAAGCTCACTACCGACGTCGGCCCCGTGATAGACGCGGAGGCGCAAGCCGGCTTGCTGGCGCATATCGACAAGCTGAAGCATTCGGCGCGCGCCGTGCATCAAACCAAGTTGAGCGCCGATTGCGAGCACGGAACCTATGTGGCGCCGACGCTGTTCGAAATCGACAACCTGTCCGAGCTGAAGCGCGAAGTGTTCGGCCCGGTGCTGCATGTGCTGCGCTTCGCCGCGGCCGATCTGGACAAGGCGGTGGCCGAGATCAATGCCACCGGCTACGGCCTGACCCACGGCATCCACAGCCGCATCGACGAAACCATCGCCGACATCTGCGGCAAGATCAAGGTGGGCAACGTCTATGTGAACCGCAATATCGTCGGCGCGGTGGTGGGTGTGCAGCCCTTCGGCGGCGAAGGCAAGTCCGGCACCGGCCCCAAGGCCGGCGGCCCGTACTATTTGTACCGCCTGAGCCGCGCAGCTTGGCAGCCCAAGCTGGCCGTCGCGCACGCGGCTGTCGATTGGACTGCGCTGGACGCTTTGTCCGCCGCTGCCAAGGGTATGGGCTTGGCGCTGGACGGCGTCATCGCCGCCGCGCGCAAGGAAAGCCCGCTGTCGCATAGCGTGGCCTTGCCTGGCCCGACCGGCGAGAACAATGTCTTGTCCTTCGCCGGCCGCGGCCGCATCGGCTGCGTGGCGGGCGACGCGCAGGCCTTGGCCGAGCAACTGGCCGTGGCCTTCGCCGCCGGCAACCGCGCCGTGCTGCCGGACAGCGAGGCGGGCCGCAAGCTGGCCGCCGCGCTGGGCGGCCATGCGGAGACATCGGTGGATGTTTTGGCGGCCGACGTGTCCGCGGTGTTGTTCGACGGCGCAGGAGCGGAGGAGGCCCGCCGCAAGCTGGCCGCCCGCGACGGCGCGCTGGTGCCGCTGATCGCGCGCGGCGCGCAGGGCTACAATATCCACCGGCTGGTGGTGGAGCGCGCGCTCAGCGTGAACACCACGGCGGCGGGCGGCAACGCCAGCCTGATGAGCATGACAGAATAAGAACTTGCCAGCTTCTGGCCGCATTGAAATAATGCGGCCAGAGTTTTTACTTTAAGAGCAAGTCTGAACCCGGCTACGGCCGATTACATTGACGTTCGAAGTTGAAGCAAGAGAAGAGGAACGAAGAGATGCAAGTATCCAAGCTGTCCACCCTGACTCTGGCGGTCGCCGCCGCCGTCGCCCTGTCCGCCTGCGGCAAGAAGGAAGAAGCCGCGTCCGCCGGCGCCGCGTCCGCTCCGGCCCAGGCTAGCGCTGGCAGTGAGATCAAGATCGGTTTCGCGGCTCCGCTGACTGGCCCGCAATCGCACTATGGCGAGGAATACAAGAACGGCGTGACGCTGGCTATCGAAGACGCCAACGCCGACAAGCCGACCATCGGCGGCAAGCCGGTCACCTTCGTGCTGGACGCGCAGGACGACCAGGCCGATCCGAAAACCGCCACCCAGCTGGCGCAGAAATTCGTGGACGAGAAAGTCGCCGGCATCATCGGCCACTTCAACTCCGGCACCGCCATCCCGGCCTCCAAGATCTACTCCGACGCCGGCATCCCGATGATCGCCATGGCCACCTCGCCGGTGTTCACCGCCCAGGGCTTCAAGAACACCTTCCGCTCTATGACCTCCGACACCCAGCAGGGCGGCGTGATGGGCAAGTTCGCGGTGGAGAAGCTGCACGCGAAGAAGATCGTCATCGTCGACGACCGCACCGCCTACGGCCAGGGCCTGGCCGACGAGTTCGAGAAGTCCGCGCGCGCAGCCGGCGGCGACGTGGTGAAGCGCGAGTTCACCAATGACAAGGCCACCGACTTCACCGCCATCCTGACCTCCATCAAGGGCGCGAACCCGGACGTGGTGTTCTACGGCGGCGCCGACGCGCAGTCCGCGCCCATGGTCAAGCAGATGAAGCGCCTGGGCCTCAAGGCTCCGCTGATCTCCGGCGAAATGACCAAGACCCCGACCTTCCTGCAACTGGCGGGCAAGGAAGCCGACGGCACCATCGCCTCGCTGGCCGGCCTGCCGCTGGAACAGATGCCGGGCGGCAAGGACTACGAAAGCCGTTACAAGGCCCGCTTCAAGACCGACGTAGCCACCTACTCGCCGTACGGCTACGACGCCACCCGCACCCTGATCCAGGCCATGAAGGACGCCAACTCGTCCGATCCCAAGGCCTACCTGCCGGTGCTGGCCAAGATCACCCACCAAGGCGTGACTTCCAGCAATTGGACCTATGACGACAAGGGCGACCTGAAGGACGGCGGCATCACCGTGTACAAGGTCGAAAACGGCCAGTGGAAGGTGATGGAAACCGTAGGCGGCGGCGCTGGCAAGGACGCTTCCGCGGCCAAGTAAGCATTTGGTTTGCAGGACAGGACGGCGCGAAGGATCGCGCCGTTTTTCATGCGCGCGAGAAATGCCAATGTTATTATTTTGATCGTCAAAATCAAGATAGGGGCGCGCCATGAATCGCAATCTGTTGATCGCCGGCGGCTTGAGCCTGCTGGCCAGCCTGCTGCATCTCGCCTGCATTCTCGGCGGGCCGGCTTGGTATCTTTTTTTCGGCGCGCCGCCGGATTTAGCCGCGGCGGCCGGAAGGGGCGAGTGGTGGCCGGCGCTGGCGACGCTGGGCATCGCCGCCGTCTTGGCTATCTGGGCGCTCTATGCCTTCTCCGCCGCGGGCTGGGTGCGCCGCCTGCCTTTGCTGCGGCCCGCGCTGTCGGTCATCACGACCATCTACCTCTTGCGCGGTTTGACGCTGCTGCCAATCTGGCTGTTGCGGCCGGACGCGCTCAATGCCTTCGCCGTCTGGAGTTCGCTGATCTGCCTGGCCTATGGCCTGTTTCACGCGGCGGGCTTGCGTCAGCGCTGGCGGCAACTGGCCTGAGCCGTGATGCCGCGCTACCATTCCACCAGTCATGATTGAATTTTGAGGTGTGGTTTGGAAGCATTGGACAAGACGCCGCCGTCGCCCTGCATCGGCGTGTGCCGGCTCGACGACAGCGGCCAAGTTTGCGTGGGCTGCCGGCGCACGCTGGACGAGATAGCTGGCTGGTCCAGCTATAGCCCCGTGAGGAAAGAAGCGGTGTGGCAGCGGCTGCTGGCTTTGCCCCTGCCTGTTCAGCCCAAAGTGTGCGCAAGCTGCGGCAGCGGCTTTACCTGCGGCGCGGGCGGCGAGCAGGGCGGTTGCTGGTGCATGGACCTGCCGCATGAGTTGCCGGTGCGGGAGACGGATGGAGATTGTCTGTGCCCCAGTTGCCTGCAGAAAAAAAGCATGGGTCGAACAGGGGGCAAATGACAGACCAGGCGCTGCGCGTCATATCCGGATGGACTGACCCGCGGACTCGCAGATGCCGGCTGGCCGGCGAACTGAAAGGGAGGCGTATGCAAGAGCGGGAAGTGGTGAGCTATGGCGTAGAAGGCGGCATCGCTATGCTGGAGTTGCGTCGGCCGGATTGTCTGAATGCGATGAACCCCGCTTTGCTGGGCCAGTTGCTGGCCGCGCTGGAGCGAGCGGAGCGGGACGAGGCGGCGGGAGCGGTGATGCTGACAGGGCAGGGCCGCGCGTTTTCCGCCGGAGCGGATATCGGCTATTTAAGCCGCGCATCGGCCGCCGAGGTGCGAGAGCTGGCCCGGCTGGCGGTGGCGGTGACTGGGAGGATAGAGACGCTGGGCAAGCCGGTGCTGGCGGCGATCCATGGCGACGCGCTGGGCGGGGGATTGGAAATCGCCGAGGCCTGCATGCTGCGGTTGGCCGCGCCGCAAGCCCGTTTCGGCCATCCAGAAGTGAAAATCGGCGCGGTGGCAGGTTTCGGCGGCACCACGCGGCTGCCCAGGCTGATAGGCAAGGGCAGAGCGGCGGAAATGCTGCTGACCGGGCGTTTGATCGACGCGGAAGAAGCCTGCCGATTGGGGCTGGTCAACCGGGTGGTGGCGGCGGACCGTCTAATCGCCGAATCCGAGGCGCTGCTGCGCGAAATCATGGCCCAGTCGCCCTTGGCCGTGCGCTTGAGTTGGGAAGCCATTCACCGGGGCTTGTCCATGAGCGAGGACGAGTCGGCGCGGCTGGGGGCCGACTACTTTGGCCTGGTTGCGCAAAGCGAGGATTTTCGCATCGGCACACAGGCTTTTCTGGACAAGCGGCAGCCTGAGTTCAAGGGACGGTGAGGGGAGGCCGGCATGAAAGCGCGCATCACTTTGCTGACGCTGGGCGTGGATGATTTGGCGCGCGCGGTGTGTTTTTACCGCGATGGCCTGGGGCTGAAGACCGAAGGCATCGTGGGCCGCGAATTCGAATACGGCGCCGTGGCGTTTTTCGAGCTGGAGGGCGGGCTGAAGCTGGCCTTGTACCCGCGCGCCAGCCTGGCGCAGGATGCCGGCCTCTCTTTGCAGCCGCGCAGCGCCGCCGAGTTGTCGATAGGCCACAACGTGGCCACTCGCGCGGCAGTGGACGAAACGATGGTCCAGGCCGAGCGGGCCGGCGCGGCCATCGTCAAGCCGGCCCAGGATACCTTCTGGGGCGGCTACGCCGGTTATTTCCAAGACCCAGACGGCCACTTGTGGGAAGTGGCCTGGAATCCTCACTGGCCGCTGCCGGCAGCCTGAGCGGGCCGCGCCGGGAGGCGCGGCGTCCGCCGATTTACTTGTCCCAAATATTGCCCAGCGTCCCGATGGCGGTTTCCATTTGCGTGGCCATCTTGGCGTGGTCGGCCAGGTTGGGGTGCCAGTTGCAGCCGGTCAGCTCGATATTCTGCCAGTCCACATAGGCCACCGTCGTCCCTTTTTGCCTTTCCTCATCCACCACCTGGCTGACCAGCGGACGCATCCGGTCGGCCGGCCACAGAAAAGTCCCTGCCAGCAGGAACGCCGGGTTGTCGTAGCGCTGTTTCAATTCCGTGATCAGGCCGTGATAGGCCTTGAGATAATCCGCGGCCAATTGCGCCTGGCTGTGGCCTTCGTTGGGACCGACATCGGTGCCGAAGTCATTGATGCCCAGCGCGATCACCACGAGTTGCGGTTGCCAGCCGTAGCGATGGTCGGCGTTATTGCCGGGCGCGGTTTGCGGCAAGTTTTGCAGGAGGCGAGGATGGTAGCTGCGGTAATCCACCTGCGGCATATTGCCGCCCCAGTTGCGCACCATGCCCATGCCGGACATGCCGTTGTTTTGTATTTGCGCGCCGTAGAATGTGCCGAGGTAGGCGGCGAAGCTCTGGCTGGCGTCGCTGCGCTCGACGATTTGCTGGTCGGTGCAATCGCGGGTGTCGGACAGATTGCCGTAGGCCACGGTCCAGGAGTCGCCGATGAACTCTATCTGGCGGCGCGATTTGGGCGGCAGCGCCAGCGCGCGGCCCTCGCGCAGCGAGAATCCCTGGAACAGGCCGGGATTGTCCGGCGACTGGGTCAGCTTGAACAAGCGCACAATGTGCGGCTTGCGGTCCGGTAGATCTTGCCAGATGGTGCGCGCGCCGGCGGCGGGGCTGATCTTCTGCGCGGCCTTGCCGTCTATTTCCAGCGAATAGTCATTGACCGCGTCGTCAAGCGCGACGCCCACCGCCTGGGCGGCGACGCGGATGCTCCAGTTGACGCCGGGCCAGGTGGCTTGCCAGCCGTCGGCATGGCGCACCTGCCGTCCTTCGGTCTGCACGGCCCAGCGCGGCGCCGGCGCGTCGGCCTGAGCCATAGCGGCAAGCGAAAGCAAGCATAGGGCGGTCAGTTCTTTTGCATATTTCATGCATCTCTCCTTTTTAAAATGCTATTGAATTATTGTTTGGGATTACATAAATTCAATGGACATTTTCATGAAGGCGCGATCGATTGTATGCAAGTGGCCTGAGGCTTGGCTCGGGACGAGAAGTCAGTCCTGGCGCGGCCAGCCGTCTTCGAACACCAGATCGGCCAGCCGTTGTCGGCTGGCCCAGTTTTCCTGCTCCAGCATGGGCTTTTCGTAAAACGCCTCGACATGGCCTATGCACAGTATCGCCACCGGCCGCGCGCCGGCCGGCATGGCCAGCAGGGCGGCGAGCTTGTCCGGGTCGAAGATGGATACCCAGCCCAAGCCCAGGCCCTCGGCGCGCGCGGCCAGCCACATGTTCTGGATGGCGCAGGCCACCGAAGCCAGGTCCATCTCCGGCAGCGTGCGGCGGCCGAACACGTGGCGCTCGCGGCCGTCCATCAGCGCCGCCACCAGCACTTCGCCGCAATCGAGCACGCCTTCCACTTTCAGCTTCATGAACGCGTCCTCGCGTTCGCCCAGCGCGCGGGCGGTCTGCACGCGCTCTTCCTCCACCAGCGCGTGAAGTTGTTGGCGCAGCTCGGCGTTGCGGATGCGGATGAAGCGCCAGGGTTGCATGAAGCCGACGCTGGGCGCGAAGTGGGCGGCTTCCAGCAGCCGTTGCAGGATTTCGGGATCGACCGGATCTGGCTTGAAGTGGCGCATGTCGCGGCGTTCGCGGATGGCGCGGTAGACGGCGTCTATGTCGGCTTGCGGATATCGGTTCATGGCAGGAACAGGCTCGCGGTGGCTAAGGGGTTGGAGGGGAAGTAGGCGTGGAAATAGCTGGCCAGCAGGCTGCCCTGTCGGTATAGCGCTTCGCCCATGCCCGCGCCGCTGGCCCTGCGGGCATGGCAAGCGGGGGCGAGCGGCGTTTCCAGCCGGGTGTAGTGGAAAGTGTGGCCGCGCAGCGCGCCGCCGGGAAAGTCCATTTGCTGCAGGCCCAACCCGCACAGCCGCGCTTGCAGCGTGGCGTGGCCGGGTAGCAGCCCCAGCATTGCCGCGCTGCCGCCCTCGCGGTTGGTCAGCCTGTCCAGCAGGTAGAGCATGCCGCCGCACTCGGCGTACAGCGGTTTGTCGGCCGCGGTGTGCTTATGCAGATCCGCCTTGAGCGACGTATTGGCGGCCAGCGCGTCCAGATGCAGTTCCGGGTAGCCGCCGGGCAGGTAGACGGCGTCGCAATCGGGCAGCGCGGCGTCGGCTAGCGGCGAGAAGAAGGCCAGCTCCGCGCCCAGTTGGACCAGCGTTTCGAGGTTTGCCGGATAGACGAAGGCGAAGGCCGTGTCGCGGGCGATGGCGATGCGCTTGCCTGCTAGCAGCGGCGGCATGGCAGGAGGAGCAAAGTCGGGAAACTCGACCTCCAGCGGCAGTTCGGCCAGCGCGGTGGCCGCGATCTGCGCCGCGGCGCGGTCGAGGCGGGCGTCCAGATCGGCGATTTCCTGCGCCTGCACCAGGCCCAGATGGCGTTCCGGCAACCGAACCGCCTCGTCGCGGCGCAGCGCGGCCAACAGCGGCAGGTGCTCAGGCAGTTGCTGGGCCAGCATCTCGGCGTGGCGCTCGCTGGCGACGTGGTTGGCGATGATGCCGTGGAAGGCCAGGCCGGGGCGGAAGCCGGTCAGGCCATGGGCGACGGCGGCGAAGGTCTGCGCCATGCCGGCGGCGTCTATCACCGCCGCCAGCGGCACGCCGAGCAGGGCGGCCAGGTCGGCGCTGCTGGGCGTGCCGTCGAACAGGCCCATGCTGCCCTCGATCAGGATCAGGTCGGCGTCGGCAGCGGCCTGATGCAGCCGGGCGCGGCAGTCGTCCTCGCCGTTCATCCAAAGGTCCAGGCCGTAGACGGCGTGGCCGCTGGCCCGCTCGAGAATATAGGGATCGAGGAAGTCCGGCCCGGTCTTGAACACCCGCACCCGGCGGCCTTGATTGCGGTGATGGCGGGCCAGCGCCGCCGTCACCGTGGTCTTGCCCTGGTGCGAGGCGGGGGCGGTCAGGAACAGCGCCGGACAGCGGCGGGCCGTCATCAGAATTCCACTCCGCGCTGCGCCTTGATGCCCTGCTCGCGGTAGGGGTGCTTGACCAGCCGCATCTCGGTGACCAGGTCGGCGGCCTCCAGCAAGGCTTCCGGCGCGTGGCGGCCGGTGACCACCACGTGCTGCATCGCCGGGCGGGCTGAGAAGGCGGCCAGCACTTCGTCCAGCGGCAGGTATTCGTACTTCAGCACCACGTTCAATTCGTCGAGGATCACCATGTCGTAATCGTCGCTTCCCAGCATCGCCAGCGCCTGTTCCCAGCCCTTGCGCGCGGTGGCGATGTCGGCTTCGCGGTCCTGGGTGTTCCAGGTATAGCCTTCGCCCATGGTGTGGAAGTCGCAGTTGTCGAAGCCGCCCAGCAGGTCGCGCTCGGCGGTGTGCAGCGCGCCCTTGATGAACTGCACCACGCCCAGGCGCATGCCGTGGCCGACAGCCCGCAGCCCCATGCCGAAGGCGGCGCTGCTCTTGCCCTTGCCGGTGCCGGTGTTGACGATGAGCAGGCCTTTTTCGCCGGTGGCGGCGGCCTTTTTCTTCTCGAAGCCCGCCTTGCGCTTCTCGGTCATGCGCTGGTGGGAGGCCGGATCGGTTTTCATAATGTCGTCCTTGTGTGGGCCGGCGCCGTCAGCGGCGCAGCAGCCAGATGAAGAAGGCGCCGCCGACGGCGGCGGTGCCGACGCCGACCGGGATGTCTTCCGGCGCGATCAGCGTGCGCGCAGCGGCGTCCACCCAGATCAGGAACAGCGCGCCCAACAGCGCGCAGGCCGGCAGCAGGCGGCGGTGGTCGGCGCCGACGCAGCGGCGGGCGATGTGCGGAATCATCAGGCCGACGAAGCCGATCGCCCCGCTGACAGCGACCATGGTGCCGGTCAGCAGCGAGGAGGCGGCGAACACCGCCAGCCGCAGCCGGGTCACGCGTATGCCCAGCGTGACGGCGGTCTGCTCGCCGGCCATCAGCGCGTTCAGCGGCCTGGCTACCATCAGCAGCGCGGCCAGGCCCAGGCATAGCGCAGCCAGCGGCGCCGGCAGCAGCTCCCAGCGCGCCTGGCCCAGACCGCCCAGCATCCAGAACAGCACCGCCGAGGCCGAGCGGTGGTCGCCCAGATACAGCATCAGATTGGCCAGCGCCATCAGCAGGAAGGACACGGCCACGCCGGCCAGCAGCAGCCGCTCGGCTTGCAAGCGGCGCTGGCGCACGGCGATGCCGGTGACCAGCAGGGTCGCCAGCAAGGCGCCGGTGAAGGCGGCCAGCGGCAACGTGGCGCCGCCCAGCACATTGCCGCTGAACAGCAGCACCGTCACCGCGCCCAGCGTGGCGCCGGAGCTGACGCCCAGCAGGTGCGGATCGGCCAGCTGGTTGCGGGTGGTGGCTTGCAAGGCCGCGCCCACCAGCGCCAGACCGGCGCCGACCATGCCGCCCAGCAGCACGCGCGGCAGCCGCAGCTGCCAGATGATCAAGTCCTGGCCCGGCTGCCAGGCCGGTTCCACCGGCAGGCCCAGCTGGTGCAGCAGCACATTGGAGCTGACGGAGAAGGCCGCCGGCGCCGCGCCCAGGCCGGAAGCCAGCGGCAGCGACAGCGCGAGCAGGGCCAGCAAGAGGCCCAGCAAAGGCCAGGCCGATAGACGGTTGGCTGCGGCGCGGATCACTTGGCGAAGGCCTCCGGGTGCAGGCCGCGCGCCAGCGCGCCTATCGCGTCGGCATTGGCGATGCCGGGCGTCGCGCTGTCATAGGGCAGCACGATGAAGCGCTTGTCGCGCACCGCCGCGATCTTGTTCAGCGCCGGGTGTTTCTGCAGGAAGGCGATCTTCTGCTGCGCGGTGACCTTGCCGTAGTCAATGATCACGATGGCTTGCGGATTGCGCGCCACCACGGTTTCCCAGTCGACGCGGGTCCAGCTGGCGTTGACGTCGGAGAGGATATTGCGGCCGCCGGCGGCGCGGATCAGCGCGTCGGGCATCGCCAGCCGGCCGGCGCTGAAGGGGCGGTCCTCGCCGCTGTCGTAGACGAAGACCGACGGCGTGGCCTTGCGCTTGGCGACGCGGGCGGCGACGCCGTCCACCTTGGCGCGCATCTCGGCCACCACTTTCTGCGCGCGCGGCTCCACGTCGAAGATGCGGCCGAGGTTGCCGATGTCGCGGTAGACGTCGTCCAGGCTGGCCGCCGGACGCTTCATCACGTGGGCGCACGATTCGCTGAGCTCGTAGACATGGATGCCCAAGGGCGCCAGCGAGGCCGGCGTGACCGGGCCGCCGACGCGCAGGCCGTAGTTCCAGCCGGCGAAGAAGAAGTCGGCGTTGCGGGCCAGCAAGACCTCGGACGACGGGTAATCGCCGGCCAGCTCCGGCAGCGCGCCCAGCGCCTGCTTCAGCGGCGCGTTCAGCTTGTTCCAGGCGCTGATGCCGGTGTAGCCGACCATGCGGCTTTGCAGGCCCAGCGCCGCCATCATCTCGGTCAGATTGATGTCGTGGCTGACCGCGCGTTGCGGCGCATGCTGGAAAGTCACCTGGCGGTTGCAGCTTTGGAGGGTGAACGGGTAGCGGGTGGCGTGGACTTGGGCGGACAGCAGCGCGGCCAGGCCGCAGGCGATGAGCGAGGGGCGGATGCGTTTCATTGGATTTCTTCTTCTAATAGGGTAATGCGGGGGTGGCCGGCCAGCGGGTGGCGATCCACCAGCGCGCGCACGCCGAACACTTCGGCCAGCAAGGACGGCGTCAGCACCGCTTCCGGCGCGCCGCTGGCGACGACGCGGCCGGCCTTCAGCGCGTACAGCCGGTGGCAGAAGGCGGCGGCCAGGTTCAGATCGTGCAGCGTGGCGATGGCGGCGATGCCCAGCCGGCGCACCAAGCGCAGCAGCGACAATTGGTGGCGCAGGTCCAGGTGATTGGTCGGCTCGTCCAGGATCAGCAGCTCTGGCTTCTGAGCCAGCGCCCGCGCCAGCAGCGCGCGCTGCTTCTCGCCGCCGGACAGCGTGGCGAAAGGCTGGTGTTGCTGCGACGTCAGGCCCACCTGGTCCAGCGCGTCGTCGACGATGGCATGATCGGCGGCGCTGCCGCCGCGCAGCAGCGACTGGTGCGGAATGCGGCCCATGTCGGCCACTTCGCGCACGGTCAGGCCGAAGTCCTCCGGGAATTCCTGCAGCACCACCGCGACGCGGCGGGCGAAGGAGGCGGCGGATTGGCCCCAGATGTCGGCGCCGTCGAGTTTGGCTTCGCCGGCCAGCGGCTTGTTGAAGCGGAAGGCGCAACGCAGCGTGCTGGTCTTGCCGCTGCCGTTGGGGCCGATGACGCCGACGAATTCGCCGGGCCGGACGGTCAGCGCGATGTCGCGCAGCAGCCTCGCCTCAGGCGCTGTCGCGGCGTCCGGTGACCAGTCCAGGCCGCATAGTTCCAATGCGCTCACCGCCTAGCTCCAATGCGCGCCGGTGATGTCGCGCAGCAAGGCCACCACGCGCGGGCGGCTGGGGTGGTAGCCGATGAACACCAACTGCGCCTGACGCGGCGCGGCCAGCGCCTGGTCGCGGCTCAACTCGATGCGCTTGCGCACGCCCTGGGCCAGCAGCCGGCCGGGGCCGTCGGCGCAGGCGGCGAAGCCCTTGATCCTGAGCAGCGGCTCCTCGCGGGCGATGGCCTCCAGCGCCGCCGCCAGCTTGTCGGCATGCTGCGCCTCCTTGCTGCGTATCATGAACGATTGCCAGCCCGGGTCCTGCTCGTGGAAATGCTTGTGGGTGGACAGGCCGTGGCTGTGCGCGGCCTGGCCGCCGTGGCTGTGGCCGTCCAGCAGCCCCTGGTTGGCCAGCGGCCGCATCGCGAGCCCGGGCATGCTGGCCACCGGGCCGTAATGGCGGTGCGCGGCCGGCGCGGCCTCGTGCAGATGCAGGCCCAGCGTCAGCCGGGTGTCCAGCTTGGCTTGATAGGCCAGTTCGATGAAGCGGATCGACGGCGCTTGCCGGCGAACGGCTTCCTCAGCCGCCAGCAGCTGGTCGGCGGACAGCGCGTCTATCTTGTTCAGCACCACGATGTCGGCGTGGCCCAGCTGCTGGTCGAACAGCTCCGCCACCGCGTCGGCCTTGCCGCCGTCTCCGGCCGGCGCGAAGTGGCCGGCCAGCAGCAGCGGGGTGTCGACCACCGCCAGCGTCGCGTCCAGCACGAAATAAGGCGCCAGCGCCTCGCTTTGCAGCTGGGCCATCACCGCGCTGGGCAGCGCCAGGCCCGAGGTTTCGATCAGCACGTGGTCGATCTGCTGGCGGCGTTGCCACAGCGCCAGCATGGTGGGCAGGAAGTCGGCGTCGTCGTCGTAGGCGACCAGGCCGTTGGCCAAGTCGTGGATTTCCACGCCGCCGGCATCAGCGTCGCGCAGCAGGCCGCCGTCTATCGACACCTCGCCGAACTCGTTGACCAGGATGGCCAGCCGGCGTTGCTTGTTGTTTTCCAGCAGCTTGGACAGCAAGGTGGTCTTGCCGGCGCCGAGGAAGCCGGTCAGCACGGTGACGGGAAGGCGCGGCGCGCTCATGCCTGGCCTCCCTGCGGCAGGGCCGCCAGCACGGAAGCGAAGTCGCCAAAGGCTTGCGGGTAATCCAGCCGCGGACGATCGATGACGATGAACGGTATGCCCAGCGCCGCCGCGGCGGCGGCCTTGGCGTCGAAGCCGCCGGCCTCGCCGCCGTCCTTGCTGATCACGCAGTCGATTCCCCAATCGCGCCACAGCGCCTCGTTGGCGGCTTGCGAGAACGGGCCTTGCATTGCGCAGACGCGCGCGCGCGGGAGACCTAAGTCCAGTGCCCGCTGCAAATGCTGCGGGTCAGGCGCCAGCCGCACGAACCATTGATGCTTTTGCTCCGCGTCGGCGGCGAGGAAGCGGTGCAGCTCCTTGCTGCCGGTGGCGAGGAAGATGCGCTGGCCGCGAGCCATCGCCAGCCTGGCGGCCGTGTCCGCGTCGGCGCAATGGATGACCGGATGCGCGCTTGCGCTTGCCGGCCGTTCGTAGCGCAGATAGGGCAGGGCCAGCTCCTCGGCCAGCGCCATCAGCTGCTGCGACATCTCGCTGGCGTAAGGGTGGGTGGCGTCGACGATGGCGCTGGCCTGGCTGCCGGAGAGCAGCTCGCGGCGGCGCTCAACGCCGAGACGGCCGCTGACGGTGGCCACGCCGGGCACGGCTTGCTGCGCTTGCTCGTTGCCGTAATCGCTGGCGCTGCTGACCACCACCGCGCGGCCGGTTTCGGCGATGGCGCGCGACAGCGCGTTGCCGTCGCTGGTGCCGGAAAACACCCAGGCGGCGCCGGCGGGCAGCGCGTCGGCCTTCACCGTATCGCTGGTGTTGTCCCAGTTGAAGTAGCCGCGCGGGGTGAACATCCACTCGCGCTTGCGGCGGGTGAAGCGGTTGCCGATGACGATGCTGGTCAGCATGTCGAAGCGGCGGGTGCGCAGCTCGGCCAGGGTGACGATCTCCACCGCCTGGTCTTCGCGGTAGGCGTTGCGGACGATGCCGCACAGCGTCTCCGGCTTCTTGTGCTCCAGCATGATGTCCAGGATGCGGTAGACGCCTTCCTGGCGCTGGCGGCTTTGCACGTTGTAGAACACCACCGCCAGGTCGGCCTGGGCGATGTGGCGGGCGCGGGTTTCGATCCACTCCCACGGGCATAGCAGGTCCGACAGGCTGAGCGTGGCGAAGTCGTGCGATAGCGGCGCGCCGAGCAAGGACGCGCAGGAGTTGGCCGAGGTGATGCCGGGGATCAGCTGCACATCGAACACATCGTCCTCGCGCATGTCTTCGTAGGCCAGCGTGGCCATCGCGTAGACGCCGATGTCGCCGCTGGACAGCAGGGCCACGGTCTTGCCGGCGCGGGCTTCCTCCAGCGCCAGCTGCGCGCGCTCGCGCTCCTGGGTCAGCGGCAAGGTGCGGATGTCCTTGCCGGCTATCCACGGTTGCACCCAGGTCAGATAGAGGTCGTAGGACACGATCACGTCGCTCGCGGCCAGCGCCTGACGGGCGAGGTCGGGGATCAGTTCGGCGCGGCCGGGGCCGACCGAGACGAGGTAGAGTTTGCCGGTCATGGGTTCATTCGTATTCATGGATGATGGTTATGCAATGTCGGGTGTTGGTTTGCAGATGGTTTCTGCAAAGCTGGATAGGTGTGCGATGCGCCCCGCGTGGGAAAATCCCCGTATGCCCACCCAAGGGGTAGACGTGGTATGGGGTTTGCCGCCGCGTACTCGGTGGAACGCCCCTTTGGGGCTTCCGCCTTACCGCAGTGTCCATGTTGGAGCCCCTCTCCCCTTGTGGGAGAGGGGTTGGGGAGAGGGGGCGTCGTGCCCTCTCCTCGGACGATCTTGGGGTGCTGGTTCCGCCCTGCGGGCGGGTAAGTCCGTAGCGAGGGTTGGACGCCAGGCCATACCCGCGATTCCATTTCCGATGGCTCATGTTTTGTCGGCCGCCTCGCTCGCGGGTATGGCATGGCCAACCCGCGCTACGCACTGCGTCAAGCCCCTCTCCCCTCGCGGGAGAGGGGTTGGGGAGAGAGGGGCATCCTCCACCACCGCCACCGTCACCCCATCCACTGCGGTCTTGGGCACGATCAACCTCCCCCGCGGGCTGGCGATCAGCGCGCAGGGCTCGCACACGCCGTCCACGCCGACGTTCCGCCGCACCCAGTCCGACGGCGTGCCGGTCCAGCCGCGGGCGGCGACGTCTTCGCGGGCGATGACGCGCAGCGGGAGCGCGTGGCGGGCGCAGAATGCCAAGAGGCCGGCTTCGTCGGCCTTCAGGTCTATCGTCGCTACTTCGCGCACGTCGGACAACGCTCGGCCAGCCAAGGCCTGCAATACCGCTTGTTCGATGGCCTCGGCGCTTTTGCCGCGGCGGCAGCCGATTCCCAGCATCAGCGGCTTGATCGCCTCCGTCGCGGTGGTGACGGCCGGCACCGCGCCGGTCAGCCGCGCCGCTTCGTAGGCCAGCGCATTGGCGCCGCCTTCGTGGCCGGACAACAGCGGGATGGCGAAGCGGGCGGCTTCGTCCATCACCACTACCGCCGGGTCGCTGTACTTGCTTTGCGGCAGGCCGTCCAGATAGCGGACGGCGATGCCGCTGGCCATCACCAGCACCCAGTGGCTGTGCGCGTGGAAGGCGGCGCGGAATTGCTCGCGGCCGCTGGCATCCGCCTCCAGCCACGGCTGGTACAGCCGGGCGTCCAGCGCCGATGCCAGCTTCTGCCCCAAGGGCAGCGCTTCGGCGCGCACCAGCCACACGGCGCGGCTCATGCCTGGTTTTCTTTCTGCAGGCTGGCCCGCTTGGTCTTGCGCTCGTCGCCGTCGCGGAAGATGTGGGTGAAGCCGGCCGCGTACAGGCTGGATTCGACGCCGCCTTCGCGCGACAGCGCTTCGCCCACCAGCAGCAGCGTGGTCAGCAGCCAGTCTTTCTGCTTCACCTCGGACAGCATCTTGCCCAGCGTGCTGCGGTGGACGGACTGGTCCGGCCAGCTGGCGCGGCGCACCAGCGCCACCGGGGTGCTGGGCGGGTAGTGCAGCGACAGGTCGGCGACGGTCTGTTTCAGCCGCTGGCCGGACAGGAAGATGCACATCGTCGCGCGGTGAGATGCAAAGCTGGCGATGGATTCCGTCTCCGGCACCGCGCTGGCGCGGCCGCTGGTGCGGGTGAGGATGATGGACTGCGACACCTCGGGCCGGGTCAGTTCGCTGCACAGCGCGGCGGCGGCGGTGGTGAACGAGGACACGCCGGGGACCACTTCATAGGCGATGCCCAGCGCTTCCAGCCGGCGCATCTGCTCGTTGGTGGCGCCGTAGATGGCCGGATCGCCGGAGTGCAGCCGCGCCACGTCCTTGTCCTCGGCCTGGGCGCGGCGGTACAGCGCCTCCTGCTGGTCCAGATTCAGCTCGGCGGTGTCATGGATCTCCGCGTCCGGACGGCAGTGGCTCAGCATCTCGGCCGGCACCAGCGAGCCGGCGTACAGCACCATGGGCGCCGCGCCCAACAGGCGGCTGCCGCGCAAGGTGATCAGGTCGGCGGCGCCGGGGCCGGCGCCGATGAAATACACTTTCATTTCGAAACCTCGGTGGAAAATTGGCATCGCCCCCTCTCCCCGGCCCTCTCCCACGAGGGGAGAGGGAGGGCGCGGCGATGGCTTTGATCGCATAGGAGGTCGGCAGTGGATAGCGTAGGGCGGATGCCCCAAAGGGGCGATCCACCTTCCCTGCGACGGCTTGGCAGAGTCGGCGAGGGATACGCAGTGCATCGCCCCCTCTCCCCGGCCCTCTCCCGCGAGGGGAGAGGGAGGGCGCGGCGTTGGCTTTGATCGCATAGGAGGTCTGCAGTGGATAGCGTAGGGCGGATGCCCCAAAGGGGCGATCCGCCGCGACCCGCTTGCCGACTCACTACCGTAAGCGCGGCGGAGCGCCCGATGTCATCGGGCTTCCGCCCTACGGTGCAAGAAGGCGCGTTCATGAATGGCGTCTTTCTCTGGCTGCCTTGCGGATCAGCATGGTGGCGAGGTAGCCGCTGGCCTCGGCCGTCAATTGCGAGGCGTCGGCGCACAGCACTTCGCCGGGCAGGCCGATGCGGCGGGCGAAGGCGCACAACTGGGCGATGCCCATCTGGTTCAGCAGCGCCAGCACGTCGGGCAGCCGCTTGCCTATCTTCATCAGCACCACGATGTCGTGGCTTTCGATATCGGCTTGCAGCTCGGCCATGTCGTCGGGGCAGGGCAGGATCAGGATGCGTTCCTTGCCTTCGCCCAGCGGCCAGGACAGGGCCGACGCGGTGGCGGCGAAGCTGGTGACGCCGGGGAAGGTCTGCGTCTCCAGCGCCGGCAGCATTTCACGCAGCGCCGCCAGCAGGTAGCCGTAGGTGGAGTAGGTCATCGAATCGCCTATGGTCAGGTAGGCGACGTTCCGGCCGGTTTTCAATTCGGCGGCCAGTCGCTCGGCCAGCGCGCCGTAATGGCGCGACAGCGCGCCGCGATCCGGATTCATTTCGAACTCGATTTCGCAAAAGCGGCTTTCGTCCAGCGCCAGTCCTGCCAGGCATTGCCGGGCGACGGATGTGTCGCTGGAGGTGGCGCGCGGCAGGTAGACGATGTCGGCCTCGCGCAGCGCGGCCAGCGCCGCCACCGGAATCAAGCCGGCCGGTCCCGGCCCTACCCCTATGCCTATGAGCTTGCCCAGCTTCATGCGGCTTCTCCCAGCGGCGTGCCGTCCATGCTAAAGAGGCGCACCGCCACCTGCCGCACGCTGGGCACCTTGGTCGCCATCCGCGCCGCGGTGCGGCGTTCTATCTCCATCCAGTAGCCGCGCGCGTCCGGCTGGCTGCTCATGATCTGCACTACGTTCTCCACGGTATTCGCTTGTTTGATTTGCGCCACCAGCTCGGGCGCATGGCCCAGGTCGGCGGCGACGCCGGCGACGGCGTCCATCGCCATGCCGCTCTTGCCGGAGTGGGTGTCCCACACCCCGTCCAGCAGCTTGGCGATCTTGCCGGGGTGGCCCAGCACCCACAGCGTGTCGAGGATGCGGCCCTGTTCGATCAGCACCGATTCGGCGAAGTCCAACGAATCGCCGACGAAGTTGGCGATCTGGACGACCTGTTTCTTCTGAAGCCCCAGCGTGTCGGCGGCGTAGCCGCGGCCTATCTTGCCGGGGGTGAAGGCGATGGCAGTCGGCAGCTCGCCCAGCGCCACCCGCACATAGACCTCGATCGACGCGATCCACGCCGCCTGCGACATCGGCTCTACGATGCCGCTGGTGCCCAGGATGGAGATGCCGCCGACGATGCCCAGCATCGGGTTGAAGGTGCGCTTGGCGATCTTGTCGCCGTCGACGCAGCCTATCGCCAGGTCGATGCCGGGGGCCGGCCGGCCGGCCAGGACTTCGTCCACGGCCATCCGCATCATCTGCCGCGGCACCGGGTTGATCGCCGGCTCGCCGGGCGGGATGCGCAGGCCGGGTTGGGTGACCATGCCGACGCCGGGCGCGGCCAGGAAGCGCAGCGCGCCGGTGTCGTTCAACTTCACCTCGGCGAATATCGTCGCGCCGTCGGTGTTGTCCGGGTCGTCGCCGGCGTACTTCAGCACTTCGGCGCGCACGGTGTTTTCGTCCAGCCAGGCCACGATCTCTACCGGCACTGCCAGGTAAAAGTCCGGGTCCGGCAGGCTGATGTCGACCTCGTCCGCGACTACGCCGTCCAGCAACAGCATCAGCGCCGCCTTGACGGCGGCGGTGGCGCAGCTGCCGGTGGTGCGGCCGCGGCGCATGCCGTTGGGCGCGGGGGCGGCGAGGTCGTAGGGCTGGCGCACCGGGCTCATTCTTCCCGTTGCTGTTGCTGCTGATGATGAACGTGTTCGATCGCGTCTATCATCAGCGCGTTGACCACGGTGGCCGCCCACGGCGAGCCGCCGCGGGTGCCGCGGTTGGTGATGCGCGGCACTTGCAGCAGCGCGCGCAGCTCTTCCTTGCATTCGCGGGTGCCGACGAAACCCACCGGCAGGCCCACCACCAGTTGCGGCCGCCAGCCGTGATCGCGCACCAGGCGCACCACTTCGCGGATGGCGGTGGGCGCGTCGCCTATCGCCACCACGCAGTCGTTGCCGAACTTCTGCCACGCCCGGCGGATGCCGGCGGCAGAGCGGGTGAGGCCGCTGGCTTCGGCCAAGAGCCGGGTTTCCTCGTCGTGCACGCCGCACCAGGTTTCCACTTCCAGCTGGCGCAGCACCTCGCGCTTCAGGCCGGTTTCCACCATGGTGACGTCGGTGACCACGCGGCGGCAGCGCAGCAGCGCGCGCATGCCGGTTTCGCAAGCGCCGGCGGAGAAGAACAGGTCGTCGACGCTGTTGAAGTCGCCGGTGGTGTGCACCAGCCGCATCAGCGCGGTGCGCTGCTCGGCCGGGAAGGCCGACCAGTCGCGGCCTTCATCTATGATGCGCATGCTTTCGGCTTCGATCGGATGCGGGGTGTAGCGCTTCCAGGCCGGCGGCTGGTTTGGCGCCGGCTCGCGCTCCAGCAGGCCGCGCACCTTGCCGTGGTGGCCGCGCTGCGGCTCGCCCACTTGCTGCTCGAAGCCGACGATCTGCACCCGGTACTTGCACAACGCGCAGTTCATCGCCGCGCGGCCCTCCACGCCTTCCTGCGCCCGCTCCAGGAACACCTCGGCCACTTGCGGGTCCGGGCCCAGATAAGCAGTGCTCAGCACCTCGATCTCCGGATGGCGCGCCGCCAGGTCCGCCGCCGCGCCGTAGATGCGCTTGACCAGCACGCCGTCGAACAGGAAGTAGGGCAGCACCACGATGCGGCGGTAGCCCAGCATGGCGGCGGCGCGCAGGCCGTCGGCCACCAGCGGCTTGGCGGTGCCGGAATAGCAGACGAAGGAGGCGGCGAAGCCCAGGCCTTCCTCCAGCATCCGCGCGAGCTTGGAGATTTCGGAATTGGCGTCCGGGTCCGAGGTGCCGCGGCCGACGACGACCAGACAGGCGTCATTGCGCGAGATGGTCTGCGGCGACGCGGCCTCGGCCTCGACGATGCGCTGGCGGCACAGCGCCAACAGCCGCGGATGCAGGTCCAGCGCCGCGCCGAAGTGAAAGGCTACGCCCGGATGCGCCTGCTGCAGCGCCAGCAACTCGCTGGGCATGTCGTTCTTGGCGTGGGTGGCGGCCAGCAGCACGCCGGGCACCATCACCACGGTCTTGGCGCCGGCGGCCAGCACCTGCTCCACCGCCTCGTCTATGGTCGGTCGGGCGAATTCCAGAAAGCCGTGGGCGACGGGGCGGTCGCCGGCGCGCGCCTTCAGCGCGTCCACCAGCTGCATGACTTCGTTCACCCCGCCCGGGTCGCGGCTGCCGTGGCCGGCGAGCACGATGGCGTAGTCTTGCGTGCTCATTTGTGGGTCGGCTCGATCTGGCTGTCCATCGGCGAGAGCGTGCGGATCAGCATGATGCTCATGTCGGAGAAGCGCTGCTCTGCGCACTCGGCCAGGGTGCCGCGCCATTCCGCCTCGTTGCGGGTCAGGTTTTCCCACACTTCCACCGGCTGGCTGGCCGGGATGCCGTTTTCCAGCAGATAGGCGGCGATGTGCCAGGGCATGAAGGAGCGCGCCTCGTCCCAGGGGCAGGGGATCACGATGGCGTTGCGGCCGTCTTGCAGCACGTGCACCAGGTGGCGCTTGAACGGGGTCAGGTCGCCGCGGCGGTGGAAGGTGATGAAGCTGGTTTCGTCGAAGCACACCTTGCCGCGGGAGGCCAGGATCTGCGCCGACGAGATGCCGGGTATCGTTTCCACCGGGTGGCCGCAGGCGCGTTCGACCCGCTCCAGGTACTGGAAGCCGCTGAAGTGGATGTCGCCCATGAACACCACCACGCACTTCTTGCCGGCATGGTGGCGCTCGGCGACGATGTCCAGCTGGGCCACTTGGTCGCGGTAGCCCATCTGGATCACTTCGGCGCTGTCGGGGATCAGCGGGCGGACCATGTCCACCACCGCGTTGAAGCCGGCCACCACGTCGGCCTCGCGTATCAGTTGGGCCGAGCGCTGCGGCAGGTAGCCGATATCGCCGGGGCCGGCGCCTATGCAGATGATCATGCGTATTCCTTCGTTATGTCGTTGGCGGCGGACGGGCTACAGGACGCCAGCGCCACCGTTGGTCCGATGACGATCAGCGCCGGGCTGTGGATGCCGGCCGTACTCATGTCTTGTTCCAGCGCGCTCAGGGTGCTCAACACCTGGCGCTGCTGCGGCAGCGTGCCGTTTTCTATCGCCGCCGCCGGGGTGTCGGGTTTCAGGCCGTGGCGCAGCAGTTCGGCGCGGATCAAGGGCAGCCGTTTGACGCCCATATAGATCACCAGCGTCATGCCGCTTTGCGCCAGCGCTTGCCAGTTGGGCTCGTCGTCGTCCTGGTGCGGGTGGCCGGAGACGAAACAAACGCCGTGGACGAAATGGCGGTGGGTCAGCGGGATGCCCAAGGTGGCCGGCACCGCCAGGCCGGCGCTGAGACCGTTGACGATTTCCACCTCAATGCCGGCCGCTTGCAGCGTCAGCATTTCCTCGCCGCCGCGGCCGAAGACGAAGGGGTCGCCGCCCTTGAGGCGCGCCACCGTCTTGCCGGCGCGGGCCTCGTCTATCATCCGCTGCTCGATGGCCGCCTGGGGCGTAGACGGGCAGCCGCCGCGCTTGCCGACCGGCACGATTTCGGCGTCCGGCCGCAGCAGGGTGCGAATGTCCGGATGCACCAGATCGTCCACCAGCGCCACGTCGGCCAGTTGCAGGCAGCGCGCGGCCTTCAGCGTCAGCATTTCCAGGTCGCCGGGGCCGGCGCCTATCAGGTAAACCTTGCCCGTCATCTCAGCGGCCCAGTCTTTGTTGAATCGTCAATGTCAGCTGCTCGCCGGTGAGGGCGTCGCAAGCCAGGTATTCGGCACCCAGCGCTTCGGCCAGCTCGCGGGCGCGGCCCAGGCGGACGAAGTCCTGTTCGGTGTCCAGCACCAGCGCCGGCGCGCCGGCCAGCTGGCCGGCCAGGTCCAGCGCCTGCCGCCACGGGTCGCCGTCGCCATCCAGCGCCACATTGGCGCGGCCGTCGCTGAGGATGACCAAGAGCGGGGCCGGGCCGCCCAGCTGGCGGGACAGCGTGTCGGCGGCCAACGCCAGCGCGTGGGCCAGCGGCGTGCGGCCGCCGGTGGGCAGCTCGCGCAATGCCAGTTCTGCCTGTTCGACGCGGTTGCACGGCGGCAGCAGCAGTTCCGCCTGCTGGCCGCGGAAGGCGATCAGCGCCACCTGGTCGCGGCGGCGGTAGGCGTCTTCCAACAGGCTCATCACCGTGCCCTTGACCTGTTCCATGCGCTGGCGCGCGGCCATCGATCCGGACGCGTCGACGACCAGCAGGATCAGGTTGCCCTGTTTGGCGACGCGGACCTTGTCGTGCAGGTCGGCGCGGGTTACGGCGAAGTGGTCCGGATCGCGCAAGATCGCGTGGCGCAGAGTGGCGTCCACCGCCAGCTGGGCCGGCTGAGGATTGGCCTCGGCGCGCACGTAATGGCCGCGCTGGCGGCTGGCGCCGTCGCTGCGGCGGCCGGCCGCGTCGCCCAGACTCTGCGCCTGGACGCGGATGCGGGCGATGTCGCCGGCCGGCGCGGCGGCGAAGATTTGTTCCGAACCATGGCTGGCAGGATTCGGCTCCTGCTCGCCGTCGGCGTCCGGCGGCGGCTGGCTGTGATCCTGTTCCTGAGGAGAAGGCGGCGGTGGGGTGGACGCCTGCCGCGTCATCTGCTCCAGCTTGTCCTGGTCCAACCCGCTCTGCTCGAACGGTTTGCGGCGGCGGCGGTGCGGCAGCACCAGCCGGGCGGCGTCGCGGATGTCTTCGGCGCTGGCGTCAATGCGACCGTCCAGCGCGGCTAGCGCGCGCGCGGCCTTGTTCAGCACGATGTCGGCGCGCAGGCTGCTGACGTCGAATTCGCAGCACAGCTCGCTGACGAAGTGGAACAGGCTATCGCTGAGCCGGGTTTGCGGCAGCAGCGCGCGGGCGGCGGCGATGTTTTCGCGCAGCGCCTCGCTGTCGGTTTGCCACTGGGCGGCGAAGCCGGCCGGGTCGGCCTCGAAGGCCAGGCGGCGGCGCACCACTTCGGCGCGCAGGGCAGGCTCGCGCGGCGCGGCCACGTCCACCATCAGGCCGAAGCGGTCCAGCAACTGCGGCCGCAGATCGCCTTCCTCCTGGTTCATGGTGCCGAGCAACGTCACCCGCGCCGGGTGGCTGACCGCCAGGCCCTCGCGCTCGACGGTGTTGACGCCCATCGCGGCGGCGTCCAGCAGCACGTCCACCAGATGGTCGGCCAGCAGATTCACTTCATCGATGTAGAGCATGCCGCGGTGGGCCGCCGCCAACAGGCCGGGCTTGAATGCCTGTTTGCCGCCCTGCAGCGCCTTTTCGAAGTCCAGGCTGCCCAGCACGCGGTCCTCGGTGGCGCCCAGCGGCAGGTTGATGAAGGGCACCGGGCCGTCATGCAGCGCGCGCGCGCCGCCGGAGCACACCGGGCACAGCGGCAGCGGATGGTCGGGCTCGCAGTTGTAGCCGCAGCCGGCGGCGCGGCGTATCGCCGGCAGCACGGCGGCCAGACCGCGCGCGGCGGTGCTCTTGGCGCTGCCCTTGTCGCCGCGCACCAGCACGCCGCCGACCGTCGGATCGACGGCGCAGATCAGCAGCGCCTGTTTCAGTTGTTCCTGGCCGACGATGGCGGCGAACGGGTAAATCGGGCTCATGCTTGGTTTTCTCCGCGCGCTTCCAACAGCGCTTCGCTATCCAGGTGCAGCTGGCGCAGGGCGGCCAGCGTGTCCGGGTCCGGCTCCGCCCACAGCTGGCGCTGCGCGGCTTCCAGCAGGCGGTCGGTGATGGCGTTCAGCGCCCACGGGTTGCTGTCGGCGAAGAATTGCTGCATAGACGGGTCCAGCGCGTAGCTTTGCGCCAGTTGTTCATAGACCCAGTCGTCCACCACCTGGGCGGTGGCGTCGTAGCCGAACAGGTAATCGACGGTGGCGGTCAGCTCCAGCGCGCCTTTGTAGCCGTGCTTCTGGATGCCGGCTATCCACTTGGGGTTGGCTACCCGCGAGCGGAACACGCGCAGCACTTCCTCCTTCAGGCCGCGCACGGCCGGCGCTTCCGGATTGTGGCTGTCGCCGAAGAAGGCGCGCGGCTGGCGGCCGCTGAGGCTGCGTATCGTCGCGATCATCCCGCCGTGGTATTGCAGGTAGTCGTCGCTGTCGAAGATGTCGTGCTCGCGGTTGTCCTGGTTGTGCAGGGCGACCTCGACGCCGGCCAGCCGGTGGCGCAGCGCGTCGCGGGCGTCGGCGCCGTTGGCCTCGCGGCCGTAGGCGTAGCCGCCCCAGTTGACATAGGCGGTGGCGAAGTCGGCGTCGTTCTGCCAGTTCTGCTCGTTGATCAGCGGCAGGATGCCGGCGCCGTAGCTGCCCGGCTTGGCGCCGAACACGCGGTACAGCGATTGCGCGTCGGCGTCGGGCCGCTTGCCCAGCAGTTCATTCTTCAAGTCGGCCAGGTAGTGCTTGCGCAGGAAGTTCTGCTCCGTCGGCTCGTCCAGCCGCGCCACGGTGTGCACCGCCTCGTCCACCAGCGAGATCAGATGGGGGAAGGCGTCGCGGAAGAAGCCGCTGATGCGCACGGTGACGTCGATGCGCGGCCGGCCCAGCTCGGCCAAGGGGATCACTTCCAGGCCCTGCACGCGGCGGCTTTCCTGCTGCCAGCGCGGCTTGACGCCGAGCAGCGACAGGATTTCGGAGATGTCGTCGCCGTGGGTGCGCATCGCGCTGGTGCCCCACACGCTGATGGCCACCGATTCCGGATACTGGCCGGTTTCCTTCAGATGGCGGGCCAGCATCTCGCGCGCCAGGCCGTCGCCTATGCGCCAGGCGGCTTGCGAGGGCAGGCTGCGCGGGTCCACCGAGTAGAAATTGCGGCCGGTGGGCAGGATGTGGGCCATGCCGCGCGTCGGCGCGCCGCTGGGACCGGCCGGCACGTAGCCGCCTTCCAGGCCGCGCAGCAGATTGTCTATCTCCTCGGCGGTGCGGGCCAGCTTGAGGCACAGTTCGGCGCAGATGAAGTTCAGCACCCGCTCCAGATCGGCGTTCGGTGCTATGCCGGGCAGGATGTTTTCGACGGCGGCGGGGATGGCGGCGGCGTGGTAGCCGCGCGCGGCCAGATCGGCGATCAACGCGCGCGCCAGCTTCAGCACCGCGTCGTGCGCGTCGGCGCGGGTGACCAGAGCCTGGCCGGCCAGCGCTTGCAAGGCCGCGGGGGCTTCGGCCAGCCGTTTGCCCTGGTCTTGCTGCCACAGCGGCCAGTCGCCGCCGCAGGCCGCCGCCACGCTGGCGGGCAGGCCGGGGATGCCGAGGTTGGGCAGCCGGGTCAGCGCCAGCAGCATGTCGACCAGGGCCTCGCCCTGCGGCGCGTTGCCGAGCACGTGCAGGCCGTCGCGGATCTGCGCCGCGCCCAGCTCGCACAGATAGCCGTCTATGTCCTCGATCAGGTGGGCGACGTCGACGCCGTCCATCTTGGCCAGGCTCAAGGGCACGCCGTCCTCGTTCAGCGTGTCGTCCCAGTCGTGGTCATGGTCGTGGTGGTCGTGGTGATGGCCATGGTCGCCATGATCGTGGTGGTGATGGTGTCCATGATCGTGGCCGTGCGTGGCCTTGGCCGGGCGGTATTTCGCCGCGGCGGCCGTCGCCGGCTTCATCGTCGCCGCCGGCTTGGCCGCTTGAGTCCGGTACTTGCCGTGGACGGCGGCGGGCGCATGCTGGTGTCCGCCATGGGGGTGATCATGGTCGTGATGGTCGTGACCGTGGTGATCATGGCCATGGTCATGATCGTGCTTCAGCATCGCCGCCAGGTCGGTGTCGAGTTTGGCTTCCTTGATCAGGTCCCAGATCTGCTGCTGCAGCAGCGGCAGTTTGTTTGGGTCCAGCAGCTCCACCTGGTAGTACTCGTCCACCAGCTGGGTCAGCTGCGCCAGCGGGCCGTAGCTGTCGGCGGTGGTCATCGTCGGCGTCAGGTGGTCGATGATCACCGCGTGGCCGCGGCGCTTGGCTTGCGAGCCTTCGCCCGGATCGTTGACGATGAAGGGGTAGAACAGCGGCATGTCGCCCAGCAGCGCGTCCGGGAAGCAGTTCTGCGACACGCCCACGCCCTTGCCCGGCAGCCATTCCAGCGTGCCGTGCTTGCCGACGTGGACGATGGCGTCGGCTCGCCAGTCGTCGCGCAGCCAGCGGTACAGCGCGTAGTAGTGGTGGGTAGGCGGCAGGTCCGGGGTGTGGTAGATGGCGTCCGGGTCCATGCCGTAGCCGCGCGGCGGCTGCAGCGCGACGAAGACATTGCCGTAATCCAGGCCGGAAAACACCAGTTCGTCGCCGTCGACGTAGGCGCCGCCCGGCGGCTGGCCCCAGCGTTGCAGCATCTTGTCGCGCAGCGCGTCGGGCAGCTCGTCGAACCAGGCCTGGTAGCGCTTGGCCGGCACGCGGGCGGCGGCGTTCCGCATCTGCTCGGCGCTCAGATAGTCCTGGTCGTAAGCGCCGCGGTCTATCAGCTCGTGCATCAGCGCGTCGCTGTCTGGCGGCAGCTCCGCCATTTGGTAGCCGCGCGTCTGCATGCCGCGCAGCATCGCATAGAGAGATGCCGGCGAGTCCAGCCCCACCGCGTTGCCTATCTGTGAGGCCTTGCTGTTGGAGTTGGTGAAGATGAAGGCGATGCGCTTGTCGGCATTGGGCACATGGCGCAGCCGCGCCAGCCGGGCGGCGATGCCGGCCAGGCGGCGGGCGCGGTCAGGCAAGGGCGCGTATTGCTCGGCCTGGCCGGCTTTCGCCGGCTGCTTGAAGCTCAGCGGCACGCCGATGATGCGGCCGTCGAACTCCGGCAGCGCCACGTTCATCGCGGTGTCCAGCGGATTGAAGCCGCGGTCGGACGCCTCCCACTGTTCGCGGGTCATGCTGCTGGTGATGGCCTGCAGCACCGGCAGATCCAGCCGGTCCGACGCCTCCACCGCCCAGCCGGGCTGGGTGGGGCCGTCGTTGTTGATGTCGCCCATCGCGAACGAGGTGGTGTTGATCAGCAAGGACACCTGAGCGCGTGGATCGGTCAGCAGCGCCAATGCCGCCGGCAGGCCGCCGTCTTGAATCGTGCGCAAGGACGAAGTGAACACCGGCAGCGCGTTGACGCCGCGCTCGGCCAGGCAATCCACCAGCAGGTCGATGAAGCGGGTGTTGCCGGACAGCCAGTGGGCGCGGTAGAAGCACAGACCGACGGTGGGCCAGTCCGGATGGCGGATTTCAAGCCAATCGTCGAGCGAGCAGGGCGCGGCCAGCTCCGGGTGGTAGACGCCGTGCTCCGGCAGCGGCTGCGGGCTCTGGTAGCCGAAGCCGGTCAGCAGCAGTCTATCCGCCAGGCAGCGCATCATCTCGCCCAGGTTGGCGCTGCCTCCGGCCTGCAGATAGGCATGGACGTCCTGCTGCAGCGATACCGGCGCGCTGCACAGGGCTTGCAGCTCCGGGTCCGGCTCGCCTGTGCCGCTGACCACGATGACGGCGCATTGCACGCGGCGGGCGTGGGCCAGCAGCCGCTCCAGGCCGGGTATCGCGTCGGCGCGGCCCAGCACGCGCAGCACGATGGCGCGGGCGTTGGCAAGCTGGCCGTCCAGCAGTGTCTGCATCGCGGCTTCGTCGGCTATGCCTTGCAGCGCGATGCCGGCGACCGCGGGGAAATCCTCAGGCCAGCGCGCGCGCGACAGCGCGGCGAGGTCGGTGCCGGCGTGGCTCAATAGTGCGATTTCGGCGCTCATGCCTGGGCCTCCGCGTCGATGTCGCCGATGCCGGTTTTATGGAACACCAGTTCTTCAACCGGCGAGCCATCGCGCAGATGCTGGCAGACGATGCGTTCGACATCGGCCTCGGTGACCTTGCGGTACCAGACGCCGTCCGGGTACACCACCATCACCGGGCCTTCCTTGCACACGGCGAAGCAGTGGCTGCGGGTGCGTTTGGCGCGCAGGCCGTCGCAGGCGTCTATCGTGCGGCCCAGATGCAGGAACATCGCTTCCGAGCCCTGGCCGTCAGGCGTGCAGCGCGGGCCGGTGCACATCAGCACGTGTTTGTCGTGCGTTCTCATTGCGCCTCCGGGGCCATTTGGTCGAAGCGCTTCCACTTGTAGATGGCGGCGGAGGCGAGCCAGGTGAACAGGAACACGCCGACCACGAAATAGCCGAAATGGGCCAGGTCGTCGTTGAGCGCGGCGATCACATCCCACAGGCCGCCGCTGAGCTGCAGCTTGTCCACCAGCAAGCCCAGGCCTTCCAGCCCGCCGATGCCGACGGCGACGACGACCGAGACGAAGGTGATGGTCAGGTTGTACCAGAGCTTGCGCACCGGATTGATGAAGGCCCAGCCGTACACTTCCACCATCATCATGCTGTCCAGCGTGTCCACCAGCGCCATGCCGGCGGCGAACAGCACCGGGAACACCATGATGTGCCACAGCGCTACGCCGTGCGCGCTCTGCGAGGTGGCTATGGCGAACAGGCCGATCTCGGTGGCGGTGTCGAAGCCAAGGCCGAACAAAAAGCCGATGGGCAGCATATGCCAGCTCTTGCTCACCATCTTGAACAGCGGGCGCAGCATGCGCGCGATCAGACCGCGGTTGTTCAACAGCAGGTTCAATTGCTCGTCGCAGATGGCTTCGCCGGCGCGGGCGCGGCGGAAGGCGTTCCATACCGCGCGCAAAGAGGATAGGTTGATCAGGGCCAGCGTCAGCAGGAAGAAGGCCGACACGCTGGTGCCGATGACGCCGCCTATCTCCTTGAAGCCGGTGATGCGGCTTTGCAGCGCGCTGGCGGCGAATACGATGACGGCGACGGCGATGACCACCACCGCGGAGTGGCCGACAGAAAAGAACAAGCCGACTGCCGACGGGTGGCGGCCTTCCTGCATCAGCTTGCGCACGGTGTTGTCGATGGCGGCGATGTGGTCGGCGTCCACCGCGTGGCGCAGGCCGAACAGGTAGGCGAGCAGGGCGGTGGCGAGCTGGGCCGGGTAATCGGAGAAGGCGGCGAAGGCCCAGGCCCAAGCCAGGAGATTGGCCAGGATCAGCCCGGCGAGTATGGGGGCGTGGCGCGCCAGGCGGCGGCCCGCGGATAGCGTGGTGGATGGATGCATGGTGCCCTCGGAGACGATAACCGTCGCGCAAGCGAGGGCACATCCTTCCGTCTTCTATCCATGGACGGAGCTTGTGCGTATCCCCCGGTACACCCCGCCCGGCTTCTGCTTGCGTCGACACGTATGACGGCCGGTCTCCTGGCTTGCGCGTCGCCGTCCTGGCGCCGCCTTCCCGATCGCTAAGGATCAGTGGCGTCTGGCGTGGACTCTGCGCTTACAGTTGCGGGGGCAGCCGCGGTTTCGCACCGCGTTCCCGTTTCACCCTCTAGGGGCACCGTCATGATTGAGCCGGATGATACGCGACTAGCGGTGGGCTGTGAACCGCAATGGTTCTGATTACAAGCGTCGCCAGTCAGTCAGCGCCTGTTCCAATCTCACCCAGTCTTGATCGGTTTTGGGCAGGCCGAAGCGCAAGCTGGGAGTGGATTCGAAGTAGCGGGTCAGGATGCCGCGGCCGGCCAGGTAGCGATGCGTGGATAGGCTGTTTGCATGTGGACTCCACTGGAACAGTTCGCAGCCGCCGGCGGGGGGCAAACCATGCCGTTCCAGGCAGCGTTGCAGCCGCGCGCTGTCGCGCTGCAGCTTGCTTTTCATGCTTTGTTGCCATTCTGTGTCCTGCAAGGCTAGCTTGACAACTTCGCGCGCCGGGCCGGCCACCGTCCATGGGCCCAGTTCTTCGGCCAGGGCGTTCAGTAACTCCGGCCAGCCGAACACGAATCCGGCGCGCGCGCCGGCCAGGCCGAAGAACTTGCCGATCGAGCGCAGCACGATCAGTCCCGGCTTGCCGATGTGCGGCAGCATGCTGTCTTCCGGCGCGGCGTCCAGAAACGCCTCGTCCACCACCAGCCAGCCGCCGCGCGCGGCCAGCCGCTGCCGCCAGTTTTCCAGCAGCGCCGGGTCGAAGCGGTCGCCGGTGGGGTTGTTGGGATTGCACAGCAACACCACGTCCAGTTGGTCTATGCCGGCGGCCAGCTCCTCCGGCGACAGCCGGAGCAACTGGTGTCCGCGCTTCTGCCAGTGGTGCGGGTGCTCGGCGTAGCATAGGGCCAGCATGCCGACGCGGCAGGGCGCGCGCAGCCGCGGCAGCAGCTGGATTGCCGGTTGCGAGCCGGCCACGGCCAGCAGCTTGTCGCTGCCGTAATATTCCGCCGCCGCCGCCTCCAGCCCATCATGGTTCTGCGGCAGCCGCAGCCAGCTGTCGGCAGACAGCGGCGGCACCGGCCAGCCATTGGGATTGACGCCGGTGGACAGGTCCAGCCAGTCGCCGGCCGGGATGCCGTATTCGGCCGCGGCGCGCAGCAGGCCGCCTCCGTGTTCAAGCATGGATCGCTCCGATCAAAATGGCGGCCGCCAGCGACAACGCCGCCCACAGCCACATGCCCCGGTTGACCAGCCGCACCGCGCGGGCTATGTCCTCATGCGTAGGCGTGGGACCGCAACCGAGCGGCGGACGTTCCTTCCACTGGCCGTGGTAGCGCGCGCCGCCGCCCAGCGACACGCCCAGCGCGCCGGCGCCGGCCGCCATCACCGGGCCGGCGTTGGGGCTGTACCAGGTCGGCGCCTGGGTGCGCCAGCAGCGCCAGCCGTCTGCGGCATGGCCCAGCAGCAGATAGGTGAGGGCGGCCAGCCGCGCCGGGAGATAGTTCAGCGCGTCGTCGAAGCGGGCGGCGGCCCAGCCGAAGTGCAGGTAGCGATCGTTTTTGTAGCCCCACATCGCATCCAGTGTGTTGGACAGCCGGTACAGCACCGCGCCCGGCGCGCCCAGAACCAGGAACCAGAACAGCGCGGCGAAGACGGCGTCGCTGCCGTTTTCCAGCACCGACTCGATCGTCGCGCGGGCCACGCCGGCTTCGTCCAGCTCGCTGGTGTCGCGGCTGACGATCCAACCCACCCGTTCGCGGGCCAGGGCCAAGTCGCCGTCGGCCAAGGCTTTTCGCACCACCTCGGCGTGCTGGGCCAGGCTCTGCGCGCCAACGGCCAAATACAGCAGGATGATGGGAACGATGGCGCCCAGCCACGGCAGTCTCGCCAGCGCCCAGGCCAGCAGGGTGAAAGGCAGGATCAGCAGCGCGATGGCGGCCGCGCCGCGCAGCCGCATGCGCCAGACCGGCTCAGCCTCCGGCGCGGATGGGTAGGCCAGCCGCTCCATGGCCTTGACCAGCCGGCCGAAGCCGACCAGCGGATGCCAACGCGGCGGTTCGCCCAGCAGACGGTCCAGCAGCAGCGCGATCGGCAGAAACAATGCGGAATTCAACAAGCGGCCCTATATAATGGCCGGCCGCCGCTCGGGATTATCCAATGCGCAAGCGTTTTGCGCGCGGGGCGGCCGGAATGAATCAAGCCGCCATTCTAAGCGTTGTCAGCCATCCATGCGCAGGGAGATCGCCATGAGCGCCAAAACCATCATGATCCAGGGCGCCACGTCCGACGCCGGCAAGAGCGCGCTGGCTACCGGCTTGTGCCGTCTGCTGGCCCGGCGCGGCGTGAGGGTGGCGCCGTTCAAGCCGCAGAACATGGCGCTCAACAGCGCGGTGACGGCGGACGGCGGCGAGATCGGCCGCTCGCAGGCGGTGCAGGCGCTGGCCTGCCGCGTGGAGCCGCACACCGACATGAACCCGGTGCTGCTGAAGCCCAACAGCCACACCGGCTCGCAGGTGATCATCCAGGGCCGCGCCATCGGCAATATGGAGGCGCGCGGCTATCACGGCTACAAGCCCATCGCGATGCAGGCGGTGCTGGCGTCGCACGCCAGGCTGGCGGAACAGTATCAATGCATCGTCGCCGAGGGCGCCGGCAGCCCGGCCGAGATCAATCTGCGCGACGGCGACATCGCCAATATGGGCTTCGCCGAGGCGGTGGACTGCCCGGTGATCCTGGTGGCCGACATCGAGCGCGGCGGCGTGTTCGCCCATCTGGCCGGTACGCTGGCGCTATTGTCCGAATCCGAGCGCGCCCGCGTCGTCGGCCTGGTGATCAACCGCTTCCGCGGCGATCCGAGCCTGCTCAAGACCGGCGTCGACTGGCTGGAGCAATATACCGGCAAGCCGGTGCTGGGCGTGCTGCCCTATCTGTACGATCTGCACCTGGAGGCCGAGGACAGCATGGGCCTGGATAAGCCCGGCGGGGCCAGGGCAGAGGGCGACACGCTGCGCGTGATCGCCCCGGCCGCGCCGCGCGTCAGCAATCACACCGATTTCGACCCGCTGCGCCAGCACCCGCAGGTGGAGTTCACGCTGGTCCGCGCCGGCGAAACCATTCCGCCGGCTGACCTGATCGTGCTGCCCGGCAGCAAGAACGTGCTGGCGGACCTGGCCTGGCTGCGCGCCCAAGGCTGGGAGGAGGCGATACGCCGCCACCTGCGCTACGGCGGCAAGGTGCTGGGCATTTGCGGCGGCTTGCAGATGCTGGGCAAGAAGCTGCACGATCCGGATGGATTGGAAGGCGAGCCGGGCAGCGGCGACGGCCTGGGCTGGCTGGATATGGAAACCACGCTGGCGAGCGAAAAGCGGCTGACGCGGATGCGCGGCCGGCTGACATTGGGCGACGCCGAGGCCGCCGGCTACGAAATCCACATGGGCGTGAGCCAAGGGCCGGCCTTGGCCAGGCCCGCCGTGCAATTTGACGATGGCGCTACCGACGGCGCGCGCTCGGAAGACGACCAGATCTTCGCAACCTATCTGCACGGCGTGTTCGACGAACCCGCCGCCTGCCAGGCCATTCTGCGCTGGGCGGGACTGGCGGAGCCGGAGGCGCTGGATTACGCGGCGCTGCGCGAGGCCAATATAAACAAGCTGGCAGACATGTTGGAGAATTATCTTGATTTGCGGGCTGTCGAGGCGTGGCTGCCAAGCGGCGTCATACCTGACTGATCAGCAAAAAAAGAGGGCGCAACGCGCCCTCGCGGCCTGCCGCCTTGTCAGGCCAGCAGTACCTTGCGTATCACGCCATCGGCATCCTTGATTTCCATGAAGCCGCTCGCTATCCATACCTGGCGTTTGGCGTCGTCGGCGCCTTTGACTTCGATGAAATTGCCTTCCGCCGGCGCGCCGGCGTGATAGCTTGCGCCCAGTTGGACGAAGCCCGCGGAGCCCTTGGGCCGCAGCGCGAGATCAATATTCTGATCGTCCCCGTCCGCGGAAACCTGCACGGGTTTGCCGAGTTGGCCGCCTTGCAGGAAAGCATGGTTTTTGGCGTCGTCCTGATTTCGAATTTCCGCTTGCAGGCCGCCGCCGGTGTTGAAGTAGATGCTTTCTCTAGCGGCGGTATCCACGCGCAGCGGCCCTTTCATGGCCAGCAGCCGGCCTTGGTCGCTAGCGACGTCCAGCGTGGCGTAATGGTTGCATGCGCCCATTTGGTCCTGCTGGGAGTTCACGCCGTAAATCATGCCGCTGCCATCCGCGCATTCCCAGCCAAAACGGTTGTTGTTCCGCGCCTGGCCGCCCCAGGCTTCCACCACGCCTCTGGCCAAGGCAAAGTAACCGGAGCCCAGATTGTTCTCGCTGATAGTGTTGAGCGCTCGGGTGACTGAGCCCGATAGCGCGGCAAAGCCGCCGTTCAAGTTGCCGCTGGCGTAGGCGCCCTCGCAGTCGATTTGCGACGCGTATTCGGCCTGGAAGCCATAACCCCATTGATTCTCCCTGTCCATGCAGTTGCTGGCGCGGGCGTGGCGGGCATTGATCTGCGATCCGCAAAAGGCCCAGATGCCGACATCGCCGGCATTGCTCACCTGAGCGAAATCCGCATGGATGGTCGAGCCGTAGGACGCATTGATCCCGTAGTAGAAATTGTTGACCTGGATTTTGCTTCCCAGATTGATGAAAGAACCGTTGACGGCGAGGATGCCCGACACATTATTGAGCTTGCTCGCCTTTTGCGGCAGATCGATGCGGAAGCCGTCCAGCAGGCCGAAGCGGTGGCCATTGGCGCATGACACCGCATTATTGGTGGGCGGGAAGCTGGCCATCAGCGCGCACTTGGCCGGATCGGCCTGGTTGCCTATCAGTTGGATCTGGTCGCCCTGTGGGTGGGACAGTTCCAGCGTCGCGCCTGGCGGCAAGGTGTATACGCCATCGGCGACGTTGATGCGGACTATGGCGCCGGCGCCTATCTGTTTGCCGCGCAGGAAATCCATCGCCTCCCAAGGAGTGGGGAAGTCTTGAGGCACGCGGTAGATCAGTAGATGGCCATCGCCATCGCTGTCCGCGCCGCTGAGAATTTCCTGCAGCTTGCCTTCAATGCTGCGTTTGCGCGCGCCTGGCGATTGCGGAGTGTAGGATGGCAGGTTGACGGTAGCGGCGTCGCCGCTGATGCCTATGGTGACGGTGACTTCGGACATGGTGCGGCCTTTCTTCTGGCGGGTTGATCCGGCGCCAGTATCGCGGCCGCATGCGTTTGGGTTCAGTTGGCGCTAGTCAGTGGCAGTATCTTGGCCGGCCTCCGCCGCGATCGCGGCCAGCAGCGCGTCGGCCAGCTCCGGCCGGCAGATCAGCAGATCGGGCATGCTGACGCCTGGCTGGTTGAACACGCAGGGCGAGCCGTCTATCCGGGAGGCGTGCAGGCCGGCGGCCAGCGCCACGCCCACCGGCGCGCAGGTGTCCCATTCGTTCATGCCGCCGGCGTGCAGATAGGCGTGGGCCTGGCCGCGCAGCACCGCCATCGCCTTGGCGCCGGCCGAGCCCATGGGGACCAGCTCCGCGTCCAGCCTGGCGGCCACGCGCGCGGCCAGTTCCGGGGGGCGGGTCCGGCTGACCAGGATTTTCAGTCTGCCAGGCGGCGGCGGGGCAAGCTTCGGCAGGTCGGCGGTGCTGTATACCCGGCTCAGCGCCGGCAGGGCGACGGCGCAGGCGGTCGGCGCGCCATCTTCGGTTAGCGCGACATGCACCGCCCAGTCGTCGCGGCCCGTTTCGCCGTATTCGCGCGTGCCGTCCAGCGGGTCTATGATCCAGACCCGCCGCTTGGCCAGGCGCGCCGGGTCCGGCGCGGATTCCTCGGACAAAAAGCCGTCGTCCGGGCGCGCCGCATGCAGCAGATCCAGTATCAGGGTGTTGGCGTGGGCGTCGCCGAGCGCGCCCAGCGTTTGGCCGTTGCAGGCCTGGCCGCGGCGCAAGTGATTCAGCAGCTCGGCGGCGTGGCTCGCGGTGATGGCGGCGAGTCTGTGGTCATCTGGCATGGCGCGTTTCCCGGCGAAGATGGCAAAGTGTGCCACCGTCGGCGCCGGGCTGGCAATCGGCTCAAAAATACTCGATGCCGGGCTGGGATTGCAGCCCGGACCGCTGCAGCATGAAATTTTCCAGGTCCGCCGCGGGAAGCGGCTTGCACAGCAGATAGCCTTGCACCACGTCGACGTGGATGCTGGTCAGAAAAGTCAGCTGCTGCTGGGTTTCCACGCCTTCCGCCACCACGCGCAGCCCCAGGCGGTGGGCCAGGTAGGCGATGGTGTCGCACAGAGCCGTGTCTTTTTCATCGCTGGAAATATTGCGGATGAAGGATTGGTCTATCTTCAGCGTGTCCAGCGGGAAGCGTGTCAGATAGGCCAGGGCGGAATGGCCGGTGCCGAAGTCGTCTATCGAGCTGTGCACGCCCATGTCGCGGAACTGCTCCATCATGTTGATGGATTGCTGCGGCGACAGCATGGTGCAGGACTCGGTGATTTCCAGTTCCAGGCAGGCCGGCGCAATGCCGGTTTCGCGCAGCACGCCGGCGACGAAGTCCGGTAGCTCGTGGTCGGTGAATTGCGCCACGCTGAGATTGACCGCCATTTTCATGTCCGGATCGCTCCCCTGGTCCTGCCAGCGCCGCAGCTGGCCGCAGGCCTCGCGCAGCACCCAGCGGCCCAGCGGCAGGATCAGCCCGGATTGCTCGGCGATGGGAATGAACTGCGCCGGCGAGATCATGCCCCGTTTCGCATGCTGCCAGCGCACCAGCGCTTCCACTCCCACCACCCGGCCGCTGGACAGCTCGATCTGCGGCTGGTAATGCAGCAGCAACTGGCCGCTGTCTATGGCGTGGCGCAGCTCCTTTTCCAGCTCGACGCGCTCGCGCATCTGCCGTCCCAGGTCCGCGTGATACATTTCCGCGCGCAGCGCGCCGATTTGCTTGGACTGGTACAGCGCCATATCGGCGTTGCGCAACAGCTCCTGGCCGCTGTCGCCGTGGGCGGTGCCCAGGCTGACGCCGATATTGGCGCCTATGTTCAGCATCATCTCGTCCACCGGGAACGGCGCCGTGACGGCGTCCAGCACCCGGCGGGCCAGAGACTTGGCCTCCTTGACGTCGGCTATTCCGGTTTGCAGCAGCACGAATTCCACGCCGCCCAGCCGCGCCGCGTAGCCGCCGGCATCCGCCAACTGGCGCAACCGGTCTGCCACGCAGCATAGCAGCAGGTCGCCGATGCGGTTGCCGTAGACGTCGTTGATGTATTTGAAGTCGCCCAGGTCTATCAGCAGCAGCGCGAAAGCGGGCCGTTCCTTTTCGGGTATGGCGCACAGCGCGTCCAGTTGCTCCATCAGGCCGCTCTGGTTGTAAAGGCCGGTCAGCGCGTCGAAATAGGCGAGGCGATTGATCTTGTCCTGGGCGGCGATGCGCTGGGTGATGTCGATGTAGCTGACGCGCAGCAGTCGGCCGGTTTCGCTGGGCAGCAGGCTCAACCGCACCTCGCAGGGCACGATGCCGCCGTCCGGGCGCAGAATGGAGCGCTCGAAGACTTGAACCTCGCCTTGCAGCGCCCGCGCCGCATGCATGCCCACGCTTTCGGCGGCGGGCAGGCCGTCGGGCTGCTCGGCGGAGTAGATGTCGAGCGGGGACAGGCCTATCAGCGCTGGCAGCGGGCGGTCGGTCAGCAGTTCGGCTTGGCGGTTGGCGTCGACGAAGCGGCCGCTGTCCAGGTTGTACACCATGATCGCCTCCGGCGCCTGTTCGATCAGCGCGCGGAAGCGTTGCTCGCTGAGCCGCAGGGAGTCGGTCTTTTCCTCCACCAGCTTGCTTAACCGTTGCTTCAGCCGCGAGAGCTCCAGATGGGTGCTGATGCGCGCGAGCAGCTCGCTGCGCTCGAAGGGCTTGGCGATGAAGTCCACCGCGCCGGCGGCGAAGCCGTCCACGCGGGCGTCGGCGTCGGCGGAGGAACTCAGGAACAGCACCGGGATGTCGCGCGTGCGCAGGTTCAGCTTAAGTTCGCGGCACACGGCGAGGCCGTCGGTGTCCGGCAGATTGAAGTCCAGCAGGATCAGGTCCGGCGGGTGTTTCTGCGCCAGATTCAGCGCCTCGGCGCCGCTTTGCGCCGAACTGACCTGATAGCCTTGGGTGGAGAGCAAGGCAAGCAGCATCATCAGCGTGGTCGTGGTGTCGTCGACCACCAGAATGTCGCCCGTCTGCTGCATGCGTCTCCTCCTCGGAAAGATGCCCGATGTTCCAGTTTAGCCTGTTTTCCTTGGTTGGCGTTTGTCTTGATTGTCTAAACTGCAACAGTTGATATCGTTCCGCGACGTGCTGGAGAGGCGCATGAAATTGTCCGTGGGCAAAAACATGGCATTGCTGGTGGCGGCGGCGCTGCTGGGTCTCTCGCTGTTGACCGGGATGGAACAGTTCTTGATGGAGAAAATATACGACGGGGCCAATTACGCCAATATCAATGTGGTGCCAAGCATTGTCATACTGGATGCCTTGCGGCGCGATTTCCTGGATACCGAGGTCCAAGTCAATCGCAGGGTGCACACCTTCGAGCCGGCCCAGCTTCAACAGATAGAAAGCATGCTGCAGCAACGGCGCCAAGGCGTGGAAAAGGCGCTGAGCCTGTACGAGCGGGACGGTTGCTACAAGGTGTCGTGCGTGTCCAACGATGCGGACAGGGCGCTGCTGGAGCGGGACAAGCGGCTATGGGCGGCGTACGACGAGCAGTTGCAAAGGGTGTTGGCGGAGGCGAGGCATGACGAGTCCAGCCTGGGCCGGAGCCGTGAAATGCTGTGGGCGATGAGGGGCCTGAGCGAACAGATGTACCGCCTGATCAACGACCATATCAATTTCAATGTCGAACTGTCCAGGCAGCTGACAGAAAACGCAGCCACCACCAAGCGGCAGGCGATACGGCAATCCATTGCGCTAAGCGCGCTCATTCTGTTCATCATCGCCGCGATAGGTCTATTGGCGACCCGTTCCATACTGCGCAGCCTGGGCGGGGAGCCGGCGCAAGCGGCGGACGTCGCCGAGAAACTGGCGGAAGGCGATCTGGGCAGCGAAATCAAGCTCCGGCCTGGCGATGACAACAGCCTGATGGCGCGGCTGAAATCCCTGGTCGACTCCATGGAGCGGCTGGCCAACCGCGCCTACGCCATCGGCCAGGGCGATCTGAGCCAGGAAGTGAAGCTCGCCTCGTCCAAGGACAAGCTGGGCATCGCCATCAACGAGATGATACGGATGCTGCGCGGCGCGCGCGTGGAGGACGAGCGGCGCAACTGGCTGAAGGACGGCTACGGCCAGATTTCCGCCGCGCTGACCGGGGACCTCACCACCGAGCAGCTGGCCGACGCCGCCATCGGGCTGATAGGCCGCTATCTGGACGCCGGGCGCGGCGTGTTCTACCTGTACCGCGACACCGAGCAGCGGCTGGACCTGATAGGCAGCTATATGTACACCGAGCGCAACAACCTCGGCGCCAGCTTCGCGCTGGGCGAGGGCGCGGTGGGCCAGGTGGCGCGCGAGCGCAAGCCCATCATCCTTGAGGTGAGCGGAGAGGACGTGGCGCCCATCGTCACCGGCACCATGCTGGCCCCGCCGCGTTACACCTACACCTACCCCTTGCTGCATGAGAAGGAGCTGGTCGGCGTGGTCGAGCTGTCCAGCTTCGAGCATTTCGACGAGAGCAAGCAGGAATACCTGGCCAACGTCACCGGCATGCTGGCGTCTTTCCTGTTCGTGGCCGAACAGCGCGTGCACATCCGCAAGTTGCTGGCGGTCAGCGAGGAGTCGGAACGCGAAATGCGCGCGCAGAGCGAGCAGCTGCGCGAGAGCAACGCGCAAATGGAAGAACAGCAGCAGCAATTGCAGCAGCAATCCGAGGAGCTGCAGCAGAGCAACGCCCAGATGGAGGAGGCGCAACAGTTGCTGCGGCAGCAGACCGAGGAGTTGCAGCAGGCTAACGCGCAGATGGAGGAGTCGCAGCAGCAGCTGGAGCAGCAGAACCAGGAGCTGGAGGAGGGCCGGCGGCAGCAGGAGGCCAAGGCCAGGCAGCTGGACCAGGCCAGCAAGTACAAGTCCGAGTTCCTGGCCAATATGTCGCACGAACTGCGCACGCCGCTGAATTCCATCATCCTGTTGTCCAAGATGATGGTCGGCAACGAGGACGGCCAGGTGCAGGGCGAGGCGCAGAAATGGGCGCAGGTGATACACCGCTCCGGCGAAGACCTGCTCAGGCTGATCAACGACGTGTTGGACCTGTCCAAGGTGGAGGCGGGGCGCATGGACGTGCACCTGTCCACGCTGAGCAGCCGCGATCTGTGCGCCGAGCTGCAGGGCATGTTCGAACACCTGGCGCGCGACAAGGGGCTGGATTTCGTCGTGGACGACCAACTGCGGCGTGACTTCGTATCGGACCCGGACAAGCTGTCGCAGATTCTGCGCAATCTGCTGACCAACGCCATCAAGTTCACCCGCCAGGGCGGCATCACTTTCCAACTGAGCCTGCATGCCGACGCGGCTTTGCCGATACGGCTCAGCGTGCGCGACACCGGCATCGGCATTCCGGAAGAAAAGAAGAGCGTGATTTTCGAGGCCTTCCAGCAGGCGGACGGCTCCACCTCGCGCGAGTTCGGCGGCACCGGACTGGGCCTCACCATCAGCCTGCGCTTCGCCCAGATGCTGGGCGGCACCATAGAGCTGAGAAGCAAGCCGGGCGAAGGCAGCGAATTCATCGTTTGGCTGCCGGACAGCGGCGGCGCCGAGCGGGAGGCGGGAGGCCTGACGGCGCCGATAGGCGAGCTGGAGCCTGCGCGCGACGACCGCGCCGCGCTGAAATCCGGCGAACAGGCGGTGCTGCTGATAGACGACGATCCGGTGTTCGGCCAGATGCTGTTGGCGATGAACCGCCGGCTGGGCTACAAGACGCTGCTGGCCGGCAGCGGCGGCGAGGGCTTGGCGTTGGCGGGGCGGCATCAGCCGGCCGGCATCCTGCTGGACCTGGGCCTGCCGGACATGGACGGCACCCAGGTCTTGCATGAGCTGAAAACGCGGCCGGCGCTGGCATCCATCCCGGTATACATCGTGTCGGCGCGCGACCGCGACGAAGCCTTGCTGCAGCAAGGCGCCATCGGCTTCCTGCGCAAGCCGGCCAGCGACAAGCTGCTGGCGGCGGCGGAGGCCGAACTGGTGCGCGCGGTGGCCGGCGGCAGCGGCGGCATCCTGGTGGTGGAGCGCGGCGGCATCGGCCGAGACGAAGTGGCGGGCCTGGTGGGCGAGACCGCGGGGGCGGTAGTGGGCGCCGGCCCTGACGCTGACTGGCGAACCCTGCTGCGCGAGCTGCGCTGCCGGCTGGCCATCGTGGATCTCGGCGACGCGCCCGCGGCCGACAGCCTGGCCATCGCCGCGGCGCTGCGCGAGGCCGAGCCGTCCATTTCGCTGGTGTTCTACGCGGGCCGCAATCCGGGCGAAGAGGACGAGGTGGCGCTGCGCGCCTATACCGACTGCATCATCGTCAAAACGCCGCAGGCCGGGCAGCGGCTATTGGAAAACGTGGAGCGCTTCCTGCGCGATGTGCCGCGGCAGCAGGCCGCCTTGAAGGCGCCCGCGGCAAGCGTGGCCGGCAGCCGCTTGCTGGAAGGCCGCCGCATCCTGGTGGTGGACGACGATCCGCGCAATCTGTTCGTGATGACGGCGGCCCTGGAGCGCCATGGCGCCAGGCTGTCCAGCGCCATCAACGGCCGCCGCGCGCTGGAGTATCTGCAGCAGAATGAAGCGGACCTGGTGCTGATGGACATCATGATGCCGGAGATGGACGGCTACCAGGCCATTGCGGCCATACGCGCCAACCCGGCATGGTCCGCCATTCCGGTGGTGGCGATCACAGCCAAGGCCCTGCCGGCGGAGCGCGAGAAAATACTGGCCGCCGGCGCCGACGACTACCTGTCCAAGCCCGTCGATTACGACATGCTGGTGGCCAAGGCCGCGCAGTGGTGCGAGGGGCGCGGCGCATGAGCGTGACGGCGCAACGGCGGGGCGGGCAGTGCAAGGCGGCGGTGTTGGGCCGCCTGGAGGCGGAGGAAGACCGCGCGGCCCTGCTGGCCTTGTTGAGAGACCGCCTGGAGGAGCCGCTGGAGCTCAGCTTCTACGACGCGGATATTCTGCCGGCGGAGTTGTTCACCGCCATCTCGGACCGGCTGGATGCCGGCGGCAAGCTCAAGATCCAGGCCTATCACGCCTTGCTGGCGCACAGCCTGTCGCGCTTGAACCTGCCGGCGCGGCAGGTCGCGGCCAGGCTGGAGCAGCCGGCGGCGCGGCCGCCCTTGCGCGCGCTGGCGATGGCGGGGTCGGCGCAGAGCCTGGAGGGCATTCTGTTTCTGGTCGAGCGGCTGCCGCCGTCCGACATCGCCGTGTTCATCGCCCAGCACGTGCAGGAAAACCAGGCCAATCTGCTGGACAGGCTCTTGAAGACGCGCACCGATTACGCGGTGGAGATGCCGCAGCACATGACGCCGATCCGCCCCGGCGCGATTTACGTGGCTCCGCCCGGCCACCATATGAAAGTCGCCCATGGCTATGTCTACCTGACCCGCGACCGCCAGATCCAATTCGCCCGGCCGTCCATAGACGCGCTGTTCCAGTCGCTGGCCGGCGAGTACGGCGACGGCGCGATGGCGGTGCTGCTGTGCGGCTATGGCCATGACGGCGCGGACGGCTGCGCCGCGCTGCGCCAGGCCGGCGGCTGCGTCATCGTGGAGGACGGCGAGGAGTGCGCGCCTGCGCGCGCCATGCCGGACGCGGCTCGCAACGGCGGGCATTACGATTTTGTATTGAAGCTGCCGGCCATCGCCAGCATCGTGGCGTCGGCGGCGGCCGGGGAGGCCGCCGAGCCGGACGGCGACCTGTTGGCGCTGTTCCTGGAGGCCTTGGCCAGCCACTACGGCCATGACTTCCGTCATTACCAGCAAGACAGCCTGAAGCGGCGCTTCCGCAATCTGATGGGGCAATTCAACCTGCGCGCCTTCTGCGATTTCCAGCGAGCGGTGCTGACCGACGCCGCGCTGTTCGAACGGCTATGCGCCGAGCTGCCGGTCGGCGTGACCAGTTTTTTCCGCCATCCGGTCCAGTTGAAGCTGCTGCGCGACGAAATCCTGCCCTATCTGGCCAGCTTCCCGCTGCTCAAGCTGTGGTCGGCCGGCTGCGCCACCGGCGAGGAAGCGTATTCGCTGGCCATCGAGCTGGACGAGCTGGGGTTGCTCGACCGCAGCCACCTGTTCGCCACCGACCTGAATCCCTACCAGCTGAAGCTGGGCAGCTGCGGGCTGTTTCCAGCCGGCGCGCTGGCGGCCAATCGCGAGAACTATCTCGCCAGCGGCGGCGCGCGGCTGTTCGATGCTTATCTCTCGGCCAATGGGCGTTTCTTGCAAATGGACGACAGGCTGCGCCAGCGCATCCTGTTCTATCGCCATTCCCTGACCGAGGACGGCATTTTCAATGAATTCCAGCTCATCGTCTGCCGCAATGTATTGATCTATTTCGACGCCGAGCTGCAGCGCCAAGTGTTGCGCCGTTTCGCGCGCTCGCTGCATGCCGAAGGCTTTTTGGCGCTGGGGCCGCAGGACGGCCTGCACCGCCAGGCCCTGGACGCCGGTTTCATACCTTATCGCGGCGGCAGCCATGTGTACCGGCTTGGCAAAGGGGAGGCGCGATGAGCGGCGGATTTTCCATCCTGGTGGTGGACGACAACCCCGCCAACCTCGTGACGATGCGGGCCTTGCTGTCGCGCTTGCCGGAATGCCAGGTGTTGGAAGCCGGCTCGGGCGAGGAGGCGCTGATGGCCACGCTGGATCATGAGATCAATTTGATTCTGCTGGATGTGCAGATGCCGGGCATGGACGGCTTCGAAACCGCGGGCCATCTGCAAATGACCGAGCGCACCCGCGGCATTCCCATCGTCTTCGTCACCGCCATCTTCAAAGCCGACGAGTTCATCAGCCGCGGCTACGGCCTGGGCGCGGTAGACTATCTGATGAAGCCGCTGGACGACAATCTGCTGCTGAACCGGGTGCGGCTGTACCAGAAGCTGCATGAGCGCGAGACGGCGCTGGAGGCGCGCAGCCTGGCCCTGCAGCAGGCCAACCAGCAATTGACCCAGGCGCTGGACGAGCTGCGGCGCAGCAGCGCCGAGCTGGCCGACGCGCGCGACGCCGCCGAGGCGGCCAACCGCGCCAAGAGCGATTTCCTGGCGGTGATGAGCCACGAGATCCGCACGCCGCTGAACGGCGTGATAGGCATGACCGATCTCTTGCTGCGTACGCGGCTGGACGAGCAGCAGCGCCATTACGTCAATGTGGCGAGCCGTTCCGGCGAAAGCCTGCTGTCCATCATCAGCGACATTCTGGACTTCTCCAAGATAGAGGCCGGCCGCTTCGAGCTGGATAGCCAGCCGTTCTGCCTGAGCCTGCTGGTGGAGGAGATTGTCGAACGCCTGGCGCCGATAGCTTGCGGCAAAGGGTTGGAGTTGATGTGCGCGCTGCCGCTGGAAACGGTGGATGCGATGGGCGACGGCAAGCGGCTGAGCCAGGTGCTGACCAATCTGGTCGGCAACGCGGTCAAGTTCACCGAGTCCGGCCAAGTGCTGGCGCGTGTGGAGTTGTTGTCGGGGGGCGGCGGCGAAGTGGTTTGCCGCTTCAGCGTCCGCGATACCGGCATAGGCATCGCGCCGGAGCGGCATGACCGCCTGTTCCAGCCGTTCTCGCAGGCCGACAGCTCCACGACGCGCCGTTTCGGCGGGACGGGTCTGGGGCTGGTGATTTCGCAGCGGCTGGTCGGCATGATGGGGGGGCGCATCGAATTGGAGAGCGAGCCCGGCGTCGGCACGGAATTCCACTTCACGCTGCGGCTGCCGCGCGCTCCGCGCAGCCAGCCGCCGGAGCCGACCGAGCTGCTGAGCCGCATGCGGGTGCTGGTGCTGGACGATAATGCGACCAATCTGGAAATCCTGCAGCGCCAGCTGGAGTCATGGCGATGCAAGGTGAGCGCCTGCCAGCGCCCGGCGGATGCCCTGCGCCTGCTGGACGCGCAGGACGGTGGCTTCGACCTGATCCTGTCCGACATGATGATGCCGGACATGGATGGCCGGATGTTTCTCGAGGCGGTGCGGGAGCGGCTGGGCGAGCGCGCGCCGCGCGCCATCATCCTCAGCTCCGCCGCCGACGATTTCCAGCGGCTGAACAGCGCGGCCAGGCTGGCGAGCCAGGTGCTGACCAAGCCGGTGCGCCGCTCCGATCTGTACAACGCCTTGCTGCAGCCGCTCATGCCGCAGGCGACGGCCGCGCACGGCCCATCGCGGCAGACGCTCAGCGGCCGGGTGCTGCTGGTCGAGGACAATCTGGTCAACCAGGAGCTGGCGCTGGCCATGCTGCGCAATCTGGGCTGCTCGGTAGAGCTGGCCAGAAACGGCGCGGAAGCGCTGGCGATCAGCGCGGAAAGCCGCTTCGATCTGGCGCTGATGGATTGCGAGATGCCGGTGCTGGACGGTTGGCAGGCGACGCAGGCCATCCGCCGGCGCGAGGCGGGCGGACAGCGGCTGACCATAGTCGCGCTGACCGCCAACGCGGGAGCGGGCGAGCGCGAGCGCTGCCTGCAAGCGGGCATGGACGATTACCTGACCAAGCCATTCACGCAGAAAGCCTTGCTGGAAACGTTGGCGCGCTGGCTGGCGCCTGGGCCGTGCGAGCCGGGGCTGACCGCGGCAGAGCGGGAGGCGGAGGACGACTGGCTGGATCCGCAGACGCTGGCGTCCATCCGCGACATCGACGCCGGACTCTTGCCGCGCATGGCGGCGGCCTGGATGGAGGAAGGGCCGCGCCTGCTGGCGGGCATACACCAAGCGGCGAAGGATGGCGACGGCAAGGAACTGTTCCGCGCCGCCCATGCCTTGAAGAACGGCGCGGGCAGCATAGGCGCCGCGCGGCTGGCCGAGCTGTGCCGCGCGCTGGAACAACTGGGCAAGTCCGGCGAGTTGGTGGATGCTGCCAGCCTGGTCGAGGATCTGGACCTGGTATTCTACCGCTCGCTGGAGGCGCTGCGGCCCTTGCGCGCGGGCAGCGGCTGAGCGGCGAGGACGCGGAACAAGAAAAAAGCGACGCGGAGGCCGGCGTCGCTTGTTCATTAGGCTGCGGCCGATTATTCCGGCACGTTCAGAGCGTTGATGCTGTAGCCGGCGTCGACGTAGGTGATCTCGCCGGTGATGCCGGAAGACAGGTCGGACAGCATGAAGGCGGCGGCATTGCCTACTTCTTCCGTGGTGACGTTGCGGCGCAGGCAAGCCTGGCCGGCCGCCATGTTCAAGAGCTTGGAGAAGCCGGAAATGCCGGCGGCTGCCAGGGTCTTGATCGGGCCGGCGGAGATGCCGTTCACGCGTATGCCTTCCTTGCCCAGGCTGGCGGCCATGAAGCGCACCGAGGCCTCCAGGCTGGCCTTGGCCAAGCCCATCACATTGTAGTTGGGCACGGCGCGCACGGCGCCGAGATAGGACAGCGTCAGCAGCGAGGCCTTGCGGCCCTGCATCATCGGGCGCGCGGCCTTGGCCAGCGCCGGGAAACTGTACGACGACACGTCATGGGCGATCTGGAACGCTTCGCGGCTCAGCGAATCCAGGAAGTCGCCTTCCAGCGCTTCGCGCGGGGCGAAGCCTATCGAGTGCACCAGGCCATCCAGGCCGTCCCATTCCTTGCCCAGCTCGGCGAACAGCTGGTTGATCTCGTCGTCGCTCTGCACGTCGCAGCGGAAAACCAGCTTGGAGCCGAAGTCCGCGGCCATTTCGCGGACGCGGTCTTCCAGCTTGTCCACCACGTAGGTGAAAGCCAGTTCCGCGCCCTCGCGATGACAGGCTTGCGCGATGCCGTAAGCGATGGAGCGGTTGGAGATCATGCCGGTAATGAGGATTTTCTTGCCTTGCAGAAAGCCCATTGGGTGTCCTTCTCGTGTAAACAGCGCGTCATTATACCGAATGGCGGCGATTTGCAGCATACGCCGGCTTGGTCGAGTGTCTGATAAGCCGATGATAGACCGAGATTCCCCGGCACGCGGCGCGGTTGCCCGCCGCGCTTTCAGTTGCTACCATCCGAAATTAGGCAAGTTTCAACAATTCGACGAGGAAGCCATGAGCGAGCTGATCCAACACATTACCGACGATTCTTTCGAGCAGGACGTGCTGAAAGCCGACACCCCGGTGCTGGTTGATTACTGGGCGGAATGGTGCGGTCCGTGCAAGATGATCGCCCCCATCCTGGACGAGGTTTCCAAGGAATACGCCGGCCGCCTGAAAGTGGCCAAGCTGAACATCGACCAGAACGAGCTGACGCCGCCCAAGTTCGGCATCCGCGGCATCCCGACGCTGATGGTGTTCAAGGACGGCCAGGTAGCCGGCACCAAGGTCGGCGCGCTGTCCAAAAGCCAGCTGACCGCCTTCATTGACAGCGTTCTGTAAAGCGTCTATTCTCCACGCACAATCTTCAAGGCGGGTGGCATAAAACAGCCGCCCGCTCCGTTTCCGCTTCCACACCCCCGACGGCGTCCCGCCCGAACACTACCGAGTCGACCTCACGACTGCTATGCACTTATCTGATCTCAAACATCTTCATGTTTCAGAACTCGTGGAAATGGCGATTTCCAACGAGATCGAAGGCGCCAACCGGCTGCGCAAACAGGACCTGATCTTCGCGCTTCTGAAAAACCAGGCCAAGAAGGGCGAGAGCATCTTCGGCGAGGGCACGCTGGAAGTGTTGCCGGACGGCTTCGGTTTCCTGCGCAGCCCGGACACCTCCTATTTGGCCGGACCGGACGACATCTACGTCAGCCCCTCGCAAATCCGCCGCTTCAATCTGCATACCGGCGATTCCATCGAGGGCGAAATCCGCACGCCGAAGGATGGCGAGCGCTATTTCGCGCTGGTGAAGGTGGACAAGGTCAACGGCGAGGCGCCGGAGAATTCGAAGCACAAGATCCTGTTCGAGAACTTGACGCCGCTGTTCCCGACCGAGCAGTTCAAGCTGGAGCGCGACATCCGCGCCGAAGAGAACATCACCGGCCGCATCATCGACCTGATCGCGCCCATCGGCCGCGGCCAGCGCGCGCTGCTGGTGGCGCCGCCGAAGTCCGGTAAAACGGTGATGCTGCAGCACATCGCGCACGCCATCACCGCCAACCATCCGGACGCGGTGCTGATCGTGCTGCTGATCGACGAGCGTCCGGAAGAAGTGACGGAAATGCAACGCTCGGTGCGCGGCGAAGTGGTGTCGTCCACCTTCGACGAGCCGGCCACCCGCCACGTGCAAGTGGCGGAAATGGTCATCGAGAAGGCCAAGCGCCTGGTCGAGCACAAGAAGGACGTGGTCATCCTGCTGGACTCCGTGACCCGCCTGGCCCGCGCCTACAACACCGTGGTGCCGGCTTCCGGCAAGGTGCTGACCGGCGGCGTGGACGCCAACGCGCTGCAACGCCCGAAGCGCTTCTTCGGCGCCGCGCGCAATGTGGAAGAGGGCGGCAGCCTGACCATCATCGCCACTGCGCTGATCGACACCGGCAGCCGCATGGATGACGTGATCTACGAAGAGTTCAAGGGCACCGGCAACTGCGAAATCCATCTGGACCGCAAGATGGCCGAAAAGCGCATCTTCCCGGCGATGAACATCAACCGCTCCGGCACGCGCCGCGAAGAGTTGCTGATTCCGCAGGATCAGCTGCAACGCATCTGGGTGCTGCGCAAGCTCTTGTACCCGATGGACGATCTCGAAGCGATGGAATTCCTGCAGGACAAGATCAAGGCGACCAAGTCGAACCAGGCATTCTTCGACTCGATGCGCCGCTGAGCGGACGCCTCCGCCAACCATGCCAGACCATGCCGGTCTGGCATTTTTTTTGGTACATTGAAACATGGATTTGCCGAGCCGCATTTTTCAGATGGAGTGGTTCTCCGCGATAGGAACCGCCGCTTTCGCCTTTTCCGGCTATCTGGTGGGCATACGCAAGCGGCTGGACCTGTTGGGTATCGCCATCGTGTCGCTGCTGACCGCGATAGGCGGCGGCATCATACGCGACGTGCTGGTCAACCGCGTGCCGCTGGTGTTCTTCGACTACACCAATCTGGCCATCATCGCCGGCACGGTGCTGCTGGCCTGGCTGGCCGGGCTGCACCGGCGGCGCAGCCGCGCGCTGGAGGGCTTGTTCGTGTTCGCGGACTCGCTGGGTCTGGTGGCGTTCAGCCTGACCGGCGCACAAGTGGGGCTGATGTTCGATCTCAACGCCTTCGGCGTGGTCGCGCTCGGTTTCATCACCGCGGTGGGCGGCGGCGTGGTGCGCGACATGATGGTCAATGACGTGCCCTTCATTTTGCACAAGGACTTCTACGGCACGGTGGCCATCGTGGTGGCGGGCGGCCTGTGGCTGTTCGACTGGCAGGGCTGGGTGGGCACCTGGTCGCTGCAATTGCTGTTCTGGATGGGCCTCGCGCTGCGGCTGCTGGCCCATGCGCGCGAAATTTCCCTGCCCAAGATAGGCAGACGCGAACCATAAAAGGATAAGGATATGTGGTCGATGGAGGCTGACGCGGCCGCCGGGCTGATCGAACGGCGTTTGCGTGCGTATGATTTCACCGAGCAGGCCGGCGACCTGCCGCGGCGGCCGCTGAAGGAGGGCCTGCGGCCGGCCGCCGTGCTGGTGCCGCTGGTCTGGCATGCCGATGGCCCCTCCGTGCTGCTGACTCGCCGCGCCGACCACCTGCTCAGCCATCCCGGCCAGGTCAGCTTTCCCGGCGGCAAGCTGGAGGCGGCCGACGGCTCGGCCGAAGCCGCGGCCCTGCGCGAGGCGCGCGAGGAGACGGGCTTGGCCGAAGCGGGCGTGCGCGTGCTGGGGCGCTTGCCGGACTATGTCACGGTGACGGATTTCGTGGTGACGCCGGTGGTGGGGCTGCTGCATCCGCCGCTGGCGTTGGACCCGGCGCCGGACGAGGTGGCCGAAGTGTTCGAGGTGCCGCTGGAGCGGCTGCTGGATAAATCGGCCTACAGCCGCCACGACTACGTGCGGGACGGCGTATCCGGCCAATACCTGGTGTTCGAGTGGCGCCGCCACACCATATGGGGCGCCACCGCGGCCATGTCCTGGATGCTGGCAGACGCGCTGGCCGCCGGCCGCGATCAGTGAGCGGGCGTTAAGGCGTGTCCTGGTCGCACAGTATGATGTTGCGGCCGGACAACTTGGCCTCGTACAGCAGCTTGTCGGCGCGCGACACCATGGTGGCCGGCGTGTCGCCGGGCCGCCAGTCGGTGACGCCGCCGCTGAAGGTGATGCGCTGCTCGACGAAGGGGAAGGTGGTGTGGGTCAGCGCCATCTGCATCCGCAGCATCACTTTGTGCGCGTCGCGCAGCCGGGTGTAGGGGAAGATCACCATGAATTCCTCGCCGCCTATGCGGGCGTTGATGTCGGTGTTGCGCGTGGTGTCGCGCAGCGCGTTGGCCACCGCCACCAGCACGTCGTCGCCGGCCTGGTGTCCATATAGATCATTGAATTTCTTGAAGTAATCGATATCGAACACCGCTATCGCCATGGTCTGGCCGTAGCGCTCGCAGCGGCTGATTTCGTCGCGCAGCACCATGTCGGCGTGGCGGCGGTTGTACAGGCGGCTCAGCGGATCGGTGATGGCCATCTCGGCCAGCTGCAGATTGCTCTCGTGCAGCTGTTGCTCCAGCAGCTTGCGGCCGGAGATATCGTACATGGCTACCAGGGAGGACGGTTCGCCATCGCGGCTGAGCCGCTGCAGCGACACGATGGCCCACAGCGTGCTCTTGTCTTCCAGCTCCAGCTCCACCTCGCGTTGCAGCGCTTCTTCCCCATCCTGCAGCCATTGCTCAACCGGCTGCAGCTTCAGCGGCAGATTCAGGCCATGGCCGCTCTCGCCCGGCAGTTGCGGCGGCAGCCGCAGCAGTTCGCGCGCCGGCGCGTTGGCGTGCTGGATGCGCCGCGTTTGCGGGTTGACCAGCAGCAAGGCCAGCGGCGCGGTGTCCAGGATGCGGCGCGCCTGCTCCTCGCTTTCGCGTATGCGTTCGTTGCCGCGCAGCAATTGCTGGTGCTGTTTCAGATTGGATAAGTGCTTGCGCAGCGCCAGCAGGGTCAGCGCCGCGATGAACAGCCAGCCGGGCAGGGCGAGCCAGGCCTTGTCCCAGACGTAGCGGGTGAAATCCTGGCGCGAGATGCCCACCGCCACCTGGAAAGGGTAGTTGCCGGTCTGGCGCACGCTGTACAGCCGCATGGAGCCGTCGAAACTGGACGGCGCGCTGAACAGCATCTGGTTGGCGTCGCGCGACAGCATGACGTGGGGCTGCAGGGGGCGATAGCTTTGCGGATCGATGCCGGCCACCTTGGGCCAGCGCGCCACGGTCAGCTGGCGCTGGTCCAGCACCAGGATTTCGCCATGCTCGCCCACGGTCAGGCGGCTGACTTCGTCCTGGAAGAAATTGTGATTGATCAGGCCGGTGGCCATTCCTATCAGGTTGCCGTCGGCGTCGTGCAGCTTGTTGGCCAGCATGATGCCGCCGGCGGTGGGGCTGTGCATCACCGCGGTGTATTTGCTTTCCTGCGGGTCCACCCGGTGCAGCCAGCGGCAGAACTCGTTGTGGTGCAAGCGCGCGCCGGCGCCGCGGTTGGTGCTGAATATGGTTTGGCAGGCGGTGTCGACGATCTCGATCTGGCTCAGATACGGCGCCAGTTGCAGTTGTTGCAGCAATTTCTGCTGCAGGTTTTGTTGCGCCTCCGGCGGCAGGTTGCCGTTGCGCAGCAGCTTCTGCGCTTCCGGAATCTGATTGCTGCTCTGCAGGATCAGGCCTGCCTCGTGAATGCCGGAGCTGAGCCGTTCGGACAATAGCTGGCTCAGGCCGTTGGCCTGGTGGCTCGCCTCGTTTTCCACCTGATGGTAGCTGATGGCCAGGTCCAGCAGCACCAGCCCGAGCGAAACCAGCAGCAGCAGCGCGGCGCCCCATTTGGCATGGCGGGCGGAGCGAGTGACGTGCTTGCTGCGATGGGTCAGTTCCATATCAGGCGGGCGCTATGCCTTGCTTATTGTCCGAAAGCCTCCAGTATGACAGCTAAAGCGGACGCTGCGTAGTCGCTTACAGGGTAAAGCGCATGGACAAATCGACGGCGTGAACGTCCTTGGTCAGCTTGCCCACGGAAATGCGATCCACGCCGGTGGCCGCGATGGCGCGCACGCTGTCCAGGTCTATCCCGCCCGAGGCTTCCAGCTGGGCGCGGCCGGCGGTTTGCTTTACCGCGGCGCGCATCTGCTCCGGCGTCATATTGTCCAGCAGGATCAGCTTGGCGCCGTGGCGCAGCGCCTCTTCCAATTGCCCCAGCGTTTCCACCTCGATCTGCAGCGTGACGCCGGCCGGCAGCGCGGCCTGCGCCTGTTCCATGGCTTGGGCGATGCCGCCGGCGGCCATGATGTGGTTTTCCTTGATCAGGATGCCGTCGAACAGTCCTATGCGCTGGTTGGCGCCGCCGCCGACGGTGACGGCGTATTTCTGCGCCAGCCGCAGACCGGGCACGGTCTTGCGGGTGTCCAGGATGCGGGCGCGGTGGCCGGCGGCCGCGTCCGCGTAGCGGCGGGTCTCGCTGGCCACGCCGGACAAGAGCTGCAGGAAGTTCAGCGCGCTGCGCTCGGCGGTGAGCAAGGCGCGGGCGGGGCCGGAGATGCGGCATAGCTCGTTGCCGGCCGTGACTTGTTCGCCCTCCGCCGCCAGCCATTCCACCTCGCAGCGCGCGTCCACCTGGCGGAAGCATTCGTCGAACCAGGCCTGGCCGCAGATCACGGCGTCCTCGCGCGCGATGACGCGAGCGGTGCCGCGCTTGTCGGCGGGTATCAAGCGGGCGGTCCAGTCGCATTGGCCGATGTCTTCGGCCAGCGCCAGGCTAACTTGCTGGGCAATCAGGTGCGGGGCGGGTAGGGCGGTCATGCGGATCTCCGTTAAAAGCGTATTGTAACGGCTGTCTGAGGAAAAGGCGCGGCGAAGCGCTGGGCGGTTCTGGTATGCTGAAGGGCATCGCATCGCAAGCTCAATGTCATGGATTTGCCGGCTTCCCTGTTTGGCTCATGGTTTCCCTGGCTGGCCGACGGCCTGGCGCTGGCTGGCTTGAGTCTGGCCGCTTGGCGCGTGTCGTGGCGCGCGTTGGACGCGGCCGCGCTGAATGCCTGGATGGGCGCCTGCGTGTTCGACCTGATGTTGTGCCTGTTGCGCGCCGGCCTGCATCCAGGCTTGTCGTTCCATTTGCTGGGCGCTGCGCTGTTCGCGTTGCTGATGGGGCCATGGCTGGCGCTGCTGGCCCTGGCCGCAGTGCAGATAGGCCTGGCGGCCGGCGGCCACGCGGATTGGCAAGGGCTGGGGCTGAACTGGCTGCTGACGGCGCTGCCGGCGGTGGCGCTGACCGGCGGCGCGCTGGCGCTGGCGCGGCGTTTTCTGCCGCCGCATCTATTCGTCTACATTTTCGTCAATGGCTTCCTGGCGGGCGGCGCCAGCCTGATAGGCGCCGCGCTCTGCGGCTTGCTGGCCTTGGGACTGGCGGGCGCGTATCCCTGGGATGGCTTGCTGGCGGAAGCGCTGCCGTATTATTTCTTGCTGTCGTGGTCCGAGGCCTTCACCACCGGGCTCTTGCTGGCGGTGCTGGTGGTGTATCGCCCGCAGTGGGTGGCCACCTTCGACGATGGACGCTACCTCGATGACAAGCCGGGCAAACCGTGAAGGAGGAAACGCATGCCGTTCGTACTGTGGAGTTTGTTGCTGGCGGCGCTGCTGCCGCTGATCTGGGCCGGCGTCGCCAAGGCCGGGGCCAAGGTGGACAACCATAGGCCGCGCGAGTTTGCGGCGAGGGCGGAAGGATATAGGCAGCGGGCGGGCTGGGCCCAGCAGAACGCCTGGGAGGCGCTACCGGTCTGGACGGCGGCGGTGGTTGCCGCCTGGATGATGAAGGTGCCGGCGGCTGAAATGAGCGCCGCCGCCGGAGTGTTCATCGCGGCCCGCGTCGCGCACGGCCTGCTTTACATTGCGGATCAGGCGGCGCTGCGTTCGCTGTCCTGGCTGATCGGCTTGCTGGCCGGCCTGTACCTGTTCCTGCGCGCCGGCGGCGTGCTGGGCTGAGGCGGGTATTTACAGCCAGCCCTGCGCGCGCAGCGTAGCCTGCAACGGTTCGAATCCAACGGTGTGGAAGGCCTGCCAGCCGGCGGCGCGGGCGGCCTCCACGCATTCGATGTTGTCGTCGAAGAAGGCGATCTGCTTGCCTTGGCGGCCCAGCGCCTGCTCCACATGGCTATAGACGGCCGGGTCCGGTTTGCGCAGCCGGATCTGGTAGGAGGCGAAGACGTGATCGAACAGGTCGACCAAGTGGAATTCTTCGCTGACCTGTTGCCAGTGGCTGCTGTTGATGTTGCTGAGCGCGGCCAGCGGCCATTCGGCCGATAGTTGCTGCAGCAGCGCGCGGGCTCCGGGAAACGCGCCGCTGTTCCAGCTGCGCAACTGGGCCAGCATGTCTTCCGGCGAGATTTGCAGCTGCAATTCATCCGCCATCGCGCCAGCGAATTCCAGCGGCGTGCATTCGCCCAAATCCAGCTTGGCGGCCCAAGGCGTGTGCATCCAGAACTGTCGGGCAGCTTCGCGGTCCAGCCGGCCGCCGGATAGGCGGATCAGCGGGTCTATGCCGTTCCAGTTGATCAATACGCCGCCCAGGTCGAATACCAATACTTCCGGTTTGCTGCTCATTGCGTTTCCCTTTTCCGATGCGCCGCGTCCAAGAATGTGCGACAGCTAATATGACTGGATCATGGGGTGAGGCGACGGTTCCCGACGCCTTACAAAATCAATGGCTCCGGCTCCAGCCCCACGTCGAAGCGCTGCCGCACGGCGTCCTGCACCTTGCGGGCCAGCGCGTGCATCTGGGCGCCGGTGGCGTGGCCGTGGTTGACCAGCACCAGCGCTTGCTTGTCGTGCACGCCGGCGTCGCCGTCGCGGTAGCCCTTCAGGCCGCACTGGTCTATCAGCCAGCCCGCTGCCAGCTTGACCCGGCCGTCGGCGGCCGGGTAATGCGGCAGATTGGGATGGCCGGCCAGCAGGGCCTGGGCCTGCTCGGCGGAGACGATGGGGTTCTTGAAGAAGCTGCCGGCGTTGCCCAGCATGGCCGGATCCGGCAGCTTGCTCTGGCGGATGGCGATCACGGCGCGGCTGACGTCGCGCGGCGTCGGGTTGGCTATGCCGTCGTCGGCCAGTTGCCTGGCGATGTCGCCGTAGCCGGTGCGAAGATGGGCGCGGCGCGACAAACGGAAGCGCGCCGCCGTCACCAGCAGCCGGCCGGCGGCCTCATGCTTGAACACGCTGTCGCGGTAGCCGAAGCGGCAGTCGGCGTTGGACAGGATCAGCGGCTCGCCTTGCTTGTCCAGTTGCGCGCAGACCACTTCGTATAGATGATCCTTCACCTCCACGCCGTAGGCGCCGATGTTCTGCACCGGGCTCGCGCCCACGGTGCCGGGAATCAGGCTGAGGTTTTCCAGGCCGTACCAGCCTTGCTCCAGCGCGTGCCGCACGAAGCCATGCCAGTTTTCGCCGGCGGCGGCTTCCACGATGACTTCGTCGCCCTCGTCCCGCAGCGAACGGATGCCGGCCAGCGAAACTTTGATCACCAGGCCAGGATAGTCTTGCGTCAGCAGCAGATTGCTGCCGCCGCCCAGCCACAGCACCGGGCCTTGTCGGTACAGCGGGTGGGACAGCAGGGCAGGCAGCTCGGCCAGATCGTCCAGACTGCAGAAATGAGCGGCGCGCGCCGCCATGCCGAAGGTGTTGAGAGGGCGCAGATCGACGTCCGCTTGAAACTGCAGGGTCATAGCAGAATTCCTTGGTCGCGGCGCAGCCGCTGGCGGCTGGCGCGGGCCAGATAGTAGGTCAGAAGCAGGCCGGCCACGCTCAGGCTGATCACCAGCGCGGTCCAGAAGCCGTAGATGCCCATGCGCGGCACGATCCAATCGGTCAGGCCCAGCGCGATGCCCAGGCCCAGGCCGGCCACCCAGAAGGAGACGATGTGGATGGCCATCGGGATGGCGGTCAGCTTGTAGCCGCGCAGCGCGCCGGAGGCTACGGTCTGGGCCGCGTCGGTCAATTGGTAGACTGCGGCGAACAAGAGCAGGGTGGTGCCCATGGCGATCACGCGCGGGTCCTGGCTGTACATGCGCATGATGGGTTCGCGCAGCACCAGCACCAGGATCATGGCGCCGCCGGCCATGGCCAGGCCCATCATCAGGCCGACGCCGGAGATGAAGCGTGCTGCCTTGTAGTCGCCGGCGCCGGCATGGTGGCCGACGCGCACCGACAGCGCGGTGGCCACGCTTTGCGGCAGCATGTAGATCAGGCTGGAGAAGTTCAGCACGGATTGGTGGGTGGCGACGACCACGGTCCCCAGCTCGGCGATCAACAGCGCGATGAAGGAAAACAGGCTGACCTCAACGAAGAAGGACAGGCCTATGGGCGCGCCCAGCTTCAGGAAGGCGAGGAAGCGCCGCCAGTCGGGCGCGGCGAGGCCGGCCAGGATGCGGCGGTCCTGGAAATGGCGGTGCCAGCTGACATAGGCCAGCAAAGCCAGGCAGTTGAACCAGAACACGATGCCGGTGGCCCAGCCGCAGCCGGCGCCGCCCATCTTGGGCAGGCCGAACAGGCCGTGGATCAGGATGTAGTTGAGCGGGATGTTCAGGCCCAGCGCGATCAGGCTGACCACCATGATGGCCTTGGGATGGCCCAGGCTGGAGGCGTAGGCGTGCAGCGCGCGGTGGGCCATCGCCGCCGGCATGCCGATGGCGGCGCCGGTGATGAACAGCATGACCTTGTCTATGACTTGCGGCGGCAGCCCCAGCACGTGGCGCAGCGGCGCTTCCAGCAGCAGCATCAGCAAAGCGCCGCAGATGCCCAGCAGCAGGCCGAACCACAGGCCCTGGGCGGCGTCGCGGCTGAACTCGCGCGGTTGATCGGCGCCCAGATGGTGGGACAGGATGGGGTTGAGCGCCGTCACCACGCCCATCAGCGTGACGTAGACGGTGATGAACACGCTGGCACCCAGCGATACGGCGGCCAGGTCGTCGGTGCCGACGCGGCCGGCCATCACGGTGTCGACGAAACCGGTGGCGACTTGGGCGATCTGAGCCACCATCATGGGCAGCGCGAGGCGGGCGATCTGGCGCGCCTCGGCCACGATTTCATGGCGCGGGGCGCGATTGAGTTCGAACAGCATAATATGGCGGGGCGTGCGGCGGAAAACGCCAATTATAGCCGCCGCGCCGCCATGCTGTCGCGCGGCGTCAGATCCTGACCGGCGGGTCGCGGCGCAGATCGCAGCTGATGATCAGCGTGTCGCCGTAGCGGGCGTTGATCGCCAGCGCGTCGGCCAGGCTGATGTCCTGCACGGTCAGTTGCTGGTCGAGCTGCTCCACGGCGTAGCCTTGGTCGCGGGCGAAGGCGGCGAGCTCATGCAGCGACTGTCCGTCGCCGGAGGGCAGGGGGGTGGCGCTCAGGCTGCCACAGAGGGGGCGAGGTCTTCCCACGGCATCAAAAATCGCAAAAGAAAAATCAGCATAGCTGTCTTGAAGGCAGTCGTACATTTTGGGCTCTCCAGGTTCGGTCGCGCTGCGCGTGCCGAGCCTGGCGGCCGGCGACGCTTTAGCAGGATTTTTCGGCGCCCTGCAAGTTGTCATTAACTCGGCGCCCGCACCGATCCGGAGCGGCTTGCGGATGATCTCGCCAGCCGGCCAGCATGAAAAAACCCGCTGGCCGTGGAAAGCGCAAGCGGGTGGATCCGTATACGCTTTAGCTGGCATTTTTAAAGCGCCCGCAAGCTGTGTCAAATCGGCGCATGAACATCAGAATATGCCGCTGGCAGTGAGCTGTCAAGCCCGCGGCGGCGGTTTCAAACGGTGGCGTTGGGCGCGTTTTCCACCAGGCGGTAGCCGACGCCGGTTTCGGTGACGATATGGCGCGGCATGGCCGGATTGTCTTCCAGCTTTTGCCGCAAATGACCCATGTAGACGCGCAGATACTGGTTGTGCTCGGAGAAGGACGGTCCCCACACGGCCAGCAGCAGCTCGCGGTGGGTGATCACCTTGCCGGCGTTGCGGATCAGGGTGGACAGCAGCCGGTATTCGATGGGCGTCAGATGCACCGGCGTCTCGCCCTTGTGCACCAGTCGATTGACCAGGTCCACCTTGATGTCGCCGAACTGGAAGTTCTGCTGCGGCGCGGCGCTGCCCTGGATGCGCCGGCGCAGCAGCACGCGGATGCGCGCCAGGCACTCGGCCACGCCGAAGGGCTTGGTCAGATAGTCGTCGGCGCCGGCGTCCAGCGCGGCCACTTTTTCCGTTTCCTGGGTGCGCGCGGACAGCACCAGGATGGGGATGTCGCTCCACTCGCGCAGGCTCTTGATCACGTCTATGCCGTTCATGTCGGGCAGGCCCAGGTCCAGGATGACCAGGTCGGGCTTGCGGGTGGCGACTTCTATCTGGCCCTGCTTGCCGGTTTCGGCTTCATAGACGGTGAGGTTTTCTTCGTCCAGCGCCGAGGACAGGAAACGCCGTATCGGCTTCTCGTCCTCGATGATCACTACGGAAATAGGTGCGTCGGTCATGTCTTGTCGCTCTTGTGGGTTCAGGCGTCTTCCGGCGGCAGCGCGGGCGGCGCGCCGGACGGCAGGGTGAAGGAGAAGCGAGCGCCGCGCGGATGCGCGTTGCCTGCTTCTATCGTCCCGCCGTGGTTTTCGATGATGGCGCGGCAGATGGCGAGGCCCAGGCCGACGCCGGGCGTGGTGGATTCGGGCGTGCCGCGCGAGAATTTGTCGAAGGCCTTGTGTTCCATATTGGCCGGCAGGCCTGGGCCGTCGTCGGTCACGGTGATGCGGACCTTGTCACCCTCGTGCTGCGCCGCCAGTTCTATGCGCGAGCCGGCCGGCGTGTACTTGCCGGCGTTTTCCAGTAGATTGACCAGCACGCGCTCTATCAACACCGCGTCGTATTCCAGCACCGGCAGATCGCGGCTCAGCTTCAGCTCCAGCCGGTGATGGCGCAGGCTGTGCTCGCAGGCGCGCACGGCGCTGCCTACCACCTCGTCCAGCAGCTGCCACTCCTTGTTCAGTTTGACGCCGGACTGCAGCTTGGCCATGTCCAGCAGATTGGTCACCAGCTTGTTCATGCGCAGCGCCTCGTCCTGGATGGACTGCGCGATGTCGGCCTGCTGCTCAGGCGGCAGGCTGGGCGAATTCAGCATATTGGCCAGTCCCAGCATGGTGGTCAGCGGCGTGCGCAGATCGTGCGACACCACCGACAGCACGCTGTTGCGCAGTCGTTCCGACTCCATCGCCACGATGGCGTCCTGCGCGACTTCCACGTAATGCACGCGTTCCAGCGCCAGCGCGATCTGCGCGGCGCAGGTTTCCAGCAGCCGCTGCTGTTCCGGCAGGAAGGCGTGGATGGTTTCCTCGGGCAGCAGGGCGATGACGCCGCGGGTGCGCATCGGCGCTTTCAGCGGCACATAGAGCGCGGCGTTGGACGGCAGCGTGTTGGTGCCGAGTCCGGCCGGCTGCAGATTGTCGAATACCCATTGCGCCACGCCGGTGTCGGCGTCGTTGCCGATTTCGGTGGCGGCGCGCAGCCGGTCCTCGCTGTCGGGGATGAACAGCATGACCTTGGCGCGGAACAGCGGCTCCAGCCGGCCGACCGCGGTTTCGATGATTTGCGAGGCGGTCAGCGCGCCGGCCAGCTCGCGTCCCAGGTCGTACAGCGCGCGGGTTCGGCGCTCGCGATAGGTGGCGATGGTGGCTTCGAAGCGGAAGCGGGCGGTCAGCTGGCTGATGACCAGCGCCACCACCAGCATCACGATGAAGGTTAGCAGGTACTGGGTGTCCGATACCGCGAACGACAGCTGCGGCGGCACGAAGAAGAAATCAAACGCCGCCACCGACAGGAAGGACGCCAGCACGCCGGGGCCGCGGCCGTAGCGGGTGGCGATCAGCACCACCGCCAGCAGGTGGACCATGATCACGTTGGACAGCGCGAAGTAGGGCACCAGCAGATGGTTCAGCGCCGTGGTGGCGAAGCAGATGGCGGCGGCGGCCAGGTAGCCGCGCGCGGCGTTGCCGGACTCGCTGTCGCTGAACAGCAGGCTGTTCACGCGTTTGCCGCGGCGCTCGGTTTCGTCCTCCAGCTCGTGCGCCACCACGTAGACGTCCACGTCGCCGGATTGCCGGGTCAGCTCATTGACCAGCGAACCCTGCCATAGCCGCGCCAGCGCGCTGCGCGCGGATTTGCCCACCACCAGCTTGGATACGTTGCGGGTGCGGGCGTAGGCCAGCAGGGTGGCGGCCAGCTCGCTGCCGCCCAGCACCGTGGTTTCGGCGCCCAGCTCCTGCGCCAGCTTCAGGCCTTTCAGAATGCGCGCGCGTTGTTCTTCGGGCAGTCTTTGCAGATGCGGCGTTTCGACGTAAACGGCGATCCAGTCCGCGTCCAGATTGGCGGCCAGCCGCTTGGTGCTGCGGACCAGCTTTTCGGTGCCGGGCCCCGGGCCGACGCAGACCAGCAGCCGCTCGCGGGCGTGCCAGACCGGCGTGATGGACTGGTCGGCGCGGTAGGCGCGCATCTGCGCGTCCACCCGGTCGGCGGTGCGGCGCAGCGCCAGCTCGCGCAGCGCCAGCAGATTGCCCTTGCGGAAGAAGTTCTTGACCGCGCGTTCCGCCTGGTGCGGCACATAGACTTTGCCGGCGGCGAGGCGGGACAGCAGCTCGTCCGGCGGCAAATCCACCAGCGAGACTTCATCGGCCATGTCGAACACATGATCGGGCAGCGTTTCCCTGACGATGATGCCGGTGATCTGGCCGACAACATCGTTAAGGCTCTCAAGGTGCTGCACATTGAGAGTGGTGTAGACGTCGATGCCCGCGGCGAGCAGTTCCTCCACATCTTGCCAGCGCTTGGGGTGGCGCGAGCCGGGCACGTTGGAGTGGGCGAACTCGTCCATCAGGATCAACTGCGGTTTCAGCGCCAGCGCCTGGTCGATGTCGAATTCCGACAAGGCGTGGCCTTTGTATTCGATGCGGCTGGGCGGCAGGACTTCCAGGCTTTCCAGCTGCGCCTCGGTTTCCTTGCGGCCGTGGGTTTCCACCACGCCGATCAGCACCCTGACGCCTTCTTGCTGCTTGACGCGCGCGGCGGCCAGCATGGCGAAGGTCTTGCCCACGCCGGCGCAGGCGCCGAAGAAAATCTTCAGCCTGCCGCGCTGCGCTTCCAGTTCTTCGCGTTTCAGTTCGTCAAGCAGGGCATCCGGGTCGGGGCGCTGATCGGTCATGGGGGCTTAGGCCTTCTTGGAGAGTTGGTCCAGCGCCAGATTCAGTTCCAGCACATTGATTCGCGGTTCGCCGAGCAGGCCGAAGGTTTCGCCTATGATGTGGCCGTCTACCAGCTGGCGCACCGCGTTTGCCGGCAGTTTACGCGCGGCGGCTACGCGGTCAACCTGATAGTAAGCCGCTGCCACCGAGATTTCCGGGTCCAGGCCGCTGGCGGAGGCGGTGGCAAGATCCACCGGCACCAGGCCGGTTTGGGTCGGGTGCGCCTTGCGCAGGCTGTCTACATTGCCTTTGACCGCGTCCAGTTGGGCCTTGTTGGTCGGGCCGAGGTTGGAGCCGGACGAGTTGCCGGCGTTGTACGGCATCGGGCTGGTGGCCGACGGGCGGCCCCAGAAATAGGTGTCGCCGCTGAAATTCTGGCCGATCAGGCGCGAACCTACCACTTTGCCGTCTTTTGTTATCAGGCTGCCGTTGGCTTGGGCCGGGAACACCGCCTGGGCGATGCCGGTGGTGGCCAGCGGGTAGGCCAGGCCGGTGAGCAGCGACAAGCCGCCGAAGATCACCAGCAGGGGACGAATGACTTTCACGATAATCCTTTCCATTCTCTTGGCGAGGAGCCCGCGTCGCTCGCTTGCGCGGCGGGCTCGCCTTCGCCCGGTTCCCGGCTTGCCGGGGTGATGCCCCGGAACCGGTCCGGGAACCTGGTTAGCCTGTTACACCAGGCCCAGCGCGCCCAGCGCCATGTCGATCAGCTTGATGCCGGCGAAGGGCACCAGGAGGCCGCCCAGGCCGTAGACCAACAGGTTGCCGCGCAGCAGCTCGGCCGCGCTCTTGGCGTGGTACTTCACGCCCTTCAGCGCCAGCGGGATCAGGAACACGATGATGACGGCGTTGAAGATCACCGCCGACATGATGGCGGAGGCCGGGCTGTTCAGCCCCATCACGTTCAGCGCGTTCAGCTGCGGGTAAGTGCTGGCGAACGCCGCCGGAATGATGGCGAAGTACTTGGCCACGTCGTTGGCGATGGAGAAGGTGGTCAGCGAACCGCGCGTCATCAGCATCTGCTTGCCGATCTCCACGATCTCGATCAGCTTGGTCGGGTTCGAGTCCAGGTCCACCATATTGCCGGCTTCCTTGGCCGCCTGGGTGCCGGTGTTCATCGCCACGGCCACGTCGGCCTGGGCCAGGGCGGGGGCGTCGTTGGTGCCGTCGCCGGTCATCGCCACCAGCTTGCCTTCCGCCTGATGGCTGCGGATCAGCTTGAGCTTGGCTTCCGGCGTGGCTTCGGCCAGGAAGTCGTCCACGCCGGCTTCGGCAGCGATGGCCGCCGCGGTCAGCGGGTTGTCGCCGGTGATCATCACCGTCTTGATGCCCATCTGGCGCAGTTCGGCGAAACGCTCCTTGATGCCGCCCTTGACGATGTCCTTCAGCTCGATCACGCCCAGCGCGCGGTTGCCCTCGGCCACCAACAACGGGGTGGAGCCGCGGCGCGCCACTTCGTCGGCGCTCTTGGACAGCGCGTCCGGGAACTGGCCGCCTTGTTCGGCGATGTGGCGGCGGATCGCGTCGATGGCGCCCTTGCGGATCTGGCGGCCGTCGTAGTCGATGCCAGACATGCGGGTTTGCGCGCTGAACGGGATGAAGCTGGCTTCATGGCTGGCCAGTTGGCGTTCGCGCAGATTGAACTTCTGCTTGGCCAGCACCACGATGGAGCGGCCTTCCGGCGTTTCATCGGCCAGCGAAGCGAGCTGAGCGGCGTCGGCCAGATCCTTCTCGCTGATGCCCGGCGCCGGGATGAAGGCGGAAGCCTGGCGGTTGCCCAGCGTGATGGTGCCGGTCTTGTCCAAGAGCAGCACGTCCACGTCGCCGGCGGCTTCCACCGCGCGGCCGGAGGTGGCGATCACATTGGCGCCCATCATGCGGCTCATGCCGGCCACGCCGATGGCGGACAACAGGCCGCCGATGGTGGTCGGAATCAGGCAGACCAAGAGCGCCACCAGGGTGGTGATGCTGATCGGGCTGCCGGCCTTGGCCGCGTCCACGCTGAACAAGGAGAACGGCAGCAGGGTGACGGTCACGATCAGGAACACGATGGTCAGCGCTACCAGCAAGATGGTCAGCGCGATCTCGTTCGGCGTCTTCTGGCGCTTGGCGCCTTCCACCATCGCGATCATGCGGTCGAGGAAGGTTTCGCCCGGATTGACGGTGATTTTCACCACGATCCAGTCGGACAGCACGCGGGTGCCCCCGGTAACGGAGGAGAAGTCGCCGCCGGACTCGCGGATCACCGGCGCGGATTCGCCGGTGATGGCGGATTCGTCGACCGAGGCCACGCCTTCCACCACTTCGCCGTCCACCGGGATCACGTCGCCGGCTTCCACCAGCACGAAGTCGCCCTTGCGCAGGCTGGTGCCGTCGACGATGGTCTTGGCGGCGCCGTGGTTGCCGCCGGCCAGCTTCTTGGCCACCACGTTCTTCTTGGCGGAGCGCAGGCTGGCGGCCTGGGCCTTGCTGCGGCCTTCGGCCAGCGCCTCGGCGAAGTTGGCGAACAGCACGGTGAACCACAGCCACAGCGCGATGCCAAGGATGAAGCCGGAGGAGGCTTCGCCGTGGCCGCCCAGCGACTGTATCCACAGGCCGGTGGTCAGGATGCTGCCCACGTAGACCACGAACATCACCGGGTTGCGCCACTGGGTGCGCGGCGACAGCTTCTTGAACGAATCGACGATGGCCGGTTTCACCAGCGCCGGATCGAACATCGACTTGTTCGCGTTCTTGTGGCCGCCGACCGTCGGGTCGGTAGCCAGCGTCTTAGAATGATTCTTGTCGTTCATATCGAGTTTCCTTGACTGACGGGCGCTTAGCGGGCGGCGATCATCTGCAGATGCTCAACCACCGGACCCAGTGCCAGGGCCGGAACATAATTCAGCGCGCCAACCAGCAGCACGGTGCCGATCAGCAACACCACGAACAGCGGGCCATGGGTCGGCAGGGTGCCGCCGGTGACGGCCAGACGTTTCTTGGCGGCCAGCGAGCCGGCGATAGCCAGAATGGGCACGATCATGAAGAAGCGGCCGAAGAACATGGCGATGCCGGTCATGATGTTGTAGAACGGCGTGTTGGCGGACAGGCCGGCGAAGGCGCTGCCGTTGTTGTTGGCGGCCGAGGTGAAGGCGTACAGGATTTCGCTGAAGCCGTGCGCGCCCGGATTGAGGATGCCGGCCTTGCCCGCGCCCACGCTCACGGCGATGGCGGTCAGCGCCAGAACCAGGGTCGGGGTCACCAGAATGGTGATCGCGGTCATCTTCATTTCGTAGGTTTCGATCTTCTTGCCCAGGTATTCCGGCGTGCGGCCCACCATCAGGCCGGCGATGAACACCGCCAGGATGGCGAAGATCAGCATGCCGTACAGGCCGGAGCCGACGCCGCCGAACACCACTTCGCCCAGCTGCATCAGGAAAGTCGGGACCAGGCCGCCGATAGGCGTCAGCGAGTCGTGCATGGCGTTGACCGCGCCGCAGGAGGCGGAGGTGGTCACAGCGATGAACAGCGAGGTGTCGATGATGCCGAAGCGCGCTTCCTTGCCTTCCATATTGCCGCCGGATTGCAGGCTGCTGGCTTTCTGGTCCAGGTGCAGGGCCTTGTATTGCGGCACGCCGGCTTGCTCGGCGCTGGTCACCACGGTTACCGCGGTGGCGAACATGATGGTCATCGCGGCGAGAATGGCCCAGCCCTGGCGGCGGTCGCCCACCATGCGGCCAAACAGGAAGCACAGCGCGGCCGGGATCAGGAAGATCGCGATGTCCTGCAGGAAGTTGGACAGCGGGGTCGGGTTTTCATACGGGTGGGCGGAGTTGGCGTTGAAGAAGCCGCCGCCGTTGGTGCCCAGCATCTTGATGGCTTCTTGCGAGGCCACCGGACCCATGGGCAGGGTTTGCGTCTGGGTGGTCTTGTCTTCCATCACCGGCTTGCCGTCCTTGCCGGTCACCGGGTTGCCCTTGGCATCCACTTTGGGTTGCTGATACTTGGTCGCTTCCAGCGTGTGCACATCCTTGTAGGCGGACAGGTTCTGGATGGCGCCTTGCTGGGTGAATACCAGCGCGAACACCACGGCCAGCGGCAGCAGCACGTACAGGGTCAGGCGGGTGACGTCTACCCAGAAGTTGCCGATCTTGGCGCTGCTGTGGCGGGCGAAGCCGCGGATCAGCGCGATGACTACGGCGGCGCCGGTGGCGGCGGACAGGAAGTTCTGCACGGTCAGACCCAGCATCTGGGTCAGATAGCTCATTGTGGTTTCGCCGCCGTAGCCTTGCCAGTTGGTGTTGGTGACGAAGGAAACAGCGGTGTTGAACGAGGAGTCCGAGCTCACCGCGGCCATGGCCTGCGGGTTGAACGGCAGCGCGCCTTGCAGGCGTTGCAGCGCGTAGACGGCGATTACGCCGAGCACGTTGAACAGGATCAGCGCGACGGTATAGCCGCGCCAGCCCATTTCCTCATCCTGCTTGATGCCGGCCAGGCGGTAGAAGGCGCGCTCCAGCGGCGCGAAGAAACGCACCGGACCGACGTTGTCCCCCTGCATGATGCGCGTCATGTACGCGCCAAGAGGCCAGGCCAGCGCGATCAGCACGACCAGGAACAGCCCCAGTTGGAGCATGGCGGGTGTAGACATGATTAGAAATTCTCCGGTTTGACCAATGCGTAGATCAGATAGACGAATAGTCCGAGCGCCAGAGCGGCGCTGATCAGGTACCAAACACTCATTGTTTGCCTCCTAGTCGGTCACAGGCTGCGATCAGCAGCCAGGTCAATGCGCCGAACAGCGCGACCAAGCCCAGATAAAGCCAGTCCATAGTGAAAATCTCCATGCGTAATGTGCGATGTGGAAGGTACGCAATGCAGCGTCAAAAACCTGATAAAAGCGAGCGGCGAGGCGTAAATAAAATATAAAAATTATCTTTAATGGCCAGTTTCGTGGGAAAAAATTCCCTTATCTGGCGCATGTTTGATTTTTCTTTAGGCTAAAACGGCGCGCGGGGGCGGATGGCTGCTCAGCAAAGGCGAGGCATGCCGGGCGGATTGGCTGCGAGGAAGGAGATAAATAAAAAACAGCGGTAGTGCCGCCGGGGAGGCGGAGAGGGGGGAACGGAGGGCCGCTCAGGACCCGTCTCGGTTCAGAATAGATCGTCGCAACGGTCTGCCAGGAAGTGGGCGTCGTCGCGGTCATGCGCGCGTTGCCGCACCTTTTGCTGGCGCGACCTTTCCTCATCGCTCAACTGCGGCTTGGCCACGGCGTAGAGGAAGCTTTCATGCTGGTCTCGGGCTTGTTTTCTGCGAACGCTCAGAGGAATACGAGAAATCATCCTGCACCTTTCGATCTCGAAACGTGGATTTCTCAGGGCGATCCTGGGGGCTGCGGCGAGTGTGGCCGCTAGCGGGTCGGGCTGCGCCCTGACGGTATCAAGTTGACGCGATTTGTCAGGTTTGTAAAGCGTTTGGGTGTAAATCAAGCGGCGATTGTGGCGTTCCTTGTCGTTTGTCTCGGTTCAAACATAGGCCAGCCTTGTTACGTTGCCGTGATAGCGCGGTGAAACTTAGCCACTGAGATTTGATATAGATTTCAAGGGTATAATGTTGTATCAAAAGGATCTAAATTGTTATAAGCAAAGCGCGTAGCATCAGGGACATCTTGCAGGATGAATGGGGATGGCTATGGATTTGGGATATACGGCGGCGGGTCTGGTCGTCGGCTTCATCGTCGGTCTGACCGGTGTCGGCGGCGGCTCGCTGATGACGCCCATTCTGTTGTGGTTTGGCATCTCCCCGGCAACCGCCGTCGGTACCGACCTGATGTATGCGGCCCTGACCAAGGCCGGCGGCGTGGTGGTGCACCACAGGCAGCGCCATATCGACTGGCGCATCACGCTGCACCTGGCGCTGGGCAGCGTGCCGGCGGCTTTGCTGACGCTGGGTCTGCTGTCCTGGCTGCATGTGTCGCCCAAAATCATGGACGAACTGTTTCGTTTCGTGCTGGGTCTGGCCTTGCTGCTGACCGCAGCCGCCATTCTGTGCAAGCCCTGGCTGTTGAAAGTGGGGGGGCGGCACGTTGCCAAGCTGGGCGTGGGCGAGCGCTGGTGGCCGACTGCGCTGGTCGGCGCCGTGCTGGGCTTGCTGGTGACGCTGAGCTCCATCGGCGCCGGCGCCTTGGGCACCCTGGCCTTGTTCATGCTGTATCCCGCCTTGTCGACTTCGCGCCTGGTGGGGACCGAGATCGCCCACGCGGTGCCGCTGACCCTGGTCGCCGGCCTGGGCCACGCCAGCATGGGGCATTTGGACTGGGTGTTGCTGTTGAAGCTGCTCAGCGGTTCCCTGCCAGGCATCTGGCTGGGCAGCAAGCTGACCGGCAAGCTGGCGGATCATTGGTTGCGTCCGGCGCTGGCTGTGATGCTGGCGCTGGTGGGCGGCAAGCTGGTGTTCTAGTTGGTTTTGGCGCCGGGATGGCTGTAACGTTTCAGCAGGGCGGCATAGCGGCCGTCCTGTTTTAGTTTGTCCAGCGCGGCCTGCAAGCGAGCGGCATATTCCGGCTTGCTGTCCTTTTGCAAGGCGAAATAGAACTGCGTGCTGTCGTCCAGCACCTGTACCGACTCCAGCCGCTCAGGGTCTTGCCCCTGTTGATGCGCAGCGTAGCGCTGGAACAGGGCGACGCCCACCGTGTATTGCACCCGGCGCGCATACAGCAGCTTGACCGACAAGGCCTCGTCATTGGTCAGCACCAGGTTCTGGCTGTCGGAAAAACCGTGGTCTTCCATCATTTTCTGCCCAGGCGTATCGCGCGGCACCGCCACCAGGGAGTGGCGGGCCTGGTCCAGCGACGCGAAAGGCGCGCTGCGGGAGCCGCTGAGCCTGAACATTTCTATGGGCAGCGGCAGAGCGGGCCCCACCCATTTGAATAGGTTTTCGCGCTCCGGCGTGCGCACTGTCAGATAGAGCACGGTGTTCGGCGTGAGCTGGGCCTCGCGCAGCGCCCGGCTCCACGGCTTGATCTGGATGGTTGCGCGCAAGCCGCTTTCGCGCAGCATCATCTGCAGCAACTCATTGGAAAAGCCCTTGTAGCTGCCGTTTTCTTCATAGCTGAGAGGCGGCAGGCTTTCCGTCAGGGCATTGAGTTCCGGCATGGGCTGATCGGCTTTGGCGACCAGCAACTGGAAACAGCAGGCAAGCAAGGCGAGCATAGGCAGGCGCATGGCGTTCCCCGGCATGGATGCGTGTTTCCACTATAAGCGGAGGAGGCAGGTATGCAAAAGGCAAAGTCATTTGTCATTGTGGCGCGCGATGAGGATTTTGAGTTCTCGGTGCCGTTGACGTTTGCTGAGTGGTCGATCCGTTTGTCCATGGGCCGCATGGCCCTTGGCCAATCCGGGCTGCGGTTAGTCTGTCTCTGCGCATCTCGGGCATGGGATAGGACGACATGCAAAATGGCTCTGCCAATCGAGTAGCCAGGGCTGGCTGCCCCATGGGGCATGCCCGCGTCTTGAATGGGTTTTGTTGACGGCGAGGCAAGGAGGCTCGGCTTGTCAGGCGAGGCCCGCGATCTTCCAGGCTGCCGCGGAGAACAAAAAAAAGCCCCGGGTGAAAGCCCGGGGACGTCAAAGCAAACAACAAAGGAGAAGCCATAAGAAGCATGCGTATATTAATAAACTCTGATTTCTTGTGGCTTGATATGAAACAAACTTACAGTCGGGTATCGCAAAGAAGTAGCGGAAATCACAAGGCCTGCACCGCCAGCTGTTTGCTCATCGTCACGCGTTCGTCGTCGATGTCTGCCTCGTAGGGCTGACGGGCGATTTCCTGATAGCCCAGGCGCTGATAAAAGAACAGATTGCCGGGGAGGCGGCGGCGCGTGGCCAGGCGCGCGCTGAGTATGCCCTGTTGGCGCAGCTGGCTCTCCGCGTACTGGAACAGGGCGGAGCCAAGTCCTCGTCCCTGCAGTTCTGGATGCGTGCAGACGCGCTTGATCTCCGCGCAACCGTCTTCAGGCGGCAAGGCCAGCAAGCAGGCGGCCAGCCGTTGTTCCTGCCAAGCCAGGAAGAGCTGGCTGCCGCTGGCCAGGTGGCCGGTCAGGCTGGCCACGGTTTCGTCCAGCGCGGTGGGACGGCTGGGCAGAGACTCGGCCAGCGGGCCGAAGGCCTGATGAATCAGTTGGCAGACCGCCGGCAGGTCGTCCCAGTCGGCAAGGCGGAATTCCGTGGCATTCATGGCAGGCTCCCAGGTGTGGACCGGCTTATTCTGGTCCGCGATTGTTACCGAATGAAAAACGGCCACATGATAGTCATGCGGCCGTTTGGGGTCAGGGTCTGGCGACGCGGCTTACAGCTTGCCGGCCACCCAGGCTTCCACGCCCTTGAGCGCGGAGTCCAGGTTTTCCGGCTGGGTGCCGCCGGCCTGGGCCATGTCCGGACGACCGCCGCCCTTGCCGCCCACTTGCTGGGCGACGAAGTTGACCAGCTCGCCGGCTTTGACTTTGCCGGTCAGGTCGGCGGTGACGCCGGCCACCAGCGCCACTTTGCCGTCGGCCTTGGCGGCCAGCACGATGGCGGCGGAGCCCAGCTTGTCCTTCAGCTTGTCCAGCGTTTCGCGCAGCGCGGTATTGTCGGCGCCCGGCAGTTCGGCGGCTAGCACCTTGACGCCGTTGATGACGGCGGCGCTGTCGGCCAGGCTGTCGCCGGCGGTCGCGGCCAGCTGGCCCTTCAGCTTGGCCAGTTCTTTTTCCAGCGCCTTGGCGTTGTCCTGCAGCGCGGCGATCTTGGCCAGCACTTCCTCGCTGGTCTGCGCCTTCAGCGCGCCGGCGGCTTCCTTGATCAGCGCGTCCTGGGCCTGGACGTAGGCCAGGGCGCCCGCGCCGGTGACGGCTTCGATGCGGCGCACGCCCGCGGCAACGCCGCCTTCGGCCACAATCTTGAACAGGCCGATGTCGCCGGTGCGCTTGACGTGGGTGCCGCCGCACAGTTCTGCGGAGAAGTCTCCCATGGTCAGCACGCGCACTTCTTCGCCGTACTTCTCGCCAAACAGCATCATCGCGCCGGATTTCTGCGCGTCGGCCATGCTCATCAGCTCGGCCTTCACTTCGTAGTTGGCGGCGATCACGTGGTTGACCACGCGTTCCAGCTCGGCGATCTGCTCGGCGCTCACGGCTTCGCCGTGGGCGAAGTCGAAGCGGGTGCGTTCCGGGTTGACCAGCGAACCCTTCTGCGCCACGTGGCTGCCCAGCACATGGCGCAGCGCCGCGTGCAGCAGGTGGGTGGCGGAGTGGTTGCGGGCGCTGGCCAGGCGTTGGTGCAGGTCGATGGTGGCGGTGACCACATCGCCCACCTTCAGCGCGCCGCGGGCCAGCTTGCCCTTGTGGCCGAAGACCGCGCCCTGGATTTTCTGGGTGTCGGCCACGTCGAACAGCGCGTCCAGGCCGCCGGTGGCGGAGATTTCGCCCACGTCGCCCACCTGGCCGCCGCCCTCGGCGTAGAAGGCGGTGTTGTCGAGCACCACGATGCCTTCGTCGCCGGCTGCCAGCGATTCAACCGGCTCGGTGCCCTTGTACAGCGCCAGCACCTTGGCTTCCACGCTGGACTTGTCGTAGCCGTGGAAGCGGGTGTCGTCGCCGCTATAGCTGATCTTGCCGCTCATCTTGAAGTTGGAGCCGGCGCGGCCGCGCTCGCGCTGAGCCTCCATCGCGCGCTCGAAACCTTCCAGGTCGGCGTGGATGCCGCGCTCGCGGCAGATGTCGGCGGTCAGATCCACCGGGAAGCCGAAGGTGTCGTACAGCTTGAAGATGGTGTCGCCGTCCAGCGCGGTCTTGCCGCCTTCCAGCGCGGCGTCAACCAGGGCCATGCCGTTTTCCAGCGTTTCGGCGAACTTGATTTCCTCGGCGCGGATGGCGTCTTCGATCTGGGCCTGCTTCTCCAGCAGGTCCGGATAGGCTTCGCCCATCTCGGCGGCCAGGTCGGCCACGATCTTGTGGAAGAACAGACCCTTCTGACCCAGCTTGTAGCCGTGGCGGATGGCGCGGCGGGCGATGCGGCGCAGCACGTAGCCGCGGCCTTCGTTGGACGGCAGGATGCCGTCTGCGATCATGAAGCAACAGGCGCGGATGTGGTCGGCGATGACCTTCAGCGACGGCACGTCCTGGCTGTACGGCACGCCGGTTTCGCGGGCGGCGGCGCGCACCAGGCAGGCCAGCGCGTCGGTTTCGTAGTTGGACTTCACGTGCTGCAGCACGGTGGACAGGCGCTCCAGGCCCATGCCGGTGTCGACCGAAGGCTTGGGCAGCGGATGCAGCACGCCGGCTTCGTCGCGGTTGAACTGCATGAAGACGTTGTTCCAGATCTCCATGAAGCGGTCGCCGTCTTCGTCCGGGCTGCCCGGAGGGCCGCCGGCGACGGACGGGCCGTGGTCGAAGAAGATCTCGGTGCACGGGCCGCAGGGGCCGGTGTCGCCCATGGTCCAGAAGTTGTCGGACGCGTACGGCGCGCCCTTGTTGTCGCCGATGCGGACGATCTTGTCGGCCGGCACGCCGACGGTTTTATGCCAGATGTCGTAGGCTTCGTCATCGGACGCGTACACCGTGACCATCAGCTTGTCTTTGGGCAGGGCCAGCCATTGCTCGCCGGTCAGGAACTCCCAGGCGAAGGTGATGGCGTCGCGCTTGAAGTAGTCGCCGAAGCTGAAGTTGCCCAGCATTTCGAAGAAGGTGTGGTGGCGCGCGGTGTAGCCGACGTTTTCCAGGTCGTTGTGCTTGCCGCCCGCGCGCAGGCATTTCTGGCTGGTGGTGGCGCGGGTGTAGTCGCGCTTCTCGAAGCCCAGGAACACGTCCTTGAACTGCACCATGCCGGCGACGGTGAACATCAGAGTCGGGTCATTGCCCGGGATCAGGCTGCTGGAGGGAACGACCTGGTGGCCTTTGGAGGCGAAGAAATCCAGGAATTTCTTGCGAATTTCAGAAGTTTTCATGATTTTGGGTCAATTTTCCAAATCTGGTCCGGGCGCCATGCCGGGACGAATCCGTCGATTGTGTCAAGCCGCAGCCTGGCTGGCAAGCGCTTCGCAGCGCCGCCCCGGTCCGCCGCGAGCCTTGGCTGGCGCTGCTTGGCGGCGAGGGGCCATGGCTCAGTCTTCGTAGAAGTCGTCGTCGGCGTCGCCGGCGATGACCTGGCGGATCACGTCGGCCGGGAAGCCGCGCTGCGCCAGGAAACGATATTGCTTGGCTTTTTCCTGGGGGTCGGCCGGCGGGCAGCCGAATTTCTTGCGCCATTGGGCGCGCGCGCTGGCCAGATCATCCTGGCCTGACAATGCCTCGCGTATGGCCTCGTCGGCCACGCCGCGCTGGCGCATTTCCTGGGCGAGGCGGCGGCTGCCGAACTTGGCGCCCTTGCTCGCCGCGAACTGGCGGGCGAAGCGGTCGTCGGACTGCCAGTCGGCCGCGGCCAGTTCATCCAGAGCGGTTTCCAGCTGCTCCGGGCTATCCGCAAAAGGCGCGAGCCGCCGAACCAGTTCCTGCCGGGTGTATTCCCGGCGGGACAGCAGCTCGGCGGCTCGCGCCTTCAGGCTTTTGCCTTGCTCCGACATCAGGCGTCGAGAGCGTCGTCGGCGAACTCTTCGTCGCCCTGGTTTTCGTTGATTTCGATCTTCACGCCCACCGCTTCGCGGATCTTGCGCTCGATTTCTTCAGCGATCGCCGGGTTGGCCTTCAGCCATTCGCGGGTGTTGTCCTTGCCCTGGCCGATCTTCTGGCCGTTGTAGGCGTACCAGGCGCCGGACTTGTCGATGAAGCCGTGCTTGACGCCCAGCTCGATGATTTCGCCCTGGCGCGAGATGCCCTCGCCGTACAGGATTTCGAAATCGGCTTGGCGGAACGGCGGGGAAACCTTGTTCTTCACCACTTTGACGCGGGTGTCGTTGCCGATCACTTCCTCGCCCTTCTTGATGCCGCCGGTGCGGCGGATGTCCAGGCGCACGGAGGCGTAGAACTTCAGCGCGTTGCCGCCGGTGGTGGTTTCCGGGTTGCCGAACATCACGCCGATCTTCATGCGGATCTGGTTGATGAAGATCACCAGAGTGTTGGTGCGCTTGATGTTGCCGGTCAGCTTGCGCAGCGCCTGGCTCATCAGGCGGGCTTGCAGGCCCACGTGGCTGTCGCCCATTTCGCCTTCGATTTCAGCCTTGGGCACCAAGGCGGCCACCGAGTCGATCACGATCAGATCGACGCCGCTGGAGCGCACCAGCATGTCGCAGATTTCCAGCGCCTGCTCGCCGGTGTCCGGCTGCGAGATCAGCAGGTCGTCGACCTTGACGCCCAGCTTTTGCGCATATTGCGGGTCCAGCGCGTTTTCCGCGTCGATGTAGGCGCAGGTGCCGCCCAATTTTTGCATCTCGGCCACGGCTTGCAGACACAGGGTGGTTTTACCGGACGACTCCGGGCCGTAGATTTCCACCACGCGGCCGCGCGGCAGGCCGCCGACGCCAAGCGCCAAGTCCAGGGTCAGCGAGCCGGTGGAGACCACCTGCAGGTTTTCGTTGATCTGGTTGTCGCTCATGCGCATGATCGAACCCTTGCCGAACTGCTTTTCAATCTGGGAGAGGGCGGCGGCGAGCGCCTTGCTCTTGTCTTCGGAAGCCATGCTGTCTCCAAATGGGGTTGGTCGGACCAATAATGGGGCGATTATCGCAGAAAACCAGTGGACGAACAGCAGCTTGCCGGCCATCGTTTTCATGCCGCGCGAGCAAAGCCGCGCCGCGCCCCCTTTTGGCGCGGTGCAGGATGTGTACAATGGGGACATGATGAACGAACGCGCCCAACATCTGCTCAAGATCCTGATCGAGCGCTATATCGCGGATGGCCAGCCGGTCGCCTCCAAGGCCCTGTCTCTTCTGCCGGGCGTGGAGCTGTCGTCGGCCAGCGTGCGCAATGTGCTGGCCGATCTGGAAAACATGGGCCTGATCGCCTCGCCGCACACCTCGGCCGGCCGCGTGCCCACTGCGCGCGGCTACCGCTTGTTCGTAGACCGCCTGTTGACCATACGCCCGCTGGACCGGCTGTCTTTGCACGAGCTGGAGCACAGCCTGCAGCCGGACAGCCCGCAGCGCATCGCGCAGGCGGCGTCGTCGCTGCTGTCCGAGCTGACCAGCTTCGCCGGCGTGGTGCTGACGCCGCAGCGCAGCGACGTCGCCTTCCGCCAGATAGAGTTCCTGCGGCTGTCCGAACGGCGGGTGCTGATGATACTGGTGACGCTGGACGGCGACGTGCAGAACCACTTGCTGGGCACTGAGCGCGATTACACGCAGGGCGAGCTGATCGAGGCCGGCAATTTCATCAACCAGCATTACGCCGGCCAGGGGCTCAGCGCCGTCACGCAACGCGTGGAGAGCGAGCTTGCGCAGCTGCAGGGCGATATCTCGGAGTTGATGGCCGCGGCGGTGAAGCTGGGCCAGCAGACGCTGGCGCAAAGCGGGGAAAACGTGGTGGTGTCCGGCGGTTCGCGCCTGCTGCAGGTGCATGACCTGTCGGACGATCTGTCGCGGCTGCGCGAGCTGTTCGGCGTGTTCGAGCGCAAGACCGAGCTTTTGAAGCTGCTGGCGCAGGGCAGGGAGGCGAGCGGCGTGAACATTTTCATCGGCGAGGAGTCTGGCGTGGTGACGCTGGACGAATGCTCGGTGGTGACCGCGCCATATTGCATCAACGGCCAGGTGGTCGGCACGCTGGGCGTGGTCGGCCCCACCCGCATGGCCTACGAGCGCGTGATTCCCATCGTGGACATCACGGCCCGCCTGGTCAGCAACGCGCTGTCTTTCCGCGATTGACGCGCGTTTTCGCCTTTGACACGACAGACTCGAATTTCGATTTAAAGAGCAAAAAAATGAAAACCATGCACCAACTGGCCGTCCTGGCCGCCGCCGTCTGCGTCTCCCTCCCCGGCTGGGCGGATTCCGCCTTCCTGGGCCGTCCCGACGTGCAGCGCTACATAGACGAGCAGGTGGCCAGCGGCCAGTTCAATCGTCCCGAGCTGGAGGCGGTGTTCGCCAATGTGGAGTTGAAGCCCAATATCATCCGCATCCTGGACAAGCCGTCCACCTCGCGGCCGTGGTACCAGTTCCGAGCCTCCACCGTCAGCGAGAAGCTCATCGCCGACGGCGCGGCGTTCTGGCAGGCCAATGCCGACGCGCTGGCGCGCGCCGAGCGCCAGTACGGCGTGGCGCCGGAGGTGATCGTGGCCATCCTGGGCGTGGAAACCCATTACGGCCGCAACACCGGCAGCTTCCGCCTGGTGGACGCCTTGTCCACCATAGGCTTCGACTACCCGCGCCGCGCGGCGTATTTCCGCGGCGAGCTGACCCAGTTCCTGCTGCTAGCCAAGGAAGAGGGCAAGGACCCGCTGACGCTGAAGGGCTCTTACGCCGGCGCCATGGGTTTGCCGCAATTCATGCCGTCCAGCTACCGCAAGTGGGCGGTGGACTTCGACGGCAACGGCCACCGCGACATCTGGAACAATCCGCACGACGCGATAGGCAGCGTGGCCAACTATTTCAGCCAGTTCGGCTGGAGGCATGGCGACGATGTGGTGGTGCCGGCCAGCGTGGTGGCGGGACCGCAGATCGACAAGCTGCTGGCCGACAAATTCAATCTGCACTACACGGTGGGCGAGCTGCGCAAGATGGGCGTGGCGGCGCAAGCGCCGCTGGCTGACGACGTGCCGGCGGTGCTGTTCTCGCTGGAAAGCTCGCCCGGCGTGACTGAATACTGGCTGGGGCTGAATAACTTCTACGCCATCACCCGCTACAACCGCAGCACCCTGTACGCCAAGGCGGTGCAGGAAATCGCCGAGCAGCTTCGCCAGCGTTATTACGCCGGCCTGGCGCAGCGGCAGTCCGAGCCGGCTTCCGCCGCGCAGTAAGGCCGATCCAGCCATGCCGACCGGCGCCGCCCTCGCGGCCGCGCCGGCGAAACCTGTCGCCTTGCGCGGCAATTGCCATTAAAATCCGCCCCCATGAGCTATCAAGTCCTTGCCCGCAAATGGCGGCCCAAACGCTTCGCCGACCTGGTCGGCCAGGAGCATGTGGTGCGCGCCCTCTCCAACGCCCTGAAAGAGCAGCGGCTGCACCACGCTTATCTGCTGACCGGCACCCGAGGGGTGGGCAAGACCACCATCGCCCGCATTCTGGCGAAAAGCCTGAACTGCGAAACCGGCACCACGGCCGAGCCTTGCGGCGAATGCCAGGCCTGCCGCCAGATCGACGCCGGCCGCTACGTGGACCTGCTGGAGATCGACGCCGCGTCCAACACCGGCATCGACAATATCCGCGAAGTGCTGGAAAACGCGCAGTATGCGCCGACCATGGGCCGCTTCAAGGTCTACATCATCGACGAAGTGCACATGCTGTCCAAGAGCGCCTTCAACGCGATGCTGAAGACGCTGGAGGAGCCGCCCGGACACGTCAAGTTCATCTTGGCCACCACCGACCCGCAAAAGGTGCCGGTGACGGTGCTGAGCCGCTGCCTGCAGTTTTCCCTGCGCAATATGACGCCGCAGCAGGTGTCCAGCCATCTGGCGCACATGCTGGATGTGGAAGGCATCCAGTACGAAGCGCCGGCGCTAGCGCTGCTGGGCCGCGCCGCGGCGGGTTCGATGCGCGACGCGCAATCGCTGCTGGACCAGGCCATCGCCTATGGCCTGGGCGAGGTCAAGGAAGACGGCGTGCGCGCCATGCTGGGCGCGGTGGACCGCCGCTTCCTGTTCACCTTGCTGCAGGCGCTGGCCGAGGCTGACGGACCGGCGCTGCTGGCCGAGGCCGACAGCCTGGCCGAGAGAGGCGTCAGCTTCGACGCGGCCCTGTCCGAGCTCGCCGTGCTGCTGCAGCAACTGGCGTTGGCGCAGACGGTGCCGGCGGCGCTGGCCGACGACGAGCCGGAGCGCGAGGCGATCTTCGCGCTGGCCGACGCCATCGCGCCGCAGGACGTGCAACTGTATTACCAGATCGCCATCCACGGCCGCAAAGACCTGGCGCTGGCGCCGGATGAGCACGCCGGCTTCAATATGACGCTGTTGCGCATGCTGGCCTTCCACCCGGCCAACGCGCCGGCGGAGAGCGCCGCGCCGGCCCGGGCGGCCGCGCCGCAGCCCGTTCCGCGTCCGGCCGCCGCCACCGCGCAGGCGGCCAGCGCATCGCTTCCCGCTGAACGGGGCATATCGCCGGCCGCGCGCGCGCTGCAGGCCGCGGGTCTGGCGAATCATCAGGCGAAACCGGCTGCGCGGCAGGCGTCGCCGGAGCCGTCCAAGACAGAACCGGAGCCGGCCAAGCCGGAGCCAGAGCCCGCGCCTAGTCAGACAAGGCCGCTTGAACCGGCCAAGATAGAACCCAGGCCGGAGCCGCGTCCGGCCGCGCCGACGCCGGCCAAGCCCGTGGAGCCTGAGCCGGAAGAGGAGGAGCGCGACGAGGAAGAGGCGCTGGACTCGCCGTGGCAGCAATCCGGCGGCGACGACATGCCGGATTACGCGATGCAAGCGCCGCTGGAAGACGAGCCGGCGAGCTACAGCTTCGACGGCGATTGGCAGCGGCTGGTGGCCGAGCTCGGCGCCAAGCTCGGCGCGGCGCGCATGTTGGCTCATAATGCGGTATTGAAGCGCTGGAGCCAGAGCCGGCTGGAGCTGGCGGTGCCGGAGAGCTTCCGCCATATGAGCGGACGCGATTATCAGGAAAAACTCAAAGCCGCGCTGGCCGAACGTTTCGGCCATGCGGTGGAACTCGCGGTGACGGTGGAGGAGCTGGGGATGGAAACCCCGGCCATGACCGACGCCCGGCTGCGGCAGGAGCAACTGGCCGCCGCTCGCGAGTGTTTGCAAAACGATCCGGTGGTGCAGCAGATGGTGCGAGAACTCGGCGCCACGCTGCTCATCGAGACCATTCAACCCGTACAGGAGTGACCGCGATGTTCGGCAAAGCAGGTATCGCCGGCCTGATGAAGCAGGCCCAGCAAATGCAGGAAAACATGAAGAAGGCTCAGGAAGAACTGGCCTTGGTGGAAGTGGAAGGCCAGTCCGGAGCCGGCATGGTCAAGGTCACGATGACCTGCTCCCACGATGTCAAGCGCGTCGCCATCGACGACAGCGTGCTGGACGACAAGGAAATGCTGGAAGACCTGATCGCCGCCGCGTTCAACGACGCCGCGCGCAAGGTGGAGGCCACCAGCCAGGAACGCATGTCCGGTTTCACCGCCGGCATGAACCTGCCGGCCGGGATGAAGTTCCCGTTCTGATTCCAGGGCCCGGCGACGGGCCTTTTTCTTCGGCGCGGCGCTTGGGCATGGCATGCCGGGCGCCGCGCCGGGTTTTCCGCAGGTTGATGCCGTGTCGATGAAGAATCCCCCCGCGCTGGAGCAATTGATCTCCGCCTTGAAAGTGCTGCCCGGCGTCGGCCCGAAAACCGCGCAGCGCATGGCTTTCCACCTGCTGCAGCGGGACAAGAAGGGCGCGGACAAGCTGGCGCGCGCGCTGGACGTGGCGCTGACTCAGCTGACGCATTGCCAACGCTGCAATACCTTCAGCGAGGCCGAACTGTGCGCGATCTGCGCCGACGACGGCCGCCGGCAGGACCAGCTGTGCATCGTGGAGATGCCGGCGGACCTGATGATGCTGGAGCAGGCCAAGTGCTTCGAGGGTCTGTATTTCGTGTTGATGGGGCGGATTTCGCCGTTGGACAATATCGGTCCCAAGGACCTGAACCTGGACAAGCTGCTGCCGCGCGCGCTGGACGGCCAGGTGAGCGAGATCGTGGTCGCCACCAATTTCACCGCCGAGGGCGAGGTGACGGCTCATATGTTGAGCGAGCTGTTCAAGGACCGCGGGCTGGCCGTGACCCGCATCGCCCGCGGCATGCCGGTGGGCGGCGAGCTGGAATACGTGGACCTGGGCACGCTGGCCCAGGCGGTGTACGAGCGGCGCAGCGTATAGCCGGCGCATGGTTTCGGCATGGCGGATTCGCTAGAATCGTCGCCTGCTTTCCCCTGTTTTCCTCTTCAGGAGTCTGATCGACATGAACAAGTGATGCCCGGATGCCCTTGGCGTCCCCGATTTTCGCTCCGCCGTCCGGCGCGTGCGAGCGTGCGCATTGCTTGTTGTCGACAGATTGCCCCGCATCCCGTCCCGTTTGGGCGCGGGCATCGTTTGCGCCGCTGCGCGCCGGCATCGGTTTCCCTTTCCTCTGCAGGAGGTCAAGATGCCTGACGCCGTATCCATACACGACGAAGTTTTCCGCCATAACCAAGCCGCCTGGGATAAACAGGCCCGCGCCGACTGCGAATGGTCGCGCCCCGTTTCCGCGGCCGATATCGCCGACGCCCGCGCTGGCCGCCATCAGGCCAGGCTGACGCCGGACCCGCTGCCAACCGGCTGGCTGGATGCGCCGGCCAGTTGGCGCATATTGTGCCTGGCGGCCGGCGGCGGCCAGCAGGCGCCCTTGCTGGCCGCTGCCGGAGCCGAGGTGACGGTGCTGGACGCATCGGCCGAGCAATTGGCGCGCGACCGCATGGTGGCTGGGCGCGAAGGGCTGGCGTTGCGGCTGGAGCAGGGCGATATGGCCGATCTGTCCCGCTTCGCCGATGCGAGCTTCGATTGCGTGTTCCACCCGATTTCCAATCTGTACGCGCCGGATGTGGCGCCGGTATGGCGTGAATGCATGCGCGTGCTGCGGCCGGGCGGGCGGCTGCTGGCCAGCTTTTACAACCCGGTGGTTTTTGTGGCGGAGCGCGATGCGGATGATCTGGCCCGGGGGCGGATCACGCCGCGTTACAAGCCGCCCTACGCGGATGTGCGCGATCTGGACGAGGCCGCGCTGGCGGCCAAGCGCGAGCGCGGCGAGTCCTTGGTGTTCGGCCACAGTCTGAGCCAGCTGATAGGCGGCCAGCTGGCGGCGGGTTTCGCGCTGCGCGGCTTCCAGGAGGCTTATGCCGCCGCGCCGCGCTTCGTGATTGACCGCTATCTGCCGACTTTCATCGCCACCTGGGCGCAGAAGGAGGGCTAGCGGGGCAGGGGCGGGCGCGGGGCTAGCCCTCCACCCGGTTGCGGCCGGCGTGCTTGGCGGCGTAGAGGGCCTGATCGGCCCGTTCCAGCATGCTGTGGATGTCGTCGCTTTCCTGGTAGGCGGCCACGCCGAAGCTGGCGGTGCAGCGCTCGACGACGGGGAAGTCATGGCCCTCTACGGCCTGCCGCAGCTTTTCCGCCAGCGTGCGGGCGCCGCGCAGGTGGGTGTCGCTGCAGATGATCAGAAATTCCTCGCCTCCCCAGCGCACGGTGATGTCGCAGGCGCGGACGGTGCGGCGGATGATGTCGGCCATCGTCTTCAGCACCTCGTCGCCCACCTGGTGGCCATGCCGGTCGTTGACCAGTTTGAAGTGGTCGATGTCCAGCAGGATGAAGGCAAACGGGCTGGAAAAGCGCTTGGCCACCGCGAACTCGTGCGGCAGCATTTTTTCCAGGAACAGCCGGTTGTAGAGGCCGGTCAGCCTGTCGGTGGTGGCGAGGCGGTTCAGCTCCTCGTTTTTCAGCTCCAGCTCATGGGTGCGGGCCTGGACTATGTTCTCCAGCTCGTCGTTCATGCGCTGCAGCTTATCGATATAGCCGCGCAGTTCCTGGTCCAGCACATAGGAACGGATCGCCGATTGCAAAGTCAGGATCAGGTCTTCGTTGAGCCAGGGCTTTTCCATGAAGCGGAACAGATTGGCCTCGTTGATGGCGCGCTTGACGCCCTGCATATCGCTCTGCCCGGTCAGCATGATCTTGATGGCGGAGGGCTGGCTGGTGTGCACGCGCACCAGCAACTCGTCCCCTTTCATGCCGGGCATGATGTAGTCGGCCACGATGATGGTCAGCGGCCGGCCTTCCTGCCGCAGCTCTTCGAGCAGATCCAGCGCCTCTTCGCCGCTTTCGGCGATTTCGACGATGAGTTCGTTGTGGAAGTGCTGCGACAGCGCGTTGCGCAGGGCGCTGAGCACGGCGATGTCGTCGTCGACGCAGAGGACGATTTTCCTGTCCGCTCCGGAGAGCCCGTCAGTCGGCATGATCGTTTCCCATCTTGCGCCAGAATTCATCGAGCCCGGCGTCTATGCAGCGCATCAGATCTGTCGCCTCCCAGGGCTTGGAAAAAAAGTGGTTGGCCGAACCCGTCGCCAGCGCCGAATGTATGGAGGCCTCGTTGCCCTGGCCGGACAGCAGAACGGTGATGATGTGCGGGAATAGTTTTCTGGCGGCGGACAGAAAGGCGTCGCCATTCATGCTCGGCATGATGAAGTCGGAAATCACCACCAAGGGAATCCAGCCTTCGGCGGCGATTTCGTCGAGTATGTCCAGCCCTTCGGCCGCGCTTTCGGCGATTTCCACCAGATAGGCGGGATAATGTTTTTTCAATTGGTCGCGCAAGGCGATGAGCACGCTGGGCTCGTCATCCACGCAAAGAATCACGCCTTTTTTCATCTTGCCTCCTGTTCATAGGGCAAGAAAACCTTGAACGTGGTGCCATGGCCCACTTCGCTGGAAAATTCTATTTTCCCCCTGTGTCTTTCTATGATTTTTCTGACGATGTCCAGGCCCAATCCCGTGCCTTCGCCTCTGGGTTTGGTGGTGAAGAAGGGGTCGAATATGCGATCTTTGACGGCTTCGGGAATGCCGCAGCCGGTGTCGTGGATGGACACTACAGCATAGTCCCCGTCTTTTTGAATGCCAAGCCGCAGGGTGCCGTGGTAATTCATGGCCTGCAGCGAGTTGGCAATCAGATTGGTCCAGACCTGATTGAGTTGATCTGGCTGGCATTTTATTTGCGGGATGTCCTGATAATCCCGAATCAGCTCTATATTTTGCTTGATCTTGTTTTGATAAATAGTCAGCACGGTTTCTATGCTGTCGGTTAATGGCGCTTCCATCATTTCGTCATTGGTATCGAAACGGGAGAATGTCTTCAGCGCGAAAATGATTTTTCCGACGCGGTCCACTGCCATATTGATGTTGGCCGCATTCATGATGATGGAGTGCAAATTATAGGCGGCGTTCAAGATTTCTCCGCTTTGCGGATGCGTCAGCAAGGGCTGGAAATCAAGATAGCGCTCATGCGCCCGCAATTGGACCAGCATGGCGGCCTTGCCGCGCGCGTCCTCCAGGCCGAGCTGGGTCAGCTGCTCGGCCAGTTGCCTGGATATGCTGCGTTCTTCCCGGCTGTTGAACGCCGCGTTGGCTTGCTTGCCGCTGTCCAGCAATTGCTTGAACAATTCGAGATGAGGCGCGTCCAGTTGCAGCAGAATGGCGGGCAGGTTGTCCAGCGCATGGCCCAGCGCGTCCAGGATATTGTTGCTGCTGGATTTGATGGCGCCGATTGGCGTGTTGATTTCATGGGCGACGCCGGCGACTAGCTGGCCCAGCACGGCCATTTTTTCGGACTGTATCAATTGCCCCTGGGTCTGCCGCAGTTCCTGCAGAGCCTGGTCCGCGTGTTGCCGCGCGGCTTTGATCATGTTGTAGGAGATGGCGTTGGTCAGCGCGATGGCGGCGTAGGCGGCGATGGAGCGCAGGATTTCCAGCTCGCGTCGCTGAAACGCGCCTGCCTCGCGGCTGAGCGCCATGGCTATGCCAATGCAATTGCGGCCGGCGGTCAGCTGATGGACCACGCCTTGTTTCATGTTTTGCCCGAACGGCGCGCCGGCCGGCGCATGCAACTGCGCGATGGCGTTTTCGTCGAGCAGCAGAATTTCTTCGGTGCCGAGAAATGCGCTGACGACGAAGGTGTCTGTTTTATCCAGCGGATAAAGAAGGGCGGGTTTTTCCTCGCCGTCGTCGATGCTGTAAATCAGTTCCAGAGCGTTGGCGTCGAATTTGAGCAGGGCGACGGCGAAGCTGTCTATGGGCATCAGCTCGCGCAGATGCTGGTAGAGCGCGACGCATATCGCCTTGCTGTCCAGGCTGGCCGTCAGCGCCTTGCCGATGTCGCCGAGCTGGCGCAGCGTGTCGGCTGAGGTCGTCAAGGCAATGTTGGCCTGGTGCAAATCCGCCGTGCGCTGATGCACCAGCTCGCTCAAGTGGTCGCGGTGGGCGGAGAGTTCTTCTTCATACTGATTTTTTTGCGCCAAATACTCGGACAAGTTCTGCTGCATCGTATTGATGCCGTTGGCCAGTTTGTCCAGCTCGTCCTGATGGCTGTGCCGCCGCTCCAGCCGTATCAGCTTGTGCAAAGTCTGCGGCGAGAACTGATCCAGATGCAGGGCGATCTTGCGGATGTGGCTGGTGACGTAACGGTTGAAAATCAACATCAGAAAGCCGGCCAGCATCAGCGAGTAGATGGTCTGCGTCAGGACTATGTTGCCGATTTCCTTCTTCAGCTCCGCGACCAGAATGCGGCTATCGCCCTCTATCTCCAGGCTGCCTATCGTTTCGGTGGTGTGGGCGGTGAGGTCGTGGTGTTTAAGCAGGAAGAATATTTTCGGCGTCCAGGCGGTGTTTTGCCAGCCGGGCTTGGACAGCATGAAGGACTCCGCCTCGTAAGGCCGTTGCGATTCGGCGTTCAGATTGATCAGCTTGATGGTGACCTTGCCGACCGACGGCACGTGGAAGCTGCTGCGCAGATGCTCGTCTATGGCGCTGCGGTCCAGGTCCCAGATGGCCTTGTTCAGCGTTTGCTGGTAGATGTCGCCGATCAGGTTCAACTGGTTTTGCATGGCCTGGACTTGCTCGTTCCAAGTCAGCCAGGTTTTGACGACGACGGTGGCGAAAGTGAAGGCGAGGCAGAATAGCAGGGTGGCCAATACCAGGCGGCCGGCCAGGGACCTGGTGCCTGTCTTGCCGTTTTTCATGTGTCAAATCCCGAATTTGACTGTCTTGTGCCGAATATTTCCTATTTGTAGCGGTCGGTAGGAGGGATTGCAAAGGCGGGATGGCAAGCTGCGGGAGGGGGAAAGCACCCGCGGAGGCCGAGCGGCGACCGCGGGCGGGGATCAATCGCCGCTGACCACGTCCATGCCCTTGGGCGGCGCGAAGGCGAAACGGGAGGCCGGCAGCGCCACGTTCTGCCGCGGCTGGCTGAAGCGGATGCGGGTGTCGTTGCCGAAGCTGTCGGTCAGTTCCATTTCCACCAGCATATTGTTGCGGAAACCCATGCGGATAGCGCTGAAGGTGTTGTCCGGCTTGCTCGGGCTGGCGGCCAGCCATTCGATGTCGCCTTGCTTGCCGGCTTCGTTCAGCTTGTAGTCTCGTTCGATGGCGTTGCTGCCGGCCAAGAGCGCCGCCGGGCTGGAGCCCAGCGCCGCGCCTTGCGCCTTGCGGGTGACTTGGGCCAGATCCTGGTCATAGATCCACAGCGTTTTGCCGTCGCCGACGATCAGCTGGGCGTAGGGCTTGGTGTATTCCCAGCGGAATTTGCCGGGGCGGGCGATTTCCAGCTTGCCGCTGGCTTCCTCGCGCTTGCCCTTGTTGGTGACGGTCTGGCTGAAGTCTGAGCTCAGCGTCTTGCTGCCGGCGACGAAGGCCTTTAGTTGCGCCACGGCCGAGGCGTGCGCCGGCAGGGCCAGGCAGCAGGCCAGGGCGGCGCCCAGCAGAGGGAAAATGGGTTTCATCGAGTGTTTTCCTTGGGACAGCCGGGCTGCCGTGAAAATGCTAGGACCGCGCGGCGGGCGGACGGGTTCGGCCCCGCCGCCGCGCGGTTTATGAAAAGCGTTGCGGAATGTTGCCGGCTCAGCTGAAGCGGTTGGTGATCGGGTAGCGCCAATCCTTGCCGAAGCCGCGCTGGGTCACGCGCGGACCCACCGGCGCCTGGCGGCGCTTGTACTCGTTGATCTTGAGCAGGCGGACCACGCGCTTGACGTCGGCCGCGTCGTAGCCGGCCGCGATGATTTCCTCGGCGGATTCATTGTCTTCGACGTAGCGCGCCATGATGGCGTCCAGCACCTCGTACGGCGGCAGGCTGTCCTGGTCTTTCTGATCCGGGCGCAGTTCGGCCGACGGCGGACGGGTGATGATGCGTTCCGGGATCACGTCGGACACGGTATTGCGCCAGCGGCACAGCTCGAATACCAGGGTCTTGGCCACGTCTTTCAGCACGGCGAAGCCGCCGGCCATGTCGCCGTACAGCGTGCAGTAGCCGGTGGTCATCTCGGACTTGTTGCCGGTGGTCAGCACCAGCTTGCCGCTCTTGTTGGACAGCGCCATCAGCAGGGTGCCGCGGATGCGCGCCTGCAGGTTCTCCTCGGTGGTGTCCATGGCCAGGCCTTCGAACGAAGGGGCGAGGGCGGCCATGAAGCTCTCGTACATCGGCCAGATTTCGATCTCGTCGTACTTGACGCCGAGGCGGGCGATCATGTCTCGGCTGTCGGTCACCGAAATATCCGCGGTGTAGCGCGAGGGCATCATCACCGCGTGCACCTTGTCCGCGCCTAGCGCGTCCACCGCCACCGCCAGCGTCAGCGCCGAATCTATGCCGCCGGACAGGCCGAGCAGCGCGCCGGGGAAGCCGTTTTTGCCGATGTAGTCGCGCACGCCCACCACCAGCGTCCGATACACGCTTTCCAGCGTGCCGGGCAGCGCGGCGCAGCGGCCGGGCTGGAGATCGCCGTCGGCGTAGTCCAGCAACAGCAGTTCTTCATCGTATGCCGCGGCCTGGGCGACCAGCCGTCCCTGCGTGTCCAGCGCGAACGATGCGCCGTCGAACACCAGCTCGTCCTGGCCGCCCACAAGATTGACGTAGGCCAGCGGCAGGCCGGTTTCCTCCACGCGGTAGCGCAGCACCTCGTGGCGGGTTTCTATCTTGTCGCGATGGAAGGGCGAGGCGTTCAGGCTCAGCAGCAGCTCGGCCCCGGCGTCGGCGGCCTCGGAAGCGGGTTCCAGCTGCCAGGCGTCCTCGCAGATCAGCACGCCCACCTTGACGCCGTTTTGTTCGAACACCAAGGGCGCAGCGCCCGGCGTGAAGTAGCGGCATTCGTCGAACACTTCATAATTGGGCAGCAGCATCTTGTGATACTGGCCCAGGCGGTTGCCGTCGCGCAGCACGGTGGCGGCGTTGAAGCGCTCGGCGCCGAAGCGGGCCGGGTGGCCGACGATGACGGTGATGCCGTCCAGTTGCTCGATGATGTCCAGGCCGCGCGCCACTTCGCGGTAGAAGCTGTCGCGCAGCAGCAGATCTTCCGGGCTGTAGCCGGTCAGCGCCAGCTCCGGCGTCAACAGGATGTCCGCGCCCTGTGCCATGGCTTGCTGGGCGAGATCGACGATTTTCTGGGCATTGCCGGCGATGTCGCCGACCACGGGGTTGAACTGGGCGAGTGCGATACGCATCTTGAGAAGATACCGAAGGTTTCTTGATCGTTGCATTTTACCCGAAGACGAAGGCCCGGAAAGGAAAAGCATTGCGTTTGCGATTGTATGAAGGCGTAGCCGCCATCGCCCGGCCCGCCTGGCCGGCCGGCGAGGGCGCGGGGGTGTTCGTCGGGCGGGAATGGCTGGCGGCGCTGGAGGAGACCGGCTGCGTGGGCGGCGCCAGCGGCTGGCGGCCGCTGCCCTTGGCGGTGGAGCGGGACGGCCGCGCCGAGGCCTTGGCGCCGGCTTATCTGAAACAGCACAACCGCGGCGAATACGTGTTCGACTGGGCTTGGTCCGAGGCCTACGCCCGCGCCGGACTGGCGTATTACCCCAAGCTGGTGGTGGCTTCGCCATTCACGCCGGTGACGGGCGGCCGGTTGCTGGGCGGCGCCGAGGATCAGGCGCGGCTAATAGATGGCCTGCGGCAACTGGCAGATGACAACGGCCTCTCGTCGGCCCACGTGTTGTTTCCAAGCGAGGTCGAGGCGGCGCGGCTGGAGCAGGCGGGCTGGCTGCTGCGCGAGGGCGTGCAGTTCCATTGGCGCAATCGCGGCTACGCCGGTTTCGATGATTTCCTAAACGCCTTGAGCCGCGACAAGCGCAAAAAGATACGGCAGGAGCGGCGCAAGGTGGCAGAGGCGGGCGTGGTGGTGCGCGCGCAGGAGGGGAAGGACATCGGCGAGGCCGATTGGCGGCTGTTCTATCGCTGCTATCGGCAAACCTATCTGGAGCACCGTTCGGCGCCGTATCTGAACCTGGACTTTTTCCGGTTGATCGGGGAGCGGCTGGCCGATCACTGCGTGATGTTCATCGCCAGCCGGGGCGGAGAGGACATCGCCGCCAGCCTGTGCGTGCGCGACGGCGACGCCTTGTACGGCCGCTACTGGGGCGCGCTGGACGAGGTGCCCTGCCTGCACTTCGAATTGTGTTACTACCAGGGGCTGGAGTACGCCATCGCCCGCGGCCTGCAAAGCTTTGAAGGCGGCGCGCAGGGCGAGCACAAGCTGGCCCGCGGTTTCGAACCGGCGCGGACGTTTTCCGCCCATTACATCGCCGACGCGCGCTTCCGCGAGGCCATCGCGAGCTGGCTGGGGCGCGAGCGCGCAGGTGTGGCGGGCTATGTTGAACAGTTATTTTCTCATTCCGCTTACAAAACACTTGCGCAAGAATAGAGGGGCTTATATACTGCGCAGCCTCTGTGATCGAAACGCCCAGCGTATCGGTTACGGGTTCTGGAGAGGTGGATGAGTGGTTTAAGTCGCACGCCTGGAAAGCGTGTTTAGGTTAATAGCCTAACGGGGGTTCGAATCCCCCCCTCTCCGCCAGAATTCATTACGGAATCGCCTGGCGGTTTCGACAATTCAGCAAGACACCTCCGGAGAGGTGGATGAGTGGTTTAAGTCGCACGCCTGGAAAGCGTGTTTAGGTTAATAGCCTAACGGGGGTTCGAATCCCCCCCTCTCCGCCAAATAAAAAGCCCCGACTCGTTCGGGGCTTTTTTCATGCGTGCTTTCCACCGGGTCATGCTCTTGATCAATCGCAATCGCCTGCGCTTTATGCAGGATTCTGGTTTTAGCGCGATTGATTCATCATCTTTGTGTGAATTATGATGTTCACATGGCTACCCTCATTCCCAATTTAGGCAGTTGCGTCTCCAGGATGACCTCCGGCGAAAAGCGTCTCGCGGAGCGGCTGGAGCAGCAATTGGAAAACGACTATTTGCTGTGGTACGACACGCCGATCGGGCCGAAACAAACCCATCCCGATTTTGTGGTTCTGCATCCGCGACGCGGCATTCTGATTCTGGAAACCAAGGATTGGAAGCTGGAAACCATCGTTCGCGCTACCCGGCAGTTTTTTGAAATCACGCCGGATGGCGGGCCACTGAAAGTGGTGATTAATCCGTTGGCGCAGGCCCGGCATTGCGCCATACAGGTGGTCAACGCGCTGGAGCGGGACGCGCAGTTGATTCACCATGAGGGGAGGCACGAGGGCAAGCTGGCGTTTCCCTGGGGATATGGGGTGGTGTTCACCCGCATTACGCGGCGGCAATTCGAGGCGGCGGGTTTGGCCGAGGCGATAGAGCCGGATTTTGTGATCTGTTCCGACGAAATGCAGGAAACCGGCGATGCCGAGCGTTTTCAGCAGCGCTTGTGGAATATGTTTCCTCACAGCTTCCCGTCCATTCTGACCGTGCCGCAACTGGACCGGGCGCGCTGGATTCTGTTCCCCGAGGTGCGCGTGCCGACGCAGGAGTCTTTGTTCGATGATCAGGACCCGGACGCTCAATTGCCCAGCGTGATGAAGGTCATGGATTTGCAGCAGGAGCAACTGGCGCGCAGTCTGGGCGACGGGCATCGAGTGATTCACGGCGTGGCCGGCTCTGGCAAGACCATGATTCTGGCCTATCGGGCCGAATATCTGGCCAAGGCGAGCGCCGAGGCGGCCAAACCCATTCTGGTGCTGTGTTTCAACGAACCGCTGGGCGTGCAATTGAACGCCTTGTTTGAAGCGAAAGGTTTGGCGCATAGGGTGCACGCCCGCAACTTCCACAAGTGGTGCCGGCAGCAATTGGTGGCGTACCACCAGCCGCTGCCGCAGCAAGGCGGCGCGATGTTCGATGAGATGGTCGCCAATGTGATAGAGGCAGTGGGCCGCCAGCAAATACCGGCCGGCCAATACCAGGCCGTGTTGATAGACGAGGGTCATGACTTCCGGCCGGAATGGCTGAAGCTGTTGACGCAAATGGTGGACCCGAGCACCAACAGCCTGTTGTTGCTGTACGACGACGCGCAAAGCATTTACGAGCGACGGCATGGCAAGCAATTCAGCTTCAAGAGCGTGGGCATCCAGGCCCAAGGCCGCACCACCATCCTGAAGATCAATTACCGGAATACCAGGCAGATTCTGCAACTGGCCAATAAAATCGCCGCCGATCTGCTGAATCCCGAAGAAAAGGACGATGACGGCATTCCATTGATCCGTCCCATCAGCTATGGCCGCGAAGGGCATGTCCCCTTGGTGGTGAGGCTGCCCAGCGTGTCGGAAGAGGCGGTCAAAATCGCCGAGTTGCTGGATAGCGCTCGCCAGCAGGGCCATGCCTGGGGCGATATGGCCATACTCTGTCGCAATTACGCCATGATGGATCTGTGCGCGACGGCCTTGTCGAAGAAAGGCATCCCCCATCGGATGCGCAAGCGCTCCGGCGACTTTCAGCCGGGTGACGATGAGGTGAAGATTTTGACCATGAAGGTCAGCAAGGGCTTGGAATTCCCTGTGGTGGCGATTCCAGGCGTCGGACAGATGCCGGCGCCTGGCGAAGAGGAACAGGAGGAGGCGAGACTGTTCTATGTGGCGGCGACGCGCGCAACCAGCGAGCTGATCGTGACTGTCAGCGGCGACGGCGCGTTCGGCCGGCGCTTGGGCGCGTGAATCGGCTAGGTCGCTCTCAGAAAGAAAGTGGTCTGCGGCAAGGCGTTGCCGCCGGTGACCCAGTGCGGATGCGGGCTGAGCGACTGGCAGTCCGCCACTTCCGGCATTTCCGGATTGCCGGCATTGACCACCAAATAGATATGTTTGAAGCGCGAACTGATCAGCACGCCGATGTCGCCGCTGCTGAGCTGATCGCAGCCTGTCTCCGCGGTGTCCGGCGTGCGGATGATGTGCCAGCCGCGGCGGCGCAGCTCGCCGGTTAATTCCACCACGTCGTTGATGACGCCTACATTGATGCGCGCCATGTCCAGCAGCAGGCTCAGCGTGGCCGCGCATAGATTGTCCCCGCCGCAATGGTCGTTTCCGACGATGCCGCCGGCCGCCAGCCTGGCCACGCCCAGGCAATTGGGGTTGCTGGCGTAGTTGATCAATAGGGGAATCTGGGGCTTGTCCATGGCGCATTCTCCTTGGTCCGCAACCTGTCGCGTTGGGCGGGATGAGGATTGGAATGGAATGATCCCTTGATAATCAGGCCGCGCTGCGCGGCCGATTCATGCGTGCTGGCTGTCCTGCCGGCATTCTTAGACCATGCCGTTATTCGCATACTGTCACTTTTGACAGAGCGCGCCATGAATTCAACTCGTACAACTACCTATCTCTTAGCTAAGCGCCGTGGGGCTTGGCGGCATGCGGGCGCGTGTCGGCAGGCAGCTTGCGCGCTTGCCGCAAGACCGGCGGCAAGCTATCCCTAAAGAATAGTCGCACAGCATAGCCGGCCGCGCTGGCGCGCGATTCAGCGGGCGGATGGTCTGCGCGCAATCTTTAGGGGCTGGCGAGAGGATGTTACATGTTCAATGATCTGGCGCGGGATCAGGCGAAGATTTTGATCGTCGACGACGTGCCCAGCAATGTCCATGTCGTGCGGGAAGCGGTGCGCGGGCTGGGCGAAGTGCGCTTCGCCACCACGGGGCCGGCGGCGCTGGACATGGCCAAACGCAGCAGGCCGGACGTCATTCTGCTGGATATCGAAATGCCGGACATGGATGGCTATGCGGTGTGCCGGGAAATCAAGGCGACGCCGCGCTTGCGGGACATCCCGGTGATTTTCGTCACCTCTCATGGCCAGAGCGAGAACGAGTTGCGGGCCCTGAGCATGGGCGGCGTGGACTTTCTGCACAAGCCGCTCAATGTGCCGGTGGCGCGGGCGCGCATCCAGACCCATCTGGCCTTGCAGCGAAAAACGCGGCAGCTGGCCAGGGCGCAACAGGATCTGACCGATGTGCTGCAGAACCTGCCTGCCTTCATCGCGCATTGGGGCGCGGATGGGCGCAATGTCTTCTGCAACGATGCGGAGGGGCAATGGTTCGGCATTCCCGCCGCGGCCATGCTGGGCATGCATGCGCGGGAAGCGTTGGGCGACGCCAACTACGCCGCCATAGACGGCTATCTGTCCCAGGCGTTGCGCCAGGGCAATGCTTCGTTCGACATGAGTTTCACTCGGCGCGACGGCACCGCGCTGCATGGACAGGTTTCGCTGGTGGACAGGCAAGAGGCGGGCTATTTGATGCTGGTCACCGACGTGACAGAGCGCAAGCGGGCGGAGCAGGCCTTGTTCGATGAGAAGGAGCGCATCCGCATCACGCTGAATTCCATAGGCGACGCGGTGATCGCCACCGATGCCGAAGGTTGCATCACTTTTCTCAACCCCATCGCCGAGGTGATGACTGGCTGGCTGGCGCGGGAGGCGCTGGGCAAGCCCATAGATTTGATCATGCCGCTGCAGGAAACCGGCGCGGGCCGCCGGATAGCCAATCCGGTCAGGCTGGCGTTGGCGGAAAGCCGCACGGTGGGCATGGCGCTGGACTGCGCGCTGGTGCGGCGGGACGGCGCCCTGCTGGAGGTGGAAGACTCCGCCGCGCCCATCCTCGACCACGCGGGGCAGCTCACCGGCTCCATCATCGTGTTCCACGATGTCAGCGAGGCGCGGGCGATGGCGGTGAAAATGACCCATCTGGCCCAGCATGACGCGCTGACCAATCTGCCCAACCGCATTCTGCTGCAAGACCGCCTGCTGCAATCGCTGCAGCAGGCTGAGCAGAGCGGGGAGCGCATGTGCCTGATGATGCTGGATCTGGACCATTTTCAGCTGATCAACGACTCGATGGGGCATTCGGTCGGCGACAAGTTGCTGCAGCAGGTGGCCAAGCGCTTGCAGGGGGCTTTGCGGCCCAGCGACACGGTCAGCCGGCAGGGCGGCGACGAATTCATCATTCTGTTGCCGGGCCTGGGCGGCATAGAGCAGTCCGCGCTGTTCGCCGAAAAGTTGCGCAAAGTCGTCGCCGAGCCGTTCTGGCTAGGGGAGGCTCGCTATGACTTGTCCGCCTGCATGGGTGTGAGCCTGTACCCGGATGACAGCCGGGATGCCGAGGACCTGTATCGGCACGCGGACGCCGCCCTGTATCACGCCAAGCAGGCGGGGCGCAATTTATGCCGCTTCTTTTCTGGAGAGATCGAAGAGGCCCTGCTGACGCGGCGCGCGTTGGAGCGTCATATCCGGATGGGCGCGGAGCAAGGCGGTTTCCTGGTGTATTACCAGCCCAAGGTGGACATGGAAAGCCAGGACATAGTCGGCGTGGAGGCGCTGATGCGCTGGCGCAAGGAGGAGGGCGACATCCAGTCGCCGGCCGACTTCATCCCGCTGGCGGAAAAAACCGGGCTGATCCTGCAACTGGGACAGTTCGTGTTGCGGCAGGCGTGCCGGGACGGCAAGCGCTGGCTGGATGCAGGCCATCCCTTGCGCGTGGCGGTCAATGTATCGTCGCTGCAGATGGCGGAAGGCTGTTTTGACGAGGAAGTGCGCGAGGCGCTGGCGGAGACGGGCCTGCCCGCTTCGCTGCTGCAGCTGGAAATCACCGAGAGCGTGCTGGCGCAGGACGCGGACAAGACGATGGCGACGCTGGCCGAATTGAAGCGCCTGGGCGTCTCCATCGCCATCGACGACTTCGGCACCGGCTATTCCAGCCTGTCCTATTTGAAGCTGTTTCCGATAGATGTGTTGAAAATCGACCAGAGTTTCGTGCATGACATGCTGTCTGACAGGAATAGCGCCGCCATCGTGGCCGCCATCGTCAGCATGGCGCAAGGCATGAGCCTGGATCTGGTGGCGGAAGGCGTGGAAAGCGAGGCGCAGGCGCAGGCGCTGTTCAAGCTGGGCTGCCGCGTCATGCAGGGTTATCGCTACGGCAAACCGATGCCGGCGGCGGAACTGGAACGCAGCCTGGCGTGATCCAGATCCGGCGCGCAAGGGCAGGCGGGAAGGGGGCGGCTTGACGAGATGGCGATACGGCCCGGTCATCGGGTCCGAGCGGGCAGCCGCGGTTTGGGCCATTCTGATCCTGCTGCTGGGGCTGGCGGGCAGCGGATGGCTGGCGTGGCGGATCCATCGGGATGGCGCGGATCAGGTCCGCGCGGCGCTGCGCTTGGCCGCGCGGCTGGCCGCGGACGATGTGGCGGTCCGCGTCGAGCGCTATCAATATGGCTTGCGCGGCGCGCGCGGCGTGATCGTCAGCCACGGCGCGGCCGAGGCCAGCCGCCAGGATTTCCATGTTTACAGCCAGAGCAGGGATATCGCCGCGGAGTTTCCCGGCGCGCTGGCTTTCGGCTATATCCAGCGGGTGCCGCCGGAGCAGGCGGCCAGTTTCGAACGCCAGGCCCGGCAGGATGGCGCGCCCGGATTTTCCATTTTCCAGCTGCACGCGCACGCAGGCGAGCGGGCTGTGGTCCGCTTTATCGAACCGGAGGCGATGAGCCGGCAGGCGCTGGGGCTGGATATCGCCTCGGAGGACAATCGCCGCGCGGCGGCCGAAGCGGCGCTGCGCAGCGGCGAGACTCGGCTGACTGCGCCCATCGCGCTGGAGAGCCGTCCCTCCAGCCTGGCGCAATCCCTTCTGATGTTGATGCCGGTATATCGAGGCGGCGCCACGCCGGCGAGCGAGGCCGCCAGATTGCAGGCCGGCATGGGCTGGACCTTCGCGACGATAAGGCTGGAGCCGGCGTTGCGCGACGCGCTGCAGGCGCATCCGGGCCTATCCATGGAGTTGTCCGATGTCACGGAGGCGGGCGGCCCGTTGCCGCTTTACCGCAGCAATCCAGTGGGCGGCGAGGAGCGGGTTGCCGCCAGCGAGGATGTGCGGCAAGCGCTGCACGGGCGGCTCTGGCGCATGCGCTTTGACGCTGGCCCCGCTTTCATCGCCAGCCTGAGATTGCCGAGCCCTGAAAGCTATGGCCTGGCGGGTGCGGCGCTGAGCGCGCTGGCTTCGCTGGCGGCCTATCTGTTGGGCCGCGGCCAGTACCGGCGTCGCCAGTTCGCCGCGGCTCAGTCGCGGCTGGCCGGCATAGTAGAGAATTCGATTGACGCCATGATAGGCAAGAGCCTGGCGGGCGTGGTGACCAGCTGGAACCAGGGCGCGGAACGGATGTTCGGTTACGCCGAGGCGGAGGCGATTGGACGCCGGCTGGCGGATTTGATCGTGCCGGAGGACAGGCTGCACGAGGAGCTGGATATTTTGGCGCGCATCGGCCGCGGCGAGCGGGTGGAGCACTTCGAAACTGTGCGCCGCAGCAAGGATGGCGGCCTGATTCCCGTGTCCGTGGCCATTTCTCCCATCTTGAGCGGCGACGGCTTGGTGGTAGGCGCATCCAAGGTGGCGCGCGACATCAGCGTTCAGAAACGGGCGGAGGCCGAGCTGCATGAACTGAACGACAGGTTGGAAACGCTGGTGGCCAGCCGCACCGCGGAACTGGAGCAGGCCAGGAACGTCTTGCAGGCTGTGCTGGACGCGGTGCCGTCGATGATAGGCTATTGGGACCGCGAGCAAAGGAACCGGGTGGCCAACCATGCCTGCAAGGACTGGTTCGGCCTGGAGCCGGAGCAGGTGCTGGGGCGCTCGCTGCGGGAGCTGCTGGGCGAGGAGCCGTATCGCGACAGCCTGCCATGGATAGAGGGCGCTCTGCGCGGCGAGCCGCAAAGCTTCGAACGGCGCGTCATGCGCGCGGACGGCAGCATGCGCTACGCGCTGGTTCAATATCTGCCGGATGTCGTCGATGGCGTGGTCCAGGGGTTCTACGCGGTTTCCCATGACGTGACGGAGCTGGAGGAGGGACGCAGCCAGCTGGCGGATGCCTTGCGGAACCGCGAGGCGTTGTTGGACACCATCAACCAGCAGCTGTTGTACTCGGTGACCGACGCCGAGGGGCGCATCCGCGAGGTCAACGACCTGTTCTGCCTGACGCACGGCTATGCGCGCGACGAGCTATTGGGAGGCGACCATAAGCGGCTGGGCGCGGGCACGCATCCGGCGGCGTTCTGGCAGGCCATGTGGAGCGCCATCAGCGCCGGCCGCCCCTGGCGCGGCGAAATCTGCAACCAGACGCGCGACGGCCATTTGCGCTGGCTGGACACCGTCATCGTGCCGCATGTCGGCGCCAGCGGCCGGATCGAGCGCTATATCGCGCTGCGCATAGACATCACGGAGCGCCGGCTGGCCGACGCCGAACTGGCGCGCGTGCACAGGCTGTTGAGCAATATGCTGCGCGCGGCGTCGGCCACCGCCATCATCGCGATGGACGTGGGCGGCGTGATCACCCAGTTCAACAGCGGCGCGCAGCGCATGCTGGGTTATCAGGAGGGCGAGGTGGTGGGGCGGATCGGCCTTGCCCATTTTCATCAGGCTGATGAGTTGTCGGTGCTGGAAAAAGAACTCAGAGAGCGAGAGGGCCTGTCCATTCAAGGCTTCGGCGCGCTGGTGCATGGCGCAAGAATCTTCGGCCCCGAAACCCGGGAGTGGACTTATTCGCGCAAGGACGGCAGCCGCTTGCAGGTTTCGCTGATCGTCAGCGCGATGCGCGATGGCGGCGACGAGATCATAGGCTATCTGGCCATCGCCACCGACATCACCGGCAGGCTGCGCCAGCAGCGCGAACTGCTGGCGGCCAGGGACCAGCTGCAATTGGCTGCGGAAGTGGCGCATCTGGGTGTCTGGAGCTGGACGACGGAGGATGGCCGCCTCAGCTGGAACCGCAGGATGTTCGAAATCTACGCCCAGTCGCAGGCGTTGCAGGAGGATCTGCAATACCGGCATTGGCGCGAGCGGGTGCACCCGGAGGATCTGGAGAGGGCCGAGGCCGGCTTGCGAGCCGCGCTGGCGGGGGAGCGGCCTTTCGACGAAGTGTTCCGCGTGGTGCATCCGGACGGCGATACGCGCTATGTGCAAGCGGCGGCGCAGGTGGAGCGCGACGACAAGGGACGGCCGATCCGGGTGACCGGCATCAATCTGGATGTCACCGAGCAGCGCGCCTATGAGCAAAACCTGTTGCGGGCGATGAAGCAGGCGGAGCAGGCCAGCGTGGTCAAGAGCCAGTTCCTGGCCAATATGAGTCATGAGATACGCACGCCGATGAACGCGGTGCTGGGGCTGCTGCAACTCTTGCTGCACACCCGGCTGGACGAGCGGCAGCGCGATTACGTGGGCAAAACGCAGACGGCGGCCAAGTCCTTGCTAGGCCTGCTCAACGACATTCTGGATTTTTCCAAGATGGACGCCGGCAAATTGCAGCTGGACATCCACCCCTTCGATCTGGAAGGCCTGATGCGCGATCTGTCGGTCGTGTTGTCGGCCAATAACGGCGACCGCAATGTCGAGGTGCTGTTCCGCATGGACCCTGAGCTGCCTTCGGGGCTGCGCGGCGACAGGCTGCGCCTGCTGCAAATCCTGATCAACTTGGCGGGCAACGCGTTGAAGTTCACCAGCCAGGGGCAAGTGGTGGTGGCGCTGACGGAGCTGGCGCGCGATCAAGAGGCTGTCCGGCTGCGCATAGAAGTCAGCGACACCGGCATTGGCATCGCGCCGGAACAATTGGCGCGGATTTTCGATGGCTTCACCCAGGCGGAGGCGTCCACCACGCGCCGATTTGGCGGTACGGGGCTGGGGCTGGTGATCAGCAAGCGCTTGATCGAGCTGATGGGCGGCCAGTTGCAGGTGGAAAGCCAGTTGGGCCATGGCAGCCGTTTCTGGTTCGAGCTCGCGCTGGAGATGTCGGATGAGACGCCGCTGGTGCCGACGCCGGCCGTGGCCAAGGACAGCTTGCGCATTCTGGTGGTGGACGACAATCCCTTGGCCGGCGAGATACTGGTCAACACCATCAAGCAGCTGGGCTGGCGGGCGGAGTACGCGGAGGGCGGCGAGGAGGCGTTGGCGTGCGCGCGCCGCCTGGCGGACAAAGGCGAGCGCTACGATGTGGCGCTGATGGACTGGCGCATGCCCCAGATGGACGGTTTGGGCGTGGCGGAGCGCATGCGGCGCGAACTGGCGGGCGACAGGCCGCCGGTGATCATCATGGTGACGGCTTTTGGCCGAGAGGTGCTGGCGGAGGCGGTGGACAAGCAGAACGCGCCGTTCAGCGATTTCCTGACCAAGCCGGTCACGCCGCAGCAATTGGTGGACGTGGTGGAGCGTTCGGTGGGGAGGCTCGGCGCGCCAAGCGAGCCGGCGGTCAGCGGCGACGAGGCCATGGGGCGGCGGTTGGCCGGCATGCGCATTCTGCTGGTGGAGGACAACGCCTTGAACCGGCAGGTGGCATCGGCGCTGCTGGAGGAGGAGGGCGCGCGAGTGGAGGTCGCCGAAGGCGGCTTGCCCGGCGTGGCGATGGCGACGCAGGCCGCGTCGCTATTCGATATCGTGATCATGGACGTGCAAATGCCGGATATCGATGGCCTGGAGGCGACGCGGCGCATCCGGGCCGACGCGCGCGGACAGGCGCTGCCCATCCTGGCAATGACGGCCAACGCCTCGCACGCGGACCGCGAAGCCTGCCTGGCCGCCGGCATGAACGACCATGTGGGCAAACCCATAGACATAGACGAACTGGTGCCCAAGTTGCTGGCGCTGAGCGGATACGCCGCGTCGCCGGGCCGGGCGGCGGCGAAGCCGGCGCCGGACGGGGGGGAAGTGGAGCCGCTAGAGTCGCGCTTGCGCCGCTTCGGCAACCGTCTGCCGGTTTACCGCGCGGCGTTGTCCACGTTCCGGCAGGAGTGTCGGGAGTTGCTGCGGCAGATAGGCTGCGTAGATGGCGCAGATGAATCGCGGCGCAAGGCCGAGGCGATCGCGCTGCATACGCTGAAGGGGCTGGCGGCTACCATGGGCGCCTCTGCGCTGAGCGCGCGCGCCGCGGAGCTTGAGCGGCTTGTGAAGACCGGCGAAGAGCCGCAGTGGGAGCGGGAGTCGGCCGAACTGGCTTCCATGCTGGAGCGGGGAGCGGATCGGTTGGAGTCGTCGCTGCCGCCGCCTGAGCCGCCGGCGCCCGCTACCGAGGCGGAAGGCCGCGACCGGGGCGGAGTGCTGAGGGAGATCATGGCCATGCTGGACGACAGCAACCTGGCCGTGGTCGATCTGGTGGAGGAGCTGGGACGGCGCGGCCTGGGCCTGCCGGAAGACGCTTTGCGGCAGCTGGAGCGCAGCGTGGCGCGGCTGGATTTCGACGAGGCCGCGCGCATCGTCAAGACGCTGCTGGCTGCGGCTTAGGCCGCGGCCAGCACGCCTGGCCATGGCCTTAGCTGACGGCGGCGCGCCGCAGCAGCACCGGGATGGATTTGGACGTCGGCGTGTTCGACACCTCGGCCACGCTGTCCAGCGGAATCAGCGGGTTGGTTTCCGGGAAATAGGCGCCCAGGCAGCCGCGAGGAATGTCGTACTCCACCAGCCGGAAGCCGTCGGCGCGGCGCTCTGCGCCGTCGTGCCAGACGGTGAAGATATCCACCTTGTCGCCGGCGGCGAAGCCCAGCCGCGCGATGTCGTCGCGGTGTATCAGCAGCACCCGGCGCTGGCCGTAGACGCCGCGGTAACGGTCGTCCAGCGCGTAGATGGTGGTGTTGTACTGATCGTTGGAACGGGCCGTCATCAGCACCATCAGCTCGTCGCCATGCTGCGCGCGGGCGCGGGAGATGGGCGTATCCCGAGCCAGCGCATTGACGATGAACTGCGCCTTGCCGCTTGGCGTCAGCCAGCGCCGCTCGCGCGAGGCCGGCGTCAGATGGAAACCGCCGGGCTTGGCCACGCGGGCATTGAAATCTTCAAAGCCTGCAATGGATTTGGCGATTTCATCGCGGATGCGCGAGTAGTCGCCGACATAGGACAGCCAATCGACCTTGCCGTCGCCTAGCACGGCGTGAGCCATGCGGGCCGTGATGTCGGTTTCAGACAGCAGCTGTTTGGACGCCGGCGGATTGATGCCGTAGGACAGGTGCACCATGCACATCGAGTCTTCCACCGTCACGCCCTGCGGGCCGGTTTTCTGCAGGTCGATCTCGGTGCGGCCCAGCGTGGGCAGGATCAGCGCGTCTGCGCCGTGGATCAGGTGGCTGCGGTTCAGCTTGGTGGATATCTGCACCGTCAGCGCGCAGTTGCGCAGCGCCTCGAAGGTGCGCGGCGTGTCCGGCGTGGCCATGGCGAAATTGCCGCCCAGGCCGACGAAGACCTTGACCCGGCCATCCCGCATGGCGTGGATGGTGTCCACCGCGTCCAGGCCGTGCTCGCGCGGCGGCTCGAAATCGTAAACCTGGGCCAGGCGATCGAGGAAGGCCGGCGTCGGCTTGTCCTCAATGCCCATGGTGCGGTCGCCCTGCACATTGGAATGGCCGCGCACCGGGCACAGGCCGGCGCCGAGGCGGCCGATATTGCCGCGCATCATCAGCAGATTGGACAGCATCTGGATGGCGGCCACCGAGTCGCGGTGTTGGGTCAGACCCATGCCCCAGGTGGCGATCACGGCTTTGCCGCGGACATAGGTTCTAGCCAGCCGTTCAATGTCCTGGAAGGCCACGCCGGAGGCGGCGATCAGTTGCTGCCAGCTTTCCTGGCGAAGGTCGGCGGCGAAGGCATCGAAGCCGCTGCAATGCTGGTCGAGGAAGGCGAGATCCAGCACGCGCTCGCCGCCGACGGCGACAGCCTCGTCGTCCAGCTCCAGCACGCGCTTGGCCACGCCCTTGATCAGCGCGAAATCGCCGCCCAGCGTCGGCCGGATGAACAGCGAGCTGATTTCAGTGCCGCCGCCCAACAGATCCAGCGGATGCTGCGGACTGGCGAAGCGGTCCAGCCCTTTTTCCTTCAGGGGGTTGATCGACACGATGGTCGCGCCGCGCTTGGCCGCCGCGCGCAGCTCGTTCAGCATGCGCGGGTGGTTGGTGGCCGGATTCTGGCCGAACACCATGATGGTGTCGGCGTGTTCGAAATCCTCCAGCACCACCGTGGCCTTGCCCACGCCCACCGTCTGCGGCAGGGCGCGGCTGGACGATTCATGGCACAGATTGGAGCAGTCCGGGAAGTTGTTGGTGCCGTACAGGCGCACGAACAGCTGGAATAGGAAGGCGGTTTCGTTGCTGGTGCGGCCGGACACGTAGAACGCGGCCTGGTTCGGGTCGGGCAGGGCCTTCAGATGACGGGCGATCCGCTCGAAAGCGTCGTCCCAGCTGATGGGCAGATAGCGGTCGCTGGCGTGGTCATAGGCCAGCGGCTCGGTCAGCCGTCCGTGCTGTTCCAGCTCGTAGTCGCTTTGTTCCAGCAACGCCGCCACGGTATGGCGGGCGAAGAGTTCCGCGCCCGCGCGTTTGGCCGTGGCTTCTGCCGCCACCGCCTTGACGCCGTTCTCGCAGAATTCAAAGGTGGAGGTGTGTTCTCGGTCCGGCCAGGCGCAGCCCGGGCAGTCGAATCCGTCCGGCTGGTTTTGGCTCAGCAGCGTCTTGAAGCGGCTGCCGGGCACTTTTTCCTTCAGCAGCGTGATCGTGGAGCTTTTCAGCGAGTCCAGGCCGCCAGCCGGCAGCGTGTACGGTTCGATGCGCTCCTTGCGCTTGTGGTCCATGCGGGATGTCCAGATAGGTATGCGGTGAAACTCGAACCGCCGGGAGGGCGGAACGGGCGGGTAGATAGCAAGGATAAAGCCAGCCGGCGGGGGGGCGTCAAGGCTTTATCTTGGCGGCATGGCCGCGGGAGCGGCTTATGCCGGCGGCTGGCCATGCTGCGGCGGCGGGGGGATAATGTCAGCCGGCGGGTGCGAACAGCAGGCGGCACAGGGCTTTGCCTTGCGCCGTCAGCATGGCCTCTCCTTGGCCGGCCTCGTCGACGCGCATCGCCGCCAACTCCAGCTCGCCCAGCAGCGTCAGGCTGCGTCGCACGGTGCTCATGCGCAGGCCGGATTGCTTGCATAGCCTGGGCAATGACCAGGGCGCGTCGCTGGCGGATTCCGCGCGCCATAGCTGAGCCAGCAAGGCGGCGATGGCGGGGTCCAGTTGTTCGGTTTTGAGAGGCTCGTCTGAGGTCATGGCGTGTTCTGCGGGGCGGAGCGGGGCATAGTCTAGCGCACTCGGCCAGGCGGGAGCGGAAAGAAAAGAATGAATGCGATTAGGGAAGAGGCCGGCGCGGTCCGGCTGCCGGTGCTGAGGCACAAGGCCGGCGCGGCGTCGGACGCTGTCGATTGGGTGGCGGAAGAAGCGCCGGTGGCGCTGGTGTTCAACGGCATTTCGCACGCGGTGATGATGGCTACGCCATGCGATCTGGTCGAGCTAGCCCTTGGCTTCGCCTTGAGCGAGGGCATTGTCGCGCGGCGGTCGGAGATTTTCGACGTGGAGGCCGAGACGGTTTGCGGCGGAGCGGAGGTCAGGCTGGAAATCGCCCAGCCGGCTTTCTTGGCGATGAAGGAGCGCCGCCGATCGCTGGCCGGGCGCACCGGCTGCGGCGTATGCGGCATAGAGAGCCTGGCCCTGCTGGATCTGGCGCCGGAGGCCATTGCGCCGCCGAGCCAGCCCATCGCCGCCGATGGCCAGGCCATCGCCCGCGCCGCGGCCGGCTTGCCGCCGCATCAGCATTTGATGCGGCTGACCGGCTGCGCCCACGCTGCGGCCTGGTGCGATAGGGAGGGCAATGTGCTGGCCGTGTTCGAGGATGTCGGCCGCCATAACGCGCTGGACAAGCTGATAGGCTGGCTGGCGATGGAGGAGGCCTGCGTCGGAGACGGTTTCGTCTTCCTGTCCAGCCGCGCCAGCTACGAGCTGGTGCGCAAGGCGGCGCGGCTCAACATCCCCATGTTGGCCACCATTTCCGCGCCCACCTCGCTGGCGGTGGACATCGCGCGCCGCGCCGGCGTGACGCTGGCCAGCTTCTGCCGGCAGAACGGTTTCGTCGAGTACACCGCCCAAGCTCAAGCCTGATCAGGCGCGGCTCGCGGGGGCTCGGGCCTGGTCTTTCCACTCGCGCTCCAGCCTGGCCAGGTCCTCCGGCGAGTTCAGATTGCTGAACGCGCGCGGCGCGTCGTCGAAGACCACGGCGAGCGCGCCATTGGCAGCCTGCCATTCGCGCACCCGGCGTCCGCCATTTGCCAGGTAATCGCGCAAGGAGGGCAGCAGCGCGCGCGACAGCGCCATGCAGACCGGATGCGGCTGGCCGGCGCAATGCGCGACGCTGATTCTTGCCTCGCCGCGCAGCAGGGGCGCCATCAGCCGCGCGGCCAGGTCGTCCGGCAGCAAGGGCAAGTCGCATGGCGCCGTGATCATCCATTCGGTGGCGCAGGCGGCCAGCCCGGCCTCCAGTCCTGCCAGCGGGCCGCAACGCTCATATTCCGGCGCATCCGTCACCACCTGGCCCAGGGCGGCGTAACGTTGCAGATTGCGGTTGGCGCTGATCAGCAGCGCGTCCGCTTGCGGCCGCAGCCTGGCCGCGGTCCGCTCGGCTAGCGCGACGCCGTCCAGCGCCACCCAGCCCTTGTCCGCGCCGCCCATGCGCGTGCCCTGGCCGCCGGCCAGCAGCAGGGCGGTGAGAGGACTTGCATGGCGGCATGCGGGCATGACGGGCTCCTGGAGGCGTGTGATGGTGTAGGGCGGCCCCCCGGCCAAGCCGGGGCTTCCGCCCTACAGGCCAACTATGGCATCGGCGGCAGGCAATGAAAAACGGCGGCCAAGCGGCCGCCGTCAGATTTTAACCGAAAGTCCGCGCTCAAGGCGTCTGCAGCGCTTCTCCGCCGGAGGGCTCTGCAGCCTTTTCCTCGCGGCGCGAGGCGATGAACATATACATCGCCGGCACCACGAACAGCGTGAACAGCGTGCCGATGGACAGGCCGGTGAAGATCACCAGGCCCATGGCGTAGCGGCCGGCCGCGCCGGCGCCGGAGGCGATCACCAGCGGGATCACGCCGAACACCATGGCGGCGGTGGTCATCAGGATGGGGCGCAGCCGGATGGATGCCGCCTCCTCGATGGCCTGGCGCTTGTTCATGCCGGTTTTGCGCAGCTCGTTGGCCACTTCCACGATCAAAATCCCGTGCTTGCTGATCAGGCCCATCAGCGTCACCAGGCCCACCTCGGTGTAGATGTTGAGCGAGGAGAAACCCAGGAAGATGAACATCATCGCGCCGAACAGGGCCAGCGGCACCGACACCAGGATCACCACCGGATCGCGGAAGCTCTCGAACAGGGCCGACAGCGCCAGGAACACGATGATGACCGCGAACAGCATGGTCAGCAGGAAGCCGCCGGATTCCTGCATGTACTGGCGCGACTGGCCGGCGTAGTCCACGGTGTAGCCGGTGGGCGCCGCTTCCTGCACGGTGTCGCGCAGGTATTGCAGCACTTCGCCTTGCGACACGGCCGGCACGCCGGAAATGGTGGCGGAGTTCAGCTGCTGGAAGCGGCTGATGGATTCCGGCACCACCGTCTGCTTCAGCTTGGCCACGGTGCCCAGCGGAATCATGCTGCCGCCCGGCGTTTTGATGTAGTAGTCCAAGAGCTGGGACGGATTGAGGCGGTCCACCTGCTGCACCTGCGGGATCACCTTGTACGAACGGCCGTCGATGGAGAAGTAGTTGACGTAGCCGCCGCCCAGCGCCGCGGACATGGCGTTGCCCACGTCCTGCTGCGTCATGCCCAGCGCGGAGATCTTGTCCCTATCCACTTCCAGGGTAGCTTGCGGCTTGTCAATCTTGAGGTCGGCGTCCAGGAAGTAGAACTTGCCGGAGGCGCGCGCCTTGTCCATCACCTGCTGCGTCACCTGGTTCAGGTTTTCGAACGGTTCGGTGGTGGTGATGACGAACTGCACCGGCAGGCCGGACGCGCCCGGCAGCGGCGGGAACTGGAAGGCCGCCACGCGGGCGCCGGCGATCTTGTTCCAGCGTGCCTGCAGATCCATCTGGATTTCATGCGCGTTGCGCGAGCGCTGGTCCCAGGGCTTGAACAGCACGCCGCCTATGCCGGCGTTGGTGGTGGGCACGCCGGTGATCTGGAACATCTGCTTGTATTCCGGCATGCTCTTGCCCACCTGGAACACCTGGTTGGCGTAGGTCTGCATCTGCTGCGCGGTGGCGGTGGGCGCGCCCACCACCTGGGACAGCACGATGCCCTGGTCTTCTTCCGGCGCCAGCTCCGACTTGGACATCTTGAACATCACGCCCAAGAGGGCGATCAGGATGGCGCCCATCACGATCAGCACCGGCCAGGTTTCCAGCAGGCTGTGCAGAATGCGTTGGTAGCCGTGGCGCACGCGCTCGAAAGTGCGGTCGATGGCGTGGACGAAGGGGCTGTTGTCCATGTCGGCGTTGAAGAAGCGCGAGCACATCATCGGCGACAGCGTCAGCGCCACCACGCCGGACACCGTCACCGCCGCCGCCAGGGTAAAGGCGAACTCGGTGAACAGCGCGCCGGTCAGGCCGCCCTGGAAGCCGATGGGCACGTACACCGCCACCAGCACCACCGTCATGGCCAAAATGGGGCCGCCCAGTTCGCGCGCGGCGATGATGGACGCTTCGAACGGCGTCTTGCCCTCGCGCATGTGGCGGTCCACGTTCTCCACCACGATGATGGCGTCGTCCACCACCAGGCCGATGGCCAGCACCAGGGCCAGCAGCGTCAGCAGGTTGATGGAGTAGCCCAGCATCAGCATGATGAAGAAGGTGCCGATCAGCGACAGCGGCATGGCGATCACCGGCACCACCACGGCGCGGAAGCTGCCGAGGAACAGGAAGATCACCACGGTCACGATCACCAGCGCCTCCAGCAGCGTCTTCACCACCTCGTGGATGGAGGTGTTGATGAATTCGGTGGAGTCGTAGACGATCTGGCCGGTCAAGCCGGTGGGCAGCTGTTTCTGCACGTCCGGGAAGGCGACGCGCACCCGTTCCGCCACATCGAGGATGTTGGCTTCCGGCGCCACCTTGATGCCGATGAACACCGAGCGCACGCCGCTGAATGCGACGTTGAAGTCATAGTTTTCCGAACCCAGCGTCACGGTGGCCACATCCTCTAGCCGCACGATGGCGTCGCCGTTGCGCTTGACCGCTAGCCGTTTGAACTCGTTTACCGAGTGCAGGTCGGTGTCGGCCGTCAGCGGGATGGTCACCATCTGGCCCTTGCTGGCGCCCAGCGCGGTCAGCGTGTTGTTCCCGGCCAGTGCGGCGCTGACGTCGGCCGCGGTGACGCCGTGCGCCGCCATCTTGGCCGAATCCAGCCAGGCGCGCAGCGCGAACTGGCGCGCGCCCAGGATTTCCGCCGTTTGCACGCCCGGTATCGAGTCCAGCTTGGGCTTGACCACGCGAACCAGGTAGTCGGTGACGTTGTTGGTGGGCAGCTCGTTGCTGTAGAAGCCCATATACATCGCGTCGGTGGTCTGGCCGGTCTGCACTGTCAGCACCGGCTGCTGCGCCTGAGGCGGCAGCTGGTTTTTCACCGAGTTGACCTGGGTGTTGATTTCGGTCAGCGCGCGGTTGGCGTCATAGTTCAGCCGCAGCGTGGCGGTGATGGTGGACACGCCGCTGGCGCTGGACGAGGACAGATAATCAATGCCCTGAGCCTGGGCGATGGCCGATTCCAGCGGCTGGGTGATGAAGCCCGCCACGGTCTTGGCGTCGGCGCCGTAGTAGGCGGTGGAGATGGTCACCACCGCGTTCTGCGTGCGCGGATACTGGTTGATCGGCAGGCCGAACAGCGAGCGCAGGCCCAGCACCACGATCAGCAGGCTGACCGTAGTGGCCAGCACCGGCCGCTTGATGAAGATGTCGGTAAAGTTCATGGCTGCGCCTTATTGTTCCTGCGGCGTCGGGTTCGGGCTGTTGGCCGGCTGCACCGAGTTGTTGACCGCGACCGGGGTGCCGGTCTTCAGTTTCAGCTGGCCGCTGGTCACCACTTCCTGGCCTTCCTTTAGGCCGCCGGTGATCGCCACCTGGTCGCCGCGGGTGTCGCCGGTGGTGACGAAGGCCTGCTGCGCTTCCGGTCCATTCTTGCCCTGCTTGACGATGAACACGGTGGAGCCGTACGGGTTATACGTGATGGCGGTTTGCGGCAGCGTCAGATGGCTCTGCTTGCTGCCCACCTCGATGGCGGCGGTGGCGAACATGCCCGGCAGCAGCTTGCGCTTGGGGTTGGCGATGGTGGCTTCCACCTGCACATTGCGGGTGGCCGGGTCTATCTTCGGGTTGACCGCGTTGATCTTGCCCTGGAAAACCTCGGCGCCGAAAGCGTCGCTTTTGACGCTGACCGGCAGGCCCACGCGCACTTGGGCGATCTGGCGTTGCGGCAGCGTGAAGTCCACATAGACCGGGTCTATGGTCTGCAGCGTGACGATCTTGTCGCCCGGGTTCAGGTACTGGCCCGGGTTGACGGCGGTGATGCCCAGGCGGCCGGTGAACGGCGCGCGTATGGTCTTTTTGGCCACTTGCGCCGCCTGTTGCGCCACCAGGGCGGTCTTGCTCTTCAGGTCGGCCGCGTCCGCGTCCACCTGGGCCTGGCTGACGCCGTCAATCGCCAGCTGGGCGCGGTCGCGCTTCAGCGTGGTGGCGGCCAGCTCGGCGGCGGCCTGCAGCGAGCGCAGCTGGGCCTGGTCGGCGTCGGCGTTCAGTTGCACCAGCACGTCGCCGGCCTTGACGTCCTGGCCGGATTTGAAGTGCAGGCTGCGAACCTGGCCGGCCACTTCGCTGCTGATGTCCACGCCGTGGACGGCGGTCAGCGTGCCGACGGCGCTCAGTTGAGGCTGCCAGGACTGCATCTTGGCGACGGCGGTGGTGACGGTCTGCGCGCCGGGCTTGGGCGCGCTGGCGATCAGCTTCTTGATGTGCAGGAAAAAGCCCAGGCCCAGCGCTACGATCAGCGCCAGCACGCAGCCCAGCATGATCAGCATTCGTTTGGTCATGATTCGTCTTCTCTAAATGGCGATTCGAATTTCAGCGTCCCGCGCCGGCGGCGCGGGCTTGGTGTTTTGGTTTCAGCCTGCGGCCGCGGGGCGATGCCACCAGCCGCCGCCCAGCGCGAGGAACAGCGCGGCGGTATCGGCGTAGCGCGCCGCCTGGGCCTGGATCAGGCCTATGCGCGCTTGCTGGTAGCTGCGTTGCGCGTCCAGCAGCGCCAGGTAGCTGATGCCGCCCAGCTTGTATTGCCGGGTGTTGACTTCCAGAGATTCGCGCGCCTGGGTTTCGGCTTCGGCCTGCGCTTTCAGCGCCGCGGCGTCGGTCTCGATGGCGCGCAGACTGTCCGCCACGTTCTGGAAGGCCTTCAGCACGGTGGCGCGGTATTGCGCCTCCGCCTGCTGGTAGGCCGCTTCCGCGGCGCGGCGCTTGGCGCTGAGCGCGCCGCCGTTGAATATCGGCTGGGTCAGGCCGGCGCCGATATTCCATAGCGTGTTGCCTACATCCACACCCTTGAGCACGGTGTGCTGGTCGCCATAGCTGCCGCTGAGCGTGATCTGTGGATACTGGTTGGCCGTGGCCACGCCCACGTTGGCGCTGGCCTGGTGCAGCAGCGCCTCGCTGGCGCGGATGTCAGGCCGCTGCCGCGCGAGCTCCGACGGCAGCGACACTGGCAGCTCGGTGGGCAGGTTCAGCGATTCCAGCCGGAACTCGGGCAGGCCGCCTTCGCCGGGGAAGCGCCCAGCCAGCGCGGCCAGTTGATGGCGGGTCTGGTCCAGCGCTTTTTCCAGCGGCGGGATCTGGGCGCGCGTTTGCGCCACCAGCGTGCCCTGGGTCAGCTCCACCGCTCGCGGATGCGCGCCCAGTTCCACTTGCTTGCGGATGATGGCCAGCTGAGCCTCTTGCGCCTGCAGCAGTTCGCGCGTGGCTTGCAGCTGGCCGCGCAGCGCCGCTTCCTGCACCGCGGCGGTCACCACGTTGGAGATCAGGGTTTGGTAGGCGCCTTCGGTCTGGAAGCGCTGATAGTCCACCGCCGCCGTCAGGCCTTCCAGTTGCCGGCGCGAGCCGCCGAACAGATCCAGGGTATAGGACACACTGACCGAGGCGTTGTACAGATTGAATTCGCTGGGCGTGGAGCCGCTGAGTATCGCGCGCTGGCGGCTGCCGCCGAGCTGGCCGTTGACGGCGGGGTCGCGCAGGTTGCCGGAGGCCGCGTTATAGCTTTCCTCGGCTTGGCGCAGCGAGGCCTGGGCGGCTTCCAGCGTCGGGTTGCGCTCCAGCGCGGCGCGGATCAGTTGATCCAGCGCGTCTGAGCGGAACAGTTTCCACCATTCGGCTGGCAGGTCCTGGCCGTTGATCAGGCGTTGGCTGGCGCCGGATTGGCCGACGCGATCGCCGGCCGCGCTGACGGTGCGCTCGGCCAGCGGGGCGGCGGTATACGGCGCGTCGGCGGCCTTGGGCAAGGCGGGCGTTTTGAAATCCGGGCCGACTGCGCAGCCGGCCAGCGCCAGCGCGACGGCCAGCCCGGCCGCGGCGCGCCGCAGCGGCGGTCGGATGCGGTTCGAATGCGGTTTGGAATGCACGGCATGCTCCTGATGTGCGGACGGCCGACGGGCGGTTTCAGCGCGTCGGCGGCTCTTCCGATATGGCTTCCCCTGCGGCTATGCGCGCGGCGGGTCAGGGGATGAGCTTGCTATGCTCTATGGATTTGCGGCGTATGTCTACTGGGTTGAGGGTAGGGGTATGGAAATGTCGTTTTGTTGAATGTCGAGGTCGCGGCGGGACAGCGCCTCAGCCAGGCAGCCGGGAAGCGGCGATGCGCGGGTCCAGGCCCTGGCGCGCGACCAGGTGATCCAGATAGGTCATGGCCTGGTTGCCCAGGCGCAGCGCGCGCAGCTCGGCCGCGGCGGCGGGCGGCAGGCGCGCCAGCGCGTCCTTGCGGATGAGCAGCGTCGCTTCGTCGCGGCCGCGCAGCAGGCCGTCCGGATCGGCCAGTTCGCGGATGCGGTGGGTCCAATGCAGGAACTGCGGCTGCCACAGCGGAACCACGGCCCAGTCGCGGCGAGCGACGGCTTGTTCGAAGGCCGCCGCGCAGTCGTCCAGCGTGCCGTGGCGGAAGCGGTAGCCGGCCTGGTCCAGCCGGTAGCGCGCCATGATCTCCAGCGAGAAGCGGCTGATGCCGGCGCCTGGGTTGATGCCCTGTATGGTCTTGACCATGCGCGCGGCGACTTCCGGCTTGGCCAGGTCGGCCAGGGTGGCCACGGCGTCGGCGGGCGCGTAGTCCGGCACGCCCCACAGGGCATAGGGCGTGTACAGCGCGGCCAGCTTCTCCACCTCGTGCTCGAAGGGCGCCAGATAGGCGCCGTGGCTGCCGGGCAGCCAAGCGCTGCACAGCAAGTCGCCCTGACCGCTGGCCAGCAGTTCGAAAGCGCGCTCGTGCGGCACTCGCCACTCGCTGGCGGAAACGCCGTGCTTTTCCAGCGCGGCCATCACCACGCCGGCGCTGGCGGCATGGAAGGACAGGTCTATGGTGATCAGGGTCAGGTGGGCTCGCATGCTTTCTTCCTGTTCGATGAAAAGGCCGCGCTAAGCGGCCGATGGCGTCGATGAGATGGGCTTAGAAACCGGACAGCACGATCTTGCCCTTGGCGGCGTTGCTCTCCAGCAAAGCGTGGGCGCGCTTGAGGTTGGCGGCGTTGATCGCGCCGAAGCGCTCGGCCGCTGTGCTCTTGACGATGCCGGCGTCCACCAGCCGCGCGAGCTCGGTCAGCAGTTTGTGCTGCTCGATCTGGTCGTCGGTAGCGAACATGGAGCGCGTGTACATGAACTCCCAGTGCAGAGAAAGGCTCTTGCGCTTGAGCTGGGAAATATCCAGCGCGGCCGGGTCGTCGATCAAGGCGAGCTTGCCTTGCGGCGCCAGCGCCTCGACGATTTCGGCGAAGTGCTGGTCGGTCTGGTTCAGGCTGGCGACGTAATCCACGTGTTCGATGCCGATGCGCTTCAGCTCCCGGCTCAGCGGCTGGCGATGGTCGATCACGTGGTGCGCGCCCAGTTCCGCCACCCAGGCCTGGGTTTCCGGCCGCGAGGCGGTGCCGATCACGGTGAGGCCGGTGAGCCTGCGCGCCAGCTGCACCAGGATGGAGCCGACGCCGCCGGCGGCGCCGACCACCAGCAGCTTCTTGCCGGCGGGCTGGCGGTTGGCCAGCACTTGCAGACGGTCGAACAGCAGCTCCCAGGCGGTGATGGCGGTCAAGGGCAGGGCTGCGGCGGTTTCGAAATCCAGGCTGTCCGGCATGCGGCCGACGATGCGCTCATCCACCGCGTGCAGCTCGCTGTTGGCGCCGGGGCGTTGCAGGGCGCCGGCGTACCAGACGCGGTCGCCCGGCTGGAATAGGCTGACTTTGGCGCCCACGGCGCGCACGACGCCGGCGGCATCCCAGCCCAGCACGCGGGCCTGGCCGGCCTCCGGCGCCATATTGGCGCGGACTTTCACATCCACCGGGTTGACGGAGATGGCTTTCACTTCGACCAGCAGGTCATGCTCGCCGATGGCGGGTTCGGGCAGCTGGATATCCAGCAACGCTTCCGGGTGGGAGATGGGCAGGCTTTGGTAGTAAGCGACGGCTTTCATTTGCAGTGTCCTTTGCTGCTGGGGTGATCGATGGCTGCATGGTAGGGCGATTTCAATTTCTTAAAATCCAGCTAAAATCGGAATCAGTTTCAAAAAATTTTTGATAAAAATGGTCAGATTGGACGATTTGCAGGTGTTCATCCGCGCAGCGGACCTAGGCAGCCTGTCGGCGGCGGCGCGGCAGCTGGATTTGAGTCCGGCAGTGGCCAGCGCCGCGCTGAAGCGGCTGGAGGCTGAAGTGGGCGCGCAACTGCTGGCGCGCTCCACCCGCAGCTTGCGGCTGACGCTGGCCGGCGAGCGCTACCTTGAACATGCCCGGACGGCGCTGAGCGCGGTGCAGGCCGGCGGTCAGGCGCTGGCGCAGGACAGGCAGGCGCTGTCGGGCAGCCTGTCCTTGTCCATGCCCTCGGATCTGGGGCGCAATGCGCTCCGGCCTTGGCTGGACGACTTCCTGGCGCGTCACCCGGGGCTAAGCCTGCAACTGCGCGTCAGCGACCGGGTGGCGGATCTATACCGCCAGCCGGTGGACGTGGCGTTGCGTTACGGCGTGCCGGAGGACTCCAGCCTGGTGGCGCTGCCGCTGGCGCCGGACAACCGGCGCGTGCTGTGCGCCGCGCCGGATTACCTGGCCCGCCATGGCGCGCTGGATGCGCCGCAGGGACTGCGCGGCCGCGAGTGCTTGCGGCTGGTGTTGGGCGAGGCGGTGCATGAGCGCTGGAGCTTCGCGCGCGGCGGCGAGCGGCTGGCGGTGGCGGTGGCCGGGCGCTGGATGAGCGACGACGGCGAGATCGTGCGACGCTGGGCGCTGGAGGGAAGAGGCATCGCCTACAAGTCGCGGCTGGACGTGCTGGCCGATTTGCGCGGCGGCCGGCTGCAGCCCCTGCTGGAGGGGTATGAGACGGAGGCTGCGCCGCTCTATCTGGTGACGCCGCACCGGCTGATGCTGTCGCCGGCGGTGGCCGCGCTGCGAGAACATTTGCAAAGCTGTCTGGCGAGCTATCTGGCTGAGCCATAATGCTATGGTTACCGGGACAGTCCATCTTGAAACTAGTTTCGAAAGCGGGAGGCCTCGATGTGTATTTTCCGTAAAGATTCGGGCTATAATCGCGACCTTGATTCCCTAATCTTGCGAATCCCGCATTCCAAGTCACAATCTTCCACCACATGATCCGCAAGCTAATCCGTAAAGTTCTGGAACTGCCCATGGGCAAGCGCCGCGGCAAGCCGCGCGTCTATCCGCTGCCGCAGCACGGCATCCGCCGCGACCAGCTGAGCCACGCCGCCGTGCGCGTGACCAGCCGCCTGCAGGAAGCCGGCTACGCCGCCTACGTGGTGGGCGGCGCCGTGCGCGACCTGATGCTGGGCGTGTCGCCCAAGGATTTCGACGTGGCCACCAATGCCACGCCGGAGCAGGTGCATCACCTGTTCCGCCGCTCCCGCATCATCGGCCGCCGTTTCCGCATCGTGCACGTGATGATGGGCCCGGAAACCATAGAGGTGACCACCTTCCGCGGCGGCAGCGTGGACGATACCAATGAAACCGGCCGCATCATGGCCGACAACAGCTTCGGCAGCCAGGAAGAAGACGCGCACCGCCGAGATTTCACCGTCAACGCGCTGTTCTACGATCCGTCCGACGAAACCGTCATCGACTACCACCACGGCGTCAAGGACCTGCACGCGAAGAAGCTGGTGATGATAGGCCAGCCGGCCCGCCGCTATCAGGAAGACCCGGTGCGCATGCTGCGCGCGGTGCGTCTGGCGGCCAAGCTGGGCTTCGAGATCGATGAAGACACCAAGAAGCCCATCCGCGCCCACGCGCATCTGTTGAAGAAAGAGCCGGGGGCGCGTCTGTTCGACGAGATGCTGAAGCTCCTGATGTCCGGCCAGGCCTACGCCTGCTTGAAAAAGCTGCGCGACGAGGGGCTGGCGCGGGGCGTGTTCCCGCTGTTGGACGCGGTGATGGACGACAAGGGCGATGACGCCTTCCTGCGGCTGAGCCTGGAGAGCACCGACGCCCGCCTGCGCGCGGACAAGCCGATTTCCGTCGGCTTTCTGCTGGCTACCTTGCTGTGGCGCCAGGTGAACCAGGGCTGGCAACGCCGCGTCGCCGAGGGCGAAAAGAGCCTGCCGGCGCTGATGGCCGCCATCGACGATGTCGAGTCCGAGCAAGAGAATGATTTGGCCATTCCGCGCCGCTTCAGCGTGACCATGCGTGAAATCTGGACTTTGCAGGCGCGGTTCGACAACCGCACCGGAGCGCGCCCGTATCGTTTCCTGGAGCAGCCGCGTTTCCGCGCCGCCTATGATTTCCTGGCCTTGCGTAGCGAGGCCGGCGAAGTGCCGCGTGAGCTGGTGAGCTGGTGGGAGGAATTCCAGCGCGCCGACGGCGCCGGCTGCGAGCGCCTGATCGCCGAAGCCAAGGAAGGCGGCGCCGAGGAACCGGCCAAGAAGCGCCGCCGCCGCCGCAGCGGCGGACGCCGCAAGCCCGAGGGCGGCGGCGGGGAGAGCGCCGAGTGACGCTGGCCTATGTGGCTCTGGGCAGCAATCTGGAGCAGCCGGACCAGCAGGTGAGGGCCGCGCTCGCGGCCCTCGGCCATTTGCCCGGCAGCGCGCTGCTTCGCCACTCCTCGCTCTACCGCACCGCGCCGGTCGGCTATGCCGATCAGCCCGATTTCATCAACGCCGTGGCGGCGCTGGATACCGCGCTGCCGCCGGCGGAACTGCTGGCCGAGCTATTCGCCATAGAACAACGCTTTGGCCGCGAGCGCAGTTTCCGCAACGCGCCCAGGGTTCTAGATCTTGACCTTTTGTATTACGATGGCGTCATATCGGATGGGCCGGAGCTGATCCTGCCGCATCCGCGCATGCGCGATCGCGCTTTCGTCATGGTGCCGCTGGCTGAGATCGCCGGCGGCAAGACGCTGCCAGGCGTAGGAGACGTGGCGGCGCTGGCTGCCGCGCTGGCCTGCGACGGCATAGAAAAGCTGGACGCGGCCCGCTGAGTCCGCGCCGGAACTGGAGCAATATGAGTCAACTGCGATATGTGGCGGTAGAGGGGCCGATAGGCTCCGGCAAATCTTCCCTGGCCCAGCGGCTGTCTGCCTACTGGGGCGTGCAGCTGAAGGCGGAAGACCCGGCCGCCAATCCGTTCTTGCCGCGCTTCTACCGCAATATGCCGGCGCACGCGCTGTCCACCCAGCTCAGCTTCCTGACGCAGCGCGCGGACATCGCCCGCGATATGCTGCAGGGCGACTTGATGGCTGCGCCGCTGGTGTCGGACTTCCTGTTCGAGAAGGATGAGCTGTTCGCGCGGATGAATCTGGACGAGCACGAGCTGGCGCTGTACCGCCGCCTGGCCCGGCTGGCGCTGCCGGAATACCCGGTGCCGGATCTGGTGATCTATCTGCAGGCGTCTGAGGATATTCTGCTGCAGCGGGTGGCGGCGCGCGCCATCGATTACGAGGTGAACTTTCCCGAGGGCTATCTCAAGCGCGTCCACGCCGCATACAGCGAATTTTTCCATCAGTACGAGGCCGCGCCGTTGCTGATAGTCAACACCGACCACTTGAATCTGGTGGACGGCGACGAGGACTTCGAGTTATTGATCCGCTGCATCGCGGAAATGCGCGGTCAACGCAGTTATTTCAACAAGAGCGCCTGATACGGAGTTCTCCGCGTGGCGCCGTAGATGGAACACGAGGAAGTCGAGATATGAAAATAACCGTCAATACCCTGCACAAGTTGGCCGCGGAAGGCCAGAAGATCACCATGCTGACCTGTTACGACGCCAGCTTCGCCAGTTTGCTGGACGAGGCCGGCGTGGAAATCCTGCTGGTCGGCGACTCCTTGGGCCCGGTGATGCAGGGCGTGGACTCCACGCTGCCGGTCAGCGAAGCGGACATGCTTTACCACATCCGCTGCGTGGCGCGCGGCTCCAAGAACGCGCTGATCCTGGGCGACATGACTTTCGGCGCCTATCAGGAAACGCCGCAGCAGGCCTTCGCCCATGCCGCCCGCCTGTTGCAGGCCGGCGCCCACATGGTGAAGCTGGAGGGCGGCGCCTATATGGCCGAGACCACACGCTTCCTGGTGGAGCGCGGCATTCCGGTGTGTTCGCATATCGGGCTGACGCCGCAGTTCGTCAACGCTTTTGGCGGCTATCGCGTGCAAGGCCGCGGCGACGACGCGCAACGCGTCATGAATGACGCCAAGGCGCTGTCCGAGGCCGGCGCCAGCCTGATTGTGATGGAATGCGTGCCGGCGGCGCTGGCCAAGGAAATCACGGAAACCATCGATACGCCGACCATCGGCATAGGCGCGGGCGCGGACACCTCCGGCCAGGTATTGGTGTTGCAAGACATGTTGGGCGTGTATCCGGGCAAAAAGGCCAAGTTCGTCAAGAACTTCATGGACGAGGCGGGCAGCATCCAGGGCGCTGTCCAGGCCTATATCCAGGCGGTGAAGGACAAGACCTTCCCGACCGCGGAACACACTTACTAAGCCCGGGAGACTGCAAGCGATGGAAATCATCCGTAGCGTGGCCGCTATGCGGGCCTGGCGCAAGCAAGCCGGCAAGCTGGCATTCGTGCCCACCATGGGCAATCTGCACGAGGGGCATCTGGCCCTGGTCAAGGCCGCCCGCGAACAAGCGGACAAGGTCGTCGTCAGCATCTTCGTCAACCGGCTGCAATTCGGCCAGGGCGAAGACTTCGACGCCTATCCGCGCACATTCGAGTCCGATTGCGACAAGCTGCGCACAGCCGGCGCGGACGCGCTGTTCTTCCCGGACGAGCGCGAGCTGTATCCGCGCGTGAGGCAGGATTTCAACGTGGAGCCGCCGCACATCCAGAACGAGCTGTGCGGCGCCTTCCGCCCCGGCCACTTCCGCGGCGTGGCCACCGTGGTGACCAAGCTGTTCAATATCGTGCAGCCGGATGTCGCCTGTTTCGGCAAGAAAGACTACCAGCAGCTGCATGTGATCCAGGCCATGGTGGACGACTTGAACTCGCCCATCGCCATCGTGCCGGTGGACACTGGACGCGCCGGCGACGGCCTGGCGCTGTCCTCGCGCAACGGCTACCTGTCCGCCGAGGAGCGCGCCGAAGCGCCCAGGCTGTATCGCAATCTGACTGCGATTCGCGACGGCTTGCTGGCCGGCAGCCAGGACTACGCGGCGCTGGAACAATCCGCGCGCGACGACCTGTCCGCCGCCGGCTGGGTGGTGGACTATGTGGAAGTGCGCCAGGCCGACACGCTGGAAATCGCCCACGCCGGCGAAAAGCGCCTGGTGGTCCTGGCTGCCGCGCGCTTGGGCAAGACCCGTCTGATCGACAATATCGAAGTGTTCCGTTAAGCCGGGACGAGAAGGAAAAGCTTCATGCAACGCAATATGCTCAAGTCCAAGCTCCATCGCGTGACCACCACGCATGCCGAGCTGCATTACATCGGCTCCTGCGCCATCGACGAGAACCTGCTGGAAGCGGCGGACATCCTCGAATACGAAGAAGTGCAGATCTGGAACGTCACCAACGGCGAGCGCTTCGCCACCTACGCCATCAAGGCCGAACGCGGCTCCGGCGTGATCTCGGTCAACGGCTCCGCCGCGCGCCGCGCCGCGCCGGGCGATCTGCTGATCATCGCCTCCTTCGCCCAATACGAAGACGCGGAGCTGAAGAACCACTCGCCCAAGCTGGTGTTCGTCGACGGCGACAACCGGCTGACCGAAGTCAAAGGCGCCACGCCGACGCAGCCGGCGTAAGCCTGTCATGGCATTGCGCGAGCCGCTCATGGGAGCGGCTTTTTTTATGATTTTCTGATATTTGATAATTTATCGAGTAAGTTGTTTTTAATTGTCGATCAATCGTTTTCTTCAAGGGCTGAGTTGATTTTTTTCTTGTCCTGAAACACAAAGTTCATTTGATTGCGAATATTTGTCTTGAAATAAAGCATACAATGCCGTTGGGCAAAAAAAGCCCGCTTAAAACAAGAAAGGCATTGTGATGAAAATGAGAAACTTAGCCTGGCCAGGCTTGGCTGCATTGGTCTTGTTGTCGGGCTGTTCTACAACCGCCAATAACCAACCGGCGGAAGGCAGTACGGTCGATGTGACGCTGCTGGAAACCACCGATATCCATCAAAACGTACTCAGCTACGATTATTACAAACTGGCGGCCAATCCATCGTTTGGTTTGGAGCGGGCGGCTACGCTGATTCAGCAGGCGCGCGCGCAGTATCCCAATAATCTGCTGCTGGATGACGGCGATCTGATTCAAGGCACGGCGCTGGGCGATTATCAGGCGGCGGTCAATCCAGTGAAATGCGCCGATACCTTGGCCGTGCACAAGGTGATGAATTACCTGAAGTACGATGCCGGCACCATAGGCAACCACGAATTCAATTACGGCCTGCCTTTCTTGTCCCAGGTCACCAACACCGATTTTCGGCTGAACAATATCAGCAAGCCCAATGGTTGCGGCGCGCCGTCATATCCGCTGGTGTTGGCCAACGTCAATAATCTGGCCGACGGCAAACCGATTTTTCAGCCTTACACCATGCTGAAGCGCACTTTCAGCGGCGTCGCGCCGAATGGCACGGTGATTCAGGTGCCGTTGAGCATAGGCGTGATCGGTTTCACGCCGCCCACCATCATGGATTGGGACAAAAAGAACCTGCAAGGCCAGGTGATTACGGCCGGCGTGAAGGAAACGGCGCAAACCTATATCCCGCAAATGCGTCAGCAGGGCGCCGATTTGGTGGTGGCGCTGTCGCACGGGGGCCTGGATCCGTCCGCCTATAGCCCGACCATGGAAAACGGCAGCTGGCATTTGACTAAGACCGGCATAGACGCGCTGCTGATCGGCCACTCGCACGATATCTTCCCGAATCCGGGCGTCGCCAGCTCGCAGTTCAATAATATGCAGGGTGTGGACAATACCAAGGGTTTCGTCAACGGCGTGCCCACGGTGATGGGCGGCAACTGGGGCAATCGCCTGGGCCTGATCCATCTGACGCTGAAATTCAGCGGCGGCAAGTGGGTGGTGCAGAACGACAAGACTTCGGTGGAAACGCGTTCGATCAAGAACGCGGATGGTTCGTACGTGGCGGCGGACGCGAAGGTGGGCCAACTGGTGGCGGCAGAGCATCAGGGCACCATCAACTATGTCAAGACGCCGATAGGCAGCACCGATTTCCGCATGAACACCTATTTCGCCCTGTTGGGCGACGTCAGCGCGGTGCAGATCGTCAATATGGCGCAGCAGGACTACGTCAAGAAATACATCCAGACCAACCTGCCGCAGTACGCCTCCTTGCCGGTGTTGTCTGTGTCCGCGCCGTTCAAGGCCGGTCGCAACGGCGCCAGCGACTACACCGATGTGCAGAAGGGCGCCATCGCCATCAACAACGCGGCCGATCTTTACCTGTACCCGAACACGGTGCAGGCGGTGAAGGTAACGGGCGCGGACCTGAAGAACTGGCTGGAACAATCGGCAGGGATGTTCAACGTTATCGATCCGACGGCGACTGCAACGCAGGACTTGTTGAATTCCAAATATCAGGTATTCAATTTCGATGTGATGTACGGCGTGCAATATCAGATCGACGTTACCAAGCCTGTAAATAACCGCATCGTCAATCTGACCTATAACGGCGCGCCGGTTGATCCCGCCCAGCAGTTCGTGGTGGCGACCAATAACTATCGCGCCAGCGGCGGCGGCAGCTTCCCCGGCATAGACGGCACCAAGACCATCATCCAGGCGCCGGACGCCAACCGCGATGTGCTGATCGCCTACATCAAGGCCAATGGCAACCTTGGTTTCGCCCAGTACGGCTCCACGCGTCCGTGGAGCTTCGTCAAGGTGAAGACGGCCGCGCCGCTGCGTTTCAACAGCATCGCCAATCAGTTGCCGCTGGCGCAGGCGGCAGGCATCAAGGGTCTCAGCGGAGGCGCCGACAAGGGCGATGGCACCGGCGACTACCAAGTCGATCTGAGCCAGTAAGCCAGGAGGGGAGGCGGCTGGCGCCGCCTCCTGTGGAAGAGAGATGTTCAATAGAAATCTGATCCCCCTCGCCGCGTTGTGCCTGGCGCTGCTTGGCTGCGCCGGCCGTCCAAGCCAGGCGCAACTGGATGAGGCGAAGCAGCAAGCCGTTTTCGCGGGAGACGCGGCGGCATGGTCCCATCTGGTGGAATGGGCTGGCGCGCGCAACCCTGCGGCGGCGCTCAGCCTGGCTGAGGCCTATGCCGCCGCCGATACGCCCAAAGGTTGGGCGCAGGCCGCGCCGTGGCTCCAGCGCGCGGCGGAGTGGGGCAGCGGCCCGGCCGCCTTCCGCTTGGCACGGCTTTACGCCAAGGGGGTGGGCGTGGCGGCCAGCCGCGCCCAGTCCAGCCACTGGCTGCATGTAGCGGCGGAGCGGGAGAATCCTGGCGCGGCGTGCGTGCTAGGCCTGCGGGCCAAGGAGGCAGGCGATATGTCGACGGCTCATCGCTGGTTCGAGCAGGCTGCGGCGGGCGGCAGCGCGGAGGCGATGTTCCAGCTTGGCATCGCGTATCAGGAGGGGCAGGGCGTCAAGGCGGATATCGCGCGCGCGCGCGGCTGGTATGAAAAGGCGGCCAGGCTGGAAATGCCGGCTGCCTTGCAGACGCTGGCCATGGCCTACCAATCCGGCGATTTGGGGCTGCCGCGAGATGAAATCAAGGCTTCCGAGCTGTTCAACCTGACCGCGCACGCCATCCACGACTTCGAGTCCGAGGTTTTTTGACGAAAGTGTGACGATAGTGGTCCGCAACGCGCCTGCCGCTTATCTGGCCGGCGCGTTTTTTTTGCGCCTGCAGCATGGCTGGGGCATAGTGAAAGCACGGAGCCGGCGAGTGCCGGCGTAGACGATGCTGCGATAGGGAGGACGGCATGGCAATGGGATTGACCGGCGGTTGCTTGTGCGGCGCAGTCAGATACCGTCTGCGCGGCATGCCCTACCATGTGACGCACTGCCATTGCCGCAGTTGCCGGCGCGCCAGCGGAGCGGCCTTCGTCACCTGGTTCACCGTGCGGGTGCTTGAGTTGGAGTGGCGCGGCGAAAAGCCGGTGCAATACCATTCGTCGGCGGCGGTGTCCCGCGGCTTTTGCCCGCACTGCGGCTCGACGCTGACCTATTTCCACGAATCGGACCCGGAAGAGATCGACGTCACGGCGGCGTCTCTGGATACGCCGGAGCTTCTGGTGCCGGAGCACCATACTTGGTGGGAGCAGCGTCTGGAATGGGGCACCGCCAGCGCCCAGAGCGCGCTGCCGGTGCATCAGCGCAGCGGCGGCTAGGCCCGCTCTCGTTCCGCCACGATCACGCCGTCTTCATCGGCATACAGCCATTGGCCAGGCGCGATGTCGCATCCAGCGATGCGCACCGGCAAATCCTTTTGGCCGCTGCCCAGCTTCACGGATTTTCGCGGATGGGTCGCCAGCGCCTTGACGCCCAGCGGCAGCTGGCCCAGCGCCGCGCTGTCGCGCACGCAGCCGTCTATCACCAGGCCTGCCCAACCGTTCTTCACCGCGAGTTCGCCCAATTGATCGCCCAGCAGCGCGCAGCGGCGGGAGCCGCCGCCGTCCACCACCAGCACCTTGCCCTGGCCATTCTCGCCCAGCGTCTGCCGCACCAGGCTATTGTCCTCGAACAGCTTCAAGGTGACGATCTGGCCGTGGAAACGGGCATGGCCGCCGTATGACTGGAAAATCGGGTCCAAAACATGAACTTCATTTTCGAAAGTGTCGCAAAGATCGGTGGTGGCGTATTTCATGCCGCTCTCCTTGTATGCGTGATTAAGCGCAGCCTATCTCTTTAACTGCCGAACATGCCGCTGAACATATGCTGTATCCCGGAGACAACGCCAACCGTCAGTCCGGCAAGCAATAAAACCAAACCTGCTGTTTTGACTCCATCAATCTCGTTTTTCTGTATCGCGCTGATATGTTGCCAAGGAAGCCGCGTGGCAAGCTCGCTATCTGCAAGCTTGCCCTCCAGGCCTTGCTGATCGATGGCGCTCAGGATCAGGGTGTATTCTTTGCCGTCGGTGGTCTTGAGACTGATCTTGTCGCCGGCTTTCAATTGGTTCTGCTGCGGCGCGGCCAGGCTGGATAGGGCTTGCTGGTTGTCCGCGATGACGCGCATGGAGGTGCAGCCGGTGAAGCACAGGCTGCTGGCTACGATCAGGCTGGCGGCGAGAGTTTTTTTCATTTTCCAAGTCTCCTAAGTTTGGTTTGATTTGTTATTTGATAATCCAAAATGGACTGAAAATGATTTTGTCATTTATTGGTAAATAAAAAAACCGGCGTTGTAGCCGGTTTTTGTCCCCGTTTGTGACGGTTTAGTGGAACTGTTCTTCCTCGGTGGAGCCGGTCAGCGCGGTGACGCTGGAGGCGCCGCCCTGGATCACGGTGGTCACGTCGTCGAAGTAGCCGGTGCCCACTTCCTGCTGGTGGGACACGAAGGTGTAGCCGCGCTCGCGCGCGGCGAATTCCGGCTCCTGCACTTTCTCGACGTAGGCGGACATGCCGCGCGCCACGTAGTCTTGCGCCAGGTCGTACATGTTGAACCACATGCTGTGGATGCCGGCCAGCGTGATGAACTGGTATTTGTAACCCATGGCGCCCAGCTCGCGCTGGAACTTGGCGATGGTGGCGTCGTCCAGGTTCTTTCTCCAGTTGAACGACGGCGAGCAGTTGTAGGCCAGCAGCTTGCCCGGGTGCTTGGCATGGACTGCTTCCGCGAACTTGCGGGCGAATTCCAGGTCCGGCGTGCCGGTTTCGCACCATACCAGGTCGGCGTAGTCGGCGTAGGCCACGGCGCGGCTGATGGCTTGCTCCAGACCCTTCTTGGTCTTGTAGAAGCCTTCCGCGGTGCGTTCGCCGGTCAGGAAGGGCTCGTCGTTGGCGTCCACGTCGCTGGTCAGCAGGTCCGCCGCTTCCGCGTCGGTGCGGGCGATCACCAGGGTGGGCACGCCGTAGACGTCGGCCGCCAGGCGCGCGGCGATCAGCTTCTGGATCGCTTCCTGAGTCGGCACCAGCACCTTGCCGCCCATGTGGCCGCACTTCTTGACCGAAGCCAGCTGGTCTTCGAAGTGCACGCCGGCGGCGCCGGCGCGGATCATGGACTTCATCAGCTCGTAGGCGTTCAGCACGCCGCCGAAGCCGGCTTCGGCGTCGGCCACGATGGGGGCGAAGTAGTCGACATAACCCTTGTCGCCGGCCTCAAGGCCCTTGGCGTGCTGGATTTCGTCGGCGCGGGTGAAGGCGTTGTTGATGCGCTCCACTACCTTGGGCACGGAGTCCACCGGATACAGCGACTGGTCCGGATACATGGCCGAGTATTCGTTGTTGTCGGCGGCCACTTGCCAGCCGGACAGATAGATGGCCTTGACGCCGGCTTTTACCTGCTGCATGGCCTGGCCGCCGGTCAGCGCGCCCAGACAGTTGATGTAGGGTTCGTTGTTGACCAGATTCCACAGCTTTTCGGCGCCGCTGCGGGCCAGCGTATGTTCAACCTGCAGCGAGCCGCGCAGGCGCTCGACGTCGGCGGCGGTGTAGCCACGCTTGATGCCTTTCCAGCGCGGGTTTTCGTCCCAGTCTTTTTGGATGGCTGCAATGCGTTGTTCGCGAGTCGTCATGTTGTGTAACCCTTCTCGAAGCGTTTCTGTGCTCGCCGGGCGAAGCCGGCGTCCTCAATAGCGGTCAAGCCGTATCCGGTGTGCCGGATTTATTTTCGAAAACCGAACCGGGTCGGTCCGATTTTCCCGGTCCGCCCGCGGCGCGGCATATGCCCCGCCGGAGCGGTTTCCTGCTCAATGTGGGGCCATTATATGCACAAAAAAATCGCGTTGTGTGCGCTGCAGCAACAAAAAAATCCCGTGTTTTCATAAGCTAACAGACTGGCTATTTAAACGAATCTTGATGGTTCAAAAATGTTGGCAATGCGAAAAAATGACGGTTGGAATGTGCGCATGCGACAGATTTGTCTCAAGATGGAGGCAATGCAAAATAGGGCTTGAAATCGCCGCGAAAGGCCCTACCTTGGGTCTGGACATCAATTTAGCCGGTGTAATTCCGAGGAAACGTCATGCAAGAAAACCAGAACCCGGCCGCTGAAGCCGCAGACAAAGAAATGACCGATACTGCCAGCGCGGCGCATACCGAGCTGGAGCAGACGCCCGAGCAGCATATCGCCGGGCTGGAAGCCGAAATCGCCGAACTGAACGACACCCTGCTGCGCGCGCGCGCCGAGCTGGACAACCAGCGCCGCCGCGCTCAGGAAGAAGTGGCTGCCGCGCACAAATACGCCATTGGCAAGTTCGCCGCGGAGCTGGTGACGGTTAAGGATTATCTGGAAATGGCGCTGCTGGACCAGAGCGGCCAGATAGACACCCTGAAGATGGGCGTGGACATGACGCTGAAGCAGCTGGTCTCCGCTTTCGACAAGGCGCAGATCAAGGACATCGCGCCCAAGGCCGGCGACAAGCTGGACCCGCACCAGCACCAAGCCATGAGCGCGGAAGCGTCCGACGCCGAGCCGAACACCGTGGTGCGCGTGATGCAGAAGGGCTATCAACTGGCGGACCGCGTGCTGCGTCCGGCCATGGTGGTGGTGGCCAAGGCCAAGGCATAAAAAAAGCCCAGGCATGAAAAAGGCTGCCGGCAGACTCTTGAAAAGATCGGCATAGCCAATATTTATTGAGACAACAGGCTCTGGCTATCAGACAAGCCAAAGCCGGAACGAATAGAGAAAAGGAATACATCATGGGTAAAATCATCGGTATCGACCTGGGCACCACCAACTCCTGCGTGGCAGTCGTAGAAGGCGGCAACCCGAAAGTCATCGAAAACGCCGAAGGCAACCGCACCACCCCGTCCATCATCGCCTACGTCGAGGACGGCGAGATCCTGGTGGGCGCGCCGGCCAAGCGCCAGGCCGTGACCAATCCGAAGAACACCATTTACGCCGCCAAGCGCCTGATCGGCCGCCGCTTCGAAGACAAGGAAGTGCAGAAGGACATCGACCTGATGCCTTTCGAAATCCTGAAGGCCAAGAACGGCGACGCTTGGGTGAAGGTGCGCGAGCAGGAACTGGCTCCGCCGCAAATCTCCGCCGAAGTGCTGCGCAAGATGAAGAAGGCCGCCGAAGATTATCTGGGCGAAGAAGTGACCGAAGCCGTGATCACCGTGCCGGCCTACTTCAACGACAGCCAGCGCCAGGCCACCAAGGATGCCGGCCGCATCGCCGGCCTGGAAGTGAAGCGCATCATCAACGAGCCGACCGCGGCCGCGCTGGCCTTCGGCCTGGCCAAGCAAGAGGGCGACCGCAAGATCGCGGTATATGACCTGGGCGGCGGCACCTTCGACGTGTCCATCATTGAAATCGCCGACGTGGATGGCGAGCACCAGTTCGAAGTGCTGTCGACCAACGGCGACACCTTCCTGGGCGGCGAAGACTTCGACCAGCGCGTGATCGACTACATCGTCACCGAGTTCAAGAAAGAACAAGGCGTCGATCTGAAGAAGGACGTGATGGCGCTGCAACGTCTGAAGGAAGCCGCTGAAAAGGCCAAGATCGAGCTGTCCTCGGCTACCCAGACCGAAGTGAACCTGCCGTACATCACCATGGACGCCACCGGTCCGAAGCACTTGGCGATGAAGATCACCCGCGCCAAGTTCGAAAGCCTGGTGGATGACCTGATCGCCCGCTCGATCGAGCCTTGCCGCGTGGCCCTGAAGGACGCCGGCGTGTCGCTGTCCGACATCACCGACGTGATCCTGGTCGGCGGCCAGACCCGCATGCCCAAGGTGCAGGACGCGGTCAAGGAGTTCTTCGGCAAGGAACCGCGCAAGGACGTGAACCCGGACGAAGCCGTGGCCGTAGGCGCCGCCATCCAGGGCTCCGTGCTGTCGGGCGACCGCAAGGACGTGCTGCTGCTGGACGTGACTCCGCTGTCGCTGGGCATCGAAACCCTGGGCGGCGTGATGACCAAGCTGATTCAGAAGAACACCACCATCCCGACCAAGGCGTCGCAAACCTTCTCCACCGCCGACGACAACCAGACCGCGGTGACCATCCACGTGCTGCAGGGCGAGCGCGAGAAGGCAGCCGCCAACAAGTCGCTGGGCCAGTTCAATCTGGGCGACATCCCGCCGGCGCCGCGCGGCATTCCGCAGATCGAGGTCGAGTTCAACATCGACGCCAACGGCATTCTGCACGTGTCCGCCAAGGACAAGGCTTCCGGCAAGCAGGCCAACATCACCATCCAGGCATCGAGCGGCCTGTCCGAAGCTGAAATCGAGCGCATGGTGAAGGACGCCGAAGCCAACGCCGAGGAAGACAAGAAGCTGCACGAGCTGGTGACCGCGCGCAACCACGCCGAAGGCCTGATCCACAGCATCAAGAAGTCTCTGTCCGAGCATGGCGACAAGATCGGCGCCGACGAAAAAGCCAAGATCGAAGACGCCATCAAGGCGGCCGAGGAAGTGGTGAAGAGCGACGACAAGGAAGCCATCGAAGCCAAGGCCGAAGAACTGGCCAAGGCCAGCCAGAAGCTGGGCGAGATCATGTACGCCCAAGCCGCTCAGGCTGAAGGCGGCGCGGAGGGCGCGCAAGCCGCCGGCGACAAGAAGGACGACGGCAATGTGGTGGACGCCGAGTTCGAAGAAGTGAAAGACAAGAAGTAAGCGTTAGTCTTCACTGATTGGGGCACAGGGAATGGGGGAGCCGTCTCCGCCTGCCCCTGTGCCTTTGCCGTATCAAGACGAGCGATTGTGCGGAGCGGTTCCGGACAATTCTGAAAGCGAATGACAATGTCGAAAAAAGATTTCTACGATGTGCTGGGCGTCAATCGCGATGCGTCCGACGACGACATCAAGAAGGCCTATCGCAAGCTGGCGATGAAGTATCACCCGGACCGCAATCCGGACAGCAAGGAAGCCGAGGACAAGTTCAAGGAGGTCAAAGAGGCCTACGAGATCCTGTCCGACAGCCAGAAACGCAGCGCCTATGACCAGTTCGGCCATGCCGGGGTGGACCCGCAAGCCGGCGCCGGCGGCGGCCAGGGGTTTGGCGGCTTCGGCGATTTCGCCGACATCTTCAGCGACATCTTCGGCGGCGGCCGCGGCGGCCAGGGCGGCGGGCGTTCCAACGTCTACCGCGGCGCCGATTTGCGCTACAACATGGAAATCACGCTGGAAGAGGCGGCGCGCGGCTGCGAGAAGCAAATCCGCATCCCGTCGCACGAGTCCTGCGGCGTGTGCAACGGCAGCGGCGCCAAGCCGGGTACCCAGCCCAAGACCTGCTCCACTTGCGGCGGCCATGGCCAGGTGCGGATGAGCCAGGGCTTCTTCTCCATCCAGCAAACCTGCCCGACCTGCCACGGCAGCGGCAAGCAGATCACCGATCCGTGCACCAGCTGCCACGGCGCGGGCCAGAAGAAGACCACCAAGACGCTGAACGTGAAGATTCCGGCCGGCGTGGACGAGGGCGACCGCATCCGTCTGGGCGGCGAAGGCGAGCCGGGACAGAACGGCGGCCCATCCGGCGATTTGTATGTGGTCACGCATATCAAGCCGCACGCGGTCTTCCAGCGCGATGGCGTGGACCTGCATTGCGAAATGCCGATCT
>NZ_PQWB01000050.1 GCF_002924365.1 Chromobacterium alticapitis | reverse complement strand
CGCCTTCCCATCCCGAACAGGACCGTGAAACATCTTAGCGCCGATGATAGTGTGGCATTCGCCATGTGAAAGTAGGACACCGCCAGACGCCCCATAGCGAACCCCAGCTCAATGAGCTGGGGTTTTTGCGTTGCGCGAACGATACGCCATTGTCGTTTCTTGGCAGGCGTACGCAGAGCGCGCTTTATCATGTGGCGTGAGGGGCCGTGCTTCTCATGCATTCCAAATGGGTAGCGTGCGCGTCGTTTTCGCGCGCATTGCGAACATGGCTCGTTTTTGTAAAAATGCCCGGCGAATGTTTCATGCAATGCATATGATTCAAGATGTCAGATGAATTTCGGGGCGGGAGTCTTGAGTAAATTTAAAGGCCGCGAGTGGCTGCTGTTTGGCTGTCTTTGGCTGGTTTGCAGCCTGTTGGTGTTCGCCCAGTGGGGAGAGAGCGAATATCGCAGGCTGCAGGACAGTTTCGAGCTGGCGGCTCACCAAGCTTACGGCGGGGTGGCGCGTCGGCTCGACCAGAACGAGTCCGTGCTGTCGGCGATCAACGCCTTGCTCATCGCTCATGAACCTTTCGATGCGCCTGCGCTCAGCGCGTTTTCGCGTGAGATGCTGCCTCGCTACCAGCAACTGTACGCCATCGAGTTTTTGCAGAATGTCACTCGCGATAGCCGAAACGCCTTCTTGAGCAGCATGGGGCAGCGGTTTGGCGAAACCTTCTATATCCGGGACTATGATGTGGCGGGGCGCCGTAATTGGTCGCCCGCTCCTGTTCGTAGTCAGGCGCTCGTGGTGTCGATGATAGAGCCGGATTTGCCGGCTTTCAGTCCGGTCTACGGCTACGACATGCTGGGCGACGCGCATTTTGCGGCAGAGTTGCGGCGCGCTATAGCTACCGGGCAGAAGGTTTCCTCGCGGCCATTCGAACTTTACGATGGCGGCGGGCGCGCCTATCTGTTGATGCAGCCTTTGTTCCGGGATAAGACGAAGCCGGGGCGGCTTGGCGATGAACGCGAGCTGGCCGGCGTGGTGGCGTTGGTGGTGTTCTGCGATCGGCTATTGCAGTTGCCGGAAAGCCAGGTCTTGCAATCGGGGTTCGATCTTTCCCTGCTGCCCAAGAATGGCAATCAGGGCGGGGAGCCTTTATACCAGCGCCTTCACCGCGATGCGGATCATGACTGGTGGCCGCTGCTGACTCGGTTGGAATTGCGCTTGCCGTTGAATAGCGATGCCCAGCCCTTTGTGCTGGGTGTGGGGCAGGATATACGGCTCAATGACCTGGCCTTGTCGCCGCTGCTGCTGCGAGAGGTGTTCGTGGCCTTGCTGTTGGCCGCTGCTGGGCTGATCTACTCGCAGCGCATCGCCTTGCGGCGGGAGCGCAGTCAGGCGGACGAGGAGCTCTTCCTGCAGAGCGAGCGGGCCTCGGTAACCTTGAGCGCGATTCATGACGGAGTGGTGATTCTGCGGCAGGATCGCCGCATTGAGATGGCTAATCCCATGGCTTTGCAACTGGTGGACATGCCGGCGGAGGAGGTGTTGGGCCTGCCGTGCCATGAGGTTTTCCGGTTGATGGGAGAGTTGGCGGCGGAGTTTTCCGAAGACCCGATCAGCGAATGCTTCCGCACCGGGCTGCCTGTGGAGCTGGCGGAGCGCATGCAGTTGACGACGGCGCGCGGCAAGGTGCATTCGGTGGAGGGGGGTGTGGCGCCGCTGCTGTCGCGCGACGGGGTGTTGATAGGCGTGGTGTGCGCCATGCGCGACATGGGGCCGCTGCGCTTGCGCACGGCGGCGGCGCTGGAGGCCAGCGAAACCCGGGTCAAGGAGCACCTGGAAAAACTGTCGCACGTGGCGCGCTTGCATACAATGGGCGAGATGGCGTCCGGCATCGCCCATGAACTGAACCAGCCGCTGACCGCGATTTCCAATTATTGTCAGGCCGCCATCCAATTGCTGGAGGGGGTGGAGGAGGCGCCGCCCCAGGTGAACTCCGCCTTGAAGCTGGCGGTGGCGCAGGCGGGGCGCGCAGGGGAGATCATCAAGCGGCTGCGTGCCCTGGTTAGCAAGCGGGCGATAGAAACACGGCTGATCGATGTCAATCAGGTGGTTGGCAATTGCATGTTCCTCGCCGAATATGATCTACGGGAGCGTGGCATCGAGGTGGTGCAGTTGTTGTCGGGCTATTCCATACCGGTGATGGCGGACAGCATCCAGCTAGAGCAGGTGGTGCTGAATCTGCTGTCCAATGCGATGGACGCGCTGAAGGATGAGCCGGCGCTGAAGCGCCATGTCATCGTGCATACGCGGCGCGAAGGCAAGAAGGGCATACTCGAGGTGCGGGATACCGGGCGCGGCATCACCCCGGACCTGTTGGAAGTGCTGTTCCATCCGTTTTTCTCCACCAAACCGCATGGCATGGGCCTGGGCCTGTCCATTTGCCAGACCATAGTCGAGCAATACGGCGGCTTGATTTCGGCGGAAAATATTCCAGCCAGCGGCGCCTGCTTCAGAATCGAATTGCCGCTGGCCCTGCAGGCGGAGCGCCAGCTCAGCTAGCGCGGACGCTGGCCTGGCTGCGCTGCGCGCGCTCTTCGCGCGGCGTGATGTTGAAGTGGTTGCGGTAGGTGCTGGAGAAGTGGGGGCCGCTGGAGAAGCCGCAGGCGAGGCCGATCTGCACGATGGATTTGCTGGTCTGCAGCAGCAGTTGGCGGGCGCGGTTCAGCCTTAGCTCCAGATAGTATTTGGACGGCACGGTGCCCAGGTATTGCTTGAACAGCCGCTCCAGCTGGCGTCGCGACACCCCCACGTAATAGGCGATGTCGTCGGTGGATAGCGGCTCCTCGATATTGGCCTCCATCAGGCTGACCGCTTCGGTCAGCTTGGGCTGGCTGCCGCCTATGCGGGTGGCGAGCGGAATGCGCTGGCGCTCGTTACCGGGGCGGATGCGCTCCATGCTGAACAGCTCGGACAATTGGGCGATGAATTCATGCCCATGCTGCCTGCCGACCAGATTCAGCATGAAATCGAAAGTGGCTGCGCCGCCAGCGCAGCTGAGATAGCGGCCTTCGCTTTCGTATAGGTTGGACGTGACGATCACGTCCGGAAACTCTTCGGTCAGCCGGGCGATTTCCCGCCAATGAATCGTGGCGCGCTGACCAGCCAGCAGGCCCGCCCGGGCCAGCCAATAGCTGCCGCAGCCGAGGCCGGCCAGCGTCATCTTGTCGGTGTTGGTGTTGGCAATGCTTTTGCTCAGTTCTTCCAGCGCGAAGTCATTGCCGATTTCATCGGCCACAATTATCAGGTAGTCCAGCTTGGGCGCGTAGGATAGTGGCAGCTCCGCCGCCAACTTGATGCCGTTGGATAACTGCACCGGGCCGCCATCCAGCGACAGGAGCAGGGTCTCGTACAGTTTTTTTTCCGCCAATAAATTGGCGTGGGTCAGCACCTCGGAAGCGCTGGCGAAATCGGCCATCGAGGCGTGGGGGAGCAGCAGAAAGCCGAAGCGCAGTGGTTTGGCGGTTAGGGGCGTGTGACCCATGGTCTGAATGGCTGGTAACGGTTGGCAAAAATGCCGCCATGTCAGGAGGCCTGGCATGGCGGCTTGTCTTGGCCTGCATTGTACGATTTATTTCAGGCGGCGGGCAGAGAATCGTCAAGCCGCGCTTACTGCTTCCTGGGAGCCAGGAAAGCCAGGTAGCGGCGTTCGGCGCGTTTCATCAACCAGACCAAGACAAAGGTCAGCGCCAGGTAGATCACGGCGGCGGTGAGGAACGGTTCGAACGGCATATAGCTTTCGCTATAGATGCGACGCGCCACGCCGGTCAGGTCCGCCAGCGTCACCAGGCCGGCGATGGCGGTGCTCTGCAGCATCATGATGACTTCATTGCTGTAGGCGGGCAGCGCGCGGCGCAAGGCGGAAGGCAGCACGATGCGGCGCAGCATCAGCCACTGGCTCATGCCGACGGAGCGGGCGGCCTCTATCTCGCCCCAGTGCGTGTTGCGGATCTGGCCGGCTATGATTTCCGTGGTGTAGGCGGCGGTGTTCAGGGTGAAGGCCAGAATGGCGCAGACGTAGGCGTTCTGCAGGTAGGCCCAGGCCCAGCTCTCGCGGACCCAGTCAAACTGCGCGAGGCCGTAGTAGATGATGAACAGCTGCACCAAGAGCGGCGTGCCGCGGAACACATAGCCAAACAGCCAGACGGCGCCAGACAGCGCGCGGTTCTTGGCGGTGCGGGCCACTGCCAGCGGGATCGCCAGCAGCAGGCCGAACAGCAGGGACAGGCCCAGCAGTTGCAGCGTCATGATCAGGCCGTCGGTGGACGACAGCATCGGGCCGCCATCGTGCGCGCCGAAGAATTCCGGCAGGCGTTCGAGTATCAGTTTCGGATCCATCACAGTCCGCTCTCCTTGGTGCCCATCGAGTAGCGTTTTTCAGTCCAGTGCAATAGCAGGTTGGAGACGCCGGTGACGCAGAGGAAGAGCGCGCCGACGATGATGTAAACGTCGAAAGGCTGCTGGGTGGCCGATTTGGCGGCGTCGGCGCGGTACATCACGTCATTGAGGCCGATGACGGAGACCAAGGCGGTGGATTTCACCAGCACCAGCCAGTTGTTGGAAAAGCTGGGCAGGGCGTAGCGCACCATTTGCGGCAACTGGATGCGGAAGAACACGCGCAGCGGCGACATGCCGTAAGCCAGGCCGGCCTCCATCTGTCCCTTGTGCACGGCCATCATCGCGCCGCGGAAGGTTTCCGTCATGTAGGCGCCAAAGATGAAGCCCAGCGTGGAGACGCCGGCGACGAAGGGATCGATGTCGGGCGCCTGCCAGCCGAAGCGGCCGCAGAGGTCGTTGAGCGCCATCTGGGCGCCGAAGAACAGCAGAAACATCCACACCAGGTCGGGTATGCCGCGCACCACGGTGGAATAGCATTCGGCCAGCAGGGTCAGCGCGCGCGACGAAGTAGACTTGAACAGCGCGCCGACGAGACCCAGTACGACGGAAACGGCGAGCGACGCGCCAGCGAGCTTCAGCGTCAGCGCCAAGCCCTCCAGAATGCTGGGAAGATAACCTTGCAGAAACATGGGCAATCTCGGAAGAGGGGATTGCGGGAGCAGGCGCGCAGCGCGGCTGCCGGGTTGTCGACAATGAGTGGGCGCGATTTCAGCGAACAAGGCGGGGTGAGACCCGGCCAGATCAGGGCTTGGTTCCGCGGGCATCTCTTGAAATCCCAATCGCCCCAGGGCAGCCGGGGCGATTGGGGTGTCAACAACCCGGCAGACGCGCTTGGCGCGCCTGCCGGCGATGCGTCAGGGCTTAGCCGCCGTAGACGTCGAAGCTGAAGTACTTGTCTTGCACCTTCTTGTAGCTGCCATCCTTGCGCGTGGCCTCGATAGCCTTGTTCAGACGGTCGAGCAGAGCTTTGTTGCCCTTCTTGACGGCGACGCCGGCGCCCAGGCCGAAGTACTTCACGTCGGCGTAGTTCGGGCCGACGAAAGCGTAGCCCTTGCCTTGCGGCGTTTTCAGGAATTCGCCCTCGCCGACGGCGCCGTCGACGAACACGGCGTCCACGCGGCCGGACTTCAGATCCAGGAAGGATTCAGGCGACTTGGCGTAGGGCACGATGGTGGCGCCGTTCTTGCCCCAGAAGTCCTTGGCGAACTTTTCCTGGGTGGAGGCGCGCAGCACGCCGATCTTCTTGCCCTTGAAGCTGTTGGCGTCGACCTTGACGCCGTCCTTGGCCACCAGGCGGCTGGCGATGTTGTAGTACTTGTTGGTGAAGTCCACGGCCTTCTGGCGCTCTGCGGTGATCTGCATCGAGGAGATGATGGCGTCGAACTTGTTGGCGTTCAGCGCGGGGATCAGGCCGTCCCAGTCTTGCGGCACGATCTGGCAAGTGACTTTCATTTCCTTGCACAGCGCGTTGGCCATGTCGATGTCGAAGCCCTGCGGCTTGCCGTCCGCGCCTTGTTTGGAGAACGGGGGGTAGTTGAGGTCGATGCCGAAGCGGACGGTTTCAGCCTGAGCGGACAGGGAGGCGACCAGGGCGAGGCTGGCGCAGGCGATCAGCGTTTTTTTCATGGTTTTGCTTCTACTTCTCTACTTGGGTCGTCCGCGCGCGGGCGTGCGGCGACAGGCTTTGTAAACCCCGCAGCGGATGAGGCGTTATTGTTCCGATCCGGGTCTTCTTGATTGGCCGGCTGACCATTGCGCGGCGCGCTTGCAAACTACAAGTGGCGGAATTGGTCAATCCCCATAAGCAAGTGCGCACATTCTACCTTACTTTTTTAATAAAATGGAAACATCATAAAAATCAACGATTTGCGAGGTGTTTTGTGCGCTGACTACAATATCCGGAACACTGGGCTTTGTGTAACTTGCCGTCGCTTTGCTGTAATGTATGCCCTGGATTTCCAGATTGCTTATGCCCCCATGCTTTTGCCCATGGGATAGGCTTTGCGCGTTTTGTGTAAGCCGGTGTCGCATTCAGGAAATCCGGTACGGATGGCGCTATCTACAATGCCCCGACAACCTCCCTGCTCACAACAAGAGAAGCTAAATGTCGCTTACCAATAAGACCGAACTGGCCAGCCTGATCGCAGATATCCAGGCTGTGGCCGAGAGCAAGCTTTCTGCCCAGGAGACCCAACAACTCGCCGCCTTCTTGCCGATCTACTTCGAAGAGACCGAGCACGCCGACCTGCGGCAGTTCTCCTCGCTCGATCTGTTCGGCGCAGCCATGGCGCATTACGAGTTCGCCGGCAAGCGCTCCGCCGGCCAGGTCAAGTGCCGCATTTACAACCCCGATTTCGAACGCGACGGCTGGCAAAGCACCCATACCGTGATCGAAGTAGTGAACGACGACATGCCGTTCCTGATCGACTCGATCACCATGTTGCTGTCGCGCCACAACATCAATCTGCATCTGCTGGTGCACCCGGTGCTGTCCGTCGCCCGCGACAAGAGCGGCGCGCTGGCCGAGGTCAAGCGCACCGAAGACCGCAGCCTGCCGCTGGAATCCTTCATCCACGTGCAGATCGACCGCATCAGCGACGCCGCCCTGCTGGCCAAGCTGGAAAGCGAACTGAAGCGCGTGCTGGCCGACATCCGCCTGGTGGTCAGCGACGAGCCGAAAATGCGCGAGGTGCTGACCAGCATCAGCAAGGACCTGGTCAAGCTTAAGGGCGAGCGCGCCGTCGAGGCGAAAGAGGCCGTGGCCTTCCTCGAGTGGATGGCTGAGCGCAACTTCCTGTTCATGGGCTATTGCGACTACGACCTGGTCAAGCGCGACGGCAAGGACAGCCTGCGCATCGTCAAGGATTCCGGCCTGGGCATTCTGCAAGACCAGGGCGACAAGGAATACTCCAGCAGCTTCGAACAGCTGCCGCAGGAACTGCGCGAGCTGGCCCACCTGCCGCAACTGATCATCCTGAACAAATCGCAAACCCGCTCCATCATCCATCGTCCGGCCTATGTCGACTTTGTCGGCATCAAGCGCTTCAACGACAAGGGCGAAGTGCTAGGCGAGCGCCGCTTCCTGGGCCTCTACACCGCCAGCGCCTACCAGGCCTCGCCGAAGGACGTGCCCATCCTGCGCCAGAAAGTGGCCGGCGTTGTGCAAAACTGCGACTTCGTCGACGACAGCTACAAGGCCAAGACGCTGGGCTTCGTGCTGGAAAGCTATCCGCGCGACGAGCTGTTCGAGATCCCGTCCGAGGTGCTGGGGCCGATCGCCGAAGGCATCGTCAGCCTGCAAGAGCGTCCGCGCGTGCGCCTGTTCGTGCGCGCCGACCGCTACCACCGCTATGTCAGCAGCCTGGTCTACGTGCCGCGCGACAGCTTCAACACCGAAGTGCGGCTGAAGATCGAAAAAGTGCTGATGAACGCGTTCAACGGCAGCAGCGCCGAGTTCAGCGTGCAGATCGGCGACGGCACGCTGGCCCGCGTGCATTACATCATCCGCACCAATGCCTCCAAGCTGCCGGCCTTCCATGAAGCCGACATCGAAGCCGAAATTTCGCGCCTGGTGCGCGGCTGGGTGGAGGAGTTGCACCAGCAACTGGTGGAAGCCCACGGCGAAGAACGCGGCAACGGTCTGTTCAATCGCTATAAGGACGGCTTCCCGGTGGCTTACCGCGAAGAGTTCGCGGTGCGCAACGCCGTGCTGGACGTGCAGCATCTGGAAGCCATCGGCGCCGAGCAGCCGCTGGCCATGAAGCTGTACCGCCCCTTCCATCGCGGCGGCGCGGCCTTCAATCTGAAGCTGTTCCGCGAAAGCGAGCCGCTGGGCCTGTCCGCCAGCCTGCCCATTCTGGAAAACATGGGCGTCAAGGTGCGCGACGAGCATCCGTACTGCGTCAAGCGCGCGGACGGCAGTCTGGTGTGGATCAGCGACTTCGGCCTCGACGTGGGCAACTTCGGCGAGCAGATGGCGCAAGACCAGGTGCAGCATGACTTCCAGGAGCTGCTGGCCCAGGTGTTCGCCAAACGCTGCGAGAATGACGGCTTCAACCGCCTGGCCCTGGTGGCCGGCCTCGATTGGCGCGAAATCTCGCTGGTGCGCGCGCTGGCCAAGTATCTGCGCCAGGGCGGCCTGACCTTCAGCCAAGCCTATATCGAGCAATGCGTGGCCAACTACCCGGCCATCACTCGCAGCCTGGTGGAGCTGTTCTACGCCCGCCTGGACCCGAAGGACTTCTCCGACGAGAAGGCCGAGCTGCTGCTGGCCGCCGTGCGCGGCATGCTGGACGGCGTGGCCAATCTGGACGAAGACCGCATTCTGAACGGCTTCCTGGCCGTGATCCTGGCCACCCGCCGCACCAACTTCTGGCAGACGGGCGCCGACGGCGAGTTCAAGTCCTATATCTCGTTCAAGCTGGAATCGAACCAAGTCCCCTTCCTGCCGCAGCCGCGCCCGATGTTCGAAATCTGGGTCTACAGCCCGCGCGTGGAAGGCGTTCACCTGCGCGGCTCCAAGGTAGCCCGCGGCGGCCTGCGCTGGTCCGACCGCATGGAAGACTTCCGCACCGAAGTGCTGGGTCTGGTGAAGGCGCAGATGGTGAAGAACTCGGTGATCGTGCCGATGGGTTCCAAGGGCGGCTTCGTCGGCAAGCAACTGCCGGCGCCTAGCGACCGCGAGGCCTTCCTGGCAGAGGGCATCGCCTGCTACAAGATCTTCATCTCCGCGCTCCTGGACGTGACGGACAACCTGGTGACCGGCCAGATCATTCCGCCGAACGACGTGCGCCGCCTGGATCCGGACGATCCGTACCTGGTAGTGGCCGCCGACAAGGGCACCGCCACCTTCTCCGACATCGCCAACGGCATTTCCGAAGCCTACGGCTTCTGGCTGGGCGACGCCTTCGCCTCCGGCGGCTCCGCCGGCTACGACCACAAGGGCATGGGCATCACCGCCCGCGGCGCTTGGGAGTCGGTGAAGCGCCACTTCCGCCACCTGGGCGTCAACACCCAGGAGCAGGATTTCAGCGTGATCGGCATCGGCGACATGGCCGGCGACGTGTTCGGCAACGGCATGCTGCTGTCCGAGCACATCTGCCTGAAGGCCGCGTTCAACCACCTGCACATTTTCCTGGACCCGACGCCGGACGCGAAGAAGAGCTTCGCCGAGCGCGCGCGCCTGTTCAATCTGCCGCGTTCCAGCTGGGCCGATTACAACCGCGAGCTGATCTCCAAGGGCGGCGGCATTTTCGAGCGCAGCGCCAAGTCCATCCCGCTGTCGCCGGAAGTGAAGGCGTGGCTGGAAACCGACAAGGACAGCATGGCGCCGAACGAGCTGATTCATGAAATCCTGAAGGCCAAGATCGACCTGCTGTACAACGGCGGCATCGGCACCTACATCAAGGCGTCGACCCAGAGCCACGCCGACGCTCGCGACCGCGCCTGCGATCCGGTGCGCGTCAACGGCAACCAGCTGCAGGCCAAGGTGGTCGCCGAAGGCGGCAACCTGACTTGCACCCAGTTGGGCCGCGTCGAGTTCGCGCTGGCAGGCGGCCGCATCGCCACCGACGCCATCGACAACTCCGCCGGCGTGGATTGCTCCGACCACGAGGTCAATATCAAGATCCTGCTGGGCGCGGTGATGCAGTCCGGAGACATGACGCTGAAGCAGCGCAATGAGCTCTTGGCCGAGATGACCGACGAAGTGGGCCATCTGGTGTTGCGCAACAACGTGTTGCAGACCCAGGTACTGGCGATCAAGCGTCTGGAAGCCGCTTCCATGCTGTCCACCCACGCGCGGATGATTTCGCACATGGAGAAGACCGGCGAGCTGAACCGCGAGATCGAGTATCTGCCGTCCGAAACCCAGATCAACGAGCGCCGTCTGGCCCGTCAAGGCCTGACTGTGCCGGAAATCGCGGTGCTGCTGGCTTACAGCAAGATTTCGCTGGATCAGGCCATCCTGGCCACCGATCTGCCGGACGACCGCGACTTTCTGCCGGTGCTGGTCAACTACTTCCCGAAACCGCTGCAACAGCGCTTCGGCAAGCAGATGGAACAGCATCAGCTGCGCCGCGAGATCATCTCCAACCAGCTGGCCAACCAGATCATCAACCGCATGGGCACCACCTTCGTGTTCCGCCTGCAGGAAGAATCGCCATTCTCCGCGGCCGACATCGCCCGCGCCTGGTGGATCGCCAGCCGCGCCTTCGATGCGGAAAGCCTGTGGGGCCAGATCGAGGCGCTGGACAACAAGGTGCCGGCAGACCAGCAAATGCAGCTGATGGTGCTGGTGCGCACGCTGGTGGAGCGCGTGACCCGCTGGGTGCTGCGCAACAAGCGTCCGTTCTCCTCGGTCAACGCCGTGATCGAACAGTACGCCGCCAAGGTGCAAAGCGTGCTGGCCCAGCTGCCCAAGCTGATCCCGTCCGACCAGTATCCGGCCGTGGCCGAGCTGGAGGCGCGCATCGCCCACGCCAATTTGCCGCAGGCGCTGCAACAGGTGCTGGCGCGCCTGGAGTACGCGGTGCCGCTGATGGACATCATCGAGATCGCCGAAGGCGGCAAGCTGTCGCTGGAGCGGGTGGCGGCCAATTACTTCCGCCTGGGCGGCTCGCTACAGCTGGATTGGCTGCGCGACGCCATCACCGGCTTGCCGCGCGACAACCGCTGGCAGTCTCTGGCCCGTTCCGCGCTGCGCGACGACCTGTATCGCGTGCATCGCGATCTGGCGCGCCAGGCGCTGGACGGAGCAGAGGCGGAAGACTTCGCCGGCCTGTGGCTGACCAAGCGCCAGGGCGCGGTGGAGATCTGCGGCCAGATGTTCGCCGAGCTGCAATCGTTCAGCGCGCTGGATCTGGCCATGCTGTCGGCTGGCATGCGCGAGCTGAACAACCATCTGTTGGCTTGATCTGAAAAGCGCCGCCCCGTTCTGAGAGCGGGGCGGATCACGACGCCGCGAGTCTGACTCGCGGCGTTTTATTTTTGTGCCTTAAATTGTCATTTATTGGACTTTATTGCTCATTTTTTTGAAGAATGGTGGTTAAAAGTTCATGCAAATTGTGTATGTTGTCTCGCTGGCGCTTGGCCGTGGCAGCGGCGGGCGCCGGATCACAACACATACAATGGAGCATGTCGATGAAACTGATTCCGCAAACCCTGTGGCTGAGCGTGGCTCTGGCGCTGGGCGGATGCATGTCCGACTCCACTTCCGTGAGCGCGACGCGAGATGGCAGCAACAACGAACAGCGACCGGCTGCGCCGGTAGCCGTCAAAATGATTGCCTTCAATGATTTTCACGGCAATCTGGAAGCGCCAGGCACCCTGACCTTGCCGGACCCGAAAGACCCGAGCAAGACGGTCAAGGCGACGGCTGGCGGGGTGGATTACCTGGCGGCCTGGGTCAAGCAGCTGCGCGACAAATCCCCCAACACCATCGTCGTGTCAGCGGGAGATTTGATCGGCGCCAGCCCGCTGGTGTCTGGTTTGTTCCATGACGAGCCCACCATAGAGGCGATGAATCTGCTGGGGCTGGATCTCAACGCGGTGGGCAACCACGAGTTCGATGATGGCCAGGACGAATTGCTGCGCATGCAGAACGGCGGCTGCAAGCCAGGCGCAGCCGACACCTCCTGCCGCAACGGCAAATTCGCCGGCGCCAAGTTCAAGTTCCTGGCGGCCAATGTGCAGAAGCCGGATGGCGGCACCTTGTTCCCGGGCTACGAGATCAAGAAGTACGGCAATATTCCGGTGGCCTTCATCGGCATGACGCTGAAAAGCACGCCAGAAATCGTCTCGCCCGCCGGCATCAAGGGGCTGAGCTTCCAGGACGAGGCCGCCACCGTCAACGCGCTGATACCCAAGCTGAAGGCGCAAGGCGTGGGCGCGGTGGTGGTGCTGATCCATGAAGGCGGATATCAGACCGGAACCTACGACGACTGCAAGGGCATCTCCGGTCCCATCGTCGACATCGTCAAGAAGCTCGACAAGTCTGTCGGCCTGGTGGTATCGGGCCATACCCACCAGGCTTACAACTGCGTGATCGACGGCCGCCGCGTGACCAGCGCCAAGAACTACGGCCAATTGTTCACCGAGATAGATTTCAAGCTGGACCCGGCCAGCCATGGCTTCGTGGCGGGCTCCATCCAGGCGGTGAATCGTCCGGTGACGCAGGACATCGCGCCGCGCGCCGATGTGAGCGCGCTGGTCAAAACCTATCAGGACCTGGTGGCGCCGATAGCGGGCCGGGTAGTGGGGTCTCTGGCCGGCGATCTGACGCGCAACGCCAATGCGGCGGGCGAAACCACGCTGGGCGATGTGATAGCCGATTCGCAGCTGGAAGCCGGCAGGGCGCAGGGCGCGGTGGTGGCCTTCATGAATCCGGGCGGCGTGCGCGCCGACCTGAAGCCGGATGCCGGCGGCAATGTCAATTACAAGCAGATCTATACGGTGCAGCCCTTCGGCAACACCATGATGACGATGCAGCTGACGGGCGCGCAGATAGACCAGCTGCTGGAGCAGCAATGGAGCACGCCGGCCCAGCCCAAGATGCTGCAGGTCTCATCCAGCCTCAGCTACAGCTGGAGCCAGTCTGCGCTGCCAGGCGGCAAGGTGGACATCAACAGCATCGCCATCAACGGCGTGAAGATCGATCCCAAGCGCAGCTACACGGTGCAGGTGAACAACTTCATCGCAGGCGGCGGCGACGGCTTCGCCGTGCTGGCCCAGGGCGTGAACCGCGTGGGCGGCGGCGTGGATGTCGATGTGCTGGAAAAGTATCTGCAGGCGCATCCCAAACTTGCAGTGCCTAAGTTGAACCGCATCGGCATGCAGCCTTGATGCTTGGCGCGTAAAAAAACGGCGCGGAAGTCCTCCGCGCCGTTTTTCATTTTTTCGTTATCAGCCGCGGCCGGTGCTGCCGAAGCCGCCTGCGCCGCGGTCGGAGGCGTCGAAATCGTCCACGATATTGAAGCTGGCCTGCACCACCGGCACGATCACCATCTGGGCGATGCGCTCCATGGGCTCCAGCTGGAACGGCTGCTGGCCGCGGTTCCAGACCGAGACGAACACCTGGCCCTGGTAGTCGGAGTCGATCAGGCCTACCAGATTGCCCAGCACGATGCCGTGCTTGTGGCCCAGGCCGGAGCGCGGCAGCAGCATGGCGGCCAGGCCCGGATTGTTCAGGTGGATGGCGATGCCGGTGGGGATCAGCTGGGTTTCGCCCGGCTGGATGGTCATGGTCTGTTCGGTGGCGGCGCGCAGATCCAAGCCGGCTGCGCCGGCGGTGGCGTAGGCGGGCAGGTTGTCGCGCAGGCGCGCGTCCAGGATCTTGACGTCGATTTGGGCTTGCATGGTGTTTCCTTGTGATGCGGGGCGGCAGCAAAGCCGCCCGATGGTGAATTCTCAGCGCTGGGCCAGCAGGGCGGCCAGATGGCGCACGATGGCCGCGGCCACCTCGGTCTTGGGCATGGCGGGCAGCGGGTGCTGGCCGGCATTGTCCAGCAGCACGACCTGATTGTCGTCGGCGCCCATGGCTTGCTGCGCCAGGTTGGCTACCAGCAGCGGCAGCTTCTTGCGCAGGCGCTTGGCCTCGGCGAACTCCAGCAGGTTCTGGCTCTCCGCGGCGAAGCCGACGCAGAACGGCGCGGCGGGCAGCGCGGCGACGGTGGCCAGGATGTCCGGGTTTTCTTCCAGCTCTATGGTGGGGAGCGACGCTCCCTTCTTGATCTTGTGTTCGCTGCGGTTCTTCACCCGGTAGTCCGCCACGGCGGCGACGGAAATGAACACATCGCTGCGGCCCACCTCGGTCAGCACCGCCTGCTGCATCTCTTGCGCGCTCCGCACGTCTACGCGGCGCACGTTCAGCGGCGCCTCCATGCCGGTGGGGCCGGAGACCAGCGTCACGTCGGCGCCGGCGTCGCGGCAGGCGCGCGCCAGCGCGTAACCCATTTTGCCGGAGCTGATATTGGTGATGCCGCGCACCGTGTCGATGGCCTCATACGTGGGCCCCGCCGTCAGCAACACCTGCTTGCCGGCCAACAGTTTTTCGGCGAAAAAGCCTTGCAACAGCTCGACGATTTCATGCGGTTCCAGCATGCGGCCGTCGCCGGTCTCGCCGCAGGCCTGGAAGCCGTTGCCGGGGCCGAACACGGTCACGCCGTCCGCTTCCAGCTGGGCGATGTTGCGCTGGTTGGGCGGGTTCTGCCACATCTGCAGATTCATCGCCGGCGCCACGATCAGCGGGCAGGTCCGCGCCGCGGCCATGGTGGACAGCAGGTCGTCGGAGGCGCCGTGCGCCAGCTTGAACAGCAGGTTGGCGGTGGCCGGCGCGATCAGGAATACATCGGCGCGACGCGACAGCTCGATGTGCGCCATCGCGTTGCTGGGGCGCGGGTCCCACAGGTCGGTGTACACGGTGTGGCCGGACAGGGCCTGGAAAGTGGCCGGAGCGATGAAGCGGGTGGCCGATTCGGTCATCACCACTTCTACCTGGTGGCCGGCCTTGATCAGTTGCCGGGTCAGCTCGGCGGACTTGTAGGCGGCAATGCCGCCGCTGATGCCGAGAAGAATGCGTTTGGCGGTCATCGTTGAGGTCTTCGAAACCGTAAACTGGCCATTTTAGCGGATTTGCCCGGCCCGGTGGTCCTGGCTGGCTGTATGGCGGCATGTTAATGTCATTGCTTGTTGCTATCTTGTTGGCCTGATGACACAAACAATGCTATAGCCAGAGGAGGGACGCGCATGTCTATCGCCCATTGGCCGGAAGCGGAGCGGCCGCGCGAAAAATTGTTGAACCAGGGGGCCGCCGCCCTGAATGATTCGGAACTGCTGGCCATTTTTCTGCGCACCGGCATCAAGGGCGTCAATGCGGTGGAGTTGGCTCGGGGCCTGTTAAGCGAATTCGGCTCGCTGACCGGCCTGCTCGGCGCCAGCCTGCAGGAATTCAAGGCCAAGCCGGGCCTGGGCGAGGCCAAGTACGCGCAGCTGATGGCATGCACGGAACTGGCGCGGCGGGCCTTGTCGGAGCCTATGCGCCTGGGTGATGCCTTGGCGAGTCCGCAGCAGGTGAGGGATTATTTGAGGCTCAGCATAGGGCGGCGCGATATCGAAACATTTGTTGTGATATTTTTGACGGCACAAAACCGCTTGATCGAAGTCGAAGAGGTATTCAAAGGCACCTTGACCGAAACCCGGGTCTATCCGCGCGAGGTGTTGCGCCGGGCGCTAAGGCATAACGCCGCGGCCTTGATCGTGGCGCACAACCATCCATCCGGCGTCAGCGAGCCTTCGAGCGCGGACAGAATATTGACCGATACGCTCAAGCGGGCGTTGGAATTGGTCGATATCAGGTTACTGGATCATTTCGTGGTAACCGGCGGACACGCGGAATCGTTCGCTGAGCGTGGCTGGCTGTAGATGCAGGTTTTCGGTGCGATGGCAGTTTGACAGTGCCGCCATCCGGTATCGGGCTTGAGAATCGCAACTGTCTGTTTGACCTTGTTCCCCTCGCCGCATCACATGGAGGTCATCATGAACATCCTGCGTTTGCTGAATGAGTCCGACTACATCCAGGTCAACAATCAATTCGTCAAGCCGGACTTCCATTCGGTGTCGGAAGAATTCTCCGACGACGACGACGTGGTGCTGGAGGCCAATCTGGATGGCCAGGAGCTGGTGCTGACCGTGGCCGACCTGACCGACGCCACGCCGCTGGCGGATGGAGGCTTCTGGTTGGAAGGCTTGGGCTACCTGCGTTTCCTGTCCCAGCAAAATCTGCATTGAGTCTGTGTTTTCCATCGCGGCCCGGCGCATGCCGGGCCGTTTCCATGATATTCATTTCAATTTGATTTGCCTCAATACCTCGCATGCGCGGTGCTTGTACAGTCATCGTGGTTATTTGTAAGTTTTGAAACGGAGGGCGGGTGCTTATGCAAAAGTTCAGGATCGGCATGGTGGGCGTGGGCGAGACCGGCACGCCTTTGCTGAAGCAGCTGCTGGATGCGCCATTCGTCGAGATGGTGGGCGTGGCGGATCTGGACCTGCAGTTGCCCGGCGTGTTGCTTGCCAAGGAAAGAGGCGTGGCGGTGACCGATAACTTCATCGAAATCGCGGAGCAGGGCAGTTTGGTGGATATCATCATAGACGTGACCGGCTCGCGCAAGGTCCGCGAGGATTTGCGCCGCTACATGCAGTTTTCCGGCAATACCCATACGGTGATCGTGCATGAGCGGGTGGCGCTGTTGATGCTGTCGCTGGGCGCGGGCTACTGGGTGGAAACACGGCATGACGAGATGGCCTATTGAGGCTGGATGCAAGGCATGGGTCTGATCGCGCGGGCACGCGCGCAGGATCAGACGAGGAGATGCGGGGGGCTTTAGCCTCCCGCTTTTTTTTATTGGGACGTCTGTAAAGATGGGCGGCAAGGGAGGCTGGACGCAGCCATTTGCTTGGCTGTCTATTATGCTGAGAGTGTAGTGAGGGCAGCGCAAGCAGGATAAATAGAATCATGCTCGACTTATCTCAAGGGGAAAGTGATGAAGCCATCCTTATGCATTTCGCTATCGTTGGTCTTGCTCGCGCCCGCCTGTTTCGCTGCGTTGGGACAGCGGCTGGAGACGACGGGGAAGGTTCAGCGCGCGCTGGCGTTGAAGCCCGCGACGCAGAGCGCGTTCTCGGTCCAGGCCAGCGTGGATGAGGCCGGGCGCCAGATTCGGCAATATCTTGCCGTCGATGGCACAGTTTTCGCGGTGGCCTGGAGCGGCAGGAGCCAGCCGGATTTGCCGCAACTGCTAGGCGATTACTTTCCCGCCTTTCGACAGGCGCAACGCAATAATCGCAGCGGCCTGAATGTGATGCGCGGGCAAGTGGGCACGTTTGCGATCCATACCTACGGCCGCATGGGCGCGCTGCAAGGGATGGCCTGCGATCTGGCTTTGCTGCCCGCCGGCGTGACGCTGGATCAATTGAAATAGGGGGCGGACATGAGAAAACTGCTTGCGTGTCTGTCTTTGGGATTCTTGCTGTTGGGCGGCTGCGGCGGAGGGGGCGGCGGAGATTCGACGTCGCTGTCCAATGGCTCCAGCTCCGGCAGTTCCGGTTCCGCTGCGGCCAACAGCGTGACCATGACGGTCGATACTGGCCCCGCCGGCGCTACCGGACAACTGAACCTGCCTTATGTCACGGTGACGATCTGCGCGCCGGGCACGTCAAATTGCGCAACGGTTGATCATGTGCTGGTGGATACCGGCTCCAACGGTTTGCGGGTGTTGTCATCGGCCTTGGGAGGTGCGGTGAAGGGGGCGCTGGGCGGCCAGTGGATCAATAGCCGGCAGGTAGTCGAATGCGCGCAATTCGCCGATGGCTTCACCTGGGGGCCGGTTCTCCTCGCGGATGCGAAAATAGGTGGCAAGACGGCATCCTCGCTGCCCATCCAGGTGATCTCGGACAATGTGCTGGATTACCCGATTCCGTCGGGCTGCTCATCGTCGGGCAGCGATGAGGGCACATTGTCGGCGTTGGGCGCCAAGGGCATCATAGGGGTGGGCCTGGACCGGCAGGACTGCGGCAGCGCTTGCGCCAGCTCCAGCGGCAACGGATTTTACTATTTGTGCAGCGGGCAGAGCTGCCTGGGAGGCGCGGTGCCGTTGGCCCAGCAGGCAAGCAACCCAGTGGGTTGGTTCTCCAGCGACAATAACGGCGTTTTGCTGCAATTGCCCAGCGTGGCGCCGTATGGGGCGGCATCGGCGCAGGGGACGCTGACCTTCGGCATAGCCACACAGTCCAACAACGCGATTCCCGCCGCGGCCAAGGCCTATCCCGTATCCGCAGATGGCTACACCATCACGACGATATACAAGGGGCAAACCTACCCGGGCTTCCTGGATAGCGGGTCCAACATCTTGTACTTCAGCGACAACAGTATCGCCACGTGCACGCTGTTTGGGGCCTCCTGGTATTGCCCCTCGCTGGCGGCCGGGCAGACGCTGGACCTGAGCGCGCAATTGTCGGCCAGCAATGGCAGCAGCAGTACGGTCAATTTCAGCTTGATCAACGCAACGACGCTGACCACCAGCAGTTACGCGGCCTTTCCCAGCATCGCGGCACCGATGACCGGCAGCTTCTCCGGCTATTTCGACTGGGGCCTCCCGTTCTTCTATGGCCGCAGCGTGTTCATTGGCCTGGCTGGCGCGAGCAATCCCTTGGGCAGCGGCGCAATGTACATTTTCTAGGCGCAGACAATCTTGCGGCGCAGCAAAGCATGGCCTATAACGACAGAGTCATCACGATGACATCTCCTCTGTCTTGATGCTTGAGGATAGGCAAACAGGCCCGGCGCTCACCGCCCGGGCCTTTTTTTATATGGACAGCACTAAATGTCAGTTACGGAAATGTTTATTCCATGATAATTTTTTATGTCTTTTTTATTTTTGGAATCCTGGTGAACGCGGCGAAAAGATTAAGACAGCTGCTGGATCTGAGCGAGGCGCCTGAGCAAGTGGCCGTGTTGGCCGAGCTGGCGGTGGATCTGCAACTGGGCCGGCCCTTCGATCTGAGCCGCCTGAATACGGTGGAGCCGGAGTACTTCGAACTTGGTCTGGCCCTGGTGCGGGATTGGCGTTTCGATTACCACATAGCGGCCCGCAGCAAGCTGTTTGAGGACATTCTGGCGAGGGATCACGGTTTGCAGAGCCGGCTGTGCCATCTGGCTGGCGCAGCCGCGCATTGACGCTTGCTGCTAGAATCGCGTTTTTGCCGAAACGGAGACGACGATGCTGGCGGATGTCGAACTGGCCAAATCCTATCGTTTATTGAATCACGGCCCAACCGTGCTGGTGAGCAGCGCGGCGGACGGCAAGCGCAATGTGATGGCGGCGGCCTGGGCGATGCCGCTGGATTTCAACCCGCCCAAAGTGCTGGTGGTGATAGACAAGTCCGCCTATAGCCGCGAGTTGATCGAGGCCAGCGGCGAGTTCATCCTCAACGTTCCCTGCCGCGCGCAGGCGGCGCAAGTGGTGCAGGTGGGCAGCGAGAGCGGCCGCGACGAAGACAAGTTCGCCGCCAGCGGGCTTGAGGCGCTGCCGGCGCAAAAAGTGGGCGCGCCGCGGGTGGGAGGCTGCATCGGCTACCTGGAGTGCAAGGTGGTGCCGGAGCCGCATAATCAGCAGCAATACGACTTGTTCATCGGCGAGGTGGTGGCGGCGCAGGCCGACGACGCCGTGTTCGGCGGCGGCCATTGGCATTTCGACGATGATCCGGCCAAGCGCAGCCTGCATTACATCGCCGGCGGCGCCTTCTTCGCCACCGGGGAGGCGTTCAGCGTCGCTTGAGCGCGTCGGCCTGACAACAAAAAAGCCCGTCCATGAGACGGGCTTTCGTTTGGCGGCGAGGGGGCGGCTTATTGCCAGTCCACCAGCGCGTACAGCTTCTTGCCGCGCTTGAGCAGCGAGTATTGGCCGAACAGCCGCTCGCTGTCGTCGATGGCGTGCTCCAGGCTCTCCGCCTTGATGCCGTTGACGCTGACCGCGCCGCTCTGGATGAAGGTGCGGGCCTCGCTTTTGGACTTGGCCAGGCCGCCGGCGGCCAGCGCATCGATCAGGCCGTTGGCGCTTTTTTCCAATTTGATGGTCGGCAGGCCGTCCTGCGCCAGCTGAGCGAAGTCATCGGCGGTCAGGCTGGAGAGATCATTGCTGAACAGGCTTTGCGTGATGCGCTGAGCCGCTTCCAGCGCGGTTTGGCCGTGCACCAGCGCCGTGACTTGCTCTGCCAGGATGCGCTGGCCTTCCGGTTTGCCTTCGCGGGTCTTGTCGGCTTCCTCGATGGCGGCGATCTCGTCCACCGACAGGAAGGAGAAGTAGCGCAGGAACTTGTAGACGTCGGCGTCGGCGGTGCCCAGCCAGAATTGGTAGAAAGCGTAGGGCGAGGTCTTCTTCGCGTCCAGCCAGATGGTGCCGGATTCGGTCTTGCCGAACTTGGTGCCGTCGGCCTTGGTCACCAGCGGCATGGTCAGGCCGAACACCTGGGTCTGGTTCAGGCGGCGGGTCAGGTCGGTGCCGGCGGTGATGTTGCCCCACTGGTCCGAGCCGCCGATCTGCAGCTTGCAGTCCAGCCGCTGGTTCAGTTCGGCGAAGTCATAGCCCTGCAACAGGCTGTAAGAGAATTCAGTGTAGGAAATGCCCTGATCGTCGCGGTTGATGCGCTGCTGGACGGATTCCTTCTTGATCATGGCGTTGACCGAGAAATGCTTGCCGATGTCGCGCAGGAACTCCAGCGCGTTCATCTTGCCGAACCAGTCGTAATTGTTGGCCATGATGGCGGCATTGCCGCCGGAGAAGGACAGGAAGGGTTCCACTTGCTTGCGGATCTTTTCCACCCAGCTCTCAATGACATCCGGCGTGTTCAGCTTGCGTTCCGCAGCCTTGAAGCTCGGGTCGCCAATCATGCCGGTGGCGCCGCCCACCAGGGCCACTGGGCGGTGTCCGGCCTCTTGGAAGCGCTTCAGCATCAGGATGGGCACCAGGCTGCCGATGTGCAGGCTGTCCGCCGTCGGGTCGAAGCCGCAATAAAGCGTAACCGTTTCCTTGTTCAGCAGTTCTTGCAGCGCGGCCATATCGGTGGTTTGCGCGATGAGGCCACGGGCCTCCAGATCCTGAAGAAGGGTGGTTTGCGACATTTGACTGGGTCTCCAACACGGTGTTGCGCGGCCAGGCGGCCGCCGGAAAAAACGGCCCCAGCGGGAGCGCGAGGCATCCGGCTGGAGTGGGAAAACTTATCTTAACCGAAATTGCCGCAAAATGGCGGCGTATCGTCTGTTTTATTCGGCCGGAAGGCCGGTTTGGCTTCAAGGCTGGCCGTCGTTGCGGCAAAATGGACGGCTGGAAAATTGGAAAGGGAATGCGATGTCGCAGCAGGTCAAGGTTTGGGATGCGCCCACGCGTTTGTTCCACTGGACGCTGGTGATTTTGTTCGGCGCCATGTGGTATTGCGCCGAGCAGGGCGGCGAATGGCTGCAATACCATATCTATTGCGGCGTGGCGCTGGCTTCCTTGCTGGTGTTCCGCCTGATCTGGGGCCTGGTAGGCAGCCAGACGGCGCGCTTTTCCAACTTTGTGCGCGGGCCGCGCGCCGTCGCGCGCTATGTGCGCGGCGAATTGCCGGAGCATGAGGCGCCGGGCCATAACCCGCTGGGTGGCTGGATGGTGGTGGCCATGCTGCTGGCGCTGTGCGCGCAAGTCTTGACCGGACTGTTCTCGGCCGATGTGGACAGCTATCTGTACGACGGTCCGCTGGCCAAACACATAGGCGGAATGGCGGAGTCGGTCACCGGCGCGCACAAGCTGCTGTTCAACGGCCTGCTGGGCCTGGTGGCGCTGCATATCGCCGCCATCGTCGTTTACCGGGTGGTGAAGAAGCAAAATCTGGTGCGGCCCATGCTGACCGGCTACAAGCGCATGGCCGGCGAGAAGCCGCGCCTGCATTTTTCTCATGGCGCGCTGGCGCTGGCGGCCTTGCTGCTGTCTGCGGGCGGGCTGTATTTCGCCTTGCTGCGCTGAGGGTCTGTTCAAAGCCAAAAGCCGGTATATAGCCGGCTTTGGGGTTCTCATGGGCGCGGAGGTTTATTTTTCCGGCCCGCGGAAGGCGTCGTGACAGGTTTTGCAGCTTTGCGCGACCTGGCCGTAGCTTTTCTTGATCGAGGCGAGGTCGCCGCTCTTGGCTGCGGCAGCGAGGTTATCCGTCGCCTTCAGCAGTGCGTCGCGGTTGGCCTGGAATTTGGCCGGCTGGCTCCAGATTTCCGGCTTGGCCCGGCTTTTGCCGCTGATGCTGTTGGCCGGAAAGTGGTTGAACGGCTCGCGCGCCAGCGTGCGCAACGTTTCCGCTTGCTGTTCGAACTGAGTCTTGTTGTACGGCGCGCGTTCGCGGACCACCATGCCCAGCGGTTCGAAGGTCAGCAGCATTTTCTTGAATGCCTTGGTCCGGACTTCTGCCGGCGCGTCGTCGGCGTGGGCGGCGGGAATGGCGATGGCTGCCAGCAGCAGCGCGGTCAATATCTTGTTCATGGCGTCTCGAATGGGATGTCGATAGGGCGATGGAGGCGCGCTCGCTGGCGCGCCAAGTCCTGCCGATTATATCGATGACGGCGGGGATTGGGGCCGGAGGGCGGCCCCGGCAGGATCAATCCTTGCGGAAATCCTTGTGACAGGCCTTGCAGGTCTGGTTGGTTTCGGCGAATTGCTTGCGGATCGCGTCGAGGTCGCCAGTCTGCGCCACTTGCTTGAGCTTGGCGGTGGCCGCCTTGTGGTTGTCTATGACTTTTTGCCAGTCCGCGGGCTTGCTCCAGATTTCCGGCCGCGCGCCAGTCTTGCCGGCGTCGCTGCCGGCTGGGAAATATTGCCAGGGCTGTTGCGACAGCTGCTCCAACTGGCTGGCCAGCTTGGCGAACGCCTCTTTGTCATAAGGGGTGTCGCCCTTCACCATCTTGCCCATGGCGCCCACCGTGGTCTTGTACTGCTTGAATACCTGCTGGCGCTGGCTGATCGGATCTGCGGCGAATGCCTGGCCGGCCAGCAGCAAAGCCAGTGAAGCCATCAACATTTTTTTCATCGAAACTCCTCTTGTTTGGCATGGATAACGGCGTTGGCAGCGTACCACGACGCGAAGCCGCCCTAAAACCTCAATATGTAAATGGTTGAACATGCGTGATGTTATACAGTAACATTCGTGGCTGACTCTGCCTGATCAAGAGATGAATCCATGGATGCCCCCACTTATTTGAGCGCCGCCGAGCGCCATTGCGCGGCGCGCGGCAGCAAGTTGACCGAGCTGCGCCGCCAGGTGCTGGAGCTGGTGCTGGGCCGCAGTGGCGTGGTCAAGGCCTACCAGGTGCTGGCGGACCTGCAGCAGCAGCGCGGCTCGGCCGCGCCGCCCACCGTCTACCGCGCGCTGGACTTCCTGGTGGAGCACGGCCTGTTGCACAAGGTGGACGCGCTCAACGGCTTCATCGTCTGCGAGCATTTCGACTGCCAGCACGAGAGCCTGATCCTGGTGTGCGAGCAATGCGGCCGCGTCAACGAGGTGGACGCCGCCGGCGGACTGGCCAGCCTGCGCGAAATGGCCCAGGCCGCCGGTTTCGCGCTCAGTCCGCAAAACCTGGTGCTGGCCGGACGCTGCCAGTCCTGTGCCGCTTAATTCGAAAAAATCATGAATAAGACCAAAGTCAATCTGTTTACCGGCTTTCTGGGCGTGGGCAAGACCACCGCGCTGCGCCATTTGATCGCCAACCGGCCGCCGCATGAAAAGTGGGCGGTGATCGTCAACGAATTCGGCGAAGTGGGCATAGACGGCGCCGCGTTGCTCAATGATGAGCTGGCGGTGGCTGAAATCGCCGGCGGCTGCCTGTGCTGCGTGGCGGGCCCGCAAATGACAGCCACCGTGGCCACGCTGCTGCGCCGCGAGAGGCCGGACCGACTGCTGATCGAGGCCAGCGGTCTCGCCCATGCCGCCGGCGTGATAGATGAATTGCGCGCCAAGCCGCTGGGCGACGCGCTGGAGGTGGCCGCGGTGCTGACCCTGGTGGACCCGCGCCAATTCATCCAACCGGATTATCACCGCCAGCCGCTGTACCGCGACCAGATCTCCATCGCCGACGTGCTGGTGGCGAATAAGATAGACACCGCAGACATCCCCACCATGGACGCTTTCCGCGCGCAGGCCGCGGCGCTGTTCCCGCCCAAGTCGCTGGTGGGCGAGGTGCGCGAGGGCCGGCTGGACGTTTCCTGGCTGGACGCGGAGCTGGCGGCCAAACCGCGCTACCGTCCTGCCGCGCTGCCGGACAATGCCAGCGCGTGGCAGTCTGCTGGCTGGACCTTCGATCCGGAGCTGAATTTCGACGGCGAACGGCTGACCCGCTTCTTCGACGACTTGCCCAAGAAAGTGCCGGGCCTGGTGCGCGCCAAGGGCGTGTTCCGCGTGTTGGATAGTTGGGTGTGGCTGAACTGGGCGGCCGGGCAGTGGGGCGCCGCCCAGGTGTCCTGGCGGCGCGACAGTCGTTTCGAACTGATCGCGCCGGCGTTTGAGGCGGAAACGGTGGAAGCCTGGCTGAGGGAGTGCCTGGAATGAGCGACGCGCATTCGCACGAGCATGGGCACGGCCATGGCGCGCATGCCCACGCGCCGCACCGCCACGTGACGGCGGCTAATCTGCGGCCGCCGCTGAGCCTGCTGGCCATGTCTGCGGGCCAGCGCGTCGTCCTGACCTTGCTGCCGCTGGCTAGCCTGTGGCTGCTGGTGTGGTGGGCCTTGCGGGAGCTGGCATGAGCATCATCCTGAACAATCTGACGGTGTCCTACCAGCGCCATCCGGCGGTGCACCACATCAGCGGCCGTTTCGCCGAAGGCGACGCCACCGCCATCTTCGGGCCTAACGGCGCCGGGAAGAGCACTTTGCTGAAGGCGATGATAGGCGCGCTAACGCCGGATTCCGGCAATGTGGACTTGAACGGCCACCGCCGCAGCGACATCGCCTATCTGCCGCAGCAGGCGGAGATAGACCGCAGCATGCCGGTCAGCGTGCTGGAACTGGTGGGCACCGGCCTGTGGCACCAGAGCGGCCCGTTCGGCCGGGTGGGGCGCGAGGGCATGTCCCGCGCCATCGAGGCGTTGGAACAGGTAGGGCTGGCCGATTTTGCGCTGCGCCCCATCGCCGCGCTGTCCAGCGGCCAGTTCCAGCGCGTGCTGTTCGCCCGCATCCTGGTGCAGGACGCCCGGGTGATCCTGCTGGACGAGCCCTTCAACGCGGTGGACGCCAAGACCACCGAGGATTTGCTGAAACTGGTGGCGCGCTGGCGCGGAGAAGGGCGCACGGTGATCGCCGTGCTGCACGACCCGCTGCAAGTGAAGGCGCATTTCCCGCATGCGCTGCTGATGGCGCGCGAGGTGATTGCCTGGGGCGGCAGCGCCTCGGTTTTGACGGATGACAATTTGCGGCGTGCGGTGGAGACCGCCGCCCACTGGCAGGCCCAGGCGCCGGTTTGCGGCCTGGATGGAGCGAGAGCCTGATGCAACACTTGTACGATTTGCTGGTTTCGCCGTTTGTCGAATTCGCCTTCATGCGCCGCGCATTGGCGGGCTGCCTGGCGCTGGCGCTGGGTTCCGGCCCCATTGGCCTATTCCTGGTGATGCGACGGATGAGCTTGATGGGCGACGCGATGAGCCACGCGGTGCTGCCGGGCGCCGCCATCGGCTTCATGTTCGCCGGCCTCAGCTTGCCGGCGATGAGTCTGGGCGGCTTTTTCGCCGGCGTGCTGGTGGCGCTGCTGGCCGGCCTGGCCACCCGTTTTACCAGCATCAAGGAAGATGCCAGTTTCGCCGCGTTTTACTTGCTGTCCCTGTCGCTGGGGGTGCTGCTGGTATCCAGGGGCGGCAGCAACGTCGACCTGATGCACATCCTGTTCGGCTCGGTGCTGGCGGTGGATGACGCCGCGCTGTATCTGGTATCCGGCGTCGCTTCGGTAACGTTGCTGACCCTGGCCGTGATCTACCGGCCCTTGCTGCTGGAAAGCCTGGACCCGGTCTATCTGCGGGCGGTGGGCGCGCGCGGCGCCTGGTGGCATCTGTTGTTCCTGATGCTGGTGGTGCTGAACCTGGTGGCGGGCTTCCAGTCGCTGGGCACGCTGATGGCGGTGGGCCTGATGATGTTGCCGGCCATCACCTCGCGGCTGTGGACTGAGCGCATCGAGGCCATGCTGGCTTTGGCTGTCGGCATTGCCTTCTTCAGCGGCCTGGGCGGCCTCTTGCTGTCCTACCACTTCGAACTGCCGTCCGGTCCCGCCATCATTCTGCTGGCCGGGGTGGTCTATCTATTGTCTTTGCTGTTCGCGCCGGTGGGCGGAGCGCTGCCGCGCTACATCCGCGCGCGGCATCTGGAATCTTGAACCAAGAAGGGGAAGCCTCATGAAGAAAACGCTAGCCGCCTTGCTGTTGCTGGGCATGCCGGCCTTGGCCTTGGCCAAGGTGCCGGTAGTGGCCAGCTTCAGCATCATCGCCGATATGACCCGCGAGATAGGCGGCGACCGAGTCGAGGTGGTGTCGCTGGTGGGGCCGGATCAGGACGCCCACGTATTCCAGCCGTCGCCGGCTGACATCAAGAAAGTGTCAGCCGCAAAGGTGCTGGTCACCAATGGCCTGGGTCTGGAGGGCTGGATGAGCCGGCTGGACAAGGCGGCCAACTTCCGCGGCGCGACCGTGGTGGCGTCCAAGGGCATCAAGACCCGTCAAGCGCCGGAAGAGGAGCATGCCGAGCACGATCATGCGCACAGCCATGACCACGGCGATGTCGATCCGCATGCCTGGCACGACCCGGCGCGGGTGCAGACCTATATCAAGAACATCAGCGCCGGCCTGATCCAGGCCGACCCAGCTGGCAAGGCCGAATACCAGCGCCGGGCCGCCGATTACGCCGCCAAGGTGAAGGCGCTGGACGACTGGGCCAAGCAGCAGTTTTCCACGGTGCCGGCCGCCAAGCGCAAAATCCTGACTTCGCATGATGCCTTCGGCTATCTGGGCGAGAGTTACCAGGTAAAGGTGTTGGCGATTCAGGGCGTCAGCACCGAGGCGGAGGCATCGGCCAAGGGCGTCGCGCAGCTGACGCGCCAAGTCCGGCAAGAGGGCGTCAAGGCGGTGTTCATGGAAAACATGACCGACGCCAGGCTATTGAAGCAGCTGTCGGCCGAGGCCAAGGTGCAGATAGGCGGGAAGCTGTACGCTGACGCGCTGTCCGGCCCGAGCGGTCCGGCCGCCAGTTATCTGCAGTTGATGCGCTACAACGTCGGCACCATCATGAAGTCGTTCAAGTAAGCAGCTGAAGCAGCCGCCAGGCGCCCAAGCCCGCCACGCCCAGTCCGGCAGCCAGCCGCACTGGGCGTTTTTGCATCCAGCGGCGCAGGCCGCTAGCGAACACGCCCATCAACAAGAGATTGGGCAGGGTGCCCAGGCCGAAGGCCAGCATCAGCCCGGCGCCATGCCAGGCCGAGCCGCTGGCCAGGGCTGAGAGGGCGGCGCTGTAGACCAGGCCACAGGGCAGCCAGCCCCATACGGTGCCGACTGCGATGGCGCCGGCCGCGGAGCGCACCGGCAGCATGCGGCCCACCCATGGTTGAATTCTTCGCCAAACTGGCTGTCCGAGTTTTTCCAGGAAGACTATGGCTTGGGCCAGGCCGGCCAAGTAGAGGCCCATGGCCACCAGCATCAGATTGGCCAGCGCGTACAGGGCAAGCTGGAAAGGATGGGAATCCGCCAGGCTGAGCCCGGCGGAGGCGAGGCCGCCCAGCAGCGCGCCGATTAGCGAATAGCTGGCGATCCGGCCCAGGTTATAGCCGGCCAGCACGCGCCAGCGCGCCGCGCCGGCGGGGTGGTGCAGAGTGAGGGCGGCGACGATGCCACCGCACATGCCGACACAGTGGCCGCCGCCTAGCAGGCCGGCCGCCAGCAGTATCCAGTAATTGCTTTCTAACATGCCGCAAATCGCTGATGAAAGCTCTATGGTAACAGAGCGGCATGACGAAGATGCATGGCTGGCCGATTCCGCTTGACGAGGGGGTGCGGCAGCCGGCTGCGGATTCTTTTTGGCATTGTTGAAACGGACATTCTACAAAAAAGGTTGGATATAATTGTTTCGCCTACTGGCCAAAAGGACAGTTTGCAAAGAAAATGTCGGACTGGGCGAAACAGGGAAGGTGATGCCTCCTTCAGGCGGCACGCACTTCCGGCCCGGATCCGGACCGCGCATTGGGAGCGATCGGCGCGCAAGCGAGCGATTGGGGCGGTTCGGGCTGCCAACGAAAAGGAAACGGGGATACAGTGAGGAACACAATATGGCCAGGTATTTGACACTAGAACGGCTGGGCAAGTCAGCCATCGTCACGCTTTCCAACCTGCCTGCCAATCTGCTGACGACCGAGGGCTTGAATGAGCTGGCCTCGACGCTGCAGGCGTTGAATGCGGATGACGGCGTGCGTTCGGTGGTGATTACCGGCGCCGGCGATTCGTTTTTTTCCGCCGGAGCGGATTTGAAGCAGTTCGCCTCAGGCGACAAGGCCGAGGCCGATACGCTGCTGCAGGCTTTCGCCAATGCCTTGCAAGCCATCCGCGGCTACCGCGGCGTCACCGTGGCTGCGGTCAACGGCTTCGCGCTGGGCGGCGGGCTGGAATGCGCGCTGGTATGCGATTACATCATCGCCGAGCGCGGCGCCAAGCTGGGCCTGCCGGAAGCCAAGGTCGGCCTGATTCCGGCCGCGGGCGGCACCAAGACGCTGGCCGACAAGGTGGGCGTGTCCTGGGCCAAGCGCATCATACTGGGCGGCGAGCTGGTCAGCGCCGAGCAGGCGCTGCAAATCGGCTTGATCGAGGAAGTGGTCGACCAGGGCTTCGCCAAGATCGTCGCTGTCAGCCTGGCCAACAAGGTGGCCAGCCAGGCGCCGGGCTCGGTCGCCGCTGCGCGCAAGCTGATCGAAGACAGTCCTAATCTGACGCTGGACGAGCACCTGAAGCGAGAGCGCGCCGCCACGCTAGGGCTGGTGGGCGGCGCCGAGCAAGTGGAGGGGGTGGCCGCCTTCCTGGCCAAGCGCGCGCCGAGCTGGACCCAAGAGGACGACGATTGATGCAGTCCGTCGCGGACGCGTCATGAGCCAACCGCCTGACCGCATGATTGCGGCAGGCGGTTTGTTTTTGAACGAACAACTGGTGCTGTGCTAGCCTACACGGCATTGGCATATTCTGTTCGAATGGCAGGACGAGAAGCAGGGGAGAGCATGGAAATCTACCAGTTGCGGACCTTTGTCACCGTGGCCCAGCAAGGCCACCTGACGCAGGCGGCCGAACTGTTGCATTTGTCGCAGCCGGCGGTGACGGCGCAGATCAAGGCGCTGGAGGAAGAAGTGGGCATGCCGCTGTTCGAGCGCAATGCGGGCGGCGTCAGCCTGACGCGCGCCGGGCAGGAACTGCTGCCGCAGGCGCAAGGCGTGCTGGGCGCCGCGCGGGATATCATCCACCACGCGCGCGCGCTCAAAGGGCAGCTGGCAGGCCAGGCGCGCATAGGCGTGACGCTGATGCCGGACATCCTGAAGCTGGGGCCGTGGGTGTCCGCGCTGGTGGAGAAATATCCCTTGCTGGAGGTGAAGCTGAGCCACGGCGTCTCGGTGGATGTATTGAATCTGGTGCGCAAGAAGGAGCTGGACGCGGGCTTCTACCTGGGCAAGAACCCGTATATGAACGTCTGCACCGTGCCGTTGCGGCCGCTCTCTTTCCGTGTGGCGCTGCCCACGGCCTGGGCCGGGCAGTTGGCCGGCGGCCGGCTCAAGGAGCTGGGCAAGTTGCCGTGGATAGGCATTTCCCAATTTTCCAGCCTGTCCAAGATCACGGCGGAGCTGTGGCGCGAACTCAATATCTCGCCGAAGAAGGTCGCGGAAAGCGATCATTTGTCGGTGATCCTGGAACTGGTGTCGGCCGGTGTCGGCGCGGCGCTGGTGCGCGAGGAAGAGGCGCAGGCCTGGCAGGACGCGGGCCGCGTCTGGCTGGTGCCGGAACTGAGCAAGAGCGCGGATCTGCAGTTTGTCTATCCGGCGGACCGCGAAGGCGATCCGGTGCTGGAAACCCTGTTGCGGGAGCTGCTGGCGGTGTGGCGGTTGCCCTGTCCGCAAGCAACGGCTTGAGGCGCGAACGCGCCGTCTAAGAAGGAGGCCACATGGTCAACTGGTTGGTCGACGCGGTGGAAAGCTGCTGCGGCGCGATGGAAAGAGGGCAGCGGCGCTGGCTGGACGCGCAGGAGGATGCCTGTAGCAACTGGCTGTCGCCGGCATTCCCGCTCTCGCGAGGGGATGCGGAGCGCCGATTCGACGGTGGCTTGCTGGCCGGCGCCGCGCTGTGGCAGGCCCAGGCCGATACCCAGCGCGAGCTGATGCTGGCGGCGGAGCGGCTATGGGTGGAAATGGCGCGCAGTCTGCAGCGGCAACTGCCGGACGATGACGCGGCGCCCATCGCCGCGATGCGGCGGGCGCTGGAGTTGGGCTGCGTCTCCGGAGCGGCCATGTCCACCGCCTCGCGCCAGGCCGGGCACTTCGCCGCCACGCGCTTTTCCGCCACGCCTTTGAAGGCGGCGCGGGATGTGCGCAAGGCGTTGACGCAGCGCTGAACGAATCGCCGCGCAAATTGCGTGATATGCTTTGCGCATTATTGGCGCAAGACGCCACATTGCGGAGCGTTCCATGCGGATTCACGGCAGTTGCCACTGCGGCAATATTTCTTTCGACCTCGATTGGCCTGATGCGCAGTCCATTCCCGCCCGCCGCTGCGGCTGCTCCTTCTGCCGCAAGCATGGCGGCGTGTGGACCGCGTCCCCCGCGGCGGGCTTGGCGGTAATGATGCGCGACCCGCAGCGAGTGTCGCGCTACCGTTTCGGCACCGCCACCGCCGATTTCCATATCTGTTCCGATTGCGGCGTCGCGCCGCTGGCCGTCAGCGAGATAGACGGCCGGCGGTATGCCGTGGTCAGCGTTAATGCTTTCGATACCCAGGAACTGTCCATCGCCGAGGCGGTGGATGTGTCGTTCGATGGCGAAAGCGAAGCCGAGAGATTGGCGCGCCGCGCGCGCAACTGGATCGCCGATGTGCGCTTCGTCTGATCGTCCGATTCGCCTGGAAGCCATTCCGCTTGCCGCGCTGGCTGAGCTGGCGGAAGGCAGGCAGCCCCTCGGCCTGGGCGGCGTTTGCGAGGAGGGCGCGTGGCCGCCCGCGCTGGTGGCGCAGAGGGCCTTGCGCCTCTTGGCGGAGGGCGGCGCGGAGCGTTGGTGCCTGCCCTATGCCATGCTGGACGCGCGCGGCGTCATCGTGGGCGGCTGCGGCTTCAAGGGCGAGCCTTGCCTGGGACTGGTGGAAATAGGCTACGCGGTGGCGCCGAGCCGGCGCGGCGCGGGCATCGCCACTGCCGCCGTGGGCGAGCTGCTGGCGTTGGCCTTGGATGGCGGCGCGCGACAGGTGCTGGCCCAGATCAATCCGGACAATGCGCCGTCGTCGCGGCTGGCGGCCAGGCTGGGTTTCACGCGCGGCGAGGTGTTGGTGGACGATGAAGGCGAGCCGCTGGCGCAGTGGCTGTGGCCGGGCGCGATCGATTCTGTTCAAGATGGAGGCTATCCATGAAGCTGATAGGCATGCTTGATTCCCCCTTCGTGCGGCGCGTCGCCGTTTCTCTGCAATTGCTGGAGTTGCCGTTCGAGCATCAGCCGGTTTCGGTATTTAGCGGCTTCGATCATTTTCGCGCGATCAATCCGGTGGTCAAGGCGCCCACGCTGGTCTGCGACGACGGCACCATCCTGCTGGATTCGACGCTGATTCTGGAGTATGCGGAGAGCGTGTCGACTCGCAGCCTATTGCCATCGGCGCCGCAGGCCCGGCTGGCGGCGTGGCGCCGTACCGGACTGGCGCTGGCGGCTTGCGAGAAGAGCGTGCAGGTTGTGTATGAGCGGCAATTACGCCCGGCCCAGAATGTGTACCAGGCGTGGTTGGAGCGGGTGAGCGGCCAGGTTCTGGCCGCCTTCGACGCGCTGGAGGCAGAACTGGCGTTTCCGCAGCCGCTGCGGGAGGCCTCGTTGGACCAGTCGCTGCTGACGACGGCCATCGCTTGGCATTTCAGTCGGGAGATGATTCCGGACGTGGTGCCGGCTGGCCCGTATCCGCGCTTGGACGCGTTGTCGCGGCAGGCCGAGGAGCTGGATGCGTTTCGCGCCGCGCCGTTCGGCGATGGCGTATGCAGGCCAGGCAAATGAAAACGCGGCGCCTCGGCGCCGCGTTTTATGTCCGCGCTCCCGCGAGTCTCAGGCCAGGGCCGGTTTCTTCAGCATTCTAAGCATCAGCGCGGTGAGCGCGGTGCCGGCGGCCAGAGCGGCCAGATAGCTGCCCAGGTGCGCTACCGCGTTGGGGATGGGCAGTACGAACACCCCGCCGTGCGGCACCTTCAGCTCCACTCCCATGGTCATGGAAACGGCGCCGGCCAAGGCGGAGCCGGCCATCAGCGCCGGGATCACGCGCAGCGGGTCGCGCGCGGCGAACGGTATCGCGCCTTCGCTGATGAAGGCCAGGCCCAGCACGCCAGCCGCCTTGCCGGCCTCCTGTTCGTCCGCGGTGAAGCGGTCGCGGAACACACGGGTGGCCAGCGCGATGCCCAGCGGCGGCGTCATGCCGGCCGCCATCACCGCCGCCATCGGCGTGTACACCTGGCTGGCGATCAGACCTGTGGCGAAGGCGTAAGCCGCTTTATTGACCGGGCCGCCCATGTCGAAGGCCATCATCGCGCCCAAGAGCGCGCCCAGCGCCAGCGCGCTGCTGCCTTGCATGCCCTTCAGCGCAGCGGTCAGCGCCGACAAGACGGCCGCCACCGGTTGGCCCACCACATAGATCATCAATAAGCCGGTCAGCAGCGAACCCAGCACCGGCAGGATCAGCACCGGTTTCAGGCCGTCCAGATGCTGGCCCAGCTGGATGCGGCGGTTCAACTCGCGCGTGCCGTAGCCGGCGATGAAGCCGGCGATGATGCCGCCGAGGAAACCCGATCCCAAGCTGGCGGCCAGCATGCCGCCCACCATGCCTGGGGCGATGCCGGGGCGGTCGGCGATGGAGTAGGCGATGTAGCCGGCCAGTATCGGCACCATCAGCGCGAAGGCGGACTTGGCGCCGATCTGGAACAGCGACCAGGCCAGCGTGCCCTTGTGCGCGTCGTCGAAGGCGTAGATGCCGCCCAAGGCGAAGGCCAGCGCGATCAGGATGCCGCCCGCGGTGACGAAGGGCAGCATGAAGGACACGCCGGTCATCAGGTGGCGGTAGGGGCCGTCCTTGGCTTTTTCCTGCGCGGCCGATGAGGCGGCTGGCGCGTGGTCGGCGGCCCAGGGCTGGGCCTCGGCCTGCGCGCGGCAGATCAGGCCCTGGCCGTCGGCGATGGCCGCCTTGGTGCCGCTCTTGAACAGCGGCTTGCCGGCGAAGCGGTCCAGCTGCACCTGGGTGTCGGCGGCGATGATGACTAGGTCCGCGGCGGCGATGTCGGCGGCGCTCAGCGCGTTCTGCGCGCCGACCGAACCCTGGGTTTCCACCTTGATGGCGTGGCCCAGCGCCTTGGCGGCCTGAGTCAGCCCCTCGGCGGCCATGAAGGTGTGGGCGATGCCGGTGGGGCAGCCGGTGATGGCGACGATGCTCAATGCTTTGGCGGCCGCCTTGGACGGCAGTTGCGCGGCCGGGTCGGCCAGCACTTGGTCCAATGTGGCGCTGCGCAGCGGCAGCGGGCCGAAGCGGCCGTCATCCGGGCTATCCACCAGCAGCACCTGGCGCGCGCCGGCCAATTGTTCGGCGGCCAGGGCTGGTTGGCCGTCTATCTCGATGACGATGTCTTGCCCCTGTCGCTGCGCGGCCTGGCGCAGCGCCTCTGCGGCGAGCCGGGCCTGGGTGCTGCGTTCGCCGGAACGGATGATGGCGACGATGCTCATATGATTCCCCTGTGTGAAAGGTCGGCGCGCGTATCAGTTCGCGGCTAGGGTTCGCAGGCTGACGGCGGCGGCCAGCTCGCGGATGTGTTGCGGCGGCGGCAGGTGCGGGCCGACGCGTTGCAACTTGGCGGCGGCGAAGGCCATCGCCAGTCTGAGGCTGTCTTGAACGTCCAGCGCCTGGCTGCGGGCGGCGACCAGGCCGGCTACCAGCGCGTCGCCGGCGCCGACCGTGCTGAGCGGCCGTTGCGGCGGCAGGCTGGCCAGCAGCGACTGCTCGCCGTCTACCAGCAGCGCGCCTTGTTCGCCCAGAGACACCACGACGCGGCTTACGCCCAGCTGTTGAAGGCCGCGGGCGCAATCGACCACGTCGTCGAGCGTGCCCAGCTCGCGGCCGGCCCATTGCGCCAATTCCTCGCGGTTGGGCTTGACGCAGTCGGGCAGCGCTTCCGGCGGATTGGCCAGCGCGGCGGCGAGCGCCGGCCCGCTGCTGTCCAGCAGCACCCAGGCGCCTTGTCGTTTCAGTTGCGCGCACAAGCTGGCCCAGGCATTGGCCGGCAAGCCTGGCGGCAGGCTGCCGGCCAGCACGGCGATGTCGCCGGCGGCGGCATCGGCCAACCCGGCGGCCAGCGCAGCCAGTTCGGCCTCGCCGACGGTCGGGCCGGGCAGGTTGACGTCGGTGGTGCCGCCGCGCTGGAGATCGGCCAGCTTGATATTGGTGCGCGTCGCGCCGGCCACGCGCAGCATGCGGTCATCTATGCGCTTGGCGGCGAACAATTGTTCGAACGGCGCGGCGTTGTCGCGGCCGAGCAGGCCGTGGACGGTGGCGTTCAGGCCCCAGTCGGCCAGGCAGCCGGCCACGTTGACGCCCTTGCCGCCGGCATTGATGGCGGCGGCGCGCGCCAGGTTGACGCATCCCATCTCCAGCGCGTCCAGAGTGACGGTCTGGTCCAGCGCCGGGTTGGCGGTGACGGTGTGGATGGCGCCGCTCATGCCAGCGCCTCCAGCAACTGCCGCACTTCGTCGGCGCTGTCGCAGGACAGAGCTTGTTCGGCTAGGCTTTGCAGCTGGGCCAGCGGGTGGCGGCGCAGCATGGCTTTGACTGAGGCGATGTCGTGCGGACTCATGGATAATTCGTTCACGCCCAGGCCGGCCAGCACGGCCGCGCCCTGCGGATCGCCGGCGATGCCGCCGCACACGCCCACCCAGCGTTGGTGCGCCGCCGCGCCTTGCACGGTCTGGCGTATCAGCCGCAGCACGGCCGGATGCAGGCTGTCGGCCTCGGCCGCCAGTTCCGGGTGCTGGCGGTCCATGGCCAGCGCGTACTGGGTCAGGTCATTGGTGCCGATGGAGAAGAAGTCGACATAGGGGGCGAGCTGGTCGGCCAGCAGCGCGGCGGCCGGCACTTCCACCATGATGCCGATGGGAACTTGCGGCGCGTCCAGCTCCTGACGCACGCTTTCGCAGATGCCCTTGAGGCGGGTGATTTCTTTCAGCGAGCTGATCATCGGGAACATGATGGACAGCGGCTTGCCGCTCTTGGCGGCGCGATAGAGGGCGCGCAGCTGCGGCTCCAGCAATTCGCGGCGGGCCAGCAGCAGCCGCGCGCCGCGCATGCCGAGGAAGGGATTGTCCTCACGCGGCAGGTTCAGATAGGGCACTTGCTTGTCGCCGCCTATGTCCAGCGCGCGGACGATCAGCGGCCTGCCTTGCAGCGCCTGCTGCATGGCGAGATAGGTTTTCAGCTGTTCTTCCTCGTCCGGCGCGGCGTCGCGCTCCAGGAACAGGAATTCGGTGCGCATTAGGCCCACGCCCTCAGCGCCGGCCTCCAGCGCGGCGGCGGCCTGGTCCGGCCGGTTGATGTTGGCGGCGATCTCGATGCGCGCGCCATCCGCGGTCTGGCCCGGTTGCTGCCGTTCCGCTTGCTGGCGATCGCGCTCGTCGCGCTGCGCCTGCAGCCAGGCGCGGGCGGAGGCGAGGTCGGCCTCGCTTGGGTTCAGATACAGCCGTCCGGCATCGCCGTCCAGGATGGCCGGACTGCCGTCCGCCACGTCCAGCAGGGCGGGTCCGGCCGCCACCAGGGCGGGCAGGCCTAGCGTGCGCGCCAGGATGGCGGTGTGGGCGGTGGGGCCGCCATGCGCGGTGGCCAGGCCCTTGATGCGGGACAGATCCAGCGCGGCGGTGTCTGAAGGCGCGAGGTCCGGCGCTAGCAAGATGGTGTCCAGGCCAAACTCAGCCGGGGCGCGTCCTCGCAGCGACGAATCCAGCTGGAACAGCACGCGCCGGCCCACGTCGCGCAGATCGGCGGCGCGGGCCGCCAAAAGCGGGTTGCCCAGCGCGGAGATTTTCTCGGCCAGCCGTTCTACCGCCTGGTGCCAGGCCCACTCCACGCCATGGCCGGCCACCATCAGCTGGCAGCTCAGGGTGATCAGGTCGGTGTCGTTCAGCAGCTCCGCCTGGGCGTGGAAAATGGCGGCCTCGGACGCGCCCAAGGTGGCCTGGGTGGCGTCGGCCAGTTGCGACAGTTGGCGGCGGGTGGCGGCCAGCGCCTCGTGCAGCCGGTCGCCGCCTTCGGCCAGGCTGATGGGGCGATCCGGCACTTGCAGTGTTTCGCCGGCCAGGATGCGCGCTTCTCCTATGGCCAGGCCTGGGCTGGCCGCGATGCCGGGCAGCGAAATCAGCGCGCTCGCGGGACGCCAGCCAGCGCGCGGGCGCTGCGCCGCCGCGCGCTGGGCGGCGATGGCGGCGGCCGTCTGCTCCGCCAGGCTGGCTTCGCGCATGGCTTTGACGAGCTGGCGCACGCCGGTTTCGGCCTGCGGGCCGCGGCCGGAGACAGCGATCAAATCGCCCTGGCGCAATCCCAGCTGCAATAGCGAGATCAGATTTTTGGCGTCCGCCGTCCGGTTGCCGTGGCGCACCTGCAATTGGGCCGGGCTGCGCCGCGCCGCGTCCACCCACAACGCGGCGGGACGGGCGTGCAGGCCGTTGGGGTAGTCCAGCCGCCATTCGTCGCTTATGTCCAGATCCTGGGCTTCCGCGTCCGGGGGCAGTTCCTCCTCCGGCTGGCGCAGCGCGGCGATCAGGTCGGCGCTGTCGCCGGTGACGAACAGCGGCAGCAGCCTGGCTTCGTCCTGCAACAGGCGGGTCAGCTGGCGCAGCATGGCCAGGTGATCGTCGGAGCGGGCGGCGATGGCGCACAGCAGATGGGTGCGCTGGCCGGGATTCCACTCCAGCCCGTCCGGAATCTGCAGGATGGCGACGCCGGTGCGCAGCACCAGCGCGCGGTCCTCCACCATGCCGTGCGGGATGGCGATGCCGTTGCCCAGATAGGTATTGGCCACCGCCTCCCGGCGCAGCAGGCTGTCTATGTAATCGGGGGCGATGCAGCCGGCGTCGGCCAGCATTTGGCCGGCCTCGCGGAGCGCGGCCTCTTTGCTGGCGGGGCGGCAGCCCAGGCGTATCAGTTGCGGGTTGAGCAGGGCGTCGGACACGGCGGACCTCGTTCAGGGATGCGATATGTTTGGCATTGAAAACGATTACATTCGGGCTGTCAATCCAGAGTGTTTGACCTAAATCCATAAATGCAGTGGTAAGCCGCAGTGGCCATATTCAATATGGTCTTGCCAGCGGCGGCGTGGTGGTGCAGCATCGCCGCTGTCGAGTGAAAACGTTTTCTATCATCATGACTACCAGCATCAAGGATGTGGCGCGCCTGGCCGGTGTGTCGGTGGCCACCGTGTCGCGCGCGCTGGGCGACGGCCCGGTCAGTCCGGCGCTGCGGGCCAAGGTGGAGGCGGCCATCGCCCAGTGCGGCTACCGGCCCAATCTGTCGGCGCGGCGGCTGCGCTCGCAGCATACGCGCACCGTGGGCCTGATCGTGTCCGATATCTGCAACCCCTTCTTCACCGCGGTGAGCCGCGCGGTGGAGGATGTCGCCTATCGGGCCGGCATGCGGGTGATTCTGTGCAACACCGATGAAAATCCGGACAAGGAAGCGATGTATCTGCGCTTGATGCAGGAGGAGCGCGTGAGCGGAGTGATCTTCGCCGCCACTCGCTCCACGGCGGACAGCCTGGATGCCGCGGCGCTGGGCTTCCCGGTGGTGCTGATAGACCGCGCCGGCGCGGCGGCCAGTTGCGACGCGGTGCTGCTGGACAATAGGCGAGCGGCGGCGCAGCTGGTGGCGCACCTGCTGGATAGGGGCTATCGGCGGATAGGCGGCTTGTTCGGCAATACCAGCAGTACCGGCGCGGAGCGCCATGGCGGCTATGTCGAGGCCTTGGGTAAGGCAGGCCTGCCGGCGGCGGCGCGTTTCGTCGCACCCAGCGCGGCGGCGGCGCAGGCTGCGGTGGCGGCGTGGATGGTTGAAGAGGGCGCGCCGGAGGCGCTGATCGCCAGCAACGGCTTGCTATTGCTGGGGGCGGTGAAGGCAGTGCGGGCGGCCGGCATCGCCGTGCCCGAGCGGCTGGCGCTGGCGGGTTTCGACAACGACAGCTGGACCGAGCTGGCCGAACCGGGCATGACGGTGATAGAGCAGCCGGTGGACGATATCGGCCGCGAGGCGATGGAGATGCTGCTGGAGCGGCTGCGGCAGCCGGAGCGGCCGCCGCGCAAGGTGGTGCTGGCGGGCAGACTGGTGGCGCGCGGCTCGAGCGCGCCGCGCGCTTGAGTCAGCGCAGCGGACCGACCATCCGGGTGACGGTGTCGTCCTTGACGATGGCGTGGTGCCAAACGGCCGCGGCCGCATGCAGGATGCTCAGCCACAGCAGAATGTTCCCCAGCAGCTCGTGAACCTCTTTGAGCTGCTTGCCCAGGGCTGGGTCGGTGGGCAGCAGGGCGGGCAAGGCAAGGCCAAGGAAAGCGACTTCGCGGCCTGCCGCCTGGATGAAGGCGATGCCGAGCAAGGGCAGCGCCAGCATCAGCGCGTACAGCGCCCAGTGGCCGGCGTGGGCCAGCAAGGCCATCAGCGGGCTGGGCGCGGGCGTGATGGCGGGCGGCGGATTGCCCAGCCGCCAAGCAAGTCGGGGCAATACCAGCAGCAGAACGATCAGCCCGGCCTGGATATGGGAATAGCTCAGCGCGCCGCGAGTGGCGCTGCCTTTGGGAAAGAAGCCTTTGAGTTCGATGAGGACCAGCGCGGCGATCACGGCCAGCGCGCACAGCCAGTGCAAGGCGCGGGCGACGCGGCCATAGCTTAGTTGGGAATTGCGCAGCATGTCGGCTCCTGTCTGGGTTGACGATGAGCCAAGCTTAGCGCGTCAAGCTTAAGTCGGTCTTAATGCAAGGCAAGCCCATTGCCTTTCTTTCGCTGGGTTTGGGGGATCAATTTCTTGGAAGGTAGAGGGTAGGGTCTCCGCATTGGACATCATAATGGCGCAAGCCCAAGAAGCTGGGATCGCACATCTTCATCCCAGACAGCGCCTTGTGCTTGACCCGCATGCTCATCTTGCCGTTCTGCCCATCGGCGGCGGACGCGCCGGAGTCGGAATGATCTTTTTGAGCAAAGGCGCGGTTGCATATATCCGGGACAGGGCGAGTTTCCCCTTTCTCCCGACAGATTTATGCCACAGCCACCGTGCATGGACGGCCCCGCATGCTGAAGCGGTTCAAGATGGCAGCGCGCACTTGCCGCTCTGCCACTTGGCCATCGAATGACCGGTTACGGACACCTCGAGGTTTTTCGAGGCATCCTGGCGTTTGCATCGGTGTGCCTGAGCGGAGAGCCTGCGAGGCCTTAGCTGCGGCTTTGGGCCTGCCGGATCACGCCCTGCTTGTCGGCTGGCTGCCAGCCTTCCGGCTTCAATACCTTGCCGTCTGCGCGGCGAACTACCTTGCCGTCCACGCATTTGCGCAGATTGGCTTCATGTATGGTTTCGCACATCGTTTCCAGCGGCAGGCCTTGCGAGAGCAAGAGGCCGCACACCACGTTCAGCACGTCCACCGCCTCGGCGGTTAGTTCGGCGCGGCTTTGCAGCTGTTGCTCGGGAGATTGCGCGGGCAGTTCGCGGTAATCGGCCAGCGCTTGACGCAGCTCGGCCAGCTCTTCGTCCAGCATGGTTTGCCACATCGCCAGTTGTTCGGGCTGGAATTCGGGGCGGGAGGGGGAGGGGATGTCGAAGCGCCGCATGAAGTCGCGGCGCATCTCGAACAGATTGCTCATCGATAGACTCCTGTGTAATGCCTATATTGTGGAGTCTATCGATTAATTCATCAATATATGGTGTTTACTGCGCTTGCAGCGCGGCCAATGCCTGGAAGTAATCCGGGAAGGTCTTGGCTACGCATTTTGGATCGTTGATGATGACCGGCGCGCCCAACAGCGAAACCAGCGAGAAGCACATCGCCATGCGGTGGTCGTCGTAGGTGTCGATCTCGGCGTCCGGCGTCAGCGCGGCCGGCGGGGTGACGCGGATATAGTCCGGGCCTTCCTCCACCAGGGCGCCGACTTTGCGCAGCTCGGCAGCCATCGCCGACAGGCGGTCGGTTTCCTTCACCCGCCAGCTGGCGATATTGCGCAGCGTGGTGGTGCCTTCCGCGGCCAACGCGGCCACGGCCAGCGTCATCGCCGCGTCCGGGATGTGGTTGCAGTCCAGGTCTATGGCCTTGAGCTTGCCTTCCATGCGGGCTTCTATCCAGTTGTCGCCGCGGCTCACCGTCGCGCCCATCAACTCCAGCGCCTCGGCGAAGCGCACGTCGCCCTGGATGCTGGCCTGGCCCACGCCTTCCACGCGCACCGGGCCGCCGGCCAGCGCGCCGGCCGCCAGGAAGTAGGAAGCGCTGGAGGCGTCGCCTTCGACGAAGACCTCGCCCGGAGAAATGTAGTGCTGGCCGCCCGGAATGATGAAGCGTTGCCAGCCTTCGCGCTGCACGCGCACGCCGAAGCGCGCCATCAGGTTCAGCGTGATTTCGATATAAGGCTTGGAGATCAGTTCGCCGGCCACTTCTATCTCGGCTTGCTCGCCGGTCAGCGGCAGCGCCATCAGGAGGGCGGTCAGGAACTGGCTGGATACGTCGCCCTTGACGCGGATGGGTTCGGCGCAGCGGACTTGCGCCGGCTTGATGGCCAGCGGCGGGAAGCCGGGCTGGCCAAGGTACTCGATGTGAGCGCCGGCGGCGTTCAGCGCGTCGGCCAGGTCGCCGATAGGGCGTTCGTGCATGCGCGGCACGCCGGACAATTGATAATGGCCGTCCATCAGCGCCAGGGCGGCGGTCAGCGGACGGAAGGCGGTGCCGGCGTTGCCGAGGAACAAATCGGCGTTCTTGACCGGGAATGCGCCGCCGCAGCCGTGCACGCGGAAATCGCGACTGTCGCCTTGCTGTTCTATCTTCACCCCCAACAGTTTCAGCGCCGCCAGCATGTGGCGGATGTCGTCCGAATCCAGCAGGTCGCGCACCAGAGTGCTGCCGCCGGACAGCGCGGCCAGCAGCAGGGTGCGGTTGGAAATGCTCTTGGAGCCGGGAAGCTTGATCGAGCCGGATAGGCGCGTGCAGGGAAGCAGGTGCAATTGTTCCATGGGTTTTCTGAAGTTGTGCGCAGTGGACGGAGTGAGGGGACACTGTAACCGGGCTGACCGATCGCGCGCAATCGTCTACGGTTTTCGCATGGCGGGGCGGCATGCGTTACAATGCGCGGTTTGGCCGTCCCGGCAGCAAGGGACGGCGGCTTGAAGATTCGCAGACAGGATTGAAAACGTCATGACAGTTCCGGTGATAACCATCGACGGCCCTTCGGCCTCCGGCAAGGGCACGGTGGCGGCCCTGGTGGCCGACCGCCTGGGTTTCCACTATCTGGATTCGGGCTCGTTGTATCGTCTGTTGGCGCTGTTCGCGCGCCGCCATGGCATAGCCTGGGATGACGAAGCGGAGCTGGCCGAAGCGGCCGCGAACCTGCCGGTGGAGTTTTCCGATGGCGCGGTGTGGCTGGAAGGCAACGATGTCAGCGCGGACATCCGCGCGGAGGAAATCGGCATAGGCGCGTCCAAGGTGGGCGCGCTGCCGGAGGTGCGCGAGGCGCTGTTGCAGCGCCAGCGGGATTTCTGGCTGGCGCCGGGTCTGGTGACCGATGGCCGCGACATGGGGTCGGTGGTGTTTCCGGATGCGACTTTGAAGATTTTTTTGACGGCCAGCGCGGACGAACGCGCCAGTCGCCGTCATAAGCAGTTGATCGGCAAGGGGGAATCTGCTAATCTTCCCCGAATTATGCAGGACATTATCGATCGGGACGCGCGCGATGCCGCCCGGCCGGTAGCGCCGCTGCGCCAGGAGCCGGACGCCTTATTGCTCGATACCACGGAGCTGACCATAGACCAGGCGGTCGACAAGGTACTCGTGTGGTTTGAGGAAAGACAGGTTTCCGGCCATTGATTTTTTTAAGCGGCCGTTTTGCTGCAATGCAAAACGGCCGTGTGTTCAACCCTAACCCCGCACGCCGTGAGGCGTGCAACCGAGAGTACGCTTGATGACTACCCTCTCCATGGAAAACTTCGCCCAGCTGTTTGAAGAAAGCTTGACCCTGCACGACATGCGTGTGGGCGAAGTGATCACTGCCGAAGTTGTGGCTGTTGATTCCAACTTTGTTACCGTGAACGCCGGCCTGAAGTCCGAGTCCCTGATTCCGGCCGAAGAATTCAAGAACGACCAAGGCGTGGTCGAAGTTGCCATCGGCGACTTCGTGACCGTCGCTATCGACGCGCTGGAAAACGGCTTCGGCGAGACCAAGCTGTCCCGCGAAAAAGCCAAGCGCATGGCCGCCTGGGTTGAGCTGGAAGAAGCGCTGGAAGCCGGCACCATCCTGTCCGGTCTGATCAGCGGCAAGGTGAAGGGCGGCCTGACCGTCATGGTCAACGGCATCCGCGCCTTCCTGCCGGGTTCCCTGGTCGACGTGCGTCCGGTGAAAGACACCACCCCGTACGAAAACAAGCAGATCGAGTTCAAGGTTATCAAGCTGGATCGCAAGCGCAACAACGTCGTGGTTTCCCGCCGCTCCGTGCTGGAAGAAACCTTGGGCGAAGAGCGCAAGGCTCTGCTGGAAACCCTGAAAGAGGGCGCCGTCATCAAGGGTATCGTCAAGAACATCACCGACTACGGTGCGTTCGTTGACCTGGGCGGCATCGATGGCCTGCTGCACATCACCGACCTGGCATGGCGCCGCGTGAAGCACCCGTCCGAAGTTCTGGCCGTGGGCGACGAAGTGGAAGCCAAGGTACTGAAGTTCGACCAAGAGAAGAACCGCGTATCCCTGGGTCTGAAGCAGCTGGGCGAAGATCCGTGGGTGGGCCTGTCCCGCCGCTACCCGTCCGGCACCCGTCTGTTCGGCAAGGTGACCAACCTGACCGACTACGGCGCGTTCGTGGAAATCGAACAAGGCATCGAAGGCCTGGTGCACGTGTCCGAAATGGACTGGACCAACAAGAACGTACACCCGTCCAAGGTGGTTCAAGTTGGCGACGAAGTGGAAGTCATGATCCTGGAAATCGACGAAGACCGTCGTCGTATCTCCCTGGGCATGAAGCAGTGCCTGGCCAACCCGTGGAACGAGTTCGCCGACAACTTCCACAAGGGCGACAAGCTGAAGGGTGCGATCAAGTCCATCACCGACTTCGGCGTGTTCGTTGGCCTGCCGGGCGGCATCGACGGCCTGGTTCACCTGTCCGACCTGTCCTGGAACGAAGCTGGCGAAGAAGCCGTGCGCAAGTTCAAGAAGGGCGACGAGGTTGAAGCCGTTGTTCTGTCCATCGACGTGGAAAAAGAACGCATCTCCCTGGGCATCAAGCAGATGGAAGGCGATCCGTTCAACAACTTCGTTGCTATGAACGACAAGGGCGCTCTGGTTAAGGGCACCGTGAAGTCCGTTGACGCCAAGGGCGCCGTTATCGCTCTGGATACCGACGTTGAAGGCTACCTGCGCGCTTCCGAACTGTCCCGCGACCGCGTGGAAGACGCTCGCTCCATCCTGAAGGATGGCGATGCCGTTGAGGCTGTGATCGTTGCCGTGGATCGCAAGTCCCGCAACATCAGCCTGTCCATCAAGGCTAAGGACGCTCAGGAAGACAACGCTGCGATGAAGAACCTGTCCGTTGACAGCGCTTCCGCCGGCACCACCAACCTGGGTGCCCTGCTGAAGGCTAAACTGTCCGGCTCCAACGAGTAATAGCGTCATGACCAAATCTGAGCTGATTGCTAGGCTGTCCGAGAGACTCGCCGAGCGCAATTCTCAGTTGGTCTACAAAGATGCTGAGTTGGCCGTCAAGACCATTCTGGACGCGATGGCCAACAACCTGGCTCAGGGTAGCCGCATCGAGATTCGCGGTTTCGGTAGCTTCGATCTGAACTACCGTCCGCCGCGCGTCGGCCGCAACCCGAAGTCGGGCACCAGCGTCTCGGTTCCTGAGAAATACGTGCCTCATTTCAAGGCCGGCAAGGAATTGCGCGAACGCGTGGACCTTTCCCTGATGGAACAGGTTCAGGCCTGATAGCAGTTTTCCGGTTTTGTGTCGAAAAGCGCCGCTTATTGCGGCGCTTTTTTCGTTTTGTCCGTCGGGCTTGGGTTGTGGCCGGCTATCGTTTAAAATTGCACTCCGGCAAACTCATCGAGCGAAACCATGCGATATTTGTTGCGTATCGTCGAACTGGCGCTGCTGCTGCTGCTGGTCGCCATTACCGTGCAAAACAGCCATGCTGTCGAATTCAAACTGTTCTTCGGCCAATCCTGGTCGGCGCCGCTCATCGTATTCCTGCTGCTGTTCTTTGTGGCCGGAGCGATCGTAGGTCTGCTGGCCACCTTCAGCTTCTATCTGAAAACCCGCCGCGAATTGTCGCAACTCAAGAAAGAGCTGCGCAATCGTCCGCCTGCCCACAAGGTCGTCAGCGATCCCAGCGACGCGCTGGCTGATTGAATTTTCCTGCCGGGCCGCGTCCGCGGGCCGGGCTATTTATCCCGAAAGGATTGCTGTTGGAACTTGATTTGTGGTGGCTGCTGCTGTTTCCGGCCTTTTTCGGACTCGGCTGGTTTGCCGCGCGCGTCGACATGCGCACAGTGCTGAAACAGGCGAAATCGGTGCCGACTTCCTATTTCCGCGGCCTGGACGCGCTGGTTGAAGACAAGACCGATGTCGCGGCGCAAGCCTTGGCTGAAGTGGCGCGCCAACAGGGGGCGGCGCTGGAACTGCAGCATATCCTGGGCAAACTCTACCGCAAGCGCGGCGAGAACGACCGCGCCATCCGGCTGCATCAGCAAATGCTGGACTCGTCGGATCTGCCGGGCGAGCAGCGCGACCAGGTGCGCAATGAGCTGGCGCAGGACTTCCGCAAGGCGGGCCTGGTGGATCGCGCGGAGGAAATCCTGCTGAAGCTGCTGGACGGCAATATGGGGCTGGCGGCGCGTCGGCAGCTGCTGGACATCTACCAGCAGGACCGCGACTGGCAGAAGGCGATTGAGACGGCGCGCGAGCTGCGCAGCGACGCCCACTCCTTCCAGCATGAGGTGGCGCAGTTTTATTGCGAACTGGCCCAGGGCGAGTTGTACAAGTCTAGTTACGCGCAGGCCAGGCAGTATGTGGCGGAAGCCATCGCCGCCAATCGAAAGTGCGTGCGCGCCAGCCTGATCCTGGGCGACATCGAATTCGCCGAAGGCAATGCCGACGCCGCCATCGCGGCCTGGCAGGGCATAGAAAAGCAGAATTACGAATACCTGGCCATGGCCGCCGAGCGCCTGTTCGACGCTTATGAAAAGCAGGGCAGGCCGCTGGAGGGCATCGCGCTGCTGCGCGGCTACCAGCGCACTTTCCCGCAACTGGAATTGACCGATCTCTTGTACCAGAAAATCGCCACCTATGAGGGCGAGGCCAAGGCGCTGGAAGGCGTGCGCGAGGCAGTGTACGCGCGGCCCAGCCTGGCCGGCGTGTATCGGATGATAGAGGCGCAGATGGACGAGCTGTCGCCTGAGGGCCGCATGGACGCGGAGGTGGCGCGCGCGCTGATACTCAAGCACTCGCAACGCCTGAGCGTGCATCGCTGCAAGTGCTGCAACTTCCGTTCCCGCGCTTTCTTCTGGCATTGCCCGGCTTGCGGCGAGTGGGAAAGCTTTACCGCCAACCGCTCGGAAGCCTGATAACGATTGACGCATCGCGTCGCCGGCGCAGACCGGCGCGCGCCAGAAACAGAATATGGAGCATTGATGAATCCTTTGATTGCAAACGCGGACGCGCGCGAGACCTCGCCGGTTGTCGTGGCGTTGGATTTCGACAACGCCGACGCCGCGCTGAAGTTCGCCAGCCAGCTGGATCCGGCCGAGTGCCGCCTGAAAGTGGGCAAGGAATTGTTCACCTCCAGCGGCCGCCATCTGGTCGAGGCGCTGGCGGCGCGTGGTTTCCAAGTCTTCCTGGACATGAAGTTCCACGATATCCCGAACACGGTCGCCCACGCCTGCAAGGCCGCGGCGGAGGCCGGCGTCTGGATGGTCAATGTGCACGCTTCCGGCGGCCGCCGCATGATGGAGGCCGCGCGCGAGGCGCTGGCCGGCTACAGCCAGCGGCCTTTGCTGATCGCGGTGACGGTGCTGACCAGCATGGAAGCGTCCGATCTGGCCGAGATCGGCATTGCCGCCTCGCCCGAGCAGCATGTGCTGCGCCTGGCGACCTTGACGCGAGACTGCGGCCTGGACGGCGTGGTGTGCTCGGCGCAGGAGGCCGCCATGCTGAAACAGGCGCTGGGCCGCGATTTCAAGCTGGTGACGCCGGGCATCCGGCTGGCCGAGGGCGGCAATGACGACCAGCGCCGCGTGATGACGCCGCTGGCCGCGCTGGAGGCGGGCTCCGATTACCTGGTGATCGGCCGCTCCATCACCGGCTCCGCCGATCCCTTGGCGACGCTGCGCGCGATCAATCAGGACATTCAGGGCTACCGGATCAAGCAATTATGAAAATCACAGTCATTGGCTCCGGTTACGTAGGCCTGGTGACGGGCACCTGTCTGGCCGAGACCGGCTATCACGTGTGTTGTCTGGATGTGGATCCGCGCAAGATCGAAATCCTGCAGAGCGGCGGCATCCCCATTTTCGAGCCCGGCCTGGAGGACATGGTCAAGCGCAATGTGGCCGCCGGCCGCCTGCATTTCACCACCGATGTGGCGGAATCAGTCGCCTTCGGCGAGGTGCAGTTCATCGCCGTCGGCACGCCGCCGGACGAGGATGGCTCGGCCGACCTGCAATACGTGCTGGCCGCGGCGCGCAATATCGCCCGCCACATGACGGAATACCGCGTGGTGGTGGACAAGTCCACCGTGCCGGTGGGCACGGCCGATCGCGTGCGGGCGGTCATCGCCGATGAGCTGGCGGCGCGCGGCGCAGACATCGCGTTCAGCGTGGTGTCGAACCCGGAATTCCTGAAGGAAGGCGCGGCGATCGAGGACTTCATGCGGCCGGACCGCGTGGTGGTGGGCGTGGACGATGAGCGCGCGGCAGAGATCATGCGCCGCCTGTACAAGCCGTTCCAGCGCAACCACGAGCGCGTGCTGCTGATGGACGTGCGCTCGGCCGAGCTGACCAAGTACGCGGCCAACGCCATGCTGGCCACGCGCATTTCCTTCATGAACGAACTGGCCAATCTGGCCGAGACCATGGGCGCCGACATCGAACAGGTACGGCTGGGCATGGGCTCGGACCCGCGCATCGGCTATCACTTCCTGTACCCTGGCGTGGGCTATGGCGGCTCCTGCTTCCCCAAGGACGTCAAGGCGCTGGTGCAGACCGCCAAGGAAAACGGCCATGCGTTGCGCGTGCTGACCGCGGTGGAGGAGGCCAACGAGGTGCAGAAGCTGCGCCTGGTCGAGAAGGTGGTGTCCCATTTCGGCGAGGATTTGTCCGGACGCCGCTTCGCCTTGTGGGGCCTGGCGTTCAAGCCCAATACCGACGATATGCGCGAAGCGCCCAGCCGCGTGATCGCGGAAGCGTTGACCCGGCGCGGCGCGACTCTCGCCGCCTTCGACCCGGTGGCCTCGCATGAGGCGCAACGCGTCATGACCGGCATGCAGGGCATCAGCTTCGTCGACGACATGATGGGTGCGCTGGACAATGCCGACGCGCTGCTGATCGTCACGGAGTGGAAGATGTTCCGCGCGCCGGACTTCGAGGCGATCCGCAAGAGTTTGAAGCAGCCGCTGATTTTCGACGGCCGCAATATGTATGAACCGGCCTGGCTGCGCGAACAAGGTTTCGACTACCACGCCATCGGCCGTTGAAAGAGCAATCATGGGTGTAATGCAAGACCTGGGGCTGAACGCCGCCGAGTTGGCGAGCAAGCTGGCGGGCGCCCGCGTGCTGGTGGTGGGCGATGTGATGCTGGATCGTTACTGGTTTGGCGATGTGTCGCGGATTTCGCCGGAAGCGCCGGTGCCGGTGGCCAAGATCGCCCGCAGCGAGGAGCGCGCCGGCGGCGCGGCCAATGTGGCGCGCAATATCGCCGGGTTGGGCGGCAAGGCCAGCATCTTGTCCGTGGTGGGGAACGACGAAGCGGCCGACGCGCTGGAAGCGCTGCTGGTGCGCGACGGCATCGCCACCTCGTTCAAGCGCGACGCCAACATCTCCACCACGGTGAAGCTGCGCGTGGTGGCGCGGCAGCAGCAACTGATCCGGCTGGATTTCGAAGACGCGCCCAGCCATGAAATCCTGGCGGACAAGCTGCAGGAATTCTCTGATATTGTCGCGAAGCACGATGTGGTGATCCTGTCCGACTACGGCAAGGGCGGGCTGACCCACGTCGCGGAGATGATCCGCCTGGCGCGCGCGGCCGGCAAGCCGGTGCTGATAGACCCCAAGGGCGACGACTACAGCAAATACGCCGGCGCCACCTTGCTGACGCCGAACCGCAGCGAATTCCGCCAGGTGGCGGGCAGCTGGAAGGACGAGGCCGCGCTGACGGCCAAGGCGCAGGCCCTGCGCGAGGCGCTGAAGCTGGACGCCTTGCTGGTGACGCGCAGCGAAGAGGGCATGACCTTGTTCCGGACCGAGGGCGCGCTGCACCAGCCTACGCTGGCGCGCGAAGTGTACGACGTGTCCGGCGCAGGCGACACGGTGATAGGCACGCTGGGACTGGCGCTGGCCGCCGGCCTGAGCATGCCGGTGGCGATGAGCCTGGCCAATGCCGCCGCCGGCGTGGTGGTGGGCAAGCTAGGCACCGCCGTATGCAGCCAGCAGGAGCTGCTGGCCTTGTAATTCATTCGCGCCATCGCGGCGCGCCAAGGGAGGCGAAGATGGCGAAGTTGACGGCTGAGCGGGTGGACGCGGTGTTGCGCTTCTGGTTTGGCGGCAGCGACGAGGCCTGCCTGAACACGGCGCGCGGCGCATGGTTCGCCAGGGACGAGGCGTTTGACGACGCCATCCGCCGCCAGTTTTTGGACGACTGGCAGCAGTTGGAGCGCGGCGAGCTGGACATGGATGTTACAGACGCCAAGGCCGCGCTGGCCTGGCTGCTCATCGCGGACCAGTTTCCGCGCAATCTGTTCCGCGGCGAGGCTAGGGCTTTCGCCAGTGACGCCAGGGCGCGCGCAGGGGCGCGGCTGGCGCGGGAGAGCGGGCTGGACCGCCGCTTGCCGCCGGTGGCGCGCGTATTCGCCTATCTGCCGTTCGAGCACAGCGAAGATCTGGCGGACCAACAGTGGTCGGTCCAGCTGTTTTCCGAGCTGGCGGCCGAATTGCCGGACAGCGGCTATCTGGATTATGCCCGGCGCCACCTGGACGTGATCGCCGAGTTCGGCCGCTTCCCGCATCGCAACGCGGCGCTGGGCAGAACCAGCACCGCGGCGGAGTTGTCTTATTTGGCTCGCCCCGGCGCGGGCTTCTGAATCAATATTACTGCCCGGACCCCGCGGTCCCGGCCGAACAAGGATTAAACATGACTATCGTCGTCACCGGCGCCGCCGGCCTCATCGGCTCCAATCTGGTCAAGGGTTTGAACCAGCGCGGCATCACCGACATCCTCGCCGTGGACAATCTGAGCCATGGCGACAAGTTCCATAATCTGGTCGATTGCGAAATCGCGCATTACCTCGACAAGCATGAATTCCTGCACCTGCTGCTGGATGGCGAGTACGAGGGCGAGTTTACCGCCATCCTGCACCAGGGCGCGTGTTCGGACACGATGAACCACGACGGCAAGTACATGATGGACAATAACTACCAGTACACGCTGGCCTTGTTCGATTATTGCCAACATGAGGAAATCCAGTTCCTGTACGCGTCCAGCGCCGCCACTTACGGCAAGGGCACCGTGTTCAAGGAGGAGCGCCAGCACGAGGGCCCGTTGAATGTCTATGGCTATTCCAAGTTCCAGTTCGACCAGGTGTTGCGCCGCCGCATGAAGGAAGGCCTGAGCGCGCAGGCGGTGGGCTTCCGTTATTTCAACGTCTACGGTCCGCGCGAGCAGCACAAGGGCCGCATGGCTTCCGTCGCCTTCCACCATTTCAACCAATACCGCGAGCACGGCAAGGTCAAGTTGTTCGGCGGCTGGGACGGCTGGGGCGATGGCATGCAGAGCCGCGACTTCGTTTCGGTGGAGGACGTGGTCAAGGTCAATCTGCATTTCCTGGACCATCCGGAAAAGAGCGGCATCTTCAATCTGGGCAGCGGCCGCTCGCAGCCGTTCAACGATGTGGCCGAGGCCACGGTCAACGCCTGCCGACGCCATGAGGGCAAGCCGGCGCTGACGCTGGCCGAGATGGCGCAGCAGGGCATAGTCGAATACATTCCCTTCCCGGACGCGCTGAAGGGCAAGTACCAGAGCTTCACTCAAGCCGACATCGCCAAACTGCGCGAGGCCGGTTACCAGGAGCCCATGCTGTCAGTCAGCGAGGGCGTAAGCCGCTATGTGGACTGGCTGATGGATCGCCAGGGCTGATCGCCGGCGTCGTCCAAAGGATGAGGCAAGGGCCGCGCCGTCGCGAGACGGGGCGGCCCTTGGCATTCTGGCGCGGCGGGCGGCGCCGATTGTCGTCGGCGCGGCTTCAGGCGTTGTCCTGTTGCAGGCGCAGACGGGCGCGGGCGTCGCGCTCGGCTTGCAGCTGCTGGTTTTGCAGGGTATCGGCGACAAAATCTATGTGTTTCTCCGCGGCCAGCCGCGCCGCGTCCGGCTGGCGGTCCCGTATGGCCTGCCAGATCGCCAGATGCTGTTCGCGCAGCGCCTCCGCCACCTTGCCGACGGCGAACAGATTGGCGATATTGTCTTTGACGTGGCGCTGCAGCATGGCCAGTAGGCTGCCGGACAAGTGGGCGAACAGCACATTGTGCGAGGCCTCGGCCACGGCCTGATGGAATTCGACATCGGCTTGCGCCTGCTCGGCCAGATCTCCGCCGCGATAGGCCTGCTGCAGCCGGTCCACGCAGCGTTGCAGCCGCTCCAGATCGGCCGGCGTGGCGCGGCTGGCGGCGCAGCGCGCCACCGTGCCCTCCAGCACGCGGCGGAATTCGAGCACGTCGTCGTGCAGCTCCACGTGCTGGTTCAGCAAGGTTTCCCACGGATCGGAAAACGCGGTTTCCAGCCTGTCCGTCACCCAGGTGCCGCCGCCCTGGCGGCTGGACAGCAGGCCGCGCGAGGCCAGCTGCTGGATGGCCTCGCGCAGCGATGGCCGCGACACCCCGAACTCCTCGGCCAATTGTCTTTCAGGCGGGAGCCGGTCGCCAGGCTTGAGCACGCCGTCGAGGATGCGTTTTTCGAGTTGCTGCACGATCACATCGGACAGCTTGGGCAAAGTGACTTTGGGATAGGCCATGGAGTAAGCGTCGCAAATCGGCGGAGTATTGGTCAGACCAGATGCGCAAGCATAGCAGAGCGTTGGCGAGATTGTCCCTGGCTATGCGTCATCCGGGGCGCGGGCGCGCTTGTCAGCGCTCGTACCACGCCTTGCTCGCATTGACCGCCTTGACCACCAGCAACATGGCAGGCACTTCAATCAGCACGCCCACTACGGTGGCAAGGGCGGCGCCAGAGTGGAAACCGAACAGGCTGATGGCTGCGGCGACGGCCAGCTCGAAGAAGTTGGACGCGCCTATCAGCGCCGATGGGCAAGCCACGCTGTGTTTCTCGCCGGCCTTCTTGTTCAGCCAGTAAGCCAGCGCCGAGTTGAAAAACACCTGGATCAGGATGGGCACGGCCAATAGCGCGATCACCAGCGGCTGGCGCAGGATGGCCTCGCCTTGGAAGGCGAACAGCAGCACCAGCGTCGCCAGCAACGCGCTCATCGACCATGGGCCGATCCTGGCCATGGCGGCGTCGAAGGCGGCCTGGCCCCGGTTCAGCAGCGCCTTGCGCCAGGCTTGGGCCAGGATCACCGGGATCAGGATGTAGAGCATGACCGAGGCCAGCAGCGTATCCCAGGGCACGGCGATGGCGGAGATGCCCAGCAGCAGGCCGACCAGCGGCGCGAAGGCGAACAGCATGATGGCGTCGTTCAGCGCGACCTGGGACAGCGTGAACAGCGGGTCGCCGCCGCTCAGCCGGCTCCAGACGAAGACCATGGCGGTGCAGGGCGCGGCGGCCAGCAGGATCAGGCCGGCGATATAGCTGTCCAGCTGCTCGGCCGGCAGCCAGGGCGCGAACAACTGGCGGATGAACAGCCAGCCAAGCAGCGCCATTGAGAACGGCTTGACCAGCCAGTTGACGAACAGGGTGACGGTGATGCCGCGGACATGCTGTTTCACCTCATGCAGCGCGCCGAAGTCCACCTTCATCAGCATGGGGATGATCATCACCCAGATCAGCAGACCCACCGGCAGATTGACGCGGGCGATCTCCAGCCGGCCTATGGCGTGGAATAGGCCGGGCGCCCATTGGCCCGCGGCGATGCCGGCCGCGATGCACAACAGCACCCACACTGTCAGATAGCGTTCGAACAGGCCCATGGCGGGACCGCGCGCGACGGACTGGATCGCCGTGTTTTGTTGCGTGCTCATGCGTTCTCCTTAAATTCCCAAGGCTTCGCGCACTGCAGGCACCAGCCGGGCGCGGATGTCGTCGCGTACGTGGATGAAACTGTCCAGCAGCTCGCCGTGAGGGTCGTGGAAGCCGACATGGATGCGTTTGACCGGGCGGGGGAAGACGGGGCAGCTTTCCCTGGCCTTGTCGCAGACGCTGACCACCAGATCGATGTCCTCGTTCATCACGGCCTCCACATCCTTGGGATGCAAACCGTCGGTGGGCAAGCCGATCAGCCGCAAGGCCTCAATCGCGCCATTGGCGACTTGGGTCTGCGGCTCGGTGCCGGCGGAGAGCGCGCGCGCCAAGCCCGCCAGCTCATGGTTGAGGATGGCTTCGCCCATCTGCGAGCGGCAGGAATTGCCGGTGCACAGCACCAGCACGGTTTTCAGTTGGCTCATGGCCGGGAGTCTCCGTCATGGGGTTGGGGCGCGCAGCAGGAGGTTTGCGGCAGGCAGGGTTCGCCCTGGCAACAATTGCGAGTCAGGAAGCCGATCAGCGCGTCCATCGCGCCGTATTCGGCGGAGTAGCGGATGAAGCGGCTCTCGCGCTCGCCCTTGACCAGGCCGACGCGGCTCAGGTGCGACAGGTGGAAGGACAGCGTGGCGGCGGGCAGGCCCAGCGCTTCGGCGATGGCGCTGGCGATCAGCCCATCCGGGCCGGCTTCGACCAGCAGGCGGTAGATGGCCAGCCTGGACTCATGCCCCAGGGCGGCCAAGCGTTCGGCGGCGGTTAAAGTATCCATATTTCCATTATTATGGAAATATGGATGTGTGGCCAGAGTTTCATGCGAATCCTTTCAAGCCGCGAACGAAATGATGGATTTCACTCGGCGCATCAAGCATGCGCGCATCGGTCGCGGTCATCGTCTTGCATGGCCGGTTTGGCCGCATTGACGCGGCTATCTTTCCGGATGCGCTTTCCCGTTTTCGCCAAAAAACCACAAGGCCGAGCTCGGCGCGATTCCGTGAGCTTCATGGGCTGCGGCGTGAGCGGGTGATGACAGGCGCGCAACGGTATGCATCGTCAGCGCTTGTCATATTGACGGATTCAAGCATTCACTCTAAAGTGGTTTTTATAAGAATAATTGGTCTTACCAATTTACAAAGGAAGCCATGAAGACGCCTGCCGACGTTTACCTGTTCGGCACCTGTCTGCTCGACCTGTTCCTGCCGGAAGCTGGCCTAGACGCCATCGCCCTGCTGGAAGGCTTGGGCGTGCTGGTGCATTTCCCTCAGGCCCAAAGCTGCTGCGGCCAGCCGGCCTATACCAGCGGCCACCCCAAGGAGGCGCTGGCCGTGGCGCGCGCGCAGCTGGCCTGTTTCCCGGAAGCCTGGCCCATCGTGGTGCCGTCCGGTTCCTGCGGCGGCATGATCCAGCATCACTGGCCCAAGCTGTTCGCCGGCGAGGCGGATGAAATGGAAGCTTGCGCCATCGCCGCGCGGGTGGTGGAGTTTTCCGATTTCCTGCTCAACCATCTGGACTGGCGGCCGCAAGATCTGGGCGCGCCGGTCAAAGTGGCGGTGCATACCTCCTGCTCGGCGCGGCGCGAGATGAATGTGCACAAGAGCAGCTGGGCGCTAGTCGACAGGCTGCAAAACGTCGAACGCGTGGTGCATGATCATGAATCCGAGTGCTGCGGCTTCGGCGGCACTTTCTCCATCAAGCATCCGGACATCGCCGGCGCGATGGTGGCCGACAAGGCCCAATCGCTGCAGGATAGCGGCGCGGTGGAGTTCGTCACCGCGGACGGCGGCTGCCTGCTCAATATCAACGGCAAGCTGGGGCAGTGCGGCAGCGGCTTCCAGGGCCGCCACCTGGCCAGCTTTCTGCTGGAGCGCACCGGAGGCAAGCGATGAGCGCGCGCGCCTCCATCTTGCAAAAATTGCGCGCCGCGCCGAGGCAAGAGCGCGCGCGGCCCGATCTGGCCGGTCATTTCCAGCGCTTTGCCAGCCTGGACGATGAAGTCGCTCGCCTGCGCCACTGGGCGGCGATGATGCGCGCGGTGAAAACCGACATCCTGTGGACGCGCGAGGCGGAGTGGGACGCGGCGCTGGCCGATTGGCTGGCCGCGCATCCGCAAGATTCGCTGCTGTTGTCCGACACGGCGCATGGCCGGCGACTGGCGCAGCGCCTGCAGGGCGCCGCGGACGCGCCGCGCATCGTCTGCTTCGACCGCGAGGTGGATGGCTGGAAGGCGGAGCTGTTCGACATCGCCGCCGGTTTCACGTCTGTCCGCTGCGGCATCGCCGCCACCGGCACGCTGGCGCTGTGGCCGGATGAGGCCGAGCCGCGGACGATGAGCCTGGTTCCGCCCTTGCACATCGCCTTGTTCGACGCCGCCACGCTGTACTCGGATTTTTACTCGGCGATGAAGGGCGAGAATTGGTCCGCCGGCATGCCCACCAACGCGCTGCTGATCTCCGGCCCCTCTAAGACCGCCGATATCCAGCAAACGCTGGCTTACGGCGCGCACGGCCCGCGCGAGCTGCTGGTGCTGGCCGTGCTGCCGCCGCACATCGCCATCCATGACGTGGAAGGAGCAGGGCGATGAGCGAGAGCAAGATCACCGTTTATCCGTCGCGCGCCTTCAAGGACAACGCCAAGCTGGCGCTGACGGATGGCAAGCTGCGGCAAAGCCTGCGTGGTTCCATGGACTTTTTGATGGCCAAGCGGCTGGTGGCGTTTCCGGACGAGGCGGAGCTGTCCGCGCTGCGCACGCTGGGCGAGGGCATACGCCAGCGCTGTTTGTCCCGGCTGCCGGAACTGCTGGAAAAACTGGAAGACAAGCTCACGGCAAACGGCGTGAAAGTGCATTGGGCGGAGACGGCTGAGGACGCCAATCGCATCATCCATGGCATCGTCGCCGGCAGGCAGGGCAAGCTGATGGTCAAGGGCAAGTCCATGGTCAGCGAGGAGGTCGAGCTCAACCATTACCTGGCCGAGCAGGGCGTGGAGGCGGTGGAGAGCGATATGGGCGAGTACATCGTCCAGCTGGCGGGCGAGAAACCCACCCACATCATCATGCCGGCCATCCACAAGACCAAGCAGGACATCGCCCAGCTGTTCCATGAGCAACTGCCGGACACGCCGTATACCGAGGACGTGGACGCTCTGATCCAGATCGGCCGCCGCGTGCTGCGCCGCAAGTTTCTGGAAGCCGATGTCGGCCTGTCCGGCGTCAACTTCGCCGTGGCCGAAACCGGCACGCTGTGCCTGGTGGAAAACGAGGGCAACGGCCGCATGTGCACCACGGTGCCGGACGTTCACATCGCCATCACCGGCATCGAGAAGGTGGTGGAAAAGCTGGAAGACGTGGTCCCGCTGTACAGCCTGCTCACCCGCTCCGCCATCGGCCAGCCCATCACCACCTACTTCAATATGATCAGCAGCCCGCGCAAGCCGGGCGAAAAGGACGGCCCGCGCGAGGTGCATCTGGTGCTGCTGGACAACGGCCGCAGCCAGGCTTACGCCGACGAGCAGCTGCGCAAGACGCTGCAATGCATACGCTGTGGCGCCTGCATGAACCATTGCCCGGTCTACACCCGCATCGGCGGGCATGCCTACGGCACGACGTATCCGGGACCGATAGGCGAGATCATTTCGCCGCATTTGATGGGGCTGGAAAACACCCGCGACCTGCCGACGGCGTCCAGCCTGTGCGGCGCTTGCGGCGAGGTGTGCCCGGTGCGGATTCCGATTCCGGAAATGCTGATGCGGCTGCGCGAGGAAAGCCAGCGGCCGGCCAGCGAGCGGGTGGCGCACCCGCTGCGCGGCCAGGGCGCGGCGGCCGGCGGCGCGGAAAGCCTGGCCTGGAAGGGCTGGCGGCTGGTCCATGCCTCGCCAAACCTATATAGGCTATTCGGCTGGGCGGCCACGCGCTTGCGCAAGCACGCGCCCAAGAACCAGCTGGGCTGGACGCAGAACCATCTGCCGCTGACGCCGGCGCCCAAGACGCTGCATGAGCTGCTGCGCGAACGCGAAGCGAACAAGGGGAAGTCCGCATGAGTCCGGCCCATCAAGCGTTTCTGCAAGACCTGCGCCGCGTCATGCCGGACAAGCGCATCTGCACGGACCCGTTGTCCACCCTGGCCTACGGCACCGACGCCAGTTTCTACCGCTTGCGGCCGCAGATTGTCGCCAAAGTGGAAAACGAGGCCGAAGTGGCCGGGCTGCTGCGGCTGGCGCGCCAACATCAGGTGGCAGTTACCTTCCGCGCCGCCGGCAGCAGCCTGTCCGGCCAGGCGGTCAGCGATTCGGTGCTGGCGGTGCTGGGCGATGGTTTCAATCGCGGCGAGGTGCTGGACGGCGGCGAACGCATCCGGCTGGCGCCCGGCATGATAGGCGCGCACGCCAACGCCATGCTGGCGCCGTATGGCCGCAAGATCGGCCCCGATCCGGCATCGATCAATACCGCCAAGATAGGCGGCATCGCCGCCAACAACTCCAGCGGCATGTGCTGCGGCACCCGCGACAACAGTTACCACACCCTGCAGGCGCTGCGGGTGCTGCTGTTGGACGGCGCCGTGCTGGACACCGCCGATGCGGCCAGCGTGGCGGCGTTCCGTGAATCTCGCGCCGACTTGCTCGACGGTTTGGCAAGGCTGTCACGCGAGCTGTCCGGCGATCCCGAACTTGCGGCGCGGGTGCGCCGCAAGTACCGGCTGAAGAACACCACCGGCTATGGCATCAACGCGCTGCTGGATTTCGCCGATCCGGTGGACATGCTGGCCCACTTGATGATCGGCTCCGAAGGCACGCTGGGCTTCATTTCCGAGATTACCTTCCATACTGTGGCCGAGCATCCGCACAAGGCGTCGGCGCTGGTGTTGTTCGACGAACTGGACGCCTGTTGCCATGCGGTGTCGGCCCTGAGCGCGGCGCGCGACGCCGGCGGCGTGTCGGCGGTGGAACTGATAGACAGCCGCAGCATCCGCGCGGTGCAGGGCAAGCCGGGGCTGCCGGATTTCCTGCATCAGCCGGTGGGGCCGGCTAGCGCCTGCTTGCTGATCGAGCTGCGGGCAGAAAGCGAAGCCAGGCTGGGCGAGCATTCAGCGGCTATCGAGCAGCTTCTGGCCGGCTTCTTCCCCAAAGTCTCCAGCGGCTTCAGCCGCGACGCGCGCGAGTGCGAAACCTACTGGGCCTTGCGCAAGGGCCTGTTCCCGGCGGTGGGGGCGGCGCGGGCGGTGGGGACCACGGTGGTGATAGAGGATGTGGCTTTCCCTATCGCGCAATTGGCCGACGGCGTGGCCAGGCTGACCGCGCTGTTCGACAAGCACGGCTATGGCGAGGCGCTGTTGTTCGGCCATGCGCTGGACGGCAATCTGCATTTCGTATTCGCGCCCGGCTTTGAAAGCCCGGCTGAAGTCAGCCGCTACGATGCCTTCATGCAGGACGTGAGCGATCTGGTGGCCGGCGAATACGACGGCTCGCTGAAGGCCGAGCACGGCACCGGCCGCAATGTGGCGCCCTTTGTGCGCCAGGAGTGGGGCGACGCCGCCTGGCACATCATGCGGCGCATCAAGGCCTTGTTCGATCCAGACGGCCTGCTTAATCCCGGCGTGATCATCACCGACAACGACAGGCTGCACTTGGAAAACCTCAAGCCCATGCCGGCGGCGGACGAGCTGGTGGACCGCTGCACCGAATGCGGCTTTTGCGAGCCGGCCTGTCCCTCGCACGGTTTGACGCTGAGCCCGCGCCAGCGCGTGGCCAGTTGGCGGCGCATCCGCCAATTGGAGCGCGACGGCGGCGGCGCGGCGGAGCTGGCGGCTTTGAAAGCCGGCTACCGCTACCGCGCCATCGACACCTGCGCCGCCACCGGCATGTGCGCCACGCGCTGCCCGGTGGGCATCAACACCGGCTTGCTGATGAAAAAGCTGCAGGGCCCGAGCCGGCGTCCCGCCTTGGCCGGCTTCGCCGCGCGGCATATGAAATGGATGACGGCGGCGGCGCGGACTGGCCTGCGGCTGGCCCATCTGGCCGGCGCGCGGCGCTTGAACGCGATGACGCGCCGCCAGCCGGGCGAGCGCAAGGTCATTCCATTGGTTCCGGCGTCTCTGCCGCGCGCCGCCGCGCCGCTGCCCCAAGCGGGCGGCGAGGGCGAACCGGTGGTGCTGTTCGTCAGCTGCGTCAACCGTACGCTGGCGGAAGGCGAGGGCGGCGAATCTGTCGCCGTCCATACGCTGAATCTGTTGCGCCGCGCCGGTTTCGCGCCGGTCTATCCGCCCGGCCATGACAGCCTGTGCTGCGGCCAGCCTTTCGCCTCGGCCAACGCGGCCGGCGCTCTGGCCAGCAGCCAGGCTTCGTTGAATGACGCCCTGTTGCAAGCGAGCGGACAGGGCCGCCATCCGGTTTACCTCGACAACAGCCCGTGCGCGGCGCGGGTCAAGCAGGCGCAGGCCGAGGGCTTGCTTGACGGCAGGCTGCGACTGTTCGACGCCGCCGGCTTCCTGGCGGAAAAGGTCCTGCCCAGGCTGGAAATCGCGCAGCGCCTGCCGCAGTTAGCCCTGCACATCCCCTGCAGCGCCACCGCCATGGGCGCGGCGGGCAGTCTGAAGCGCCTGGCCGCCAGCTGCTGCGAGGAGTTGACCGTGCCGGACATCGCTTGTTGCGGCTTCGCCGGCGACAAGGGCTTCACCGTGCCGGAGCTGAACGCCCACAGCCTGAGGAGATTGAAACCCGCTTTGCCGGATAGCTGTCGCCACGGCGTATCGATGAGCCGCACCTGCCAGATCGGCCTGACCGAGCACGGCGGCATTCCGTACCGCAGCATCGAGGCGCTGCTGGATTTTTGCACCACCCCAAACGGCCCGTCATGAAGGCCGCCTTTTCAACGCTGAAGTCAACCTAAGAAACGCCTGCCTGCCCCGCCATGCCGAAACGATTCCGTTGATCGGCAGGGGAGCGGCTGCGCCGGCGAAACCCGAATGAGGAGAAGCTGAGCATGCATGAAATCTGGACCCAGCAGTACTTTCCATCCGGCGGCCTCGCGCTGTCGGCCTTGATGGCCGCGTTGCCCATCGTCTTTTTCTTCGTCGCGCTGGCGGTGCTGCGGCTGAAGGGCCACGTCGCCGGCACCTTGACGGTGCTGATCGCGCTGGCGGTGGCCATCCTGTTCTACGGCATGCCCGCCAAGATGGCGCTGGCGGCGGCGGCCTTCGGTTTCGGCTACGGCCTGTGGCCCATCGCCTGGATCATCATCGCCGCCGTGTTCCTGTACAAGATCACGGTCAAGACCGGCCAGTTCGACATCATCCGCGCTTCGGTGCTGTCGGTGACCGAGGACCAGCGACTGCAGATGCTGCTGGTGGGTTTCTCCTTCGGCGCCTTCCTGGAGGGCGCGGCCGGTTTCGGCGCGCCAGTGGCCATCACCGCAGCCTTGCTGGTGGGGCTGGGTTTCAATCCCTTGTACGCGGCCGGGTTGTGCCTGATCGCCAATACCGCGCCGGTGGCCTTCGGCGCCATGGGGATACCGATCATCGTGGCCGGGCAGGTGACGGGGCTGGACCCGTTCCTGATCGGCGCCAAGGCCGGCCATCAGCTGCCCATCTTGTCGGTGATCGTGCCGTTCTGGCTGGTCATGATGATGGATGGCCTCAAGGGCGTGCGCCAGACCTGGCCGGCCATTCTGGTGGCCGGGGTGTCGTTCGCGGTCACCCAGTTTTTCACCTCCAACTACATCGGACCGGAGCTGCCGGACATCACCTCGGCCCTGGTCAGCCTGATCTGCCTGACACTGTTCCTGAAGGTTTGGCAGCCCAGTGAAATCTTCACTTTCCATGGCCGCCGCGCGCCGTCCGCGCGCCAGGCCAGCGGTTTCTCCATGGCCCAGATCGCCCGCGCCTGGAGCCCGTTTTTGATCCTGACCGCGCTGGTGACGGTGTGGAGCGTCAAGCCGTTCAAGGCCTTGTTTGGAAAGGGCGGGGCGCTGGAGGGGTGGGTGTGGAAGCTGCATGTGCCGGGGCTGGACAAACTGGTGCTCAAGACCGCGCCCATCGTCGCCAAGGACGCGCCTTACGAGGCCTTGTACAAGCTGGACTTCGTGTCCGCCGTCGGCAGCGCCATCTTCTTGGCCGCGCTGCTGTCCATGGCCTTGCTGAAGTTTCGCCCGGCAGACGGCGCGCGCGCGTTTGGCGAGACGCTGATGGAGCTGCGCCGGCCCATCCTGTCCATCGGCATGGTGCTGGCCTTCGCCTTCGTCGCCAATTATTCCGGCATGTCCAGCACGCTGGCGCTGTGTCTGGCCAATACCGGGCAGGCTTTCCCGTTCTTCTCGCCGTTTTTGGGCTGGCTGGGCGTGTTCCTGACCGGATCCGACACCTCGTCCAATGCCCTGTTCTCCGCCCTGCAGGCGGCCACCGCGCACCAGCTGGGCGTGTCGGACGTGCTGTTGGTGGCGGCCAACACCACCGGCGGCGTCACCGGCAAGATGATCTCGCCTCAGTCCATCGCCGTGGCCTGCGCCGCGGTAGGCTTGATCGGAAAGGAGGCGGATCTGTTCCGTTTCACGCTGAAGCACAGCCTGATCTTTTGCAGCTTCGTGGGCGGCCTGACCTGGCTGATGGCGCAGATGGGGTAGGGCGGATGCCCCGCTTGAGGGGCATCCGCTGCGCGGCTGCTCGGCCTATCCACCCCCCCTGCTGGCGGGCATGGCCTGGCAGTCCGCCCGACCGCGCTACGAACTGCCCCCTCTCCCCAACCCCTCTCCCGCCAGGGGAGAGGGGCTTTTCAGCTAGGCCGCGGACCTGAGGCTGCCTGTCTATTCGGCAAGACTCTCTCACCCTGGCAACCCATTCCCGCTCCGGCG